>JAZLGM010000063.1:0-50918 GCA_045616285.1 Ruminococcus sp.
GTAGTAGCAGCAAACGGTGGTACAGTACTTGAATTCACAGTAAATGTACCAAAGGATGCAGCAGCTGGTACAAAGTATCCTGTAAAGTGGGGCGAAAACGCATTCATCAGTGATACAAACGGTAACGACATTACTTCAAAGATCACTCTCACAGATGGTTACATCGAGATTGTCAAGGAAGACGCTGCTGAGGGCGAAGTTGAGTGGATAATTCCACAGGAAACAGCTAAGCCTGGCGATACAGTTACAATGAACGTAACTGTTAAGAATTCAACTCTTGCAGTAGCAGGAGCACAGTTCAGCATCGTTGCATCTGATAAGGTTACATACGATGGTTCAAGTGACAAGACAGATGCTTACAAGTCAGATATCGTTAAGAACGAAAAGACAATGGAATTCGCATTTGGCGAAGTCAAGGGCGAAGGCATCAAGGCTGACGAAGGAGATACAGTTCTTACACTCACATACGTAGTACCACTTGGTACAAAAGCAGGAACATATCCTGTAAACTGGGGTGAGGATGCATTCATCAGCGATGCAAACGGTCTTGATATTACATCACAGGTTAAACTCACAAACGGTTACATCAAGGTTGTTGAGGAAGATGCAACAACAGGTAAGGCTACATGGACAATTCCTGAGAAGGAAGCAACTCCTGGTGAACCTGTAACTCTCGACGTAGTTGTAACAGTTGATGACGACAGTATTCCTGTTGCAGGTGCTCAGTTCGGCATCAAGGCTGAGAGTCCGTTTGGAGGAGCAAAGGCTAACGATACTTCAGCAGCATATAGTGCAAAGATTACTTATAATACTGACACAAACGAGTATGCATTCGCTGAGGAAACTGGTAAGGGCATAGCAGCAACAAATGGTACTTATGTAATTTCACTTACATTCGAAGTACCTGCAGATGTTGAGCCAGGAAGATATCCTGTTGAGTGGATTGATCAGTTTGTAAGTGATACACTCGGAAGAGATATTACTTCTAACATCGAATTTGTTAACGGTGCTATCATTATTCCTGAAACTACAACAACATCAACTACTGCTACAACAACATCAACTACTGCTACAACAACATCAACTACTGCTACAACAGTAACAGAGAGTGCAACAACAGCATCTTCAACAGCTACAGAGAGTGCTACAACAGCATCTTCAACAGCTACAGAGAGTGCTACAACAGCATCATCTACAGCAACAGAGAGTGCTACAACAGCATCATCTACAGCAACAGAGAGTGCTACAACAACATCTACAACTGCTGTAACATCAACAGGAACACAGGTAACAATTCAGAACGGTGCTATTGCATGGCAGATCGGAACAAAGACTGCTAAGCCTGGCGACGAGGTAACACTTGAAGTGGTTGTAATTGATTCAAACAATGCAGCACTTGTAATTGGTGGTGCTCAGTTCGCAATCGATGCAAAGACACCAATCTCATTGGTATCAGGTTCTGATAATTCAGACGCTTATACAGCAAACGTATTCAGCAATGTTGATACAAAGGAATTTGCATTTGCTTCACCAGTCGGCGGTATCGCTGCTAAGGACGGAGCAACAGTTCTCACACTTACTTATAAGGTACCTGAGAATTGTGAACCAGGAACATATCCTGTAACATTCGGTGATGGATTCTTCGTATCAGATGCAAACGGTTCTGACATTACAAATAATGTAATGAAGTTCAACGGTGCAATCATTGTTGAAGTTCCAAGCACAACAGAGTCAACAGCTACAGAAACTGACAAGACAACAACTACTACTGCATCAGCTCCTGTAGATACACAGACAACAACAACTACTACATCTGTTCAGGTACAGAGCGGTGCTATCGCATGGGTTCTTGACAACGTAGATTGTTATCCTGGTGAAACAGTAACAGTAACTATGGTTGTATCAGATCCAAACGGTTCAAACCTTGAAGTATCAGGTGCACAGTTCATCGTATCAAAGAACGGAGAAACAATCGTTCTCACAGGTGTTGAGGGAACAGATGCATACGGAAAGACAATTGACGCTGTAAACGGTGCAGAATACGCATTCGGTAACGATGGCAGTGGCGTTGTAGCTCCTGACGGTGCAAAGGTTGCAACATTTACCTTTACTGTTGGCGAAGATACAGCTCCCGGCAAGTATCCTGTAACTATCACAGATCTCAATGTTTCAGATGCAAATGGACTTGACATCACAAAGAACATCGTTGTAGTTGCAGGTTCAATCAACGTACTTGCAAAGACAACTACAACTGAGCAGACAACAACAACTTCAACAACAGCAACTACTGTAACAACAGCATCAGCTACAGCTACAGAGAGTGCAACAACAGCATCATCTACAGCTACAGAGAGTGCAACAACAGCATCATCTACAGCTACAGAGAGTGCTACAACAGCATCATCTACAGCTACAGAGAGTGCTACAACAGCATCATCTACAGCTACAGAGAGTGCAACAACAGCATCTTCAACAGCAAGTGCTACAACAGCATCTTCAACAGCAAGTGCTACAACAGCATCATCTACAGCTACAGAGAGTGCTACAACAGCATCAACAACAGCTACAACAGGTACAACAACTACTACACCGGATGAGAGAGATCCGTTTGGTGGAATTCCAGATGATGGTATCCGTTGGGTAATCGAAACTAAGACAGCTAAGCCAGGTGACGAAGTTGAGCTTAAGATTACAGTTGAGGATCCTGAAGATAATATGATAAATATTTCAGGTGCACAGGTTAAGATCGTTCCAACAGGAGTAGAGCTTATCGGTGCAGATGGTAGTCCTTACGGTTGCAAGCTCACATTTAACCCTGAAACAAATGAATTCGCATTTGTAAATGGCACAGGTGCAGCTACTTACACAGAAGACGGTGAAGTAGTATTCACACTCAAGTACAAGGTTCCTGAAGATGCACAGCCGGGAGATGTATTCCCAGTTGAATTTGCTGACATTGCAGAGTACTTCTTTGCAGCAGGTCCTGACGGAGCTGATTACTCATCACTCGTAGTATTCAAGAATGGTGCAATCATCATCGAGGATACAACAACAACTACTACAGTAACTGAGACAACTGTAACAACAACAGAAACAACTGCAACAGAAACAACAGCATCTGCAACAGAGACTGAGACAACTGCTACAGTAACAACATCTACTGAAACATCAGGTTCAGAAACTACAGGCAGTGTTACACCTGCAGCAACAATTTATGCTAAGGGTACAACAGTAAATGGTTTCTACTTCAATCATGATCCAAGAGAGTACACTAAGAAACACGTTCGTGGTGAAGGTGATGACGAGGGTACAATTGAACTCTGGTCAAAGAACGAAGACGGCGATGCAAAGATTGAACTTGATTTAAGCAAGATCACATTTGAATCAGCTAACGATAATAAGGCAAACAACCCACAGGGAACATACGTTGAAGTTGTAACAGACGGTTCAGCAATGTGTGAATACCTCATCAATGTACTCTACAACGGCGATCAGCTTTACTATGAAGATGGTAAGCCGGTACAGTTTACAGCATACATTGGTGTAAAGGGTGACGCTAACCTTGATAATGTAGTTGACGCAGGTGATGCATCAAGCACACTTTCATTCTACGCAAACGCTTCTACAATAGGAGCAGACGAGTCTAAGGATGATGTTAGAATTTCTCCGGATAACGTAGAAATTGTTAACAAGAATTTCGAACTCGATCAGCTCGCAGCATTCCTTGCTGACGTAGATAAGGATGTATATTCAGAGGATAACTGGAAGACTCGCAAGGTCGACAGAGAACTCGATGCTGCTGACGCATCAACAATCCTTGCATTCTACGCAATGGCAAGTACACACGATCCTGAACTCGGTCCATTCGACGCTAATGAGGGATGGAATACAGTATTACCATCAAGACAGGAACAGATGAACGATTCACTTGAAGGAATACTTAACTAATTAAAAAAAGGCCGGACCTGCGGGTTCGGTCTTTTTCTTTAATTTACCACTTGACAAATTTGTGCAAAAATGATATAATTTATCACATAAAATATGACTGCACTGAAAAAATGAGTTAAAAAAGCTGTATTATACGTGTTTCAGAGGGATATTTCGTCATGTTACAGACAATTATATTGTGAAATACGTACAAAAACTTGAAAATAATAATATGATTATTTTTGAGGAAAATGTGCTGTTTTTCTTGACTTATTGGAATTAGTGTGATAAAATGTATTTATAAATTTCCAATGAAATTAGGGTAATTGGAAATTAAACTCGGTACTGAGATGTAGTGATATATGGCAGGTACGGAGTAAATTTTATGTTAGAGAGGTATAGAACAATGAAGAAGTCATTATTCATGAGAGCGTTCGCTGCTGTATCTGCAGTTCCTGTTGCTCTCACACAGTGCCTTGCTGTTGCAAATGCAATTTCAGTTAAGGATACTGCTCTTTCAGTTACAGAAGAATCAAATGTTGCTTTACAGCTTACAGATAACATCAAGCTTACTGGTGACAACGGTCTTCTCTATATTGAACCACAGGGAAATTATTTTGAGGATGAGGTTGTTCCTGGCTATGTGCTTCAGGAAGACGGTACATTCGTAACTTATTCAAACTGGGATGCAGTTGTATCACAGATGATTAACAATGTTAAGCCAGAGGGCGTTGTAGATACTACAGCTGCTTTCGAGAATATTGTTAAGCAGGCTCAGAAGGTTCAGGGTGGCATACACGTTGAAACTCT
This sequence comes from Ruminococcus sp., assembly GCA_045616285.1. Classification (GTDB taxonomy): domain Bacteria; phylum Bacillota; class Clostridia; order Oscillospirales; family Ruminococcaceae; genus Ruminococcus. The sequence continues at coordinate 4,738 of JAZLGM010000063.1, forward strand.
TAAGGCTTGTCTTGAAAAGGTTGGCGAAGTTACTTACAAGATTGCTGATGGCAAGATTACAGTAACAGCTCCTGTAGATGATCTCAGTGATGTAATCCTTGGCGATACTATGGAAGGCTTTGGTAAGGGACTTAACAAAGTTGCTGACAAGTATGGTATTCCAGAGCTCAAGGATAAGACACCTTATGAGGGTATCGAGATTGCTGGTACAGCAACAATCGTTGTTGATATCAATAAGCTCGCTTCAAACGGTGAAGTTTCAGTTCAGGCTTCATTCACAGCAAACGATGGCACAGTATACAACGGTCTTAAGGCTGTTGATTACGTAGTTGCTCAGGTTAAGGCAATTGAAGATGCTGTAAAGGCTGAAATTAAGAAGTATGAGAGCGTACTCGATCTTAATGATGCTTTCAACACAGTTGATAAGGACATGGAGCGTTGGCTCGGTTACGTTGAGGATGCTAAGACATACCTCACAAAGGTTCTTTCTTACAGCGGTGTAACAACAGGCGATAACGTACAGGAAGTAGTTGAGAAGATTCAGTCAAGACTTGAAGAGACAAAGCTTGCTTCATTCAGATACTACAAGAACAATAAGGACAAGATTCCTACAAGCGGTTCAGAAGCTGCTGATAGCAAGTATACTGACAGAGTATACAATAGTCTTGTAAACTTTATTGCAAAGAACGGAAACGGTTACACAATCGACTTCACAGCTGATGAGCTCGGTGCATTCGTTGATTCACTTTACTCAATCGTAGTTGATACAGCTGAGGGAACTTCAAATATCACAGCTAAGTATGCAGATGACGAGGCTGCCGAAGTTGCTACATACTTCGCTGGCAAGGGATATGAGGTTTCAGAATCATACAAGCAGTTTGAGATTGAAGCTGATTATGCAAACATTGCTGACGGTACAGCAAGTGCAAGCCTTACATACAAGAGAATTGTAGTTGCAGAGACAACAGCAACTACTACATCTACAACACAGACAACACAGACAACTGTTACAACAGTTACTGGTTCTGATACAGACACAGACACAGATACAAATACTGAGACAGGTACTGTAACAACAGTTACTGGTTCTGACACAGAAACAGCAACAGGTACTGAGACAACAGCTACAGGTTCTGACACAGAAACAACAACAGCTACAACAACAGATAATGTTGAAAACGGTACAAGAGTTGTTGTTACAACAGCTGTAAACGTAAGAGTAGAGAGCACACCTGGTTTCTACATCAACTACGCTACAGAGTTCAACAAGGATCAGATTATCAAGGTATTCTACAGCATTGACGAAATGAAGCTCATTTATGATGCAGTAGATGGTACATTCCTCGGAAGTGAAGTTATCACAAAGGGTGACAACGAAGTTGACCTTATGGGTATTGTAAGCTTCGGTGATGCTACACCTGCAAATACAGTAGTAGAGAACAATAATTCATTCGCATATCAGGTTGCTCTTATTGCAACTCAGGATATCGTTGATGGAGACATCACAATTGCTAAGGCTGGCGAGCCAATCAAGCTTGTTTCAGGCGCAAATGCTTCAGTAACAGCTTACATCGGCGTAAGAGGTGACGCTAACCTTGATAACAAGGTAGATGCTGGTGACGCATCAGACGTACTTACTTACTACGCTAACATTCAAACAGGTGAAAAGCCAGAGGAAACATGGTTTGCTACAAACTCAGTTGCTCTCAAGTTAGTTAAGGAGAATGGCGGAAATCCAGCAGAGGAAATCCTCGATGATTTCGCAGCATTCCTTGCTGACGTAACATCTGATACTCTTGCTGATGCTGATAACTGGAAGAGGGTTAAGGCTGAGAGATCAATTCAGGCTGATGACGCTTCATCAATCCTTAGCCACTATGCACTCCTCAGTACTATGGAAGAGGGCACAGTAGACGGTAAGGAAATCTGGGATAAAACACCAGGTGCTTACCTCAACTAATTAAAATCAAGTTAAGTGGTTCGGTGCTGAAATGCACAGCACCGAACTGAATAATAAATCATTTATTTATCTGAAAGGAAATATTTACAATGAAGAAGAATAATTTAAAGAAGTTCGCTTCAGTTCTCGCTATGGCAGCAGTTGCTGTATCAGCAACTTCAATTTCTGCTTTTGCAAACCCATATGAGAAGCTCACAGAAGCTGAGATCGCAGGTGCAACAGTTAAGCCTGTAATGTCAGTAACACAGAAGGTTATCAAGGCAGAGGGTGCTGCTAATTCAACTCAGACAATTGAGATTTCAGTTGACGGTGCTAACCTCAAGTACGCTTCATCTGGTATTCACGTATACTACGATGAGAGACTCACAATCGGTAAGAACCCTGTAGGACAGCCAAACATTAAGAAGGGTCCTGCTGGTGATTACCTCGAAGGATCAAAGATTCAGGTAGATGCTAAGAGCAACTGCCCAGATGGAATGGACGGTTTCTTCGCTTCATCTGCTGCTTCTGGCGACTACGGTATGGACGGTATTCTTTGGACATTTGACGTAACTCTTCCAGCTGACGCTAAAGCTGGTGATGTATATCCAATCGATATCATCTACAAGATAGCTGGTTCAACATCAGATATGTTCCTTGATGCTCAGAGAAATAACCTGGCTATGGAAGGTTACCTCTTCACAAAGGGTATCTATGACAAGGAAAACGGCAACCCAATCACAATCAATTCTGCTGACATGGCTGCTTGTGCTGCACTTGAGAAGTACGATGGTACAGGTATTGATGGTTACATTGCTATTGAGGGTGCTACATCATCAACATCTACATCTACAACAACAACAACTACTACTACAACAACAACTACAACAACAACAACAACTACTACTACAACATCTTCTACAACTTCAACAACAACATCAACATCAACATCAGCTACATCTTCAACATCAACATCAGGTGCTGCTTCATCATCTTCATCAACATCAACAGGTAAGGGCGGCTCATCAAGCTCTTCATCAAGCAAGGGTGGTTCTTCATCATCTAAGACAGATTCACCTAAGACAGGTGTTGCTGGCGTAGGCGTTGCTGCTGCTGGTCTTGCAATCGCTGTTGGTACAGCATTCGCACTCAGAAAGAAGGAAGACTAATTAATTAGTCCTCTTGAACGATAATAAAAAGGCTCTCCTTACGGAGAGTCTTTCTTTTTCCAGTTATCAATTTCAGAACGCTGAACAGCACCGAAAATTCTGTCTTTAAATCCATGGTCTTTACGTTCCATATCTCTAAGAAATGTTTTCATTTCCTCTCGGTTAGTATGACCATCAGCAGGGCAAGAAGATTTAACAACAGGAAATTCATTGATTTTTGCGACGTGTTTAATATTCTTTTCGGGAGTAAAAACAAGAGGTCGTATTATTTCGATATCCTTTTCAGGATATGTCATTACAGGCGAAAAACAGCCGATTCTTCCCTCAGTAAACAGATTCATCATAAAAGTTTCGATTACGTCATCTTTGTTATGCCCGAGGGCAATCTTATTATAGCCAAGTTCATGAGCAGAATTATGCAAAGCACCACGCCTCATTCTCGCACACAAACTACATGGATTCGGCTCTTTTCTTATGTCAAAAACGATTTCACCAATCTGTGTTCTGATAATATCGTACTTAACACCAAGCTCATCACAGAATTTTTCAACGGAAGAAAAATCTCCCTGTCTGCCATTGAATCCGTTGTCAATCGTAATTCCGCCGACTTCAAAATCAATCCCGATAAATTTTTTCAGCATAACAAGACCGTAAAGAGTAATAAGAGAGTCCTTTCCTCCTGATATGCCGACAGCAATTTTGTCACCATTTTGAATCATGTCATATTCTTTAATGGCTTTTCGCATAAATCCAAGTATTTTTTGCATAGAATCCTCCTTTATTTTTACAATATTATAGCACATTTATTGGAATTTTGCAATTATATCTTGCAAAATAAATTGAAATATACTATAATATAATAGTATGAAAATTATCGGAAAGTGTCTTAGTTAAGACAAAAAAATTATGGAAAGGATAAAAATAAATGACTCCTCAGTTAAGAAATTTACTGGTTCTGCTTGGCGGAATTGCATTTGTTCTCATACTGATTATTTTATTTTTCAGCAGTAACAGCAGATTCAGATTATTTATAAATTCACTCCTTGATGAGAAAGATTCCGACGAGGAAAAAGAGAATCCCGTAAGCAACCGCAAGTCGTTCAGAAATTTCATTCCTGAACCTGTTGAGAGGGAAAATAAATTCCGTCTTCCTGTACGTGAAAAGAAAACCACAGAGCGTCCCCAGAGGATACCGCAGATTGATGCTGTTGAGGAGGATGTTCGTAAATCTCCTGAATCTATGGTTGAAATGGCAACTCTGATTCAGAAAAGTGATGACCGACTCAGAATCATTGAAAGTACAGGACAATCGAAACTTGTTGATGAATATTATGAACTCTTGTTTGTTACGAGAAAGGGAAAGAAAATTAAGATTCAATGTTCACGTGATGCCTATGACAAAATCCCTTTCAATCAGCAGGGTTCGCTTACATACCGCAGAAATGTGCTTGTAAAATTCAAGTATTACGAGGACATTGTGTATAACAGTTAACAGGCGGCTATGCCGTAAGTGCAGAACTTGTTCTCATAGTGAATGTAGACAGCTTTTCGGTGTATTTCTTCCAAATCTGTGTACGGTTCTATGGGGGCAAGTTCTTATTTAATCGGAGGTATTATGGTTAATATCGGAAATGAGTGGGATGCGGTTCTTGATGGTGAATTTGACAAGGAATACTATCTCACACTTAGAAAAAAATTGATTAACGAGTATCGGACACAGCAGATTTTTCCGAATATGTATGATATTTTCAATGCGCTGAAATACACATCATACAGTGATGTAAAGTGTGTTATTATCGGACAGGATCCTTATCATGGCATCGGACAGGCACATGGTCTGAGTTTTTCTGTTAAAAAAGGAATTGTTCCGCCTCCGTCTCTTGTAAATATATTCAAGGAAATCAGGGATGATATCGGAACGGACAATCTTGGCAAGCATGGTGAACTGACGAAGTGGGCGGAAAGTGGCGTATTGCTTCTCAATTCAGTTCTTACAGTTCGTGCAAATCAGGCACGAAGTCATCGTGGACTCGGCTGGGAAAATTTCACAACAGAGGTAATTAAAAAGCTGAATGAACGTGAAACACCTATGGTTTTCATGTTGTGGGGTGCTGATGCAAAGGCGAAAAAACAGTATATCACGAATAATAACCATCTGATTCTGACATCTGCACATCCGAGTCCGCTTTCAGCGTATAACGGTTTTTTCGGATGCAGACACTTTTCACAGGCAAACAATTTCCTTACAGCAAAAGGAATTGAACCGATTGACTGGAGTATTGATTAATCATAAGCCACTTTTTAAAGTGGCTTATTGACAACAAAATAAACCTATAAAAATAGTATGTAAAGAGAGTGATAAAATGAAAGTAAGAGAAATATTCAATAAAAAAACAGTTTTTTCATTCGAGGTTTTTCCTCCGAAAAAGACAAGTTCAATTGATGTAATTTATCGTACACTTGATGAACTTCGTGGGCTTAACCCCGATTTCATCAGCGTAACATTCAGCGCAGGCGGAAGCTCGAATAACAGCCTTGCCCTCGACGTAGCATCAAAGGTTATGGAATACGGAGTTACACCTATGATTCATCTCCCATGTATCAATTATACAATGGATGAAATAAGAGAGACAGTCGAGGAGATAAAAAGCAGAGGAATTGAAAATATCCTTGCGCTCAGAGGCGATATCAACCCTGAAATTGAGCCGAAAAGGGAGTTCCTTCATGCGAGTGACCTGATATCGTATCTTAATACTCTCGGTGATTTTGATATAGCTGCAGCTTGTTATCCCGAAGGTCATCCTGATTCAGATACGCTTGATGAGGATATTGAGAATCTCAGAATCAAGGTTGAAACAGGTGCAGACCATCTTATTTCACAGCTTTTCTTTGACAACGGTTATTTCTATGAATTTATGAATAAAGTCCGTCAAAAGGGAATAGATGTTCCTGTTGAGGCAGGTATTATGCCTGTTGTCAACAAGAATCAGATTGAGAGAATGGTTACAACCTGCGGAGCAAGTCTCCCTCAGAAATTCGTAAAGATTATGCAGAAATACGAGCATAATCCCGAAGCTTTGAGAGATGCGGGAATTGCATACGCAGTAAATCAGATGGTTGACCTTGCGGCATCAGGCGTTGACGGAATTCATCTTTATACGATGAATAACCCCTATGTTGCAAAGAAAATAAGCGAAGCTGTTTCGGGAATAATCGGCGTATGATAGAACTTGATCCCATTGATAAATCCGAAGCGGCGAGGTATATGGGAGTAAGAGGCGAACCCGACAATGCAGTTAAGGATCTCCTCGACCATTACGAACCAATAGTGCGTGAAAAACTCCGTCCGAATTTTGTGTATCGTGATTCAGGGATTGAATTTCGTGAAAATGGAGTATATCTGTCAGCACTTGAAATACTGTTGACAGGCAATGATATAAAAAAGCATCTGAAAGGATGTAAAAGGGCGATAGTATTTGCGGCTACTGTATCAGCGGAGGCTGATAAGCTTATAAGGCAGACAGCAGTAACAGATGTTGCAGGTTCTCTTGCAGTTGACTGTCTTTGCAGTGCGGCAATAGAACAGTTATGCGGAAAAATCGAGGAACTGATTTTCAGTGAAACTGAGGTAAAATACAGAACATGGAGATTCAGCCCTGGGTATGGAGATTTACCGCTGACAATACAGAAAGATCTTCTTACTGTGCTTAATGCACAGAGAAGAATAGGGCTGACTGTTACAGAAAGCTGTCTGATGATACCGTCAAAATCGGTATCGGCAATAATAGGAATATCAGATTTCCCCCCTTCGGATGAGATAAAAAAAGGTTGTGCAGGATGTACTCTGCGTGGAAACTGTGCGTTTTCAGGCGGCGGTGGATGCCATTTCTGATGATTGATATGATGCCTTCACAGGTTTTGACAATATAACTATAAATTATCTGTATTTATATTAAAAATGGATATTGACATTAAAGTATAAAAAATGTTATAATAATAAATATATATGGGAATGATTTTGTTTAAAATGGGTAATATATGTTGCGAAGGAGTTTTTATCAATGAAAAAAACTAAAGCTTTTATCTCGGCATTTCTTTTTACTGCTGTTTCAATGTCTTTAGTTTCATGTGGTTCGGGAGGAGAGTCTTCCAATCCATACGCTGACAAGGATGTTGATACTGAAATCAGAAATGAAGTTAATCAGGCGGCATCAAATACAGATTTGCTTGATGATACTGAACTTGAAAACAAGACGATAAAGTGGCTTGCCAACTGGGACATAAATCCGGATTCTTCAGGAAAAAACAAACCAACTGAACTTGTTGTGTTTGAAGAAAAATACGGAGGAAAAATAGAGTGGATTCAGTGCGATTGGGGAGATCGCTATGAGAAACTTGCAGAATCCATAAACAGCGGAGAGGGGATTGATTTCTTCTATGGTGGAGACGGAGATGCTTTCCCTAAAGGTGCGGTAAAAGGTATGTTTGCGCCTGTTGATGATTATATTGACTTCTCAAAGCCTGTCTGGGAGGATGTTAAGGAAATCAACGACAGCTTCTTATGGAATGGTCAGCATTATCTTGTAGTAATGCGCCCCGTAGGTGATGCTGTCGGATGCATTTATAACAGAAAGACCGTTCAGGAAGCCGGACTTACAGATCCTGCTGAACTCTACAAAAGAGGGGAATGGGACTGGAATGCATTTGAGGATATGCTGAAAAGTTTTGTTGATACTGAAAATCAGCATTACGGAATTGACGGCTGGTGGTTTGAAAACGGTCTTATCAATACAACCGGAGTTCCTGCTGTCGGAATTGAGAACGGAAAGCTGGTCAGCAATATAGGAAGTCCCGCAATGGAGAGAGTTCAGAACTGGATGTATCAGCTTTACAATGAGAATTGTATTGCAATAGGTGTGGGTGACTATGGATGGACAGAACACCCCGAATACATAGGCGAAGGAAAACTTCTTTTCTACCCTGTAGGACTTTATGAACTTTATTATGAATCATCACGCTGGAAGGAAATATATGGTGAGGATGCGTTCTTTGTTCCTATGCCGAAAGATCCCGAAGCTGATGAGTATTACATTCCTGTAAATATGGAGTCTTATTGCTTTGTAAAGGGCGGATCAAATCCCGAAGGTGTTGCAAAGTTCCTTGAATGCAAACGTTTTGCAATTCAGGATGAAGATACAATAAGAATTGGTGACGAACAGTTCATGAAAGACTATGGATGGACAGATGAGATGCTTGAAATGCAGCATGAAATGCAGAGACTTGCATTTGAAAATCCGATAATAGACCTTACAAAGGGCGTTTCAAACGACTGTGCTGAAGTACTTGATACAAGTCTGAGAAATACTGTAAGAGGAACACCGTGGAATGAGACATACGATTCAATATATTCAACAGTACAGAATTATATTGATGAAGTGAATGAGAGTTCCGGTGATTGATTAAAGAAGGGGTAAAAAAATGAAAGTTATAAATCTTGAAAATGAAAACAGACATATTGTCGATTCACTTGGTAATTACAGCGTACTCGAATACGACAGGGATATGAGCGTAAACTCATACAACGCACACAACGAGTATTATATGAGCAAAATGGGTGTCAGACGCAGACAGGTTGTTGTCAGCCTTAACGGCGGAAATTCAACTGTTATTCAGGCAGGAGCAATGCAGTGGACAGCAGGAGCGGTTATATCGTCAACAAATGTCAAGGGTGTCGGAGACTTCATGGGTAAGGTGCTCAAGGGTGCGGCAACAAAGGAAAGTGCTGTAAAGCCTGAATATAAGGGCAGAGGCATACTTGTTCTTGAGCCTACATATAAACATATCATATTGCAGGATGTGTCTGAATGGGGTTCAGGACTTGTAATTGAGGATGGAATGTTTATCGCCTGTGACGGAACTGTAAATCAGTCAGTTACCGCAAGAAGAAACCTCTCATCTGCTGTATTCGGAGGAGAAGGATTATTCAATCTCACATTGAGCGGAAGCGGTGTGGCTGTACTCGAAAGCAATGTTCCTATTTCTGAACTTATTGAAATTCAGCTTAATAATGATGAACTTAAAATAGATGGAAATATGGCAGTATGCTGGTCGTCAAGCCTTGATTTTACTGTTGAAAAATCAGCAAGATCACTTGTTGGTTCAGCTGTAAGCGGTGAAGGACTTGTAAACGTGTACAGAGGAACAGGAAAGGTTCTTATGGCACCTGTTACAACTACCTCATATCATACTATTTCAACAACAAATACGTTAGGTTAAGCATTATCATCGTTTGAATAATATTTTCAAATCAATAACAGTTTAAAAAAGACATAAAGTATGATATAATATAACAATAGATGCAGGAAATTTATAAAGGAGAGTATATCAAATGCTTAAAGTTCTTGTAACCGGCGGATGTGGAATTATAGGCAGATACATTTGTTCCGGATTGCTGAAAAAGGGCTGTGAAGTAATCGCTGTTGACAGAGAAGAATGTAATTACAATACAGGAAAGCTTCACTATACCTTTGTCGAATGTGCGCCGACTGATAAAAATACACTTGGTGATATATTCGATAATACAAAAATTGATGTATTGATTCATGCCGCTTGTACTGTTGACAATGACTTCGGACCTGTTGTTACAGAGAAGGAACTGAAAGAGTCGGCAGCTTGTGACAAGTTCATATACCGTTACGCAATGCAGGAGAATAATCTGCGTTCTTTTGCAGGAAAAGTAATTCTTATCAGCACAGATCAGGTTTATGAGTTCCCGAAAACTCGTGAACCGATAAGAGAGAGCGACGATTTAAAGCCGATAACAAATTATGCGATGCTTAAATACGCCTCTGAAAAGGCTCTTATAACAGAAAAACAGCACCACAAGAATGTAATGGTGTGTATCGCAAGGACTGCGCCTGTATATACACTTAACTATACTGATAATCTTGTTGCAAAGCTTACTGATCCGAAAGACGGAGGTTTGTTCGTTCGTGGAAAAGGTCAGTACGGATTTCAGATGTGCTGTGTTCATAACCTTGTTGATTTTATTCTTTGTTTTGTTCAGAATGCAGATGATATGTCATACGAGGGTGTATACAACATAGGAGACAAGGAACTTATAAAGGCGGCTGACATTATCAGTTTCATGAGGGAAAATCACCACATAGGTGTCGTTCAGGAAAAGGGAGCAGGCGGCGCATTTTCAAAGATAAAGGGAATTTTCGGTGGCAATAAGGAAGAAAAGACAAATTACCGTTATCTTGATCTTGATAAGCTTGAAAACAACAATATGCTTGATAAAACAAAGGCGTCAAAACTGGTTAATTTCCGCTGGGATATACATAATACAAAGTAATAAAAAGGGCTTCCCGAAACAGGGAAGTCCTTTAAGTTTTATATTATTCAACAACAGTATAGTTATCTGCCGCATTTTCTTTTGTTGCGTGTTCTGTAACATTGAGAACCTTAACTTTGAGTGGACGGTTTCCCATGTTGATTTCGATTATGTCACCGACCTTTACATCGTATGAGGCTCTTGCAACTTTTCCGTTTACGGTTACTTTCTCAGCATCACACGCTTCATTTGCAACTGTACGTCTTTTTATAAGTCGTGTGACTTTAAGATATTTATCCAGTCTCATTTTACAATCTCCTTAATTCAGAATCAAAGGGACAGACCAACAACGGTCTGTCCCTGTATAATTACTTGTTTACAGCCTCTTTGAGAGTTCTTCCGGGTTTGAATGCAGGTGCTTTACAAGCAGGGCAAACAGTCTTTTCCTTTGTCTTTGGATTTATGCAGTTCTTTTCAGCTCTCTCACGAACCTCGAAAGTACCGAATCCTGTGATAGCAACTTTCTCACCGGCTTTGAGTGATTCCTGAATAGCTGAAAATGTAGCTTCAACAGCAGCAGCGGCATCCTTCTTTGTGCATCCTGCCTTGTCAGCGATAACATTGATGAGTTCTGTTTTAGTCATTGTTTTTTTCCTCCGAGTTTATGATTTTTTTTGCTTTATCCCAGTAAACATCAAGTTCTTCTATGGGAAGATTCTTCATGTCGATATTATCAGTTTTCACAAGTTCTTCCGTAACAGAAAAACGCTTTATGAATTTGTCTGTTGAGGCTTTGAGAGCAAGTTCAGCATCAATTCCGAGATGTCTTGCTGTGTTGACACAGGCAAAAAGAAGGTCACCGATTTCTTCCTCAATGTTTGCTCTGTCACCATTTGCAACAGCTTTGTCAAGTTCTGATTTTTCAGCGATGATACAAGCAGCAGCATCCTCAGCACAGCGGAAATCCATACCTGCCCTCATAGCACGTTTGCCGACCTTCTGCGCTCTCATAAGAGCGGGAAGTGACTTTGCAACACTGTTAAGGGTATCAGTATAAGTTTCCTGCCCTTTGGTCTGCATTTTTATAGCATCCCAGTTTTTAAGAACCTGATCTGTTGAATCAGCCTTAACCTCACCGAAAACGTGCGGATGACGGATAATAAGTTTTTTACATATACCGTCGCAAACATCGTCAAAAGTGAAGCTTCCTGTTTCTTCCTCAATTCTCGTGTGGAAAACCACCTGAAGGAGAACATCTCCGAGTTCTTCTTCGAGAAGTTCGGTATCTTCAAGGTCAATAGCCTCAATTACTTCACAGGTTTCTTCGAGAAAATCATTTCTTATTGATTTATGTGTCTGCTCCATGTCCCATGGACAGCCTCCTTCTCCTCTGAGAAGTCTTACTATATCGAGTAAATCACCGATAGTATAACGATTTTTCTGCTGATATTCGACCATTGGAAAAAAGCACTCCTTAATAATACTCTAATTTCAGCCAAAATGCAACTATTTTTTACAATTTTGTGAATTTTGAAAAAATAAGAGCAATTGGTCTGAATTTTTTGTAAATTTTAACATTTATTTAAATCCGTAATATATGGGCGACATAAGCCGCCCATATTATTTATCTGTCAACAAAACCAACCTTGTGGTAAGCCTTTGATACGATTCTCTGTGAATACTTCAGAGCCTTTTCAGCACCTTCTGTGTAGCACTGCTTGAGGAAAGCCTTATCCTGACTGATTCTTGCGAATTCACTGCGTACAGGCTCAAGATGGTCTGCAACAGCCTCGCCGACAGCAATTTTGAAATCACCGTAGCCCTTACCTGCAAATTCAGATTCGATTGATGCAAAATCCTTGCCGGTAACAGAAGAATAGATAGTCATAAGGTTGTTAATTCCGTCCTTGCCCTCACGATAAACGATTTCAGCCTCGCTGTCAGTAACAGCTCTCTTGAATTTACGGATAATTGTATCCTTATCATCAAGAATGAGGATGCAGGAATTCGGATTTTCGTCGGACTTGGACATTTTCTTTGTCGGTTCCTGAAGTGACATAACCTTTGCGCCTACTTCAGGGATATAAGGCTCAGGAACTGTGAAGAAATCACCGTAACGCTGATTGAATCTCTGTGCGATATTTCTTGCGAGTTCAAGATGCTGTTTCTGATCTGCACCTACGGGAACGAGATCTGCATTATAAGCGAGAATATCAGCAGCCATAAGAACAGGGTATGTAAAAAGACCGGAGTTTACATCATCAGCGTGACGCTGAGATTTATCCTTAAACTGAGTCATTCTTGAAAGCTCACCAAACTGTGTGTTGCAGGCGAGAAGCCAGTTAAGCTCCGCATGAGTCTTTACATGGCTCTGAATAAAGAGAATTGACTTCTCAGGATCAATTCCACACGCCATAAGGAGAGCATAAGCATTCAGAGTATTCTGTCTGAGCTTTGTCGGATCCTGTTTTACTGTTATAGCGTGCATATTTACAACGCAGTAAATGCAGTTGTATTCATCCTGAAGAGGTCCCCAGTTGCGTATTGCACCGATATAGTTTCCAAGAGTAAAGGTACCTGTCGGCTGAATACCGCTGAATATGAGTTTCTTATCTGACATCAGGGTTCACTCCTTACTTTAATGCCTTGCGCTTTTCAGCATCATCCTTGAGCTGACAGCTTCTGAGTTCGCTGAGAACACGCTGATAGAGAACATAGAATGAACGCTTTTCAGGTTCTGACTCAGGGATAAGACCGGGAGCAAATACAACCTTGCGGATACCGCTCTTTGTGAGGAGGTAAGCAAAGTTTGTCTTGCCTGTAGGAATATCGTAAGCCTTAACCTTTTCGCTCTTAGGAACAAGCTGACCTGCGTTTGCTACAAGTGTGTGTGCAGCCTGAACGAGAGTTCTGTATTTCTGTGAAGCTCCTGTGTATTCGCCGCCGTTGTTGAAGTAGAGGTTAGCCGCACCGTTGATGAAGCATACCATAGTTGTGAGAATGTTGTTAGGCATAGGAATGTCGATTACAACTCCGTAAACGTCATCCTTCTTGAAATTTCCCTGGAAAAACTGAACAGGGAAGTTGATTGCCTGACCTCTTGTCATGAGGTATTTCTGAGTAACCGGATATCTTTCTGTAAGTGCCATAATAATTAATTCCTTTCGATTTTAAATTGTTTTAGTCAAACATTTCTCTCGTCATTTTTGCGAGAATCTCCATGCCCGTCTTAATCTGTTCATTTGTAGGTGTGGAGTAATTAAGTCTGATAGAGTGGCTGATTTCGTTTTCATCAATGCTGAAAGCATTGCCGGGAACAACAGCAATTTTGTATTCCTGAACAGCCTTTTTGCAAAATGCATTCATATCGCAGTCATCCGGAAGTGTACACCATATAAAAAGACCGCCTTCAGGTTTGGTGTAACTGATTTTCTTTGAGAAACCGTTTTCAATGTAACTGCACATGAGATCGCATTTTTCTCTGTATATATCACGAAGCTTTTTAAAATGAGCTTCACGATCAACTGTTGTCATGAAACGGTGTGAAACAACCTGAGCCCATATATTTGAATGAACATCCGAAACCTGTTTGCACACAACTATTTTCTGAATAATCTCAGCAGGAGCGGAAACAAAGCCTGTACGGAATCCGCTTGAAATGAGTTTGGAGAATGTGCTTGAATAGATAACTCTGCCCTCAGTATCAAGACTCTTGATACTTGGTACGAATTCACCGGCAAATCTGAGTTCACCGTATGGATCGTCCTCAAGAATTATGAAATCATATTTACAAGCGAGTTCATAAACAGCCTTTCTCTTTTCGAGAGACATTGTTCTGCCTGTAGGATTCTGAAAATTCGGAATAACATACAGTATTTTTACATTCGGCTGAGTTCTGAGTGCATCCTCAAGCTTTTCAAGGTTAATACCGTCCTCATCCATATCAACACCGACAAGGTTTACGTTATATGAACGGAAAGCGTTAAGCGAACCAATAAAGCTCGGAGATTCACAAAGAAGTGTATCACCTTCATTGAGAAGAACCTTGCATGAAAGTTCATTAGCCTGCTGACCGCCTGATGTTACGATGAGGTCATCGAATTCAGGATGGAAACAGTTTTTTGAGGTGAGCCATTCTTTAAGGAAGTTACGGAGCGGAGTATATCCCTCAGTAACGCTGTACTGCAAAGCAAGTATCGGGTCATCCCTGAGAAGTTCTGCTGAAATTTCAGCGATTTTTTCTGTCGGGAAAGCTTCGGGAGCGGGATTTCCGGCAGCAAAGGAGATAACCTCGGGGTCAGCAGTAAATTTTAAAATTTCTCTTATAGCTGATGCTTTAAGACTGCTGACTTTATTGGAAAATTTATATTCCATTAAAAACCGACCTTTCTGAAAATACAATATTAATGTCGGCGGAGAAAACCACCGATTAATCATGTATTAATATTATACCACATATTTTTGAATCTTGCAACATAAAATTTTATGAAAAATATATTTTTATCACAAATCTGTATAAAAAAGCTGTTGTAAGGGTGTGTTCATAGTTGAAAAAACAGAATTTTCTGAAAGGTTCAATAATACTTATGTTTTCCGTTGTGGTGGCAAAAATATTCGGGGCATTGTTTAAAATTCCGCTGACAAATATTCTCGGTGGAGTGGGAATGAGTTATTTCAGCAGTGCATACAGCCTGTTTTTGCCGATATATTCGCTTACAGTAACGGGATTTTCTTCCGCAGTAGCAAGAATGACTGCAAAAAGCAGAGCATTCGGAATGTACAGAAATATAAAGCGTATACGTTCTTCAGCACTAATAATTTTCTCGGCAGTCGGACTTGCAGGAAGTATCATAATGATTCTCACAGCAAAGATATTCAGTATATGTTCTTCGGGAGGATATGAAGTTTATCCTTCAGCCCTGATGATTGCACCGTCAGTATTTTTCGGTTGTGTCACAGCGGCAGAAAGAGGGTATTATGAGGGAATGTGCAATATGTATCCTACAGCAGTTTCCCAGGCAATAGAGGGAGGAGTTAAAACAGTTTCGGGGCTGATTCTTTGTGTATATGCTGACAGGCACAGCATGGAAATAATGGAGTTTATTCCTGAAATAAAAGATTCAAGGGCAATTCCTGCGGCGGCAGGCATTCTCGGAGTTACACTTTCCACATTCGCATCAATGGTATATTTTGCAGTTATGCGTATAATTAACAGGAATAAAACAGATTTAAAAGGAGAGGAATATGTTGAAAAGCGAAAAAACATAATAGCTGAACTAATGAGAAATGCGATGCCTGTCGGAATAAGTGCAGTTGTCACAAATCTGACTGCTCTGATTGATATGTATACGGTAATCGGCTGGATATCGGTGAAAAATACTGTTCTTCCGAAAGGGATAACCGAAGCTGAACTTCCTCAGTTTGTATATGGTTCGTATGTCGGGATTGCGCTGACATTGTTCAATATCGTTCCTTCTGTAACAAATATGCTTGGAAAAGGTATACTTCCGATAATAACAGAGACATGGGAGAATTCTGATATGAACAGACTTAAACAGAGTTCTTCACAGGCATTGCTGACTGCATCTGTAATTTCAGTCCCTTGCGCTGTCGGAATCATGATAATTCCTGAGCAGATACTTGATTTTCTTTTTTACCGTCAGCCCGATGAAGTCAGCATCTGTGTAAATTCACTTAGAATACTGATGATAGGAATGGTGTGTCTGTGTCTTTCGTTTCCTGTATTCAGTATGTTGCAGGCAATAGGAAAAGCGTCTGCACCGCTGAAAATAATGCTGACGGGTACAGCGGTTAAACTTGCGGGAAACATGATTTTTATACCACGCATGGGGATTGATGGTGCGGCAGTTTCAACATCATTGTGTTATGTAGTGATTCTGACAGTATCACTTGCAGTTTTTATTTGCACAGCGAAGATAAAAATTGAATATTCAAAATTATTGGCGGTTGCATATTCAGGAGCAATGTGCGGAGGTGCGGCATGGCTGACAAAGGATATTGCGTTGAGAAACGGGGCGGAAAATCTTACTGTAATACTTATTTCAGCGGCTTCAGGCGGTATATTTTACATCATTTCGGTGTGGCTGTCTCTTTCGGATATAAAAAAGAGCTGCTGTAAAAATACAGCAGCTCTGAAATAAACAAGATAATTACTTTTCAATAACTCTTACTCTGATTACACCGTCAACAGCGTTGATTTCGCCTTCAACAGATGCAGGAACTTCACCTGTAACATCGAGCATTGTGTAAGCAAAGTCACCCTTGCTTGCGTTAGCCATATTCTCAATGTTGATTCCGCCGTTGCCGACAACAGTTGTGATTGAAGCAATTGTTGTAGGTACATTCTTGTGGATAACACAAATCTTTGTACCGGCAGCGTTCATTGAAAGGTTAGGATAGTTTACACTGTTTCTGATGTTACCGTTTTCAAGATAGTCGATAAGTTCTTCAGCGGCCATAACAGCGCAGTTATCTTCACTCTCAGGAGTTGAAGCACCGAGGTGTGGGAGAACAATGATATTTTCCTCACCGAGAACGATATCATCAGCAAAGTCTGTAACGTACTTTGCAATCTTACCTGCCTTGATTCCGTCAACTACAGCCTGTGAGTTGATGAGTTCGCCTCTTGCGAGGTTGATGATGCGAACACCGTCCTTCATCATTTCAATCTGTGGAGCATCAATTGTATTCTTTGTGCTTGGAAGATATGGAACGTGAATTGAGATGTAATCGCTTAACTTGTAGATATCGTTGATATCTGTAACAACCTTAACGCTTGAATCAAGCTGGAGTGCTGCGTTTACTGAAAGGAAAGGATCATATCCTACAACCTTCATGCCGAGAGCGATAGCTGTATTTGCAATTTTACCGCCGATAGCACCGAGACCGATGATACCGAGAGTCTTGCCCATAAGCTCAGGACCTGCAAACTTAGCCTTGCCGCCTTCAACTGTCTTAGGAGCATCTTCTGTTCCCTTGAGTGAAGCAGCCCATGCAGCAGCCTCTGTGATTTTTCTTGAAGCAAGGAGAAGTGCGCAGATAGCAAGCTCCTTAACAGCGTTTGAGTTTGCACCGGGAGTATTGAATACACAGATACCCTCCTGTGCGCAGCGCTCAACAGGAATATTGTTTACGCCTGCACCTGCACGTGCAATAGCAACGAGCTTGTCACCGAATGTCATATCGTGCATCTTAGCAGAACGAACCATGATAGCATCAGGATTCTCAGGAGCATCAGCAACTGCGTACTGAGTCTTGTCGAAAATATCTGTGCCGATAGCTGAGATTTTATTAAGTGTCTGAATATTAAACATTTTCATTACCTCATTCCGTTAGATTTATTCTCAGGAATTCTCTTCCTCAAACTTCTTCATGAATGCAACGAGTGCCTCAACACCTTCGATAGGCATAGCGTTGTAGATTGAAGCTCTCATACCGCCAACTGATCTGTGGCCCTTGAGGTTCTCAAAACCTGCTTCCTTTGACTCCTTAACGAACTTAGCATCAAGGTCAGCGTTGCCTGTGATGAATGGAACGTTCATGAGAGATCTGTCAGCACCTTCAACAGTAGCTTTGAAAAGTTTGCTGTTGTCGAGGAAATTGTAAAGAATAGCAGCCTTCTTCTCATTGTGAGCCTTCATAGCCTCAAGACCGCCCATTTTCTTAATCCACTTGAATACCTTGCCGCAAACGTAGATACCGTAGCATGGAGGTGTGTTGTAGAGAGAATCGTTATCAGACTGAATCTTCCAGTTCATCATTGTAGGAGTCTGCTTGAATGCAGGACCGTCAGCGATGAGGTCTTCACGAACAATAACAATCTGAACGCCTGAAGGACCAACGTTCTTCTGTACACCACCGTAGATAACGCCGTACTTTGTTACATCAACAGGCTCTGAAAGGAAGCATGAAGAAACGTCAGCAACGAGCTCCTTGCCCTTTGTGTTTGGAAGCTGTGGGAACTTTGTACCATAGATTGTGTTGTTCTCACAGATATAAACGTAGTCTGCATCCTCTGGAATATCGAGATCAGAACAATCAGGAATATAAGAGAATGTCTTGTCAGCAGAAGAAGCAACAGCAACAGCCTCACCGTACATCTGAGCCTCCTGATAAGCCTTCTTAGCCCACTGACCTGTGATTATGTAAGCAGCCTTACCTGTCTTCATAAGGTTCATAGGAACACCTGCGAAGAGAAGTGAAGCACCGCCCTGAAGGAAAATTACCTTATAGTTGTCAGGGATATTCATAAGATCACGAAGATCCTGTTCAGCTTCCTTGATGATTGTGTCATAAACCTTTGAACGGTGTGACATTTCCATAACGGACATACCGCATCCCTTGTAATCAAACATTTCATCCTGACATTCCTTGAGAACTTCCTCAGGGAGAACAGCAGGACCTGCGCTGAAATTATAAACTCTGCTCATTTTAATAACCTCCATAAAATAGTGTATTCAATATATAGTATACATAAAATATTATACTCCGTTTAGGATAATAAGTCAATATCTATGCTGAAAAATTTTACAGAAAACTTGATTTCCATCGTAAAATGCACGTATTTACGGTATTTACCGTGGCTAACAGAAAAACCCGTCAGAAACGACGGGTTTTTGAATATTATTCAATGGTTACAGAAACCTTGAGGTCTTTTTTAGCAGCACCGGCTCTCATGATAGTTCTGAGTGCCTTAGCGATTCTGCCCTGTTTACCAATTACTCTGCCCATATCATCGGGAGCAACTGAGAGATGGAAAACGATAACGCCTTCCTCATCAGGTTCATCCTCAACGATTTTAATAGCAGTTTTGTCTTCAACGAGACCTGCTGCTATAGCGTAAAGTAAATCTTTCATGTGTTTCCTCCATAGTATACCTGACGGAATGCGAGGTCAGGCTTGTGTCCTGTCCTACGCACCGCAAGTGTTTACAATTAAAGAATACCCTCGTTCTTAAGGATAACCTTTACTGTATCTGTAGGCTGTGCACCCTTAGCGATCCAGTCCTTTGCCTTGTCAGCATCGATCTTTACAACTGAAGGATTCTTAGTTGGATCATAGTAGCCGATTTCCTCAACGAATCTTCCGTCTCTTGGGTATCTTGAATCAGCAACTACTACACGATAGAAAGGAGCCTTCTTAGCACCCATTCTTCTGAGTCTGATTTTAACTGCCATTATAAATTCACCTCCGAAAAATTATTAAATGTATATTCAAGTGACTTTTGGTCACGAGAAATCCAAACCGAATATACTGCCCAGTGCCGCACATAATCCAACTGCTGTAATGAATATTCCGAGTCCCATGTAAAATATTCTTGCACCATTTTCGCTGAATAACCTTGCGAGGGAACGGTATTTTCCGCTTCTGACGAAAAATCCCCATCGCTGTTTTGCACCGAAAAAGCTGAAAGCACCAAATGCAATACTTAACAAACCCAATATGATTGTTTCCACATTTCACCTCTGAAAACTACTTGTTATTATCAGCATAGGCACTCAGTATAATAAACAGAAATGCGAGTAGCCATACAGCTGCGCTAATAAATCTGCCTGTCTCTTTGTCTTCGGCATTTTTTGCGGCTTTCATTCCGACAGCCAGAACAGCAACTGCTATGATATACCAGAAACAACCCATAAGCGTTTTAGGTGTTTTGTGATGACGAAGAACAAAAACATTATTGATAAGATTAATCAGAATGGTAAGTTTCCTCCGCCCTTGCCTGTCATTTTGTCAAAATTCATTCCGGCAATCTTTTTTCTTGCCTTCTTGAGATTCATTTTACTGCTCTTGCCGGTAAACTGTTTCATCATTTTCTGCATCTGATCAAACTGCTTGAGAAGTCTGTTGACATCTTCAACCTTAGTACCTGAACCGGCTGCAATTCTTCTTTTGCGTGAAGGATTGATAATTGAAGGCTTTGCCCTTTCGGCTTTTGTCATTGAAGTGATGATAGCCTCGATTTTTCCAAGCTGACTTTCGTCAATGTCGGCATCCTTGATTTTATCGCTGACACCGGGAAGCATACCGAGAATAGACTTCATTGATCCCATTCTTCTGATTTGTTTCATCTGTTCAAGGAGGTCATCCATATCGAATGAATTTTCCTTGAATTTCTTTGTGAGCTTTTCGGCATCCTTCTGAGACATAACATTCTCAGCTTTTTCAATAAGAGTGAGTACATCACCCATACCAAGGATTCTTGATGCCATTCTCTCAGGGTGGAACTGTTCAAAATCATCAAGTTTTTCACCCATGCCGACGAATTTAATCGGCTTACCTGTAACGGAAAGTACAGAAAGTGCCGCACCTCCACGTGTATCAGAATCAAGCTTTGACATGAGAACGCTTGTGATACCGACAGCCTCATCGAATGCCTTTGCAACATTTACGGCATCCTGACCTGTCATAGCATCAACAACGAGCATGATTTCATCAGGCTTAGTGAGTTCTTTTATGTCTTTAAGCTCCTGCATGAGAGCCTCGTCAATGTGGAGACGACCTGCAGTATCTATAATAAGAATGTCATGACCGTAGTCTTTAGCGTAAGCGAGAGCCTCTTTGGCGATGATAACAGGAGAAATCTGTCCCATTTCAAATACTTTGACATCTGCTTTCTGACCTACAACCTGAAGCTGATTGATAGCGGCAGGACGATAAATATCGCAGGCTGCAAGCAAAGGTCTGTGGCCTTCTTTTTTCAGAAGCTTTGCAAGCTTTGCAGAGTGGGTTGTTTTACCCGAACCCTGAAGACCACACATCATGATAACCGTAGGAGGTTTGGATGCATAGTTGATTCTTGCGTTGCTGTTTCCCATGAGGGCGCAGAGTTCTTCGTTTACTATTTTAATAACCTGCTGTGCGGGGGTAAGACTTGCGAGAACTTCCTCACCGACAGCTCTTTCAGAAACCTTTTTAACGAAATCCTTAACAACCTTGTAGCTTACATCGGCTTCAAGGAGTGCGAGTTTAACTTCACGCATAGCCTCCTTGACATCACTTTCCGTAAGTTTGCCTCGTGATTTAAGCTTTTTAAACACGTTATTCAGTTTTTCGGAAAGTCCTTCAAATGCCATACGCTGATACTCCTTTTATAATAAAGTGTGGAATCATTAAAGGCAGAACTGTAAAAAGGTCTTGCCTAAAGTAATTCAAGTCCCGACGAAACCTCATCCTTAATGGATTTTTTCAGTTTTTCGTCTGAAACGTTATCTGTAAGTGAAGCAATATTTCCGAAACACACACGCATCTTATCAAGTCTCTCGGCAAATCCGAGTTTGTTTTCATAATTGAGGAGAAGTTCCTCTGTGCGTTTTATCAGACTTCTTACAGCCTGTCTTGTGATACCGAGAGGTTCTCCGATTTCGGAAAGTGAAAGATCCTCACAGTAATAAAGCTCCATTATATTTTTCTGATGCTCAGTGAGTAAGTCACCATAGCAGTCAAGAAGCATAACAAATTCAAGTTTTTTTGCCATATTGAAGCTCCTGTTCGGTGTAATGCAAAACTACTTTACACATTATACACCATTGATTTTGATTTGTCAAGGGTTTTTCTGAATTTAGTGTAAATTATTTTTGGTTTACACATGAAAAATCAATTTACGAAAGATTTTCAAATAGTCTTGCATTGAATAATGAAACATGATATAATATAAAGGTACACTATTTTTTAGAAAGAAGATATGAATATGACTAAGATAACTATTTTCTCAGGCTTTCTCGGTGCAGGAAAAACAACCCTTATCAAGAAGCTTATCGCAGACGGATTCAACGGAGAGAAACTTGTTCTCATCGAAAATGAATTCGGTCAGATAGGTATTGACGGAGGATTCCTCAAGGATGCAGGAATTGAAATAACAGAAATGAACTCAGGATGTATATGCTGTAGTCTCGTGGGTGATTTCGGAAAAGCACTTGAAAAGGTACTCGATGAATATAAGCCCGACAGAATTCTCATTGAACCATCAGGAGTCGGAAAACTCAGCGACGTTATCAACGCTGTAAAGGGCATTGATTCACATGATGTAGTCCTTGACGGATTTACAACTGTTGTTGATGCAAAGAAATGTAAAATGTATCAGAAGAATTTTGGAGAATTCTTTGATAATCAGATAACTTATGCAAGCTGTCTCATTCTCAGTCACACTGGCGGTCTTACTCAGGAGAAGCTCAATGATGCTGTTGCACTTCTCAGAAAGCTCAATCCTTCCGCACCTGTTGTTACAACTGAGTGGGATGAACTTTCAGGTAAACAGCTTGTTGATGCAATGACACAGAAGAATACTCTTGATGATGAATTAAAGCATCTTCTTGAGGAAGCAAATGAGCATCACCACCACCATGAGCATGACGAAAACTGCACTTGCGGATGTCATGACCATGACCATCATCACCACCACCATGCCGATGATGTATTCACAAGCTGGGGTGCTGAAACTCCGAGACCTTACACAATTGAGGCTGTTACAGCGGCTCTTGAATCACTCGGAAATGAAGAAGCATACGGAATGGTACTCAGAGCAAAGGGTATCGTAGCAGGTGAGGATGGACAGTGGATTCATTTTGATTATGTACCCGGTGTGCCTGATGTACGTACAGGCTGTGCTGAAACAATCGGCAGACTGTGTGTAATAGGTTCAAAGATTAAAGAGGATGCACTCAAAAAGCTTTTCTGCGTTGAATAAGGAGGTATAATATGCCTGATAACGAAAAGGAAATGCCCATATACCTGTTTCTTGGATTCCTTGAAGCAGGTAAGACGAAATTTATACAGGAAACACTTGAAGACAAGCGTTTCAACAATGGTGAAAGAACTCTCGTTCTCACCTGTGAGGAGGGTATAGAGGAATTTGATTCTTCAAAGTACCCGAGAAAGAGCAATGTTGAATTCCGAAATATTGAGGACAAGTCCGAACTCAATGAGGAAAACCTTGCAAAGCTTGTTGAAGAAACAAAAGCCGCAAGGGTTGTGCTTGAATACAACGGAATGTGGACAATAAATGATTTGTTTGAGAATATGCCCGACGGCTGGCTTATCGCACAGGTTATGTTTTTTGCTGATGCAGGAACATTCATGAACTACAATGCAAACATGAGAAGCCTTGTTGTTGACAAGCTGAATCTTGCTGAACTTGTTGTTTTCAATCGTGTTGAAAAGTCAATGGATGTAAGAGAATTTCATCAGATAGTAAGAGGAGTAAGCAGACGTGCTGATATCTGTTATGAATATACAGACGGACAGGTTGCTTATGATGATATTGAAGATCCTCTCCCGTTTGATGTTGAGGTTGACCACATTATAATTGAGGACAGAGACTATGCACTCTGGTACAGAGATATTATGGACGAACCCGAAAAATACGACGGAAAGACCATAACATTCAAGGGTGTATGTGCAAAGAACAACAGATTCCCGAAGAATTCATTTGCAATAGGCAGACACATAATGACCTGCTGTGTAGATGATATTCAGTATTGCTGGGCAGTAGCTGAAACAGAAACAGAATTCACACCACGTCAGAAGCAGTGGGTGATTATAAAGGCAAAAATCAAAGTGCAGAAGCACAAGATGTACAAGGGCGCAGGTCCTGTACTTGAAGTAATTGATATGACGGATGCTGCACCGCCTGAAAAGGAAGTTGCAACATTCTATTAATAAAATAACGGAGGTATAAAATTATGTATATTACTTGTCTTGACCTTGAGGGTGTACTCGTTTCCGAAATCTGGATTGCATTTGCTGAGGCAAGCGGAATCCCTGAACTTAAAAAGACAACACGTGATGAGCCTGATTATGACAAGCTCATGAACTGGAGAATCGGTGTTCTTAAAGAACATGGTCTCGGACTTAAAGAAATTCAGGAAACAATCGCAAAGATTGATCCGATTCCCGGCGCAAAGGAATTCCTTGACGAACTTCGTTCACTCTGTCAGGTAATCATCATCAGCGATACATTCACACAGTTTGCAACACCACTCATGAAGAAACTCGGCTGGCCGACAATTTTCTGCAATTCACTTGAAGTTGCTGAGAATGGTGAAATCACAGGCTTTAAGATGCGTTGTGAACAGTCAAAGCTTACAACAGTAAAGGCTCTCCAGTCAATCGGCTATGAGACAGTTGCAAGCGGTGACAGCTACAATGACCTCGGAATGATTAAGGCAAGCAAGGCAGGATTCCTTTTCAAGAGTACAGACCAGATTAAGAAGGATAACCCTGAACTCCCTGCTTACGAAACATACGATGAACTCCTTGCTGCAATCAAGGAAGCAATCAAGTAAATAAAAAATGTCGGGATAAAATCCCGACATTTTTTTATTTGTTTAAGAACTTAGCGAGCCAGACACCTGCTGTATCAAGTGCCTCGTAAAGTCCACAGTCTTTTTCCGAATTTTTAACGACCATTTTCATAGGATCTTTCTCATTTGTGTCCATGAGACAGATTCTCGCCTTTGAAGTCATCTTAACTCCGTCAGTATCGTCTGATTTGATAATTGTAATCATCGCTACATAAGGATCTGACATGAAACCGTAGTAAATCTCATTTTTGCATCTTACAAGAGGATATCCTTTGTAAAATAAGCAGTTTTCGAGCATGATGTTTCCTCCTTTATTTCCAGGTTTTTACGAATTCTTCGTCTGTAGTGAGTTTATGTGTGTTGCTTATGAGTGTATCAACGAATGACTTTGTAATAAAGAACTTACTCTTTCCGTTTACAACAACCTGTGCTGTAAGGTTTGAATGTTTGTAGAAGCTGATGCTGAATGTTTCATTTGTGTATGAATCTGTATATTCAAATGTTGCCATAGGCTCACCTGAAGGTACAGGTTCATCAAGTGCGAATTCCTCTGCGGCTGCTGTATTGACAAAGCTGTAGAACTTTCTGTATCTTTCAGAATCGAATGTCTCACCGTTCATGGTTACATCAAAATCCGATGAAGAAAGTGAATCAGGCTTTTCTTCATAGTTTGCCTTTGAGACGAATTCAAAAGAATCACCGTTTTCAGTTTCAATCTTCATATCTGAGATATTCCATACGTATGATGCAATGAAAATTCTTGATGCAATGTCAATAGGCATTACGGTTGCCCATTTTGCTTTTTCAGTTGAAACGATATAAATAACGTTTCCGCCTTCAAGCATTGCATAACAGCATTTTTCATTGTCCGTATCTGTAAAAGGTTCGCTGAGAAGAAGAACCTCTCCTGCATTGTCTGAACATTCCATTGTAACTGTACAGAATGGTTCTTTGAGACCTGCCTCAGCAATATCAGCTTCTGTACATTTTACGCTGTAAATACCCTTTGATGAAAGACCGAAAATACCGTTTGTAATGTCTGTCGAGCGTTCTACTGAGATATAAGCTTCAACAGGTTCAACCATTACGTGAGAAGCAGAAGTGCCTCCAAGGTAATTTTCGTCATCACTCAATTCGTCGTATTTGAGGAATATGTCATAGTCAAGGTCCTCACGCTCAATTCTGAGGCTTTCGACAGTAGGATATTCACTTGAATCAGGTTCTTCAACAATAGTTGTTCTCACGAAGTCGAAGAGAGTTTTGCTGTAATTTGCGAGAGTTGAACTGCTGACCGTATATACGGTATTGCTATCATCCGTCATTACATAATAAGTTCCGCCCTGAGGTGTTTCATTTCCTATGAACAAAGTCTTTTCAGATCCTGTTTCATAAGTGACCTTAATGGTAATTTCGGGAGTTTTAAGTCCGAATTTATCAGGATTTTCACAGTTTTCCTCAATTGTTGCGGCTGAAAGAAGTCCGTTTGCATTGTTTGCAAGTGTTCCGACAACTGAAGTATTGAGATTTACATCCTCATAGCCTTTGAGAGTATAAGTTGCACCTGAGTCCTCAGTTTTCGGAGTTTTCATTATTACATGGAGTTCATCGGTCTGATTCTTTACATCAACCGATTTTATAACTCCCTCAAGGTCAAGACCTGTATCAGGATCTGTACCTGTTACATTCGGATCATTGATGAGGACAACAGCCTCACCGGGATCGGTTTCCGATGAACTTGAAGTTTCATCGGGTACAACCTCCGGTTCTGTAAGTTTTAAAGCTGCAAGTCCGCCACCGAGTGCGACGAGAACCGCACTCAGTCCGAGTATTCCTTTTGCTGCTTTTTTCATCGATTCTTTCTCCTTAACAATACGATAGCACCTGCTAATGCCACTACGAAAGGTACAGCATAGATTACAATAATCTTTATTACATTCATCTGAGTTGTAGTAGGAGCGATTGTAGACTGCTGGAGAGCCTTTTCTGAAATAGCTGCAACGCCTTCCTTACCTGTCATTGTATTAATGATTCCGATAAGAACTGAAGCATTGTTGTATGTGTTTGAATTTGTGATAAGTGCGCTGTCGAAAATGAATGAGCTTCCGAGTACGAGTACATTGCTTGAGAGTGTATCAAGACCTGAAGAAGTTTCCTTCTTTGAAATTACAGCGGCATTGAAAACACCTTTTTCACTCATTTCACCGTTTCCTGTAAGGTCCTGAAGATAAGATGTACCCTGTGATTTAAGAATCTCAGTAACAACGCTGTCGCTGTTCTTTGAAAGTACAGTGATTGCTCTGTTGTAAGGAGCGGCAATCGGGAGAGCTTCATTTGCGATTGCACCCACTGCATCAGCATTTGCAATTGTCAGCATAGGTGCGCTATTAATAACTCCGAGAGCCTGTACAGGAGCCTGAATCATATTCTCATCGAGAATGAATGACTTTTCAACCTGAATTTTCCAGTCAGCAAGGAATTCGTCAATATTTGTGAGGTTTGTAGACTGGAGGTGCGGAATATAGATGAAATTCTTTCCGTAGTTTCCGCCATTATAGAGGAAGTCACCGAGCTTGTCAATGATATCTGCTGAGAAGTCGATGTTAGGAACAGGAAGGATAATCATATCAAATTCATCTGTGCTCATAGCATTTGTTGCAGCATCAATATCTGTACAGTCATAACCGTTCTTTCCGAGGTAATCTTCAATTGACATAACAACTGAAGCATAAGTTGATTCATAGATAGCGTTTCCGTTAAGGCTTGAAATAACGCCGACGCTGACAGGGTTTGCATCTGTAACAGACTGAATAGCCGATGTGATTGTGCTTTCACCAACGAAAGCCATAGTAATGTTGTTCTGTGTGCTTGTCTGTGAAGTTGTAATCATTCCGATTACGTCCTCATTTGTAAGAACCTTGATTCTTTCGCCTGAAAGGAATACCATGCTTCCGTCAGCAATTTCACCGTTGTAATACTGGCTGAACTGAGCAAGTACATCAGGGTCTTTGCTTGTATCTACATATCTTATAGAAATTTTGCCCTTTCCGCTTTCAGCATAAACTGCGTACTTGTCGAGAAGTTCAGGAATCATATCATACGGCATTTCAACAGTTATACCGTAATACTGTAAATACATCTGCTCGAAGTAGGTGCTCATTGAAGCGAAAGCATCCTTTGAGCAGGTTACTGTGATTTCAACATTCTTGTCAAGATTCTTCATGGCATTGATTGACTCTTCTGAGAGTTCATATCTCTTATCAGGAGTTAAATCAAGCTTGAGCGGGCGGCGGTTTGAAATAATGCCGACCATTATATTGATAACAATAACAATTGCAAATACGAGTGCCATTACAACAGCTGAAGCAGAACCGTATTTGAATTTCTTAAAGTTGCGCTGTTTCTTTTCCTTAGGCTGTTTGTTTTCAGCGGTCTTTTTGTTTTCGGTTTCTTTTTTGCTCATTTGAATTACCTCCCTTTATTAACCCCAGCGTCTCTTGTCGAGAACCCTTACAGAAAGGAAGTTAAAGACAAAGGCTGTACTGAGGAAGAATACAACGCTTGAGAGGCTGAATACTCCTCGTGTGAATTCGATATATCTTGAATAGAAAGAAAGCTTTAATACAGCGTTCTTGATGAACTCAATGCTGATATTTGCTGCAAGTGAATCGAGAAGATAAAGCATAAATAATGCAAGCATACCTGCAACAGCCGCCGCCATCTGGTTTTCTGTGAGTGATGAAATGAAAAGACCGACTGCGATAAATGCAGCACCGAGGAAAAGCATTGCAAAATAGTTGCCGAAAAGTGTAGACCACACTATATTTCCAAGGTAGCCGAGAATGATTGAGTAAATGAATACGATGCTCTCAGCAATTGTGAAAAGTGTGAAAGCGGCAAAATACTTGCCGAGAATGATTGATGTAAGGCTGACAGGTGCAGTAAGAAGTCCCTGGTCAGTTCTGTTTTTCTTTTCTTCACTCATGAGTTTCATTGTGAGAATCGGAATGATAAAAAGTACAATGATAAACATTGAACTGAAGAGAAGAGAAGTATCTGTTGTGCCGCTGAGAATTACTCCATTATAGAAGAATAATCCTGAAAAAAGGAAAAAAACCGTAAGGAAAACATAAGCAATACCAGATGTAAAGAATGCTCCCATTTCACGTCTGTAAATAGCTCCCATTATTCTTCGCCTCCGTTTTCTTCTTCATTTTCTGTTTCGTCAGTTTCCTGTTTTGTGGCAATAACCTCGCCGTTTTCATTCACGCTGACATCAATTTTGGGTGCTTCTTTTTCTTCGTTGATAATCACAGCAGAATCACCGCTTGTAATCTTGAGGAATATGTCTTCAAGAGTAAGGTCTGAAAGCTGAAGCATGAGGATATTCCAGCCTTTTTCAGCACAGAGTTTGTTTATTGCACGACGTACATCTGTTTTTTCCTCAGCCTCTACATCGTAATCGTAAATGCCTTTTTCACGTTCCATGTCGGCACGCACATACTTTACACCGGCGATACCCTTTATAGCGTCTGAAATGAGCTTTTTGTCTGATGCAGTATGTGTAGGACCTTCGATACGGAGAGTCATTTTGTGTTCGTTGGTGATGTTCTTAGCAATTTCATCTGCTGTACCGTCAGCGGCAACAACACCCTTGTTTATAATTATGATTTTATCACAAACAGCCTGAATCTCAGGGAGAATATGTGATGAAAGAATGACTGTATGGCTCTTTCCGAGTTTCTTGATAAGCGATCTTATCTCGATAATCTGTGAAGGATCAAGACCTACTGTCGGTTCATCAAGAATTAGTACAGGCGGATTGTTTATAAGTGCCTGTGCAAGACCGACTCTCTGTTTATAACCTTTTGAAAGGTTACGTATGAGTCTGCCTCTTACATTTGTAAGCTGTGTGAGACTGCATACATCATTGAGATGAGCTTTTCTCGGAAGCTTGCACTTCTTTAAATCGTATACAAATCCGAGATATGCGTCAACTGTCATATCAACATAGAGAGGCGGAATTTCAGGAAGATATCCTATAAGAGCCTTAGCCCTGATCGGTTCTTCAAGAATATCAATTCCGTCAATGAGTACCTGTCCTGATGTTGACGAAATATAGCCTGTGAGCATATTCATCGTGGTGGATTTACCCGCTCCATTAGGTCCGAGAAAGCCGAGAATCTCGCCTTTTTCAACCTTGAAGCTGATATCATTGACAGCTTTTTTGTCACCGTAATGTTTGGTTAGGTTTTTAACCTCTATCATTTTTTTCCCTCCTGATACGCCCCTGTGCTTCGGGGCAGAAATAATAACTTAGATAATAAAATAATATCTCTTTAATGTGATAATGCAGTGAACAGAAAAAGAATAATAACTGAATTGAGCAGATTAAAGGCAACAATGCACAAAGAATGTGCAAAGATTCAATTACAGAAAATGAACAGGCAGATTTTACAAAGCTGCTTTCTGTATATCAGCTTCTATCTGCATTTTAAGTTCATCAAGAGAGCCGAATTTTCTTTCGGGGCGGATGAAACTGTGTAATTCTACTTCGATGTATTCACCATAAATATCACCTGAAAAACCGAGTATATGTGTTTCAGCAAGAGGTGAACGTTCCCCTTCAACTGTGGGTTTTGTTCCTATATTTGTAACTGTGCGGTATCTGATTCCGTTTATTTCCGCTGTACCCGAATAGACACCGTATGAGGGTACAAGCTGACCGTACTGAAAATGCTGATTTATGGTGGGGAAGCTGATGGTTCTTCCGAGGTGATTCCCGTCCATTACATTTCCCGATACGGTGTAGTTTTTTCCGAGAAGTTCATTTGCCTTTGCAATATTTCCGCTTTTAAGAAAATTACGTATACTGCAGGACGAAACTCTTTCACCGTATTCAGTGACATCCTCTGCGGCTTCGGCTGTGAATCCGTATTTTTTTCCGAATTCCACAAGCTGTTTAAATCCGCAGGAGGCATTTTTCCCGAAACGGAAATCGTTTCCGCACACAACATAACCTGCATTGAGTTCATCGAGAAGAATTCGCTTTATGAATTCATCACCTGAAAGGTCTTTGAGTTGGCTGAACTCAACGCTTAATATTTTTTCAATACCGGCGGAACGGATGAGTTTATCCTTATAGCCGGCAGAGTAAATGTATTCAACTGAACGTCCCTGTTTATGTTTTACAGTATCTGTGAAAAATGTAAATACAGAAGGAATAAGCCCGTATTCTTTCATATTTACAGCTTTTGAAATTACTGCAAGATGTCCGAGATGTACTCCGTCAAAAAGTCCGAGGGCAACCGCTGTTTTCTGTTTCTCCATAGATTTCACCTCATGCAAGGTTCTTTCCGATACGGAGAACGCCGTTTTCAAAATCAGCGTGTGCAGTACCTATGAATCCGCATTCACTTCCGTACACAGCGTAAAGTTCGGTATTCTGTTTTATATTGTGAAGCTTGTCCAGCTGTAGCTTTACTCCGTTTTTGTACATTGAGGTAAGACCTGCATTCAGATTTATTTTAGGAAGTGATGAAAATACTCTGTCAATAGGAAGTATTAATTCCTCGATTCTTCCCTCATCGGCATATTTCTGAATTTCATCGAATGTGTGGCAGTCATCAAGTGTGAATCCGCCCGATGATGTTCGCACGAGAGAGGTCATAATTCCGCCGCATCCGATTTCCTCACCTATATCATTTATAATGGTGCGGATGTAGGTACCCTTTCCGCAGAAAATCTCAAGAATTCCCTCACGGGTATCGGGATTGTATTCGATGATTCTGAGAGATGAAACTTCTATTTCTCTCGGAGTACGCTCAACCTCAACCCCTTGTCTTGCGAGGTCATAAAGTCTTTTTCCGTTTACCTGCACAGCAGAATACATTGGCGGAAGCTGTAATATTTTTCCCGTAAAAGAGGGGAGTAAGGCAAGAATATCACTTTCTGAAACAGCAATATCCGACTTGCTTAATACAGTACCTGTAACATCCTGTGTATCAGAAGTTTCGCCGA
This sequence comes from Ruminococcus sp., assembly GCA_045616285.1. Taxonomy (GTDB): domain Bacteria; phylum Bacillota; class Clostridia; order Oscillospirales; family Ruminococcaceae; genus Ruminococcus. Next base: position 36,520 of record JAZLGM010000063.1, read on the forward strand.
GTCTGAATCCTGCACGATAGCTTTTTGTATTATCGGGCATTATGTCACAGGCTTTTGTTGAATTTCCGACAAACACAGGCAGAACACCCGTAGCCATAGGATCGAGTGTTCCTCCATGTCCGAGACGCTTCATTTTCAGTATTCCACGCAGTTTTGCTACAACATCAAATGAAGTGAAATCCTGCGGCTTGTTTACGCAAAGTATTCCGTTCATTCCGTAAGAGCCTTTCTTACAGCTTCGGTTACCATTTCAACAGCTTCTTCAAGTGTATGTCCTTCGATTGTACATCCTGCCGCTTTGGCATGACCGCCTCCGTCGAGAGTCTGTGCAATATCAGATACATTCACCTGATCTGCTGAACGAAGTGAACACTTGAAAGCACCGTCCGAGCGTTCACGAATGAGAAGTCCTACTTCTGTACCGTCAAGCTGAATCGTAAGCGGAGCAAACCCTTCAAGCTCATCAATTTCAATCCCGAGATCTTTCATCATCTGCTGAGTAACAGCGACAACCGAGAATTTTCCGTCGAGTCTGAGGTCGATTAGGTCGATGAGTTTTGCTTCAAGCTTCATTCTTCCGAGAGATCTTACCTCAAACATATATCGATTGATTTTAGCATAATCAATATTACTGTAATTTCGCATCATTTCAGCGGCAATTTCATGTGTTCTCGGAGTTGTACAGCTGTACTTGAAACATCCTGAATCAGTAGCCATACCCGTATAAAGACATCTTATGCACTGTTCAGACATTTTTACATTCATATACTTTGCAAGAGAGTATATTACTTCACAGGCAGCAGCAGCCTCTCCCTCAAGGAGAGTATATTGTGCATAGTCCTTATTTGAAATATGGTGGTCGATACATAAATCAACTCTGCCGCCGTAAATTTCCTCATATTTTCCCATGAGTTTTGTATCGGCAACATCAACAGCAATTATTGTTTTAGGCTCGAAATCCTCACTCATTACGTTATTTGTAAGAAAGCTGTATCTGTCGGGAATAATGTCATGACATACAACTCTGCTTCTTACGCCGAGTTCAGCGAGAATTTCTTTAAGACCGAAAGCTGAACCAATGCAGTCACCATCTGGACTGCGGTGTGTTATGATAACAGCATCTTCGGAATTTCTGAGTATTTCGGCAGCTTTTTCGTAATCAACAAACATGGATTCAGCTCCTTATCAAAGTAATTCATTGAGCTTTCTGCTAATTTCTGCACCTCTCTCAATTGAGTTGTCAGCAATAAATGTAAGTTCAGGAGATTTTCTCATTTTAAGTCGGCTGAAAAGTTCACGACGGATAAACCCTGCGGCACTTTTCAGACCTGCAACTGTTTCAAGGGTACGTTCCATACCTTCAAAGCATGAAACGTATACTTTACAGCTTGACATATCTCCTGAGAGTTCAGTTCTTACTATAGTGAGCATCTTGTCAACTCTCGGATCCTTTACATCCCTTACTATAGCGGTCAGCTCTCTTTTTATATCTTCAGCCATACGGCTGTTTTTGAAATTCGGCATTATAAAATCTCCATTTAATCCACCTGAAAAATCAGTTGTTCACAATTATATAGCCTGAGCTGTCAATTGTGACAGAACCATCGTTTTCGGTATATTTATCCTCGAAGAATCCCTCCCCGAATTCTTCTTCGGGGAAAGTATCTTCAACCTTTACTGTCGTATAGTCGGGAACATCCTCGTCCTCGTCCTCTGTGTAGTATATGTCGGCAAACTTGTCATATTCAGGTTCAAGTTCAGTATCCTGAACAGGTCTTTCGATTCCCATAAGGTTATCTTCTTCAGGGTCTTCAAACTGGCTTGACTGTCCGAGAAGAATTTTCTTAACAGATTCAAAGAAATATATGTCAATAGGGCCGAAAGCATCCCAGCCAAGTGCCTCATTGCAATACTGAATCATATCGGCATTGCTCATTCTTGTGCTGTCTGCATTTTTATCCATAGCAATTAATCCTCTCGGTATTCTTCTACTGTGTAAGCCTCAAAGATATCGCCTTCCTTAACATCGCTGAACTTATCGAGGCTGATACCGCACTCATAACCTTCAGCAACTTCCTTTGCGTCATCCTTGAAACGCTTGAGGCCCGAAATCTTGTCATCAGCAATAATGATACCGTCACGAACAACACGAACCTGACAGCCTCTTGTAACCTTACCGTTGAGTACATAGCTTCCTGCAACCATACCTACGTTTGAAATCTTGTAAACCTGACGAACTTCAACACGTCCGAGTTCAACATCTCTGAACTTAGGAGCAAGCATACCCTTCATGGCAGTTGTAATTTCCTCAATTGCATCATAGATGATTCTGTAAAGTCTGATATCAACACCGTCACGTGAAGCTGTTTCAGTAGCAACAGGATCGGGACGTACATTGAATCCTACAATAATAGCGTTTGATGCACTTGCGAGCATAACGTCGCTCTCCTTGACTGCACCAACAGCACCATGAATAACTCTTACTCTTACCTCATCATTTGAAAGCTTTTCGAGTGACTGCTTTACAGCTTCAACAGAACCCTGAACGTCAGCCTTGACGATAACAGGGAGTTCCTTGATTTCGCCATCTGCAATCTGACTGAAAAGGTTATCAAGAGTAACCTTACGGTAAGCGTTGAACTGTTCCTGCTTAGCTTCGTGCTTTCTTTTTTCAACGAGTTCTCTTGCAAGTCTCTCATCTTCAACAGCGTTGAATGTATCACCTGCGCTCGGAACTTCAGCAAGACCTGTAATCTCAACAGGAACTGAAGGACCTGCTTTCTTTACTGTCTTGCCCTTGTCATTTGTCATAACACGAACTCTGCCGACAGCTGTTCCGGCGATGATAACATCACCCTGATTGAGTGTACCGTTCTGAACGAGAAGTGTAGCGATAGGACCTCTGCCCTTGTCAAGACGTGCTTCAATAACTGTACCCTTTGCAAGACGTTCCGGATTAGCCTTTAACTCCTGAACCTCAGCAACGAGAAGTACGTTTTCAAGAAGGTCGTCGATACCTTCGCCTGTTTTAGCTGAAACAGGAACACAGATAATGTCACCGCCCCAGTCCTCGCATACGAGGTCGTACTTTGTAAGTTCTTCCTTGATACGGTCAGGATTTGCGCCTTCCTTATCCATTTTGTTTATAGCAACAATAATCTGTATGCCTGCTGATTTTGCGTGGTTGATTGATTCAATTGTCTGCGGCATGATACCGTCATCAGCGGCAACAACGAGAATTGCAATATCAGTGATGTTTGCACCTCTTGCACGCATTGATGTGAATGCCTCATGTCCGGGAGTATCGAGGAATGTAATATCCTGTCCGTTTACATTTACCTGATAAGCACCGATGTGCTGAGTGATACCGCCTGCTTCACCTGCGGCAACATGAGCGTTTCTGATACGGTCGAGGATAGAAGTTTTACCGTGGTCAACGTGTCCCATTACAACTACAACAGGACAGCGTGATTCAAGGTTTGTATCATCATCGTCGCTGTCATCAATAAGACGCTCCTCAATTGTAACGATAATTTCCTTTTCAACCTTTGCGCCCATTTCCTCAGCAACGATTGAAGCTGTGTCGAAGTCGATTTCCTGATTGATTGAAGCCATGATACCGAGTCCCATGAGTTTCTTGATAACATCAGTAGCTGTAGCTTTAAGACGAGCAGCAAGTTCACCGACTGTGATATTGTCAGGAATCATGACTTTAAGCTGCTGTTTTCTTGCTCTTTCGAGTTCAAGACGCTTCAGTTTCTCTGCTTCTGATTCCTTTCTGCTGAACTGCTGACGATTTCTCTGAGCGGATTTCTGGTTGATTTTCTGTTTCTTTGAAGAATAGTTTTCCTTGTGCTTTGAAGTACCTGCAATCTGCTCATAGCGTTCATTGTATTTATCGAGGTCTACGTAGCTTCCTCTTGTATCAACTGTTCTTCTATGAGTTGAAGTCTGAGCGGTTTCAGAGCTGAAAGAAGCGTTGAACTTTGTACGCTCACCTCTGTCCTGAGCCTTTACCTGCTCCTTTTTCTTGTCATTCTTCTTGTTTTTCTGAGTATTTTTATTATCTGAAGAAACATTCTCTTTTGGAGCTGATTCCTGAACAGGCTTTGTTTCCGCAGGTTTAACTTCCTGAGTCTTTTTTACAGGCTGTTCCTGTTTTTTATCCTGAACATCTGTTTTTTCCTTTTTCTGAACAGGCTTTGTTTCGGTTTTAGCCTTCTTTTTTATCTGTTTATCCTTTTTATCTTGCACGTTGACCTCCTGCTTTTTCGGTGTGGGCTTAGGCTCATTTGCTGAAGCATAGTATTCATCAAATGAAGCCACCTCGTTAGATTTTGTATAATGCTCTAAAACAACATTCATTTCGTCCTCTGAGAGAGTACTTCCTGCTTTCTTCTTTGTATCACCTTTTTCTGCGAAGAAGTCAACAAGTTCCTGTGTCTGGATGTTGAGATCGTTTGCAGCATCACTGAGTTTAATTTTTTTTGCCATAGGTATGATACCTCCCATTTTTATTATTCTGCATTCGTACCGTATACTATATTATAATGCTGTGCTTTATTTCGTATGCAGTAAAATACAGCGAATCAGTTGTTATTAATGATTTTAGCGAAACCGTCCGAAAATCCTTTATCGCATATTCCCATTACAGCTGTTTCCTTGCGGCAGAGATTTCCCATATCCGCCTTTGAAAGTTCGGTCGGAAGAACAGGAATTACGTATTTGCCGCAGACAAAGTTTATTTCCTTGACGGTTTTTGCGGAAGCATCGGAGGCTGTGAGTACGCACAGGGTTTCACCGTTTTTTACGCTTTCGCAAACGCTGTCGAATCCTTTGACAGTCTTTCCTGCTTTTATGCAAATAGAAAGAAGATTAGATGTTTTCTGTTTCTTTTCTGAGTTCATCCGCCATCACCTCATAAATACTGTCATCTATTCTGCATGAGAAGTTTTTTTCAAATCGTCTCGATTTTCTTGCCTTTTCAAAGCAATCAGAATTCTTGCAGATATAAGCACCTCTGCCATTCTTTTTCCCTTTGAAGTCGAGGCTTATTTCACCCTCAGGTGACTTCACAACACGCAGAAGTTCCTGTTTGGGTTTCATCTCATTGCAGCCGAGACACATCCTCATAGGGATTTTTTTCGGCTTCATAGATTATTCCTCGCTGATTTCTGCTGCTGTTTCAGTTTCAGTTTCAGTTTCAGCAGGTACTTCTGTGATTTCTTCAGAAACTTCCTCTGTAATTTCTTCTGATACAGCATCTGTCTCAGGAACCTTGAAATCAGGCTTTGCCTCAGGAGCTTCTTCATTTGTAACAGGATCAAACTGAGGCTTGATATCAATTTTATATCCTACGAGTTTTGCAGCAAGTTTTGCATTCTGTCCCTTGTTTCCGATAGCAAGTGAAAGCTGATTGTTAGGAACAACAACAGTACAGGTTCTTTCCTCAGCAGAAGTGATTATTGTTCTGAGAACTTCTGCAGGGGCAAGAGCTCTTGTGATGAATTTCTCAGTTGACTCGCTCCATGGGATAAGGTCGATTTTTTCTCCGTTGAGTTCGTTTACAACGGCTGTGATACGTGCTCTCTTAGGACCGATACAAGCACCTATTGCATCAATGTTTTCGTCCTTTGACCATACAGCGATTTTAGTTCTTGAACCTGCTTCACGTGAGATAGCCTTGATTTCAACAATGCCTTCTGCAATTTCAGGAACTTCATTTTCAAAGAGTCTCTTTACAAGATCTCTGTGAGTACGTGAAATCTTGACAATAGGCTTCTTTGTCTTGTTAACTATATTTGAAATGTAAACCTTGATGTTCTGTCCCTCTGTGATAGTTTCACCAGGAATCTGCTCGTTTTTGAAAAGATAGAGTTCTGTGTTGTCATACTGAACAGTAACAGTTCCTCTGCCCGGCTCAACCTGTGAAACAACAGCAGTAATGCAGTCGTGTTCAAGGCTTTCAAACTTGCCGAGGAGCTGTTCCTTGCCGATTTCTCTGAGGTCTCCCTTTATAGACTGCTTAGCTGAAAGGGCAGCCATTCTGCCGAACTGGGAAATATCAATAGGCTTTAAAATAGTACCTCCGACATAAGCCTTCGGGTCAATAAGCTTTGCCGCATCAATATTGATTTCGTTGTCATCAATCGGGTAATCGTCTATGATTTCCTGAGCAATATACATGGCAAACTTCTTCTTTGCCGGATCAATTTCAACCCTGATTCTGTCTTCGCTGTGCGGATAAGCCTTCTTTGCTGCCTTGAGCATTGCGGATTTTACCTTTTCAATAAGGGTAGCTGTCTCAACGCTGTTTTCCTCACCAAGCTGTTCGAGGGCCTCGAAAAATTTTTTCATTTTTGTTTCCTCCGATTATTTATTATTCATCAAATTCAAACCAAAGCTTTACGAATGAGATATCCGCAAGCATGAGTTTCTTTTCAGTACCGTCATCAGCAGTAACTGTAATGCTTTCCTTGTCATAACCTGTCAGTATTGCTGATATTTCCTTTTCACCATCGACCTGTCTGATAAAATGCACACGCACTCTGTCACCGATGCATACCTCAAAATGTTCCTCTTTGAGAAGTTCTCTTTCAAGACCTGCCGAACCTACTTCAAGGACATAGCTTTCCTTTATCGGATCAGTCTCATCGAGTATCTGATTTACGGGTGCTGTGACTTCCTCACAGTCAGCAATTGTAATTCCCTCATCTCTGTCGATAAAAACTCTGAGATACCATAAAGCACCTTCCTTGACATACTGAACATCCCAGAGGAAGTATTCAAGTTCGTCCGTAATTGGCTTTACAAGGTCATAAACACGCTGTTCTGTGTTGCCGAATTTTTTTAACTTCATATCAGAAAATCTCCTTTCAGCTTTCATGAAAGAAAGCGGTATACCGTTCTGCCTGAAATGTTGACAGATGATGATAATTTTCCTTATTACAAACGAAAGACCGGAATGTTCCGGTCTTGAGTTTAACTATCATCATACATATTATATCACACGTTTTCGGAAAAATCAAGTGTTTTTTCAGTTTTTTTCCATTATGTGAAAATGTTTATGCGGGAAGCGCATAAAAGTTTGTTCAAAACATCATTGAGCGGAGGATTATACTTTAATCTCCTTATATCTTTCACTGCCGAGAATATCAAGCATGATTTTTGCAGGGTTCATTTCCTCACTTGTATGCTGTCATTATATCACATTTGTGATGATTTGTAAATATGTACAGCGAAATAAAATGTTACAAAAACACATTTTTCGGATGATATTCCGTTCGGGGGATATGCATTGCAGTATTACTAAAAAAGGACAGGCTTTTATTATTTAAAGCCTGTCCTGATTATGCAAGACCGAGATATTCTTCAAGACAAAGATCATTGTCATACATATATTTTGCTGCTTTGTAACCAACATATCTTATATGCCATGGTTCATATTTGTAGCCTGTGATATCCTCCTTGCCCTGCGGATAACGTATGATGAATCCGTATTCGTGTGCGTGTTCCTGAAGCCAGTAGCTTTCTGCGGTTGAGCCGAAGGCATCATCAATTGTATTGCAGTCAATTGCAAGACCTGTCTGATGTTCTGAATAACCGGGGCGTGCGGAATAAGTGTCTGTTTCTTTTTTTCCGTCAGCTCTTACATAGTCTGCATATATTTCAATCTGATAATCGTATGAGCGGTAATCCGAACCTATATAAAGGCTGTATCCGTCCTCCCATGCCTGTACCGCCATTTTATCAAAGCATTCCTGACATATAGGTTCAAGTCCGGGGTCAAATGTTTTCGGAAGACTGATTCTCTTGTTTACGATAAGCTGTCCCTTTATATAAGTAAGCCCCTCGGAATCGTACACAGGGGGTGACGGAAAATCAGCCGCAAGTGTCTGCGACTGATTTTCTGTTGTAACCTCTTCTGTACCCAGAGGGGCTGCATTTGATGCGGATGAATTTTCTGATGTGTAAGCGTAACCACTATCTACTACCGTTACTCTGATAGATGCCTCAATGACAGGGTTGTTTTCTGACTGAACCTTTACATAGCAGGTACCTGCACCAACACCTGTGATGTTTCCGTCAGGACCTACAACAGCAATGCTTTCATCAGATGAAGTCCATATTTCACCCTGCTGAGTTGATTCGTAAGGTGTCATTGTGACCAGCGGCATTTCCGAACCGCCTATTTCAAGGAACACTTCATGTCTGTCAACTTCGATGTTTGTAATGGTATCCGGATCATTCGGATCAGCAGTAGGAATCTCAGTCTGAGCTTCTGTTGTCACTTCTGTGGTAATTTCTTCCGTTGCCGCCTCTGTCTCGTCTTCGGGTTCAGGAGTAACAGCGGTGCTTACCTGTGGCTGTGAATCACTTTCGGTTTCGTCAGACTTCTTTGTACAGCTTGCAATTCCGAGAATAATCATAATGATTATAAAGAATATAACAGCGAGAGCGGTCATCTGTCTGCGTCTGAGCATTTCCTTGGTAACTCTTTTTTTCTTTTTTGGAGCGTTGTTCGGGTTGTTGTTATCCATGACATTTTCTCCTTCTCTTAGTAAACTAAGTAAATAATACTCTGTACGTTATTATAACACATTAAAAATAAATTGTCACGTACTTTTCTGAATTTTTTACATATTGCAAAAATCATTCATGTTTTTTTGTTGCATTTATACAAAGGGGGACAAAGTTTCTATTCGTTATAACTTTCTATTACAGAATCAATAACTCCTGTCCACTGATCACGCAGAGTTTCCCATGAATCGACGGGAGAATTACGGTCGAGCAGTGCGGATGCGAGATTATCCATAACACCTCTTGTTTCGTAGGTATAGTCTCCGTTTCCGTACATTCTTTCGCCCATGCCGTAGCCGAAATCAAAAACAGGACAGGTATTTTCGGGGTTGAGAAATGACATTACGGCATCATACTGTTCTTCAGTAACAACACTTCTTACAACACCTGCGGCGGTCTGATCGGGAACAAGAGCCTTCTGCTTTGCGAGTTCGATATACTCGGGCTGAGTCTGAGCGAGTCTTTCGCACTTTATGTATGCGGCAACAGCTTCACCGTGCTGAGAGTTCCTTACAAGCATTTTCGCACCGTAATTACAGCTCAGATAATATCTGTCTGCATCGGGAGATTTCGGGAAAGGCACGACCATTAAATCATCATCGGGATTTTTTGCGTTTGAAGTACCTATTGCCCAGTCCCCCATTGCAAAGAAAAGCGTTGAACCGTCAGAGGGGTAATAGCCCACCCAGTCGGAACGATAAAGATTATTTTTCGCTATGTTCTGCATGAGAAGTTCGGCTTTTTCTATTTCGGGATCATTTATGTTGTTTTTGAAAACACCGTCCTCATAGTTTATAACCGTTTTGCCCGTTGACTGTATGACTGCCTGTCCGAACCATCCGTTTATTCCGTAGCCTGACGGATTTGCTGATTTGAACGTGGTCATCATATCCATGAAAACATCCCAGTCCCATTCTCCTTTGAGGTAGAGTTCGTATGGGTCATCAAGTCCGAGAGACTGCATAAGGTTTCTGCTGTAAGTCAGTATAAGAGGGGAGGAAATACAGTAAGGTATAACATAGTGCTGTCCATCATAGCTGAAATCCTCTGTGATTTCATACATATCCCCCCATAGTTCATCATTGTCCATTTCAAGGATATCATAATATGAATCGAGAGGTTCATACTGCTGTTTCATTACTCCATTGGGAACTGCATCCCACTCAAATGGGAACATATCAACTTCCTCACCCGAAATAATCATGGATGAGAGTTTTGTGAATTTATCCTCTGATGTTGTCTGCACGTAATTAATACTGCATCCGTAAAAATCCTCAAAAATCGAAAGTGCAACCGAGCGTTCACTATTTGAGGAAGGGTTTATATCATAGTCGGCAAGCCATGTGATAACAGTACCGCTTATCCCGTTGTTTTCTGTTTCTGTTTCGGGTTCTTCCTCATAAGTCTGTTCGGTCGGCGCAGGATTATCTTTTATATTTCCGACAGATCTGCTTTCGCATGAAACTGCCGCAGATATAAAGAAAATCATTGCGGCGCAAGCCACAGATAATCTTTTTAATTTTCTCATTTTTCTTTGTCTGCTCCTTTCATCAGCCTCACAAAAAAACGTAATTTATGTATCGGCTGTGTATGAATATTATACAATAAATGACAAAAAGTGTCAAGCTGCAAATTTATACATGAGACAGAACGGATTGAATCAGCAGAAAATATATGGTATAATAATACAATCGGACACAGGGTAACTGAGAGGGAGGAGATGCTGAAAATGAAAATTACTGATATCAAACTTAACTGCCGAAGTGAAGGTGCCGTCGTCGGGTTAAACAGAAATGACTTTGAACTTTACTTTATACGTTCACAGTCAGTATGTACGGATAAATCCGGAGAACATTTTTTACAGGGCAGGTCTGTAATTATTTACAATATCGGAAGCCAGAAAAACATTCGTCCCCTCAGCGGAAGAATACTTAAATATGACAGGGTTGCTTTCAGATTATCCTCTGCTGAAAAACAATATGTTTCATCAATGAATATCGAATTTGATACAGCATACGAAATGAACGATGATTCGGTTGTCAGTTCCGTTCTTAAAAATCTGAAATCCGCTTATATCTCAGAGGGGAAATACAGTACGGAATTCATGGATATTTCAATGAGAATGATATTCATTTCAATAGGTGAAAAAATAGCATCTGAGGGAAAAAACAGATATATGGATGTTCCTCATTATACGAAACTGAGAAACATAAGGGATATGATTTATGAAAAACCCATGCTTTATTGGGATATAGAGGAAATATGCAGCAGACTCGGAATAAGCCGCACATATTTTCACAGGATTTATTCAGAGGCATTCGGGGTGAGTTTCCGTCATGATGTCATAAGGAGCAGGATAATGTATGCTTCGGATATGCTTGTAAATACAGATTATTCTGTCAGTGAAATAGCTGAAAAAAGCGGATATGAGAGTGAATCGTATTTTATGAAGCAGTTTCGTCAGTACAGGGGATGCACACCGACGGAATACAGGAGAAATTCCGACAGGGAAATCCCCGATATTTTCAGGAGAAAAAATGCGGAGGACGAATAATTGTTCAGATGAGACTGTATAGAATATCAGGTGTAAACTGTGATTCTGTCTTAAGGCAACACCGCACAAAGCACGTTTTTTAACTTTGTACAAAATCTGCTTGTATATTTTCCGTCATAGCACACAGAAATCTCTTGACTTGCGACAGCAAGCCTGCGACATTTTTATGCACTCTGACGCAAAATCTGACTGCGTATCTTTTGCACAATCTTTGTGCGGTATTGCCTTAATGAAAAAGTTGTGAAAACACTTTACACAGATTTCTGTTTGTGGTATAATTTAATCTGATACTGATTTACGTTTGTGTGGATGGTATCACCTTAACATGAAAAAACAGGGTTTATGAATAAGGAGAACAGAATGAAAAAAAATAATGGTGAGAAACGTCGTAATAAAAGCCGACAGAGAGTTCAGCGTGTGAGAAAACTCAGAATTGACAGAGTGATTCTCATGATTATGAATACTGCGGTTCTTATTGCAGTAATACTTCTCTGGGTTAAGCTTGACAAAGTTCAGAAAGGCGGCGGAGGCAGAAAAGAATCAGGTGATAACAGCAGTGTTGTATCCGAAACAACAGAAATGATTTCATCTGAGGCTGAGACAGAAACAGAGACAGAAACTTCTGCACCTGAAACAACCGAAGCGGCAGAGGAGGAAAAAGAGGGATTCAAGGGAGAAGAACATCTCAATGATGAAATATATCAGGGGAATCTTGTGATTGTAAATGCGGATCATGAGTATAAATTCCCGGAGGATAACGCAAATCTTGTAAAAGTAATTGATGTGAAAAATCATAATTACAGCATAAGCGAAGACCAGATGAAACTTGAGGAAGAGGTTGTTGTTCATATAAATGATATGATGACAGCATTCCTTGAAGCGGAGGACAGAGAGGATTCAAATATCTGGGTTGTTGAAGCTTTCAGAGACTATGAATCACAGAATAACAAGTATTACGGAGGAATCTCAGTATTTCAGGCGGGGCATTCCGAATATCATACAGGAAAAACATTCGACCTTGCTGTGTTCAAGGAGGATGAGAATTCATACTATTTCAGTCCTGAGGGCGAGTACGAATGGTTCAGAACGAATGCGGCAAAATTCGGATTTATAACAAGATTCCCCGAAGGCAAGGATGAAATAACAGGTGAAAAATCCAGAGCAAGAACATACAGATATGTGGGAGTTCCCCATGCTGAATATATGCTTGAAAACGACCTTTGCTTTGAGGAATACATTGAACTCATGAAAGATCATACAAAAGATAACCCGATTGAGTTTACTGACGACAGCCACGAATATATGATATATTATTCCGAGGCAGGGGATTCAGTAAAATCTGCTGTTCCCGTACCGACAGGGTATGAATATACTGTTTCGGGAAACAATGATGACGGATTTATTGTAACGGTTATAAGAAAGTAATATTACAGAACGGTTTTCCTGCCGAAGGGAGACCGTTTTGTTATCGGATAATGAATGGAGAAGAAATTGAGAAAGACAGTATTATTATTGAGTGCGGCATTGCTTTCTGCATTTTTGACCTCATGCGGAAATCCCGACAAGGGTGACGGTTCGGGACATATGTACAATGCGGTTCTTATGGGAGATCCGAAAAGCCTTGATCCTCAGTATGCTTCGGGTGAGTCTGCGGCTACGGTTATAAGGAATCTTTACAGCGGACTTTTCACAACGGATAATTCGGGAAAGGTTTATCGCAGTAATGTTGAAGATTATGAAGTTTCACCAGACGGGAAAACATATACTTTTAAACTGCGTGAGGATAACTACTGGTATTATGACGAAAATGATGATGATATAATTGATGATGATGAGTATTTTCCTGTAACAGCAGATGATTATGTATTTGCATTTCAGAGAATACTTGATCCTAAAATGCAGTCTCCCTATGCAGATGATTTTTCGTTTATAAAAGGTGCGGATAAAATCATGTCGGGAGAGGCTGAACCCGAATCAGCCGAAGTTTATGCGGCAGATGAATTTACGCTCGTGATGGTGCTTGAAAACAAGAATGCTGATTTTCTCAGACTTCTTTCGACACAGGCGGCAATGCCATGTAATCGTCAGTTTTTCTATTCTACAAAGGGAAGATACGGACTTGATGACAGGTCTGTAATGTCAAACGGATCGTTTATTGTGAGAACATGGTTTTACGATCCGTATGGAGTCAATAATATTCTCTATATGAAAAAGAACACCGTAAACGAAAATGAAAACTGCAAGGTTCTGCCGTCGCTTCTCAGTTTCTTTATAGAGAGTGAGGAAGAAACTGAAAGGGAACTCTTTAAAAAGGGTACAATCGAATGCTTTACAACCTGCGATATTACATCCTACAATCCGAAAAAATACAATATCGAGGGCTTTGAAGATGTTACTATGGGACTGATATTCAATCCCGACAGCGAAGTTGCATCGAACGCTGAAATAAGAAAGGCGGTATCACTTTCGGCAGACAGGTCACTTCTTGCAGAGAATGATGATGTTACTGTCGCTTACGGAATAATACCGACGGATATAACGGTTGCCGATAAGAAATTCCGCAGTCTTTCAGATGACAGTGAGTATAGAAAATATGCCCTTAAAGAAGCAGGGGATTCGCTTGAAAAGGGACTTGAGGAACTTGAAAGGGAAGAAATCGGAGATATAAGAATACTTGTGAATATTGATACGATAGGTTCCGACATGATAGAACCTCTTGTCGAAAACTGGAAAGAAAACCTCGGAGTAAAAATCGGCATCGAGGATGTAAAGACAAACGAGTTTAATGAACGTATTGAGAACGGAGAATATACGATAGCACTTTATCCTCTGAAAGGCGGATATGCGGGAGGAGTTTCCTTTATAAAGAAGTTTGAAACAGAATATTTCCTCAGAAATAAGTTTTCTGACATGAATATTTCAAGGGAACTTATGAAGTGTTCTGATGCAAATGAACTTGTTGAAAAGCTGACGGAAGCAGAGAAAATGATGCTTGAAGAAAATGTATTTGTTCCGATATTTTATAAGAAAACGTACCTTGTTTCACAGAGTGAAAATGAGGATATAAAATACGATATATTTTCGGGCGCAGTTGATTACAGAATTGCAAAGAATTACAGATAAAAGCGGTAATATAAAGGCAACACCGCACAAAGCACGTTTTTAGACTTTGTACAAAATCTACTTTCATATTTTCCGTCATATCACACAAAAATCTCTTGACTTGCGACAGCAAGCCTGCGAAATTTTTATGCGCTCTGACGAA
>JAZLGM010000064.1:0-53806 GCA_045616285.1 Ruminococcus sp.
ACTCATACAGACGTTTCATCCAGATGTTCTCGGACGTAGTTATGGAAGTTGGTAAGAAGTACTTTGAACAGCTTATCGACAAGATGAAGGAAGAAAAGGGCGTTCAGTTCGACGTTGAACTCACAGCTGCTGACCTCAAGAAGCTCGCTGAACAGTTCAAGGCTGAATACAAGAACCAGCTCGGCAAGGACTTCCCTTCAGATCCAGTAGAACAGCTCAAGCTCGCTATCGAAGCAGTATTCCGTTCATGGGACAACCCAAGAGCTAACGTATACAGAAGAGACAACGATATCCCTTACTCATGGGGTACTGCTGTAAACGTAATGCCAATGGTATTCGGTAACCTCAACAACCAGTCTGGTACAGGTGTTGCTTTCACACGTGATCCTGGTACAGGTGAGAACAAGCTCATGGGTGAGTTCCTCATCAACGCACAGGGTGAAGACGTTGTTGCCGGTGTTCGTACTCCTATGCCAATCGCTCAGATGGAAAAGGAATTCCCAGAGGCTTACGCTGAATTCATCAAGGTTTGCGAGACTCTCGAAAACCACTACCACGATATGCAGGACATGGAGTTCACAGTAGAGAACAAGAAGCTCTATATGCTCCAGTGCCGTAACGGTAAGAGAACTGCTCAGGCTGCTCTCCAGATCGCTTGCGATCTCGTTAAGGAAGGTCACAAGACAGAGCAGGAAGCTGTTGCAATGATCGATCCAAGAAACCTCGATACACTTCTCCACCCACAGTTCGATGCTGCTGCTCTCAAGGCTGCTAAGCCACTCGGCAAGGGCCTCGGTGCTTCACCTGGTGCTGCTTGCGGTAAGGTTGTATTCACAGCTGACGATGCTGAGGCTTGGGATGCTAAGGGCGAAAAGGTTATCCTCGTTCGTCTCGAAACTTCACCTGAAGATATCACAGGTATGAAGGTTGCTCAGGGTATCCTCACAGTTCGTGGCGGTATGACATCACACGCTGCTGTTGTTGCTCGTGGTATGGGTACTTGCTGTGTATCAGGATGCGGCGAAATCAAGATGGATGAAGAGAACAAGAAGTTCGAACTCGGCGGAATCGTATTCAACGAGGGCGACTACATCTCAATCGACGGTTCAACAGGTAACATCTATGAGGGTATTATCCCAACAGTTGATGCTAAGATTGACGGTAACTTCGGTACAGTTATGGCTTGGGCTGACAAGTACAGAAGACTCAAGGTTAGAACAAACGCTGATACACCATCAGATGCTAAGAAGGCTCGTGAGCTCGGTGCTGAGGGTATCGGTCTCTGCCGTACAGAGCACATGTTCTTTGATCCTGCAAGAATTGCTGCTTTCAGAGAGATGATCTGCTCAGATACAGTTGAAGAGAGAGAAGCTGCTCTCGCTAAGATTGAGCCAATGCAGCAGGCTGACTTCGAGGCTCTCTATGAGGCTCTTGAGGGTTGTCCTGTATGTATCAGATTCCTCGATCCACCTCTCCACGAATTCGTACCAACAGAAGAAGCTGACATCAAGGCTCTCGCAGATGCACAGGGCAAGTCAGTTGAGGACATCAAGGCTCTCATCGCTTCACTCCACGAATTCAACCCAATGATGGGTCACAGAGGATGCCGTCTTGCTGTAACATATCCTGAGATTGCTAAGATGCAGACAAAGGCTGTTATCAAGGCTGCTATCAACGTTAAGAAGGCTCATCCAGACTGGAATGTTAAGCCTGAAATCATGATCCCACTCGTAGGCGACGTTAAGGAGCTTCAGTTCGTAAAGAAGGTTGTTGTTGCAACTGCTGACGCTGAAATCGCTGCTGCTGGTTCAGACCTCAAGTACGAAGTTGGTACAATGATCGAAATCCCAAGAGCTGCTCTCACATCAGATGAGATTGCTAAGAACGCAGACTTCTTCTGCTTCGGTACAAACGATCTCACACAGATGACATACGGCTTCTCAAGAGACGATGCTGGTAAGTTCCTCAATGCTTACTATGATACAAAGATTTTCGAGAACGATCCATTTGCTAAGCTCGACCAGACAGGTGTTGGTAAGCTCATGGAAATGTCAATCAGCCTCGGAAGACCTGCTAACCCAGACCTCCACATCGGTATCTGCGGCGAGCACGGTGGTGACCCATCTTCAGTAGAATTCTGCCACAAGATTGGTCTTGATTACGTTTCATGCTCACCATTCAGAGTTCCAATTGCTCGTCTTGCTGCTGCACAGGCTGCAATTGCTGAAATGTAATTTTACAAGTCAACAAATAGCTTGATATAATAAATCCCTCCATGAAGGACAATTCATGGGGGGATTTTTTTGTTATTAAAAAAACAGAACCGCACAGAGTTTATTCTGTGCGGTTCTGCATATTTTCTGTTAAACCATGCAAAATAATCCCCGCCCGAAGGCAAGGCTGAAATAACGTGCCTGAGTGGATTCGAACCACCGCCACGCAGCGTCGGAGGCTGCTGCTCTGTCCCCTGAGCTACAGGCACATACAACATACAATATTATTATATCAAAAACTATTGAAATTTGCAAGTATTTGTGATATAATATTTTTACACGCTTATTTTTTCACAGAAAATTCATGACATTTTTATCTGACTTACAAATATTTGTAACGGAGGTATTTCGGTGGATTACATTTATCTTATAATCGCACAGACGGGAACAAAACCCGCCCGTTTTTTCAGATTCATAACAAAAAAGCCTTATAACCATGTTTCCCTTTCGGGCGATGTCACACTCTCTGAGATGTATAGTTTCTGTCGTACATACAGACCGCTTCCACTCCCTGCCACTTTCAATCGTGAAATAGTCGGTGAAGGAACTCTCGGTCAGTACAGCTTTATCCCATGTGAGATTTACCGTATTCCTGTAACTCATGAACAGAAAGAAAAGTACAACAGCATTGTTCAGCATTTCTCGGATAACAGAAACGTGTACTCGTATAATGTTCTCGGACTTTTTGCAATATATTTCAATATCGAATGGAAAAGGGAAAAAAGTTTCGTATGTTCCCAGTTTGTTGCTTATACAATGGAAAAAATCGGACTCAAACTTCAAAAGCCTTTCAGCCTTTACACTCCCGATGATTTCCGCTCCTATCCCGATGCAACTCTCATTTATTCAGGTGAACTGAATACTTTTTATTACGGTGTTCAGTCAAGTGAAAATTTCAGCCTTAGCTACAGACAATAATTCATCTTTCAGACTGTTGAGGATTATTCCCGACAGTCTGAATTCATCTGATGTCAAAATATACGCTCCGAGCCAGCCTTTTTTATCTGCCGAATACCGACCTGAATCAATGGTGTATTTATTTCCCGCAATTGTAAACTTAATTGTTTCACCGTCAATTTCGGCTGTGAACGGTACAAGCTTGTCTGTATTCAGCCTGTTGTATGAATTCACGTAGGAACTGAAAAACATTTTCGTTCCGAAAGTCATAAGCAGATAAAGAAATACTGCTCCGATTGCCGCTTTCTTATTCCTCATGGGTTTACATCTCCTTCAATCTGTTGAGCAAATCTCCGAGTGATCTTCCTATAAGCTGTCCCGAATACTGCACCTGCTCAAGCGTATTTCCATGTGAGCCTACTTCTATAAGCAGACTTCCTGTTGTGAGATCCTGATTATAGTGTCGGTAATCAAACAGTATCGGACGTGTCAGCCCCTCAAAATCACTTTCAAGCTGCTGCTGTAAATTACAGGCAAAATGAAAGTTCTTCATGTATTCGGGCATATCCATTGTTCCGTCATCACATCCCGATATTATCATTATCTGAGCCGCCTCACGTCCGTTTATTACAGTATAGGGCTGATAGGCAAAGCCCTCGCCCGAAATCGCATCCCGATGAATGTCAAGTACAACCTTAATGCTCGGATATTCCTCAAGAATCGGAACTATACTCTCTCTGCTTCTTTCATAAGAACCATTATAAGAGGGATAATCATGTATCGTCCGCACATGAATCACCCCTATCCCCTTTGCCTTTAATTCAGCTTCTATCGCATCTCCCACCATTACCATATTCTTTGTTTCATCAGTTGTACGGTAGTTGAATTCGGCATCATAATTGTCACGCACACAGGGTTCAAAACTCTCTGTTGTATGCGTATGATACAGAAGCACAAGAGGTTCATCCGTATCCTCAACTTTATAATTCGGCAGACAGAAACTCTCGTCATAAAGAGTATCATTCGGAATTGAGGTTTTATTATTCACCTGTCCTCCCTTATCGAGGTCAAAAAAAGAATCTCCGCTGAATTTCTCATAGGTATTTCTGATTATGTCTCCGCCGACCGTCCATTCCGTCGGATACGGTTTTTCTCCGGGATTCTCCGAAACCATTTCAAGCGGACTCAGCAGATGTATTTCCTTTCCTGCTTCGTATGTTTCCTCATTAACACCGTATCCCTCCGAGAGTATCATATCGGCAGAAAGTACGCTCTCTCCCGATTTCTTCCCATATATCGGCTGTTCAGAAAAGTTTTCCTCATGAAGTTCCTTTCCTATTCTGATATTTTCCAGTTTTGCGAAAGTCCTTCTTATTTCGGGTATCTGTCCTGAAAGCAAAGCCGCCCCGAAAGGCACAGCCACAAGTATGCATACTCTCATTATTCCTGCAATTTTCCTGCGTTTAAAACGAGTCATTCCCTCACCTCATTAGTATAACCTTTCATCAGATTATATTCATAGGATTAAGAAAATATGAAAAGAAAAAATATTATTGTTTCACTTCTCCCGATTTTACTGATTCCGCTGTTTCTGTTTGCGGTTGATTTTTACCGAAGAAATCTGAGTTTCATTGCTGTTATATGCCCTTTCAGATTTTTTCTTGGAATTTACTGTCTCGGATGCGGAGGCACACACAGCATCTACGCTATTGCCTCGGGACATTTTTTACAGGCTCTCAAATACAATCCTCTTGTTTTTACAGTATTCGTTCTCGCTGTACTTTACTGGCTTGAAAATATCCTCGCTGTTTTTGGAAAAAGGGTAAAAATATTCCCCGTAAACCGTAAGTTTTACCTCACAGTTTCGGGGATTCTCATAGTTTTTTTTATACTGCGAATCTTTCTTCCCATACTGGCTCCGCTTTAAAGCTGATATCCACAGGTTTTTCACCATCACTATCTGAGGACTGTACAACAGCACCCGATATATTCGCCTTGTACCACTGTATAAGATAAGCATACACAACATCAAAGTTTTCTGCTCCGATTTCTTCCCATTCCTTATCATACTTCGGATCTTTGTATTTAAGGAATTCCTCAGGCACTTCATGTGTTTCCTCATACATCTGAACGTATTTGTCACCATTCTGCATAAACTTAACCATATCCTCACTTATTTCACCATAAGCAATATAGGAATAGGTCATAAACGCAAGTACGAGAGTTGAAATAGTGATACCTATTATTGAAAATACCTTTCCTCCTCTGTGTGTTGCAAGAGAAATTATACCGAATATGATTGAAAACGGTGCAAATATTACTCCTATTCCACAGAAACAGCATACAACACAGAGAATTCCGAGTACAAATGATGTTATCGCAAAGCCCTTTTTATATTCATTCGGATTTTCTGATTCCTCTATCGGAGGGAGTTCCTTGTATTCATTATAATTGTCCATTGTTTTCACCTTTCATTTAAACTGATTATCCTATCGGATTCCCAAACACTTCATGGCTGATTATTTTGCCCATGTTACTGAAAAAATCAACAGCAGCCTCAAATTCACCTGTTACAACAGCAATGACAGCAGATACTATCACTAAAAAAACACCCAGTTTAAAAATACCGTTTTTTCCCTTTAAACTTGGATCTTTTTTACTCATTCCACCAGCCATGCAGGTGAAAATAAACGCTCCGATGAAAAAAACCAGAGCAGAAGTCTGCATTCCGATAAACATTATTAACAACGCTATACTCCAGCCCAGACAACCGCCGCTCTGAGGCTTTTTTTCTGCTGTTGAAAAATCAACCCCTTTGCTTGCCTTTTCATCAGCCTTTCTCTGCATCTGCTCACGTCTGAGGTCAGCCTCATTTACATTCTTTTCAACTGCCTCGTGTTCATGTGTGTCCTCACAAATATGCCCTGCTGTACTGTTCTTTCTGTATGCTGCACTGTCATAATCCCTGATATCGCTTACTGAACGTGTACTGTATGATTCTTTAGTGTCATCGACTATATTTCTGTCCTCCTCGTCAATCATATCGGACGAGGAAGCATCAATTAAATTTTTATCCCCAAACATTTTTTACCCCCTGCTTAAAAGCTTGTTTCCCACTTCCAGTTTCTTATTTCAAGTTCATCAAGATTGTACGGTGTACGCTGATAAACGCAGTAATTCAGCCAGTTTGTGAACATGAGATTTGCTGTGCATCTCCATGAAAAAACAGGTGTGTTTTCGGGGTTGTCATCAGGGAAATAATTGTAAGGCATCTGAATATCTATTCCCTTGTTCAAATCACGGAAATACTCGGATGCAATTGTATCCCTGTCATACTCCGAATGACCTGTTATGAAATACTGTCTTCCGTTCTTGTTTGCAACAATATGAACACCCGACATCTCGGAATAAGTCAGTATTTCGAGTTCACCAACCTTGTTTATATCCTCTGCCCTTATCTCGGTATTTCTCGAATGAGGAACATAGAAAACATCATCAAATCCTCTGAGAAGCGTACTGTTTTCCACCATCGCACGATGAGGAAATATCCCGAACATCTTATGGTCAAGTGTGTATTTCGGAATTCCGAAATGATAATACAGACCAGCCTGTGCCGCCCAGCAGATATAAAGTGTGGAATAAACGTGAGTTTTCGACCACTCAAATATCTCGGTTATTTCCTTCCAGTAGTCAACCTGTTCATATTCAAGAAGTTCAACGGGTGCACCTGTAACAATCATTCCGTCATATCTTGAATTTTTTATTTCATCAAATGTTTTGTAGAATGCTTCAAGATGGTGTGTGGATGTGTTTCTTGAAGTATGGGAAGCCATCTGAAGCAAATCAATATCAACCTGTAACGGAGTGTTGCTGAGAAGTCTCATAAGCTGACATTCCGTTTCTATTTTCTTAGGCATTATGTTAAGTATAATGACTTTAAGGGGGCGGATATCCTGATGCTCTGCCCTCTCCTTTGACATTACAAATATATTTTCATCTCCAAGCGTTTTGAATGCCGGGAGTTCGGATGATATTCTGATTGGCATAACAAATCGCTCCTTTCCCTTTGTCTGATTATTTTTCTTTTCCGATTGCTGTACGCAATGCTCTTAATTCCTCTGCTGTAAGGTCTCTCCATGTACCCGGTTTAAGCATACCGAGTTTAAGAGGTCCTATGCTGATTCTTCTGAGTCTTGCAACTTCAAGTCCGACAGCCTCGCACATCTTTCTGATTTGTCTGTTTCTGCCCTCTTTGATTGTAATGAGAAGAACAACTCTGCCCTCCTGCTTTTCCTTTACGATAACAGATGCAGGAAGTGTCTTTTTTCCGTCGATTTCAACACCTGTCGAAAGCTGTGTAACCTGTTCCTCATTTATATCGGGACGTACAGTTACACGATATGTCTTTGAAATATGCTTGCTCGGATGCATTATGCTGTTTGCAAATTCACCGTCATTTGTGAAAAGAAGAAGTCCCTCTGAATTTCTGTCGAGTCTTCCTACGGGATATACTCTTTCTTCAACATCCTCAAGCAAATCCATTACACAGCGTCTTTCAAGTTCATCCGAAACAGTAGTAACGTATCCTCTCGGCTTGTTGAGCATAATGTAAACATAATTCTTCTTGCGTGACATATATATTCTCTCACCATTTACTGTGATTATGTCATTATATGTACACTTGTCACCGAGCTTTACAGGATGTCCGTTGAGTTTTACCTTTCCTCTTGAACTAAGCTCCTCAGCCTTTCGTCTTGTACATACTCCGCTGTCTGCTATCATTTTCTGAATTCTGATTTTTTCCATAATTTCCTTTCATCACCTGAACAAGTCAAGTATCTTTTCAGTTATTCCTTTTTCCTCGGGAATATACATTTCCTCATCCTCACAGGCATACAGAGGCATTCTTCCGATTTCCCTGTTTTCACGCAGTATGCTTACTTCTGCAAGTCTGTCTCCTTTTTCGACAGGTGCATACACAAAGGGCGGCGAAATTATGCGGAATTCATAATCCTCCCTGCCCTCCTCAAAGGAAGTCACACTCAATTTCTCTCCGCCCGAAGATACTTTGATTCTTTCATCAGTTCCTCCGGCAACGGGAAGTGTAATATTTTCGGGAATTTCTATATCTGTGAGCGATGCCTTTTCAAATGCACTTTCATAAAGTGCTATATGGTCATCCCAGTCATTTCTGTCGTTTAATGTAACACATATAAGATTCTTTCCGTCTCTTTCACAGGCTGAAACAAGACATCTCCCTGCTGAATCGGTAAATCCTGTTTTTACCCCGTATACTCCGTCATACATCGTAAGCAGTCTGTTGGTATTTTTCAGCCATCTTTTGTAAGGCGGATTGCCGAATTCAAGCTGAATCGTATCACTTGAACATATCTCACGAAACGTTCTGTTTTTCAATGCAGTCATTGCAAGAACCGCCATATCTGATGCGGATGAACCATGACCTTCTCCGTCAAGTCCCGATGGAGTTACAAAATATGTCTTTGTCAGTCCGATTTGTCTCGCTTTCTCATTCATCATTTCAACAAAGCGTTCTGTACTTCCTGCAACTCTGACAGCCGCCGCATTTGCCGAATCATTACCTGAAGGGAGAAGCATTCCGCAGCAAAGTGCATACTTTGTGACGATATCACCTTCCTGCAATCCCATTGATGAACCTTCAACCTTTATTGCTTCACTGTCAACGGTAAATTTCTCATAGAGATTACCGCTTTCAATACAAAGCAAAGCAGACATTATTTTTGTCGTACTTGCCATAGGGAGTTTTTCATTACAGTTCTTCGAGTAGATTATCTCACCCGTATCCGCTGAAATTACAACAGCCGCCCTTGCTGAAACTTCGGGAATATCATCAGCATATACATACGTATTCTCCGAAAACATCAATACTGCCGAGCATATAACAGCAACTGCGATTTTTTTCATATTCCGTACCTCCGTAACACTTTTCTGCTACAGAATATGCGGAATATCAACCGTTTATGAATTATTCTCCGTCTGAAACGATCTCTGCTGAATCCACTGCTGTGTCTCCGCCTTTTTTCTTTGAGATAATTCCCTGTATCTTTTCAATTACAGCAGGAACTGAATTGATTGCGTTGCTGACAGGATCCTTGCCCGAATCCATAGATACCATTTTTGCTGTACCGTCGGGAGAAATAACAAGGAATCCTTCAGGTTTGATTGATACGCCTGCACCTGCACCGCCTCCGAAAAGTTCCTTATCGTACTTTGAAGGTATATCCGAGCCGCCTGATGCAAAACCGTATGAAACCTTTGAAATCGGAATGATTGTTGTACCGCCCTCAACCTTTATAGGCTCGCCTATGATTGAATTAACATCAGCCATTTCCTTTACTTTCTCTATTGAAATACCAAGAATGTCACTAATCGGGGTTTTCTTTTCTGCCATAATAACCTCACCTTTCATTTATCTTTTTTAGTTTTCTCTGATTTATTTTGTTCGGAATAAAAATTCTGAATATATAAGTTAACAGGAACCATACTCCTGCAATAACCACCGTACCAAGCCTGAAATCCACTTTCAGGGAGGCATCCCATCGACTTTCCCTGAGACCGAATCCTGCATTTATATCAACAGTTCTGAATTTAATGGTAAAAACCGTACCGATAAATGCAAGAAGATTATAAACTGCACCTGATACCGCACCATACGTCACGGCACAATTGTAAGCATCCTCATTTGCAACAACGAAATCAATATAAACATCGCTGAATCTGAAGCCCTTGAAAATCTTTATAAGGGGACGGTCTGCCGCTCTCCATATATCAAGCAGAAATTCAACTTTATCCCCAGGAGTTTTTTCGGATTTCTGTTTTTTCTTTTTCCCTGACTTTTTCTTATCTTTTTCGGGTTTCTTTTCAGAAATATCCTCCTTATGGAGAATTTCAGAATCTGTTTCATCTTCTTCAGATTTCACTTCATCCGAAACCGTAATTTCTGTTTTTTCATCCGTTTTATCCGAAACCGTATCATCTGTCACATCATCATCTGTGATATCATCATATTCAGACCAATCGGAATCACTCGGCTCAGAATCGGATTTTTTCCTTTTCATGCCTTTAAGCTTGTCTAAAAGCCCCTTTTTTTCCGAATTAATAACAGGTATGAATGATGCAAAAACTTCAAAGCTGAATTTTCCTTCAACAAAGCTCACTTTTCCGCCAATCGGAATAAGAAATACAACTGTGATTATTCCCAGTATTACCAGTAATATCCACAGAAGAATTTTCAGAATTATCACGCATACACCGTCCTTTCATCTGTTTATACGGTATTTCATTCCTCTGCTTCGCCAATCATGGGCTCTTCCCCTCCGGGAAGCGGAGGAAGCTCAGCAACTGAACTAAGACCGAAACTTCTGAGAAATACCGCTGTTGTTCTGTAAACTATCGGTTTGCCCGGAACATCAAGTCGTCCTGCTTCCTCAACAAGTCCTTTTTCAACAAGATTATTGACAACCGTTGAACTGTCAACACCTCTTACATTTTCAACAAATCCCTTTGAAACGGGCTGATTATAGGCAATAATTGTAAGAACCTCCATAGCCGCATTTGAAAGCGGTGCTGAACGCTTTGTTTCAAGCGCAATTCTTACATGAGAAGCAAATTTCTCCCTCGTACACATCTGATAACTGCTTTCAAGTTTCTTTATGCAGATTCCGCTTCCATAATCCTCATAACGCTCGTTAAGGAGTTTTATAAGTGATGAAAGTGTTGCGGCATCAACACCGCTTGCCTCTGAAAGTCTGTAAATTTCAACAGGTTCACCGCTTGCAAAGAGAACAGCCTCTATTGCTCCGAGTTTTTCTTTGATTTCCACTTCTTTCGCCTCCTGTCATCGCCCTTGAAAAACACTATCATGTTATCATCGCTTATTGTAATTCTTCCGAATCGTGTAAGTTCAAGTACTGCAAGGAATGTCGCAACTCTTTCGGAACGGTCTGTGATTCCCTCATAAAGCCTGTCCATGCAGACTTCTCCCGTTTCGTAGAGTTCCCTCAGTATATGGACAACTTTTGTAAGAACAGGAACGATTCTTCTTTTTACAACTGAGTTGATTTTATTTTCAATGCTCACCCTGTGGGTTTTAGGCGGTACCTTCTTTATCATGCTGTATGCCTGAACAAGTCTTTCAGGTTCATGCACGAGCCTGTATGTCATATCCGCCCTGATTACAGCCTGCTGACGTACATATATATCATTTCCGACGTAATTTTCGGCAAGTTTCTTAGCCGCCTCTTTACAAAGTGAAAGCTCAATCAATGCGCCCTCAAGTTCCTTTTTAAGTTTCTCAGCCTCCTCAGGCTGAGGAAGAAGTGCCGCTGTCTTTATATATATGAGTCTTGCCGCCATTTCAAGAAATTCACCCGCAAGTTCAAGATTCTGCTCATGCGCCTCATCCATGAAAGCCATGTACTGTTCAAGAAGCACAGATATCTCTATATCGCAGATGTTCAGTTTATGTTTTGTTATAAGTCCGAGAAGTACATCAAGCGGACCTTCAAACACTTCAAGACTGAATGAAAGATTATTCATACATCATCCGCCTATAACATTCGGAATCCACGAAACTGTTGCGAAAAGGAGACTTTCAACGATTCCTGCAAGCCAGCCGATAGGGTTTATAGCTCCTCCCGTAATGTCGGGAATGAAGAACAGAATAAGAAGTATAATAAGTGATCCCTGATTTGCCGCCCTGTAATTATCATGATACCAGTTATGGAATTTAGGTCCCGAAAGCTGATAAAGTATGTTGAAACCATCCATTCCGCAAAGCGGAAGAAGATTGATTACTCCGAGGCACACATTTATGCTTGCGAGCGTGTCAAGAATAATGTAGACACAATAAACAGCGTTTATGTTTCCCGAATAAATCGAAGTATAAACCGCAGGAACACCTATCATAAGCACTTCTATAAGATAGCAGAAAATTGCTGAGAGAAAGTGGCTGACAGGTCCTGCAAGTGAAACGAGAATAATTCCCCTTCTCAGCTTATTCATTCTGCTGTATACAATCGGCATGGGTTTTGACCATCCGAATCCGCAGAGAAGAATTGCAAGTGATCCGAGCGGATCAAGATGTGAGAACGGATCGAGGGTAATGCGTCCCTGTCTGTCAGCAGTATCATCTCCCTGCCACTTTGCAACAAGACCTCTTGCACAGTTTGTAACAGGCATTACAAGAAGGAGCATCAAGGCTCTTGAAAAAAACTTAAAAAATATTTTTAAACTTATAGCACTCATTTTATTTCCTCACCTTTCTTTTTTCTCTGAATCTTAACTCATTTATATTGTATTATACAACAATTGCACAATTTTTTCAAGTCCTAAAGCCAAATTTAACAGAATTTAAAAAAATTTCGTATTTTTTTAAAAAAAGACTTGCATTTTCAAGAATATTATGATACAATATTCATGTTGTCCAATTTATGTACTATTTTGCGACTATCTAAGACTATAAGGAGGTGCAGCCTGATGGCAAAATGTGATTTCTGCGGAAAGGGAGTTACTTTCGGAATTAAGGTTTCTCACTCACACAGACGTACAAACAGAACATGGAAGCCTAACGTAAAGCGTGTTAAGGCTATCGTCAAGGGTACTCCTTGTCATGTCTACGCTTGCTCAAGATGCCTGCGTTCTGGTAAGGTTGAGAGAGCCTGAGAGATTACGTGCGGTGTAACTTGGAATCCGTAACAAAACAAAAATCAATAGGGACGTTCCAAAGGAGCGTCCTTTGATTTTCTCTCTTAAATGCAAAAATAAAAAAAATTGCTGAAAAAAATATGATTTTCAGCGTTTCTTACAAACATTTCCAGAACCTCTTGACAAGAGGTTCTTTTTATATTATAATAAGTCTATGTATCAATATGAAAAAGTGTCGCATTTTTTTGCAAGATATTATACCATATATTGCATCGTCTTGTCAAGAGTTTTTGTGATATTTTTTCTGTGCAGAGGTACACAGCACAATAATACACAAGGAGGTTCCGCCCATGGTGAACGTTACACCTAAAAAGCTGGGAAAAAACGTCAGAATGAGCTTCGGTAAGATTACCGAGCCGCTTGAGATACCTAACCTTATTGAGATTCAGAAAAACTCGTATAAGTGGTTCAGGGAGGAAGGTCTGAGAGAAGTATTCCGAGATATGACGGCAATTACTGATTATAACGGAAATCTCGTCCTCAATTTCAAGGATTACAGATTCGATGATGCTCCAAAATACACCCTTGCCGAGTGCAAGTCCAGAGGTGCTACTTATCAGGTAGCTATGAGAGCTACAGCAACCCTTTGCAACAAAGAAACAGGTGCTGTCAGCGAAAGTGAGATATACATGGGTGATTTCCCGCTCATGACAGACAGCGGTACCTTCGTTATCAATGGTGCTGAGCGTGTTATTGTATCTCAGCTCGTCCGTTCTCCCGGCGTTTATTACGCTTTCGAGAAGGACAAGACAGGTAAGGATCTTTTCAGCACAACTGTTATTCCTAACAGAGGTGCATGGCTTGAATACGAAATGGACTCAAACGATGTCGTTTATGTCCGTATCGACAAGAACAGAAAAATTCCGCTTACAACTTTCATCCGTTCACTCGGTGTAGGCTCAGATGAGGAAATCTATGAGCTTTTCGGTGCAGATGAAAGACTCAAGGCTACTATTCTTCAGAAGGATCAGACAAAGACCACTGATGAAGCTCTGATTGATGTTTACAAGAAGCTTCGTCCGGGTGAGCCTCCTACTGTTGACAGTGCAATCACTCATCTCAACAATCTCTTCTTCGACGCAAAGAGATATGATCTCTGTCGTTTCGGAAGATATAAGTATAATAAGAAGCTCGGTATTGCTTCACGTCTTTCAGGTCACGTTCTTGCTGAGCCTGTCGTTAATCCGCTCACAGGCGAGATTATGGCTGAGACCGGCGAAGTTGTAACCTATGACAAGGCGTGTGAAATCGAACAGGCTGGTGTATACCATGCTTTCGTTACTGTTGAAGCAAAGGAATACATCACCAACGATCGTGGCGAAACAACTATCCAGATGGTTGAGCACGTTGCAAAAATCATCGGTAACGGAATGGTTGATATCAGCGGCTATGTAAACTTCGATGCTGAAAAGTACGGTATCAATGAGAAGGTTTCTTTCAAGGTTCTTCGTGAAATTCTCGAAAACTCCGCTGACGCTGAGGAAATTGAAGAGAATGTCAAGAAAAAGGCTGATGAGCTTGTTCCAAAGCACATCATTCTTGATGATATCTTTGCTACAATCAGCTATTTCATCAACCTCTGTGAGGGTGTTGGTACCGTTGATGATATCGACCACCTCGGAAACAGACGTATCAGAAGTGTAGGAGAACTCCTCCAGAACCAGTTCCGTATCGGTTATGCCCGTATGGAAAGAGGTATTCGTGAAAAGATGAATACTCAGGCTCAGGATGTAAGCACTCTCACTCCTCAGACACTTATTAATATAAGACCTATTTCTTCAGCTATGAAGGAGTTTTTCTGTTCTTCACCTCTTTCACAGTTCATGGATCAGAACAACCCGCTTGCTGAACTTACACATAAGAGACGTCTTTCAGCCCTCGGTCCTGGTGGTCTTTCAAGAGACCGTGCAGGATTTGAGGTTCGTGACGTTCATTACAGCCACTACGGAAGAATGTGTCCTATCGAGACTCCTGAAGGTCCTAACATCGGACTTATCTCCTATCTGGCTACTTTTGCAAGAATTAACGAATACGGCTTCATTGAGGCTCCTTACCGTAAGGTTAACAAGGAAACAGGTGTCGTTACAAAGGAAGTAGTCTACATGACTGCTGATATTGAGGACAATTTCGTTGTTGCTCAGGCTAACGAACCTCTCACAGAAGAAGGAAAGTTCCAGAGACCAAGAGTAAATGCTCGTTTCAGAGAACAGATACTTGAATGTGAAAGAGAACGTGTTGACTACATGGACGTTTCTCCTAAGATGGTTGTTTCTGTCGCTACTTCAATGATTCCGTTCCTCGAAAACGATGACGCTAACCGTGCTCTCATGGGTTCAAACATGCAGAGACAGGCTGTTCCGCTCCTCAAAACCGAGAGACCTTTCGTTGGTACAGGTATGGAGTACAAGGCTGCTGTTGACTCCGGCGTATGCGTTGTTTCAGATTACGACGGTAAGGTTACTTATGTCGATGCAGACAATGTACATCTTATCGACAGCGAAGGTATCGAGAGAAAGTATGAGCTTATCAAGTTCAAGCGTTCAAACCAGGGTACCTGCGTAAACCAGAGACCTATCGTTGCTGTTGGTGAGGAAGTCAAGAAGGGACAGGTTCTTGCTGACGGTCCTGCTACTGCTGACGGTGAAATTTCCCTCGGAAAGAACGCCCTCATCGGCTTCATGACATGGGAAGGATACAACTACGAGGACGCTGTTCTCCTTAACGAGCGTCTCGTAAGAGAAGATGTATTCACATCAATTCATATAGAAGAATACGAAATCGAGTGCCGTGATACTAAGCTCGGACCTGAGGAAATCACACGTGATATTCCTAACGTCGGTGACGACGCTCTCGCAAATCTCGATGAAAACGGTATTATCAGAATCGGTTCTGAGGTTACTTCGGGTGATATTCTCGTTGGTAAGGTTACACCTAAGGGTGAAACAGAACTCACAGCCGAGGAAAGACTCCTTCGTGCTATTTTCGGTGAAAAAGCACGTGAAGTTCGTGATAACTCACTTAAAGTACAGCATGGTGCCGGCGGTGTTATCGTTGATGTAAAGGTATTCACAAGAGAAAACTGCGATGAACTCAGTGCAGGTGTTAATATGCGTGTTATCTGCTACATCGCTCAGAAGAGAAAGATTACTGTCGGAGATAAAATGGCGGGCCGTCATGGTAACAAGGGTGTCGTTTCCCGTATTCTTCCTGAGGAAGATATGCCGTTCCTCCCTGATGGTACTCCTCTCGATATCGTACTTAACCCTCTCGGCGTTCCTTCTCGAATGAACATCGGACAGGTTCTTGAAGTACACCTCGGTATGGCTTGTAAGGCTCTCGGCTGGCACATTATGACACCTGTATTTGACGGTGCTCATGAAGGTGATATTCGTGAATGCTTCAAGAAAGCCAATGAACACAGCCTTGAACACAGAAATGATATGTTCGAGTTAAAGGCTATGGATAAGGTTATCAATCCTAACAACCTTGAATTCAATGAGGATTGTAAGTTCCCTCTCTATGACGGACGTACAGGTGAGAAATTCGATAATCGTGTAACTGTTGGTTATATGTATTACCTCAAGCTCCACCACCTCGTTGATGATAAGATTCACGCACGTTCTGTTGGTCCTTACGCTCTCGTAACTCAGCAGCCTCTCGGCGGTAAAGCTCAGTTCGGCGGACAGCGTTTCGGAGAAATGGAAGTTTGGGCTCTCGAAGCTTATGGTGCTGCTTACACACTTCAGGAAATTCTTACTGTCAAGTCTGACGATACTATCGGACGTGTTAATACTTACGAAGCTATCGTAAAAGGTCAGAATGTACCTACACCGGGTATTCCTGAATCATTCAAGGTTCTCATTAAGGAAATGCAGTCACTTTGTCTTGACGTCAAGGTTCTTGACATCAATCAGGAAG
Organism: Ruminococcus sp.; assembly: GCA_045616285.1. Classification (GTDB taxonomy): domain Bacteria; phylum Bacillota; class Clostridia; order Oscillospirales; family Ruminococcaceae; genus Ruminococcus. The sequence continues at coordinate 16,833 of JAZLGM010000064.1, forward strand.
AAATCGATCTCAAGCAGAACTTCGATGATGATCCGATTCCTGCATCAAAGGATGACTCCTTCTCTGATGAGGAAACAGGAGATACATCTGACTTCACAGATGATGATATTCGTGATGAGGGATATACAATCGACGGTGACAGAACTACAGACGGAAGTCCTGAGGACGGAGATGAGTTCTTCAGCGATGATGAGGATGATGATTTTGAGGACGATTTCGGTGACTCTGATTCTGATTTCTCATTCGATGAACTTGATTACGACGATTCATCTGATGACTATAACTAATAAGCCATAAACGTGAGGATAAACTCCTTTCAACAGGAGTTTATCCCCTTACCGACTAATATTACAGGAGGTAGCAGTTTGGAATTCAATACATTTGAGTCAATAAAAATCGGTCTCGCTTCACCTGAACAGATAAGAAGCTGGTCATACGGTGTCGTTGAGAGACCTGAAACTATAAATTACAGAACCCAGAAGCCTGAAAAGGACGGTCTTTTCTGTGAAAAGATTTTCGGACCTACCAAGGACTGGGAATGTCATTGCGGAAAATTCAAGAAAATCCGCTTCAAGGGTAAAGTCTGCGACCGCTGCGGAGTTGAGGTTACAAGAGCAAGAGTAAGACGTGAAAGAATGGGACACATCGAACTCGCCGCACCTGTTTCCCACATCTGGTACTTCAAGGGTACTCCTTCAAGAATCGGTCAGGTACTTGAAATCTCCCAGAAGCGTCTTGAAGAAATCCTCTACTTTACAAAGTACATCGTTACTGATCCGGGTAACACAGAACTCACAAAGAAACAGCTTCTTACTGAAAAAGAATACCTTTCAATGCTTGAAAAGTACGGTGATGACTTCAAAGCTGAAATGGGTGCTGAAGCTATCAAGAAGCTTCTCAATGAGTATGACCCGGCAAGATACGACACTCAGAAAAACCGTCTCGTTGAAATGGGAAAAATTGCAATCGGCGGCAAAATTCAGTGCTTCAATAATCCTGCTGAATGTGAATGTGAGGAGTGTCAGAAATTCGCCGCTCTCCCTGATATTGAGTGGAAGAATAATATCGAAATAATTGCTGACGACCTCAAAGCTGAACTCGTAGGACTTCCGTCAGGTCAGAAGAAGGTAAAAATTCTCAAGAGACTCCAGATTATCGAGGCTTTCCGTATTTCGGGAAACAAACCTGAGTGGATGGTTCTTGACGTTGTGCCTGTAATTCCTCCTGATATCCGCCCTATGATTATGCTCGACGGCGGACGTTACGCTACATCTGACCTCAATGACCTTTACAGACGTGTTATCAACAGAAACAACCGTCTCAAGAAGATGCTTGAACTTGATGCTCCTGACATCATCGTAAGAAACGAAAAGCGTATGCTTCAGGAAGCTGTTGATGCTCTCATCGATAACGGAAGACACGGCAGACCTGTTACAGGACCTAACAACAGAGCATTGAAGTCACTTTCAGATATGCTTAAAGGTAAGCAGGGACGTTTCCGTCAGAACCTTCTCGGTAAGCGTGTTGACTACTCCGGACGTTCAGTTATCGTTGTAGGCCCTGAACTTAAAATGTACCAGTGCGGTCTTCCAAAGGAAATGGCTCTCGAACTCTTCAAGCCATTTGTTCTCAAGAGACTCGTTGACAAGAAGGCTATCGCAAATATCAAATCTGCACGTAAACTTATTGACCGTGCCGACAATAAAGTATGGGATGCACTTGAAGATGTTATCAAGGATCATCCTGTAATGCTCAACAGAGCCCCCACACTTCACCGTCTCGGTATTCAGGCATTTGAGCCTATTCTCGTAGAAGGCCGTGCTATCAAGCTCCATCCGCTCGTATGTTCTGCGTTCAACGCTGACTTCGACGGTGACCAGATGGCTGTACACCTTCCTCTTTCAGCAGAGGCTCAGGCTGAGGCAAGATTCCTCATGCTCGCCGCAAACAACCTCCTTAAGCCATCAGACGGTAAGCCTGTTGCTGTTCCTTCACAGGATATGGTACTCGGTTCTTACTATCTTACTATGGATAAGCCGGGTGAACCTGGCGAAGGCAAGGTATTCAGAGATGTTAACGAAGCTCTTATGGCTTACTATGAGCATGATGTTTCACTTCACGCAAACATCAAGGTAAGAATCACAAGAGATATCGGCGACAAGAAGGTATCAAAGATTATAGATGCTACTGTCGGAAGACTTATCTTCAACGAAAATATCCCACAGAATCTCGGATATGTTGACAGAACAAACTCCGATAAGCAGTTCGACCTTGAAATTGCTTTCCTCGTTGGAAAGAAACAGCTTTCAGATATTATTGAACGCTGTATCAAGATTCATGGAACAACAACTACATCTGAGGTTCTTGACAGAATTAAGGCTCTCGGATACAAATATTCAACAAGAGCAGCTCTTACCGTTGCTGTTTGTGATGCTACAATTCCTCCTCAGAAGAAGGAAATTCTTGCAAGAGCAGACGAAGAAGTTGCTGAAATCACAGAAGAATTCGAGTACGGTTATATCTCATCTGAAGAAAAGACCAAGAGAATCATCTCTCTCTGGACAAATACAACAGATGAGGTTACTGCAAGACTTAAAGAGAACTTCGACAGATACAATCCTATCTGGATGATGGCTGACTCCGGTGCGAGAGGTTCTATCTCACAGATTCGTCAGCTCGCAGGTATGCGTGGACTTATTGCCAACACATCAGGTACTGTCATCGAAATCCCGATTCGTGCAAACTATCGTGAAGGTCTTAACATCCTCGAATACTTTATCGCTTCCCGAGGTGCGAGAAAAGGTCTTGCCGATACTGCTCTCCGTACAGCTGACTCAGGTTACCTTACACGTAGACTTGTTGATGTTTCACAGGATGTTATCATCCGTGAAGAGGACTGCGGTACTACAGACGGAATCGAAGTATTTGAAATCAAAAACGGAAACGAAATCGTTGAACCGTTCATTGAAAGACTTGTCGGAAGATACCTTTCTGAGGATCTTCGTGACGGAAGCGGTGAACTTGTCGTTTCAAGAAACAAACTCATTACAGATGCAGATGCAAAGAAGATTATCGAAACAGGCGTTGAGAGAATCAAAATCCGCTCTGTACTCACTTGTAAAGCAAGAACAGGTGTTTGTGCTAAGTGCTATGGTGCAAACCTTGCAAATAACAATATCGTTTCAGTCGGTGAGGCTGTTGGTGTTATCGCCGCTCAGTCTATCGGTGAGCCTGGTACTCAGCTTACAATGAGAACCTTCCATACCGGTGGTGTTGCTTCTGCCGATGCTGAAGATATCACACAGGGTCTTCCACGTGTTGAGGAACTCTTTGAGAGCAGACGTCCTAAGGGTGCCGCTATCCTCTCACGTATTGATGGTAAGATTCACATTGAAGAAGTTAAGACAACAAGAAATATCATTGTCAATAACGATTCTACAGGCGAAAGCGAAAGCTATATGATTCCTTATAATCTCAAAATCCGTGTTCAGGAAGGCGAGGAAATCGAAAAGGGTACAAGACTTACCGAAGGTAACGTATACCCTGCTGATATGCTCAATATCCTCGGCACACAGGCTGTTCAGAACTATATTATCAATGAAGTTCAGAAGGTTTACCGTTTACAGGGTGTTGATATCAACGATAAGCACATTGAAGTTATCGTTCGTCAGATGCTCCGTAAGATTAAGGTTGAGGAAACAGGAAGCAGTTATCTCCTCCCAGGTACACTCGTTGACCGCAAGGAAATCGACGTTATCAATGAGGAGCTTCAGAAGAGAATTGATGCCGGTGAGTACGATGTTCAGCTTGTTGAAACAAGTCCTGTTCTTCAGGGTATTACAAAGGCTTCATCAAACTCAGACAGCTTTATGTCAGCCGCTTCATTCCAGGAAACTACAAAGGCTCTCACAGATGCCGCTATCAGAGGAAAGAGCGACAGACTTCAGGGTCTTAAAGAAAATGTTATCATTGGTAAACTCATTCCTGCCGGAACAGGTATGGAGTGCTACGGACAGGTTAAGGTCGTTAAGAACGAATCTGTTGCTGAGCATACAACTTCACCAATGGCTGTACAGTAAATCAGAATTTAAGAAGAACCTTTCTGCGGAAGGGTTCTTCTTTTTTCATATCGGTATTGTTTTTTCTTTTCAATATATTTACTTTTTCAATTAAAAGTGGTATACTATATTTACTGATACTTTTGTTTCAGAAAGGAGAAAAATAATTTGTATAACCCTGAACTCGCAGAACTTCCCGACCATGAACATTATTTTGCCTGCAGTACACGAATGACGGTCATAAAGGATTTCTGTACAAAAACTTTCTACTATGTGGTTCTTACTTCCATAATCGTTTCCATTCTGAGTTTCACAGGAATGGTCATTCCTGTTATTTCCGCTATTCCCCAGCTTTTAAGCACAAGCTTTGAAGTGCCTTTCATGTTTTTTCAGGTATTTGAAATGATAGCTATGGTTCTGCTCTCATGTCTCGGATACGGAAAGTACAAAATCTGCAATGTGGTTCTGCTCGTAATATATGTAATTATGCTCATCTGCGGAATTTTCTCAAAATGTTTCCCCGGAGGTCTGATTGCCGTCATTATTGGCGGAGGCGGTGTCGCTCAGACATTCAGGGCTGTCGGTGTTTATTCAGACTTTGAACAGCTTGTCAAAACCGAAGGCTATCCGCATTTCAACAAAAGATTTACCGAAAGTATGGAAAAACCCGACTATGAATCAAGACGTTCAAAATATTCGGCTCCACGTGAACCTCTGCGAACAACAGAAGCAGTACCCGTAGCTGAACCGTCTTATGACTCTTCTGAAATGCCTTCAATCTCCGCTATGCCTTCGCTTACGGAAATTCCCGACGAACAGAGCGCTTTTATGGATGAAATTGAAGCAGTATGCAGAACCGAAATCATTTTTACTGAGGCTGATGGATTCGTCCCTATGAGCTTCTGTACGGAATACAATACTACACAATAGCAAGGAGTATGCTTTATGTTTGCAAAAGTTTCAAGTCTTGGACTTTTTGGTCTTAATGCTTTCCCTGTCGATGTTGAAATTGATATAAGCCGAGGTCAGCCGCAGTTTGATATTGTGGGACTTCCCGATGCATCTGTACGTGAAAGCAGAGAGAGAATACGTGCGGCTCTCAGAGCCTGTAATATAAGTTTTCCTGTTGCATCGGTTATGGTGAATCTTGCTCCCGCTGACACAAAGAAAAGCGGCTCTGTACATGATATGGCTATTTTCATGGCTGTACTCAAAGGTATGAGGATGATTGACATGGAACTTGACGGATGCTCGTTTATCGGCGAAATATCCCTTAACGGTGACATAAGACACATAAACGGCGTTCTCCCTATGGTAATGCTCGCAAGAGAACTCGGAGTAAAATCTGTTTTCGTTCCCTATGACAACGCCTCCGAAGCATCCGTTATTTCGGGAATTGATGTTTACGGTGTAAAAAATGCAGAACAGCTCATAAGGCATTTTCGGAATATTGAACTTCTTTCGCCCTCCGAACACTATATACCACCCGAAACCGCCTACAATGAACCTCTTGACTTTGCGGATGTACGTGGTCAGCAAAGTGCGAAAAAAGCCCTTGAAATTGCGGCGGCAGGCGGTCACAATGCCCTGCTTATAGGCTCTCCGGGAAGCGGAAAAAGTATGCTTTCAAAACGTATGCCTTCTATTCTTCCGCCCCTAACATTTGATGAGGCTCTTGAAACAACAAAAATACATTCAATTTCAGGATTGCTCGACCCTGAAACACCGATTATTACAAAACGTCCTTTCCGTGCGCCGCATCACACCATTTCCTCTGCAGGTCTTGCAGGAGGAGGAACAGTTCCGCATCCCGGTGAAATTTCACTCGCCCATAACGGTCTGCTTTTCCTCGACGAACTTGCTGAGTTCGACAGGAGAACACTTGAAATCATGCGTCAGCCTTTAGAGGACAGAAAAGTTACCATTGCAAGGGCTTCGGGAACTGTCTCATATCCATGCACCATTATGCTTATCGGTGCCATGAATCCATGTCCATGCGGATATTATGGTCATCCCAAAAGAAAGTGCATCTGTTCACAGAAAAAAGTTTCTTCATATCTGTCAAGAATATCGGGGCCATTACTTGACAGATTCGATCTGCATATTGAAGTTGCTCCCGTTGAATTTGAGGATTTGTCTGCAAAGGCAAATGAAGAACCCTCATCCGAAATAAGAAAAAGGGTAATGTCGGCAAGAAAAATTCAGGAGGAAAGGTTCAGAAATACCGGAATAACCTGCAATGCCCTCATTTCTCCTGATAAATTACAGGAAATGTGTCCTATGGATGATGCCGCTGAAACAATGCTGAAAGCTGTATTCGATAAACTCGGACTCAGTGCAAGAGCATACGACAGAATACTTAAAGTATCAAGAACCATCGCAGACCTTAACGGATGTGAGGTCATAAAGAAACAACACATAGCCTCAGCCGCACAGTACAGAAGTCTCGACAGAAAATACTGGTCTGAATAAACTGCTTTAAAGATTGGAGAACAAATGAAATCGGCTTTTAAAAAATTATCAAAGCAAAAGCACAGCACCGATAAAGGGCTTATTCTCGCTGTTACGCTCTGTGCGATTATCAGCGCACTGCTTGTGTTTTCAATTGCACGAAGCGGTATAAATACACGTGAGGAAGTCGGTGACAGCTATTGGGTAACACAGCTTGTTTCCATGGTTATCGGTATGGGGGCGGCTGTTGTAATTTCCCACATTGATTACCGTAAAATTGTAAAATTCTGGATTCCCATTATGCTTATCGCCCTTCTGCTTACTGCCCTGACATTTACGGGGCTTTCATATCGGCGTGAAGGTGCAGACGACCAGGCATGGATAAGAATTGCAGGATTCAGCTTACAGCCTTCTGAGATTCTGAAGATTGCATTTATTATCTCGTTCAGCTTTCACCTTTCAAAAGATGAGGATAATATAAATAAACCGCTTCACCTGATGCTTGTTCTTATTCATGGTGTATTGCCTATCGGAATAGTCGGCGCACAGGGTGACTACGGTACAGCAATTATATTCGCCGCTATTTTCGGATTCATGATTGCTTCCTCAAATATCTCATGGAAATACCTTATTGCGGCTCCTTTTATTATTGCCGCAGGTGTTGCCGCAATGTGGTTTTTTGCACTCGGCGAACACCATAAAAAACGTATTCTCGTTCTTTTCAATCCGGGTACAGACCCTGAGGGAATTGAATATCAGCAGGACCTCGGACTTGTGGCTTTAAAATCAGGCGGAGTATTCGGCAAAGGTCTTATGGCTGACAAGAAAGAATATATTTATGTCCCCGAAATGCACAATGACTTTATTTTTTCATTTGCAGGACAGGTTTTCGGGTTTGTGGGTTCACTCGGTATACTGATAATACTCGCATATATCTGCCTTAAAATTTTTTCAGACAGCAGAATAACACGTGACCGCCTCGGCAGATTTATCTGCATGGGAGCATTTGGTCTTATTTTCTCGCATTGCGTGATGAATATAGGAATGGTTCTGAAAGTTGCACCTGTTATCGGTGTACCGCTTCCCTTTCTCAGCGCAGGTGGTACAGCTATGGTAAGTATGTATGCTGTAATCGGTCTCGTACTCAGCACATACTCTCATCGTGGAGTGTCATATAATGTTTTCTATGATGAGGATATAGACTGATTTAAACACAGAAATCCCCTGAGTATTAACTCAGGGGATTTGAATTTATGTGGAATTTTATATCAAACCTGTTCGCCGAATGTGCGAAGTGCCTTTAACATGATTGCACATTCAAGACGTTTCTTTTCAAGCTGACATGAAAGCTTGTGAGCTGTTCTTATATCGCCCATGTACTGATAATTGTTTGCATTGCATCCGCCGCTGCAATAGAATTTTGCCCAGCACTGCTTACATTCAGGCTTTGAATAAACGTGAGCCTTTGCGAAATCAGCCTTCATTTCCTGATTGAAAGTACCCTCGTCGATGTTGCCCATTTTATACTCATCAATACCTACAAACTGGTGACATGGGAAAATATCTCCGTCGGGAGTGATTGCAACATAATCATTACCGCATCCACATCCTCTGAGACGCTTGATTGCACAAGGTCCCTGATCAAGGTCTATCATGAAATGGAAGAAATTGAACTTTCCGCCCTTCTTCTCATTCTCAATGATTTTCTTTGCAAGCACTTCATATTCCTTGAATACTGTCGGGAGGTCACCCTCTGTGAGTGCGTATTCATCAGAATCACCAACAACAGGCTCAATTGAAATCTGGTCGAATCCTGCTTCATAAAGTGCAAATACATCATTTGAGAAGTCAAGATTCTTGTTTGTGAAAGTACCTCTTACATAGTATTCCTTATCTCCACGTCCGTCAACAAGTTTCTTGTACTTAGGGAGAATAATATCATAGCATCCCTTTCCGTTTGCTGTTACACGGAAATAGTCATTTACTTCCTTACGTCCGTCGATTGAGAGAACAACATTTGACATTTCCTTATTGATGAAATCAATTTTGTCATCGTCAAGGAGAAGTCCGTTTGTTGTGATTGTAAAACGGAATTTCTTGTTGTATTCTTTCTCACGTGTTCTTGCATATTCAACAATCTGCTTAACAACGTCAAAATTCATGAGCGGTTCACCACCGAAGAAATCAAGCTCAAGATTAGGTCTGTCGCCTGAATTTTCAAGAAGGAAGTCAATTGCGTGTTTACCTGTCTCAAATGACATGAGCTTTCTGCCCTTACCGAAATCACCTGTTGAAGCAAAACAGTATTTGCATCTGAGCTGACAGTCGTGCGCAATATTGAGACACATAGCCTTTACAGGTGAGGCTACGGAATATTTTGCATACTTCTCATAATCATCTTCTGAGAAAAGTATTTTATCGTTGTAAAGCTCAGCTATTTCCTGATAGCATGACTCTATATCCTCACTGCTGTAAAACTTAGTGAGTTTCTTCATTGTGTCCTCAGGGCATTTCTCAGCGAAAGGAGGCTCAACATTGTCAAGAAGGTCGTATGTGAGGTCATCAACAATATGCACACCGCCGCTGTTTACATCAAGAACTATATTGAATCCGTTAAGTTTATATTTATGTATCATAATAATTATCCTTTCCTTTCAGACATATTTCTGTACAAAAAAGAGCAGGTACATTTAAACCTGCTCCACAGTTTCTGAATAAGATTTCTCTTATCTCTCGCACTTCTGGTTAGCTACTGTGCAAGATGTCTTGCAAGCTGACTGACATGAAGCCTGACACTTACCACAGCCGCCCTTCTGAGCTGACTCTTTAAGGTTTGCCTTATTGATAGTCTTGATGTGTTTCATCTGCTTTTACCTCCTGTTTTAGTGTACGGTTATACCGTCTGTTTACATTAATTATATCATATCTGTCACTTTATTTCAATACTTTTTTTGAAAGAAAAACAAATTTCGGAAATTTTAGTTGTTTTCACCAATTTATCATGTTTGATTTTGTCTTCCTTTTAACCCTCTAATTCTATAAGCAAATCAAAGTTTTCGTCTATCTTCTGTTTAAGGCTGTCTATTTCTGCACATTTGCTGTTCATGAGTTCATAATCGGAGTAAACCTCTTCCTTTGAGATTTCCTCTGTAAGTGCATCAATACGCTCCTGAAATTCATCAATTTCCTTTTCAAGACGGCGCATTTCATTTTTTCTTGCCGCATCTGCGCTTCTCTGCTGTTTGCTTCTGTAGCTTTTAGCCTGTTTTTCCTTTGCCGCCTCAGCAGCCTTTGCAAATTTCTCTGCATCTGCCGCACGTTTTTCGGCTGCCTGTTCCTCACGGATTACATCAAGGTACTTTTCAAATCCGTAGTCATGGAGTCTGTAGCTTCCGTTTGTGAGTTCTATTATCCTGTCGCATACCTTACTGAGAAGATAACGGTCATGCGAAACAAAAATAATCGTGCCTGTGTATTCAACAAGGGCATCCTCAATTGCCTCTTTTGATGAGAGGTCAAGGTGGTTTGTCGGCTCATCGAGAATGAGTACATTTCCATGCTCCTGCATCATTATTGCAAAACAAAGCTTTGCACGTTCTCCACCACTTATTACTCCTGTTTCCTTGAATACATTTTCGCCTGTGATTCTTACCTGTGCAAGAAGATTTCTCACTTCAAGGTCTGACATTGACGGATAGCGTGTGTGGATTTCATCCATTACCGTAAGTTCACGATTGAGGTTTTTGCTTTCCTGATCAAAGTATGATATCTTAACATTACTGTTCCATCTTACGACACCTTTATGTGCAAGCTGTTCCTGTATTATTTTGAGAAGTGTCGATTTTCCTATTCCGTTATCACCGATAATTCCGACTTTTTCTCCACGTCTTACCTCAAAGTTGATTTCATCCACAAGTGTTTTGCGTTCAGCTCCGACTCCGACAGATATATCAACACCCTTTACTTTGAGTACATCAAGAGGCGGTTCAATTGCATAAGTAAAGTGAATTTTTGCGGATTTAGTATCATGGAAAGGCTTTTCGATGAGTTCGGTTTTTTCAAGCTGTTTACGTCTGCTCTGTGCCATTTTTGTTGTTGATGCACGGACAAGATTCTTTGCAACGTATTCTTCAAGCTTTGCAACCTGTTTCTGCTGTAATTCATATTCCTTTTCCTGTCTTGCATCATTTTCCTCACGCTGACGTACAAAGGCTGAGTAATTTCCACGATAGCGTTTAAGTATACCCCTTTCAATCTCACAGATTGATGTACAAAGTCTGTCAAGGAAGTATCTGTCATGTGATACAATAAGCACAGCCCCACGATAGCTTTTCAGATAATCTTCAAGCCACATTATCGTCTTGAAATCAAGGTGGTTTGTCGGCTCGTCAAGGATAAGAAGATTCGGTTCTTCAAGAAGAAGCTTTGAAATTGAAAGTCTTGTCTTTTCTCCTCCACTGAATCCCGAAACAACTCTGTCGAGTTCCTTTTCAGTAAATCCCATACCGTTCAGAATCATGCGTATTTTAACATCCGTGTTATATCCGTCGTTAGCCTCAACCCATGAAGAAAGACGCTGATATTCGTCTGCGGATGAGTTATCGCCCGATTGTATTTCAAGCTCAATTTCACGAAGTCTTTTTATTGCGTTATGCATATCGTCAAATACGCTCTGCATTTCCTCCATGACGGTATTATCGGAACTAAGTCCGCCCATCTGTTCAAGATATCCTATTGTGGTTTTCTGTGCGAGTGATACAATTCCGTCCTTTTCAGTTTCTGTATCGGGTTCAACTGAGCCTGTCAGAATTTTCAGCAGAGTTGATTTTCCGCATCCGTTTTTTCCCACAAGTCCTATCTTGTCATTCTCATCAATAGTGAGATTCACATTATTGAGAACGATATTTCCGTTGTAAATTTTAGTTATATTAGTTAATCCTGCAAGCATTATTTTTCCTCTGAATTTTCATTTATTTCTGTTGTGTCATATATCCTTCCGATTCCCTCTGAGAATTTTTCAATTAATTTCAGTACAGGCATAATTCCGTAGTCGCAGTATTTGAAATAAGTGTAATATCCCCCGTAAACAAGATAGGTTATTTTCATTCTGCTTTCCGTACTGATTTCATAATCGGGGTAGGTTTTGCTGATAATATCAATAAGTCCCTCTTCAAGAAGCGTAATGAAGCTGTTATTTCTGTTTCCGTTGAAAAGCAGTTTTATAAGCTGTTCATTTGCGACAAAAGAACCTTCAAGCTCTCTGACAAATTTCTGAGTATCACCAAGAATATATTCGGGATGTTCGATTCCTTTAAGGCATGATTCAACGGTTTCTCTTTCAAGCTCCTCGGATAAATCGTAAATATCATGATAGTGAAGATAAAAAGTAGCCTTATTGATTTCGGCAAGCTCTGAAAGTTCTTTTATTGTGATTTTTTCTGTCGTTTTTTTCGCGCGAAGAGTAAGAAAAGCATTTATAATGCTTCTTTTTGTCTTTTGAGTTCTCATATCCAAAACATACCACAACCTTTCACTAAATCGACGTTTTCAGACAAATGTCTGTTAATTGACATACGTCTAAAAATGCTTATTGAAATTATCAGAGATTTCAATTATAATTATATTATACTATCTTTGACACCTGTTGTCAATCGTGAGAAAGGAACATAATATGGACATCTACGGTTTTTACAAAGGCGAAGCATTTGAAGCATACGAATATTTTGGCGCACATACAACAGCAAACGGTACCGTTTTCAGAACATACGCCCCGAATGCGTCGGGAGTGTCTCTGATTGGTGATTTCAGCGAATGGAAGGATATCCCCATGCACAAGGTTGCAGACGGAAGATTCTATGAAGTTACCTGCAAGGATGCAAAAGAGGGTATGCGTTACAAATACCGCATTTACGACAGAAAAGGAAATTTCATCGACCATTGTGATCCCTACGGATTCGGAATGGAAGTCCGTCCCGGTACCTGTTCTGTAATAAGAACAATTGATAATTTCAGATTCCATGATGAAAAATGGATGTCTCAGAGAAGTGACAGCCGTGATAAGCCGATGAATATATATGAGGTTCATCTCGGTTCATGGAAAAGAAAGTCAGATGAGGACAACGAAAACGGATGGTTCACTTACGATGAAATAGCAGACGGCCTCATAAGCTATGTCAAAGAATTCGGCTATAATTATATAGAATTCATGCCTCTAAGCGAACATCCCTGCGATGAATCATGGGGATATCAGAGTACGGGATTTTTTGCCCCGACTTCACGCTACGGAACTCCGAAGGACTTAATGAAACTCGTGGACAAATGCCATAAAAAAGGAATCGGAGTTATCATGGATTTCGTCCCTGTTCATTTTGCTGTTGACCATTATGCCCTTACCGAATACGACGGTACAAGGCTTTATGAGTTCCCCGATGATGAAGCGGCATACAACGAATGGGGAAGCAGAAACTTCATGCATTCAAAGGGCGAAGTACGTTCATTTTTACAGTCTGCCGCAAATTACTGGCTGGAGAAATATCATTTTGACGGTCTGAGAATGGATGCAATAAGAAATATAATCTACTGGAACGGAAAAGATTATCTCGGTGAAAACAGATATGCAATTCAGTTCATTAAAGATATGAACTGCGGACTTAAATCCCGTCATCCCTCTGCAATTCTTGCGGCTGAGGATTCTTCATCATACCCGAAGGTTGCCGCCCCTGTATTTGACGGAGGTCTTGGTTTCGACTACAAATGGGATTTGGGATGGATGCACGATACACTTGAATATTTCCAGTCTGCACCAATGTACCGCACAAGGGATTACCACAAACTGACATTCTCAATGCTTTATTTCTATAACGAACATTTTATTCTCCCTCTTTCACATGATGAGGTTGTGCATGGAAAGGCAACCATCATGCAGAAAATGAACGGTAACTATGATGATAAATTCCCACAGGCAAGGGCAATGTATATGTATATGATTGCACACCCCGGAAAGAAACTCAACTTCATGGGAAATGAAATAGGTCAGCTTCGTGAATGGGACGAAAAACGTGAACAGGACTGGGATATGCTTAAATATCCCATGCACGATTCTTTCAGAAACTATATCAAGGAACTTAATCATATTTATCTGAAATACAATGCCCTGCATTATGACTATGACCCGACAAATTTCATGTGGGATGATTGTGAATCCACCGACAGATGCGTTTATGCAATAAGAAGAAAAAGTGCAGACGGTGATATCCTTGCTGTACTTAATTTCTCCGACTGGATGCAGTTTGATTATTCAGTAAATATCGGAAAGAATTTCAAAGCAGAACTGCTCCTCGATTCCGATTGTCAGAAATTCAGCGGAAATACACCCGAAGGAAAGACAAAATATAAACAGTACGACGACCACATTGACATGGATATTCCTCCGTACAGCGGACGAATTTTCTTCCTCAGAAAAATACAGTAAAAAGTCATGATAAGCGATTATTCAGTAATGGGACGTCGAGGACGCCGTCCCCTGCAAATATACCGGTATTCTGTGTAGTGGCGGGCGTCCCCGACCGCCCGAATATTCACTTTCAAATTATATTTTTCAATACGCAAAAAAACCTGAGAACTTGCATTCTCAGGTTTTTTATATTACTTGTTAAGTGCCTTTTTAACTGTTTCTGCAATATTCTCTGCTGAAAGTCCGAACTTTTTGAGGAGGTCAACAGCAGGACCTGAATATCCGAATTCATCATTTACACCGATTTTGATTACAGGTACAGGACAGCATTCTGTTACTGTTTCTGCAACTGCTGAACCAAGTCCTCCGATTATGCTGTGTTCCTCAGCTGTTACGATAAGACCTGTTTCCTTTGCACACTTGCAGATGAGTTCCTTATCAAGCGGCTTGATTGTGTGGATGTTTACAACTCTTGCTGAAATTCCTTCTGCTTCAAGTGTCTGTGCGGCATTGAGTGCCTCATTTACCATAAGACCTGTTGCAACAATTGTCACATCTGTACCGTCCTTCATTACAACACCCTTGCCAAGCTCAAACTTATATGTCTCGCTGTCATTTACAACAGGAACTGCAAGTCTGCCGAAACGCATATATACAGGACCGTTGAAGTCAAGTGCAGCCTTTACAGCAGCCTTAGCTTCTACATCATCACATGGATTGATGATTGTCATTCCAGGAATTGTTCTCATAAGTGCAATATCTTCATTGCACTGATGTGTTGCTCCGTCCTCACCTACTGAAATACCTGCGTGAGTTGCACCGATTTTTACGTTGAGGTGCGGATAGCCGATTGAGTTTCTTACAATTTCAAATGCTCTTCCTGCCGCAAACATTGCAAATGTACTTGCAAAAGGAATCTTTCCGCATGATGCAAGACCTGCCGCAACACCCATCATGTTAGCCTCGGCAATACCACAGTCGAAAAATCTTTCAGGACAAGCCTTCTTGAAAATTCCTGTCTTTGTTGCTGCTGCAAGGTCAGCGTCGAGGACTACTAAATCAGGGTATTCCTCTGCTAAATCTCTGAGTGCTTCACCGTAGCTCTCTCTGGTAGCCTTTTTGATTACATCTGCCATGATATTAGTCCTCCAATTCCTTTAACTGTGCATTGAGTTCTGACATAGCCTGTTCATACTGCTCCTTGTTTGGTGCAGAACCATGCCAGCCTACCTGATTTTCCATGAATGATACGCCCTTGCCCTTTACAGACTTCTGAACGATTACAACAGGCTTTCCTGTTACTGTTTCAGCCTCTGTGAATGCTGCGTCGATGCTGTCGAAATCATGTGCATCTGCTGTTATAACGTGCCAGCCGAATGCCTCAAATTTATCTGTAATCGGATATGGTGACATTACATCTGCTACTGTACCGTCAATCTGAAGTCCGTTGTTATCAACAACTGCAACGAGATTGTCAAGCTTGTAATGAGCCGCAAACATTGCTGCTTCCCATACCTGTCCTTCCTGAATCTCTCCGTCTCCGAGAATTGTGTATACCTTGTATGACTTATTGCTGATTTTTCCTGCAAGTGCCATACCGCAAGCCGCTGAAATACCCTGTCCGAGTGAACCGCTTGACATATCAATACCGGGAGTATGAATACATGGGTGTCCCTGGAGCATTGCACCGATATGACGGAGTGACTTTATTTCCTCCTCTGCAAAATATCCCTTCTGTGCAAGTACAGCATAGAGTGCAGGTGCTGTGTGTCCCTTTGAAAGTACAAATCTGTCTCTGTCGGGATTTTCAGGATTCTGTGCGTCAACACTCATTTTGTTGAAATAAAGGTATGTCAGTGTGTCCGAAATTGAAAGTGAACCACCCGGATGTCCTGACTTAGCGTTATAAGTTCCCTCAATAACGCCCATTCTTACTTTGCAGGCAATTTTCTGCAAATCTTTTTTAACTGCTGCGTCCATAATAACCTCCATGTATTTTAATTTTAACGGATTTCTCCGTAATTAACTGTTTTTACTGCATCTTTCGATTATGTAATCTATAAGCTCGGCAACTGCTCCGTCATCATTTGAATGTCTGAGAATCAAATCAGCCTTCGCTTTTACCGTATCTTCTGCATTTGAAGGACAGGCTCCCAAATCTGCCGCCTCAATCATTTCAATGTCATTATCGAAATCACCGATTGCAACAAACGTGTAGTCCTCAAAACCTTCAAGCTTTCTGTACTGTTCAACTGCCGAACCCTTTGAAACACCCTCAGGGAGCATCTCAAGAAACATACTCGACGATTTTACAAAATAAACCCCACCGTATTTTTTCTTCTCCACAAACATTTCCATATACGGTACATCTTCGGGAGCCATTGAAAACAATACTTTAAGCCACTCGCCTTCGGGGATTTCTTCAAGCCCCATATATTCGGGAACTATATTGCATATTCTTGTGTGAAGCTGCTGATATTCAGTATTGCTGAATACATAAGTGCCTCTTGTTTTTACAACTTCACCGCCCGATTCGGGATGATTTTCAAGTATTTCTATCGCATAATCCCTCGCTGTATCGGGAAGCGGATGGGTATAAAGAGTTTTGTCTGATATATAATCATGAATTGCCGCACCATTGTACATTACAACAGGCGACTTTAAATCAAGCATTTTCAGATACTGTTCAAATGACTGTATCGTTCTTCCTGTCGCAACTGTGAATTTCCCTCCGAGTTCGGTAAAACGGTTTATTGCATTTCTGTCAGTTTCCGTTATTACCTTTTTGGAATTAAGCAAAGTTCCGTCCATGTCGCTCAGAAGTATTACTTTTGAAATATCCTCAAACATAGTGCCTCCTACATCTTTTCAAGCTTGTTGAGTATGCTTTTGAAATATTCGGGAAGTTCGCTTGTGAACTCCATATATTCACCTGTTGACGGATGAATAAATCCGATTTTTCTTGCGTGGAGACATTGCCCCTCAAGTCCCTTATAAGATTTCCCATATACATCATCACCGAGTACGGGATGTCCTATATGTGAAAGATGCACCCTTATCTGATGTGTACGCCCTGTTTCAAGCCTCAGCCTTACGTGAACATATCCTCCATACTGCTTTATAACGCTGTAATGAGTAACAGCATTTCTTGAATTTTCCGTCGTTACACACATCTTTTTTCTGTCGGTTTTGTGTCTGCCTATCGGTGCATCAACAGTCCCTTCGGGTTCCTTGAAATAACCGACAGCAACCGCTTCATATTCCCTTGTGAAACTGTGTTCCTTTATCTGTTCCGCAAGATGAATATGCGATTTGTCATTCTTTGCAACTATCAGAAGTCCGCTTGTATTCTTGTCAATTCTGTGTACAATTCCGGGACGGATTACCCCGTTGATTCCCGAAAGACTGTCACCGCAATGGTGAAGAAGCGCATTTACAAGAGTTCCCGTATAGTTTCCATGTGCAGGGTGAACAACCATTCCTTTCGGCTTGTTTACAACAAGCAAATCGTCATCCTCATAGACGATTTCAAGAGGAATATCCTCAGCTACAGCGTCCATAGGCTGTGGTTCGGGAATTTCAACGGTTATTGTTTCATTGCCTCTTAGTTTATAATTCTTACTGATGGTTTTTCCGTCAGCAAGTACGGATTCAGAAGCAATAAGCCCCTGTACTGCCGAACGTGTAAGTTCAGCAATATTATCCGAAATATATTTATCTATTCTTGTTCCTGCCGATTCATCAGAAGCGGCAAGTGTGAGTATCTCACTCATTTTCCACCGCCTGTTCCAATGTCTCTTTCTTCGCCTTCTCAATTTTCGGATCTATGAATATTCCGTAAATCAGCATCATGACAAATGCAACTGTAACACATATATCCGCAAAGTTGAATATCGCAAATCTGAAAAGTTTGAGTTCAAACATATCCACAACATATCCGAAACGCACTCTGTCAATCAGATTCCCGATTCCTCCTGCCACAAACAGACAAATCGCTGTGCTAAGCAGTTTTGAACGCTTTATCGTCATGAACATTGCAATTATTCCGACAACAAGGATAATAGAGGTAAATCCCACAAGGAACCATCTCTGCCCCTGCATACTGCCGAAAATTGCGCCTCTGTTTTCAAGATACGTAAGGTCGAATATTTTAAAATCACCTATGTGTATGAATTTCATTGTGCCGACAGGCATGAGCGAATCAACTGCCCATATTTTTATGAGTTGGTCTGCAATAACCAGACCGATAGCCATTACAATAAGCAATACTGCCACAGTAATTTCCTTTCAATGAATATGCCTGCCGCCATCGGACAGCAGGCAATATAGTTCAAATATTATACCTCAACTGCAACTGCACATCTCTCGCAAAGTGAAGGATGTGTGTGGTTTGTGCCAACGTACTTTGAGAAACACCAGCAGCGTTCGCACTTTTCACCCTCAGCCTTTTCAACAGTTACTTCTGTCTCATTTGCTCCGTTATCCACAAGTTCTGCCTGTGAAACGATAAGGAATGAAGGAAGAAGTGACTTAACATTGTCGTAAACTCCGAATGTACCGTTTCCGCACTTTACAGTTACCTTTGCTTCGAGTGACTTACCGATGAGCTTGTTGTTTCTTGCTTCTTCAAGAGCCTTGTTTACAGCGTTTCGGATTGTCTGAAGTGCTGTCCAGTCAAATCCGTTCCACTCAGACTTTACAGCAATTTCCTTCTTCTCAGGCATCTGATTGAGGAATACACTCTGTGTATCATCATCTGATGTGTGAGCCATGAACTGCCAGATTTCCTCAGCAGTAAATGAGATGATAGGTGCTGAAAGAAGTGTGATAGCCTTTAAGATTCTGTACATTGCTGTCTGTGCTGCACGACGTGAAACAGAATCAGCCTTTTCACAGTAAAGTCTGTCCTTGAGAATGTCAAGATAGAGGTTTGACATATCAACTACACAGAAATTGTGAATTGCATGGAATGCAATGTGGAAGTCGTACTTGTCATAGCCTTCCTTAACTGTGTCGATAAGTTCGTTGAGTTTATTGAGAGCAAGAACATCAAGCATCTCAAGCTTGTCGTCAGAAACGCTGTCTGTATCAGGGTTGAAATCACCGAGGTTTCCGAGCATGAATCTTGCTGTATTTCTGATTTTCTTGTATGCATCTGAAAGCTGTCCGAGGATAGCCTTTGAAATTCTGATGTCGCTGTGGTAGTCAGATGACGCAACCCAGAGACGGAGGATATCAGCACCGTACTGGTCTGTGATTTCCTTCGGATCAATACCGTTTCCGAGTGACTTGTGCATTACCTTTCCTTCACCGTCAACAACCCAGCCATGAGTACATACAGCCTTATATGGTGCTGTACCCTTGTAAACTACTGATGTGAGAAGTGATGACTGGAACCAGCCTCTGTACTGGTCAGCACCCTCAAGATAGAGGTCAGCAGGCCATGAAAGGCTCTTGAATTCGTCCATAACAGCTGTATGTGATACACCGCTGTCGAACCATACGTCCATGATGTCATATTCCTTTGTGAATTCATTGCATCCGCACTCACACTTAACGTCAGCAGGAATGAACTCTGATGTTTCCTTTGTCCACCAAGCGTCACTTCCCTCTGCTCTGAAAAGGTCTGAAATTGCCTTTACTGTTGTGTCGTTGCAAATCGGCTTTCCGCAGTCCTTACAGTAAACAACAGGAATTGGAACACCCCATGTTCTCTGACGTGAAATGCACCAGTCACTTCTGTCACGAACCATGCCCTTGATTCTGTCTTCACCCCAGCCGGGAATCCACTCAACATCTTCAATAGCCTTGATTGCTTCATCCTTGAATCCGTTTACTGAACAGAACCACTGCTCTGTTGCTCTGTAAATGATAGGGCTGTTACATCTCCAGCAGTGTGGGTACTGGTGAACGATTTTCTGCATAGCAAGAAGTGCGTTTACTTCTTCGAGCTTCTTTGCGATAGCCTTGTTTGCAGTATCTGTGTCCATTCCCTCAAATTCGCCTGCTTCGGCTGTCTGCTTACCCTTTGAGTCAACACATACAATGATGCCGATATCATCGTAATTCTTACACACCTCAAAGTCCTCAACACCGTAGCCGGGAGCTGTATGTACACAACCTGTACCGCTTTCAAGAGTAACGTGATCACCCACAATAATCGGTGATGGTCTGTCATAGAGAGGATGCTTTGTCTTCATTCCTTCAAGTTCAGCACCTGTGAAAAGTCCCTCTGTTGTATAGTCAGTAATGCCAGCTGTTTCCATTGTACCCTTTACGAGTTCCTCAGCCATTACATAGTATTCATCACCGTTCTTAACGAGAGTATAGTTATACTCAGGTCCGAGACAGATTGCAAGGTTGCCAGGAATTGTCCATGTTGTTGTTGTCCAGATTACGAAGTAAACCTTTGAAAGGTCAAGTCCCATTGCTGTGAACATTCCCTTATCATCAGTTACATTGAATTTTACATAGATTGAATGACATGGGTCATTTGAATACTCGATTTCAGCCTCAGCAAGAGCTGTGTTACAGTCAGGACACCAGTAAACAGGCTTGAGTCCCTTGTACATATAGCCCTTCTTTGCCATTTCTCCGAATACTTCAATCTGACGAGCCTCATACTCAGGACGGAGTGTGAGGTAAGGATAATCATAATCACCGAGAGAACCGAGTCTCTTAAACTGCTTCATCTGATTTGCAACGTGTGTCATTGCGTAATCATGACAATGCTTTCTGAGTTCTGTCGGAGGAATTGCTCCGTTTTCAACACCGATTGCCTTCATTGCTTTAAGTTCAATCGGAAGTCCGTGTGTATCCCAGCCGGGTACATAAGGAGCGCAGAAACCGTTCATATTCTTGTATTTTACGATGAAATCCTTAAGTGTCTTATTAAGTGCTGTTCCGAGATGAATCTCACCGTTTGCATAGGGAGGACCGTCATGAAGGATAAATGTCTTCTTTCCCTCATTCTTCTCCACCATTTTGTAGTAAAGTCTTTCGCTTTCCCATTTTTCAAGAGTTTCAGGCTCTCTTTTAGGAAGATTTCCTCTCATGGGGAAATCTGTTGCAGGTAAATTAAGAGTAGTATTATAATCCTGTGCCATACTTCTATTGATTCTCCGCTTTCAGCGGAAAATCCTCCTTTCAAAACAAATATCTGTTGTATTACTCAGCGGCTGTCTCAGGCTGTGCCTCAGGCTCTGCTGTTTCATTCTCTGATTCTATCTCAGCCTTTACTGTATCAGGCTGTACAGGGTCTTCCTCATACTCAGGAATATTTGAAATAAGTGCAAGATGCTCCTTGTAGAGTTCAAAAATTTCTTTCTTGAATTCTGAAACCTGTTTGCGGACGTCGCTGAGGTTTCTCTCCTCAACAGCTTCTGCCTCACGATATGTGTTGATTATGTCAAGATGCTGACTTTCAGCACTTTCCTTTATGTTTGAAGCATGATACTCGGCATCAGCAATAATCTTGTCTGCCTTTTCCTGTGCCTCTTTCAATACCTGACGTCCCTGCTTCTGTGCGCCGAGAAGTGCATCCTTGAGGGCTTCTTCCTCACCCATGTATTCTCTGACCTTTTCAGCAAGAATCTCAATCTTCTTGTTTGCTTCGGCTCTTTCTCTTTCCATTTCGTCAAGCTCTGCTTCAAGCTGAGAGAGGAACTCATCTATTTCCTCCTGATTATAGCCGAAAGATGACTTACCGAATCTTTTGTTCCTTACATCCTTGGAAGTAATCATACTCATTCACCTCTTATATATATTTTTTTAGCAAAATGTGTATACGTCCCTTTTTAGTGGTACCGTTTATCTGTGACAAAACAAATCTTCCGCTGCCCCTTACAGACAGCACATCGCCCTCATGAACTTCATGAGAGACAGATGTTACAGTAAAATGATTAACGTCAGTTTTCTCCGAACGTATCAGACGTGCCGCATTCTCCCTGCTGACATTCGCAGCAAGTCCCACCACACAATCAAGTCTGAGTGAAGCAACAGTTCCGCTTATTTCTTTGAATTCCTGAGTTATGTTCATTGAAAACGGCTTGTCATCCGTTATTTTTACTCCTGTTTTTCCTATCTTTGACAAAGATGAGGTTATGAGTCTTGCGGCTACGTCAGAGACGAAGACTTGCGCAATGCCCTCGTCGGCAACTATATCTCCCACAGTTTCTCTTTTCAGCCTCAATCCCATAAAAGTACCGAGAAAATCACGATGCGTCAGTTTATCCTCCCTGCGGAAATTAAACGTAAGGCACCGCAAAGGGACTTCCTGAATTACATAATCCTCACAGTAATCGGGATATATGGCAAGTATTTTCCTCCTTGCATCAGGATAGCCTCCCCACAGGGTATACATAAGTCCGCCTGAGTTATTCAGACACCACTGTGCTGCTTCAGCACACTGCCTCTCATCAAGGAAGGCAGAGTACACGCAGCATCCGTCCCTTTCACACTGACGAACCATATCATTAAGCCTTGCGGCAAAAAGTTTATCGGACGAACCGTTTATCATATAAATACGCCGTTGTTTTCGAGTTCGCCAACTAAGTCCTCACCGATGAAACCTACATTATATGGTGTAATGATATATGTGAGGTTTGCAACAGGCTTAAGACTTCCTCCGTTTGCATAAGCAACACCTACAAGGAAATCAATGATTCTTCTCTTGTTCTCAGGAGAAGCTGTTTCAAGATTAAGAACTACTGTCTTCTTTGCAATGAGATGATCTGCAATCTGCTTTGCATCTGTAAAAGCAGAAGGTTTTACAAGCACAACCTGAAGCTGTGCAGTTGTCTGAATATTCACTACCTTGTTACCCCTTTTCTGTTGTGTTTCAGCTGCTGCCGGTTCCTCCCTCTCGACCGGTGTCGGATTTACAGGAGGTGTGTAAGCCGGTCTTTCCTGCATAGGCGGAATTACAGGCTGTTCACTGATTTCCGGTTCTTCAGGATCAGCATTGAAAAAGAAATCTTTGATTGTATCAAAAACTTTCATGATAAATACTCCTATCTCCACATATCAATGTATTTTAATCTGAGGACATATGTGGTTTGTCTCACAGATGATTTTACAAATCAGTTATAATTTCTTGCTCCGAAAAGTCCCGTACCGATTCTTACGAGAGTTGAACCGTGTCTGATTGCCTCGGCATAATCGCCTGACATTCCCATTGAAAGCACGTCCATATCGAAGCTTCCGTTTCTTTCATCCTTCATTCTGTTGAAAAGTTCTTCCATTCTTCCGAGGAATATATCCCCTGATGACGGAGGAGGTATTGTCATGAGACCTTTTATGCGGATTCCTTCAAGTTCGGAAAGCTGTTCAACAAGTTCTCCGAGATTTTCGGGAGCGATACCGCTTTTTGATTCCTCTCCTCCTATATTCACCTCACAGAGTATGTCCATTTTCTTTCCGTTCGCAAGGGCAAGACGACTTATTTCCTGTCCGAGTTTAAGGCTGTCAACCGATTGAATCATACTCACAGAGCTGATTATGTACTTTACTTTGTTTGTCTGCAGATGTCCTATCATGTGTACCTCAGCGGAGCTGTCATAGCTTTCCTGCTTTGAGAGATACTCCTGAACACGGTTTTCACCGAGCAGTTTTATTCCAAGACCTACTGCATGATTTATAGCCTCGGGGGCAACTGTTTTCGTAACAGCCATGATTTTAACATCCCTGCCGTACTTTGCGGATGCCTCACCGATGTTTTCCCTTATTCTTTTTAAGTTTTCGTCGATATATCTGAACTCACTGTCCATCAGAATCAACACCTTCAATCATAATGTCATCATAAAGGGCAAGATACGAACTGTCTTCATTATGAACAGCAGAAAGAACATAATTTCCGCCCTCATAAATTACATCAATTTTTCTGAAATCGATATGTTCGCCTCGTTTTACGAAAACACCCTTATAATTGTTCACCTTTTTTATTTCGTTTCCGTTTTCATCTTCATCAGTTTCCTCAATGTCCTTGAATCTTATGGCATCTCTCGGAACTTTAAGACCGCTGTATGTACCTTTTACAAGCTCGGTATTTTCAACTCTGTGCCGCACAAGGTCAGCGTTAAACTGACTGCATTTGATGATTACAACACTTCTTGATGCATCACCGTCATTACGTATATCAGTTATGAGTCCGCTGAATGTATCGGCTGAAAAATCAAACTTCAGCCCCACGCTGCTTCCGATGCTGTATTCATTCTTTGAATTGTCAACAACACCTGCAACATACCATGTATATCCGTTTATCAGCTTACCTACAACAGAATTGTCATTATGCCTGTTTTCGCTCACTCTCTCAATATCATCAGCAGTAATCGTGTCAATCATATCGGGAGTAAGCACACCCTCGTAACCGTCGCAGAAACTTACAAAATACGCAGGTCTCCTCGCACGGATAACCTCTGTGGCAGAAACAGAATTTTTCTTCAGTTCCGCAAGCTGATTCTGTATATCAGCAATCTGCTGATCGAATCCGCTGACTTCCCCTGTGATAATCTGATAGGTGCTGAGTTCAACAATAAGGTCGTCCATTGTACTTCTGAGTGCGGAATAATCCTTTTTGTCACGTGAATACACGAGACTTCGGTAATCCTCCTCAATACTGTCCGACAGAACTCCTGCCTGTGCAGATTCGAGTGTACCCGGATTCTGAATTTTTTTCAGAATATCAAGTCTCTCATTAAGTCTCTCAATCTGACTGTTTATGCTTATCTGTGTGTCATCGGGATAGGTTCTTGCGATAACCGTACCGCTTCCGACCTTTCCGCTGTCTGCAACACTATAGCTGAGAACACCCTTTCCGCTGTAGCTTATGGTTTCCTCATTTCTTATGAATACTCCTCTGAATTTCTGTGAAACGACAGCATCCGCCATCAATGCGGTTTCCGTCGGACTTTCATTGGTGCGGAAATTCAGAAAGAGACTCACGAACACAATTACGACAAGTATAAGAACCGCATTTCTCAGAAACTTGACAATAACTCCGCTGTTCCATTTAAAGGAACGCATTTTTATCATATCTTATTCGCCCTTTTCAGAAGCATCGAGAATAGATACAGATTTTGCAGGTATAATTGTTGAAATAGCGTGTTTGTAAACAAGCTGCTGTTTACCGTCACAATCGAATATTGCAACATAACTGTCAAAGCCTCTTACCGTACCCTTGAACTGAAATCCGTTTGTGAGGATAATGGTAACAACGATTCTCTCTTTTCTGCACTGATTAAGAAAAACGTCCTGAAGATTAATGGTTTTGTTCATAACAAATTCTCCATTTCCTTAGTTGATGTTGATTTATGCGGATGAATAGCACATCATCCTATAAATACACATTATATATTATATCACAGTTTTCTGTAATTGGCTATAGTTTTTTCGGACTTTTCTAAAATTTCACACTTTTGACTAAAATCATCATAAATAATCCACTTTATACGGTCATTTCTTCTAAACCATGTCAACTGTCTTTTGGCGTATCTGCGTGTTTCCTGCTTGATTTTGTCAATACATATTTCAAGTTCGGATTCTCCGCTGAAACAGGGAATAAGCTCCTTGTAGCCTATCGCATTTCCTGCTGTTTTAAGACCACCCTTCTCCCATACTTCACGTGCCTCCTGAACAAGTCCGCTCTCCATCATTTTGTCAACACGCTGATTTATTCTGTCATAAAGCATCTGTCTGTCAGAACAGTTAAGTCCGAGAATAAGTGAATCGTAAGGACTTTCTTCAAGTCTGCTTTCTGCGTTCAGTTCGCTGATTTTACGACCTGTAACGTGTATAACCTCCAATGCCCTGACGACACGGACGATATCATTCATGTGTATTTTTGCCGCAGCATCAGAATCTTTTTCAGCAAGTTCCGCATAGAGAACATCTTTTCCCTGCGTTTCCGCTTTTTCATAAAGTTTCTTTCGGTATTCCTCATCATTTTCCTGTTCCGTAAATTTCACGTTGTCAAGAAGCGAGTCTATGTAAAGTCCCGTTCCGCCCACGATTATCGGGAGTTTTCCTCTGCTGAGTATATCCTGTATTTTTTCATTCGCAAGCTTTACATAGTCAGCCGCACTGAATCCTGTTCCTCTGTCGAGAAAATCAATAAGATGATGCGGAATCCCCTGCATTTCTTCTTTTGTCGGCTTTGCTGAGGCAATGTCAAGTCCCTTGTAAATCTGCATTGAATCAGCCGAAATAACTTCCCCGCCGTATTTTTTTGCGAGTTCAATTCCAAGCCACGTTTTTCCCGATGCTGTCGGACCTGCAACAGCAAGTACAAATGGTTTCATATTTCCTCCCGATTACGTTCTTCTGAACTGATGGTCGATATTATATTTTGTCATAGTAAACATTACAGGCCGTCCATGAGGACAATGACGTATTCTCTCATCATTGCATACCTGTTCGGCAAGTGCTTTCATTTCCTCTGCGGAAGTCCTGTCATTCGCCTTTATTGCAGACTTGCAGGCTACTGTATGAAGCATATCGTCCAAAGCTTCCGACTGTGGATTATTTCTGTATACAGAAAGATTATGTGCTATTTCACACACTATGTCTTCAAGGTCGAGTTCCATTGCAAATGTAGGAACAGCAGTTGCGGTAACGCATGAATTTTCACACATTTCAAATTCAAATCCCATATCTGCAAGAAGTTCTGTATTGTTCTGAATTGCTGAATATTCGTCCGCTGTGAGAAGAACCTTTATTCCTACAAGAAGCTTCTGGCTGTACTGTCGGCAGTTGCGGCTTTTAAGTCGTTCAAAAATAATTCTTTCATGTGCGGCGTGTTTATCAATGATAATCATTTTATCTCCGCTTTCGCATATTACATAAAGTCCGAAAGCCTCACCGATTACCTTTATGTCAGAGAATTCTTCTTTTGCGGTTTCTTCCGCAGAAATCTGCTGTGTCTGAACAGGTTTTGCAGGGGCAGTAAATGAACCTTTGTTTATGTAACTGAATCCGCTTATTTTCTCAGTTTCTTTTTCCTCATGTACGGATTCGGATTTCACAGATGACTCAAAGGGCTTTTTATAATTTTCATAAGCCTCAATTGCCGCTGTTTCGGGTTCTTCCTCTGTATCATCAGCATCGTCCGAAACTTTCGGCTTAACAACGCTTTCCGCTGAATGAGAAAAATCTGTTCCGTTCAGTATCTTCTCGGTTTCTGCGATTTTTTCCACAGGCGTGAAAATAATCTCCTGCTGTACCGAATTATCCTCAACAGGAACAGGCTTATTCCAGTCAACTTTCGGTTTAAGCTCAAATTCGTAAATAAGCCCGTCATTCATGAGAGCATTTTTTATGGCAAAAAACACCGCTTCTGATACATTCTTTTCATCAGTAAAACGCACCTCCGCCTTTGCAGGATGAATATTTACATCCATCAGTGAAGGGGCAAGGTCAATCATCAGTACACAGGCAGGAAATTTTCCTGTCATAATGAGATTTGTATATCCGTTTTCAAGTGCGGCTGAACACAGCTTTGAACGGACATATCTTCCGTTTACAAAAAAATTCTGAAAAGACCTGTTATTTCGTGAATAGAGAGGCTTAACCGTATATCCGCTGACATGAACTCCGTTATACTCATAGTCAACAGATATCATATCCCTTGCAAAATCCCTTCCGTATACCGCATATACAGCCGAAAAAAGCTCTCCGTCACCTGACGAGTTGAATTCAAGGCGGTTATCACGTATCATTCTGAATGAAACATCGGGGTTTGAAAGGGTAATCTTCTGCATAATCTGACTTACCGCATTCGCCTCTGTAACATCCTTTTTCATGAATTTTGCTCTTGCGGGGACATTATAGAAAAGGTCACGTATAATTATGGTGGTACCTTCGGGGCATCCGCTTTTTTCATGCGTTTTTTCAATACTTCCCTCAATTTCATAAAGCGTACCGTACATTTCTTCTTTCTGCTTGGTCATGACTTCAACTCTTGCAACAGCCGAAATTGACGCAAGTGCCTCTCCTCTGAATCCGAGCGTACATATATTGTCGAGATCATCCCTGCTGACAATCTTGCTTGTCGCATGACGAAGAAAGGCTGTCGGAACATCATCAAATGACATTCCGCAACCATCATCGCTTACTCTCATATATGTTGTACCGCCGTTTTTTATTTCAACGGTAATATGTTTTGCTCCTGAATCTATGGAGTTTTCCACAAGTTCCTTTATAACGGAGGAGGGACGTTCAATTACCTCTCCTGCCGCTATAAGTTCTGATATTTCCTTACTCAGTACATTTATCTGAGGCATTTCAATACTCCTTATCCCTCGCTGAATGTAATCGTATAGTTCCTGTCATCACGATAATATATTCTCATATTGTCGAGCTTAGATGAATTATTTTTGACAAACAAATCTTCGATAGCGGAATTATACGACTCAAAATCCGCAAACATAACTTCTGTATATGCTTTGCCGCCTTTGTTATCCCATACCGCCTTTACGCTGTCAAAATCATATTCATTTAACAGACTTTCATTTTTTGCAAAGTAATTATACTTCAGAGATGTGCATTTCGGGATGAAATTTTCTTCAAAGTCAACCTTTCTTGTTCGGCTCTGCATCTCATCCGTAAAGAGAAAATAACCGTATTCAACCGGGAAATCTGCTCTGTCCTTGTCATCCCATGTAATGTCAAGCCAGTAATACTCTCCGTCAAGACAAACATAATTCCATGCATGACCTCCGGGATACGAGCTTCCCTGTACAACACCCGTTTCAATTCCCATTTTATTCATTATGTACGTGAAAGCTTCTGCGTATCCCTGACATACAGCCTTACCCTGTACAAGGCATCCGTATGCTGTATAGCAAAGACCTGCTCCTGTTTCGTAGTCTATACTTGAATCGTATTCTGTATTCTTTGCAATATAATCATGGAGATACAGTACCTTGTCGTAATCCGTACTGTTTTTCGGGAATCCCTCTATTATCTCCGCTGCCTTTTCTTCAAGTTCATCATGCATTTTACGGATGTTATCTTCCGTACAGCCTGTCTGCAACTTGAATTCAACCGTCGTATGCTTTGAACCTCTGTTAAGCCACGCAGGGCCAAGCCAGAAAACATCGGGAATATCGCTGTTTATCTTTCTGAATGCCTTGTCAAGGTCATTTCTCGGTATATTTCCGTCAACAACAACCTGTGTTTCATAATTCAGAAGCTGATTACAAAAATCGCTGTACCATTCAAGTTCGCTGAAATCCAGATATTCATACTCAGGTTCAACAACATCGTATGGTTCATACTCCACAGGCATTTCAACAGGATTCAGCAGCGATTCAGGTGAAATCTGTGAACAGCCTGTCAGCATAATAACAGATAACCCCCCTGCAAATATTCTTTTTTTCATTCCAATAATCCCCTTTATCTTTTATATTCCATGAACAGCATTCAGCATATCTTTCAGAAGTTCTCTGCATTCTCTGTCACTGAGTTCGTCAATGTTTGTTCTTTCAAGCATATCAAGTGCCGAATCCCTGCCCATCGCACCGAAGCTCATCTGTTCATCATTATTTGAAACAATATTGTTCCTGGAAACATGATTTTTTTCCATTTCTTCAAGGAGTTCCCTTGCTCTGCCTATTACCTTTGAGGGAAGTCCTGCAAGCTTTGCAACATCGACACCATAGCTTTCATCGACTCCTCCCCTTACGATTTTACGCAAAAAACGGATTGTACCACCATGCTTATTAACTGCAATACTGTAATTCTTTACCCCGTCAAGTTCGTTTTCAAGTCCGATAAGTTCATGGTAATGTGTAGCAAATAAAGTCTTGCATCCCAGCTTGTTTGACTTTACAATGTATTCAGCTACTGAACGTGCAATGCTTACTCCGTCATAGGTTGACGTACCTCTGCCGACTTCATCAAGTATAACAAGGCTGTCGGGTGTTGCATTCTTCAGTATGTCGGAAACCTCACTCATTTCAACCATGAATGTACTCTGCCCTGCCGTAAGGTCATCAGATGCACCCACACGTGTGAAAATCTTATCCACAACCGAAATACAAGCTGAATCACATGGAACAAACGAACCAATCTGTGCCATCAGAACAATGAGTGCCGTCTGTCTCATATATGTTGATTTACCTGACATATTCGGTCCCGTAATTATTGACATACGGTTATCGCCCTTGTTTATGTAAACATCATTCGGCACGAACATTTCATCATTTAGCATAAGTTCAACAACAGGATGTCTGCCTCCTTTTATGTCGATTACTCCGTCCATTGTGATGTCGGGCTTTACATACTGATTCTTCATTGCAACATCTGCAAACGAACAGAGTACGTCAACTGATGCAAGTGCTGATGCTGTTTTCTGTACAGGTTCAAGCTTTGTTGCAAGGAAATCACGTACCTCGGCAAATATATCTGCTTCAAGTGAAAGTGCCTTATCCTTTGCTCCGAGAATTGAGTTTTCAGCGTTTTTGAGTTCCTCTGTAATGAATCGCTCTGCATTTGCAAGTGTCTGCTTTCTTATCCATCCCTCGGGAATAAGGTCATAATATGAACGTGTTACTTCAAGGTAATATCCGAATACCCTGTTGAATCCGATTTTGAGATTTCTGATTCCTGTTGCCTCTTTTTCACGCTGTTCAATTTCGTCTATGATTTCTTTTCCATGATTCATTATGTGACGGAGATTGTCAAGTTCTTCATTGAAGCCCTCTTTGATTACTCCTCCGTCCTTTACTGATACGGGAGGTTCATCAACTATCGCATTTTCCACAAGATTTACTATTTCATCAAGCGTTGAAATATTGTCATTGTATCTTTTTAAAAGCTTTGAATCCGAAAGCTTTTCAAGTTCCTGTTTTATTGCAGGAAGCTGTAATGCAGTTGCTGAAAGTGATTTCAAATCCCTCGGATTTGCAGACTTATACATTACCTTTGTCATAAGTCTTTCTATATCATATACCTTATGGAGTAAATCCTCCATATCGGCAAGCACCACGCTTTTTCTGTAAAGGGATTCAACAGCATCAAGTCTCTCAATAATTCTTGCAGGACTTTTAAGCGGCTGTTCTATCCAGTTTTTGAGAAGTCGTCTTCCCATTGAGGTTTTTGTGCTGTCAAGCACCCATAGAAGCGAACCTTTTTTCTCTTTGTTTCGCATTGTTTCGGTGAGTTCAAGGTTGCGTCTCGCATTGAGGTCAAGCCCCATGTATGAATCGCCGTTGAGGATTTCAAGTGCAGTAAAACGTGAAACTGAGGTTTTCTGCGTGTCCTTTATATAGTCGAAAAGTCCGCATACTGCCGAACAGTCTGCCCCGTTTTCGGAAAGAGTAAGTTCTTTCAGTCCATTTACCCCGAAAACTTCCTTTACATACGCTATGCTTTCCTCGGATACAAAACATGATGTATCTCTGAGAGTAACCGCACAGCCTAATCGGATTTTGATAAAATCGGCAACGGTTTTAAGTGAAAGGAATCCGTCATGAAAGATTATTTCGGCAGGTCGGCATCTTGAAAGTTCATTGATGATATTCTGTTCAAGGTCTTTTCCGTCAAAGTAACTGAGATATGCTTCTCCTGTTGAAACGTCGGCAGATGCAACACCGCAGGTTTTGTTTTTCTCATCATAGTAAATACTGCATACATAGTTGTTGCTTCCGTCATCAAGCATACTTGTTTCGGTAAGAGTGCCGGGTGTTACAACACGGATTACATCACGCACAACAATACCCTTTGTTTCGGCAGGATCTGTAAGCTGTTCACATACTGCGACCTTGTATCCCATATCTATGAGTTTCTTGATGTACATATCAGCAGCATGATACGGAATTCCGCACATGGGGGCTCTTTCTTCAAGACCGCAGTCCCTTCCTGTAAGAGTGAGTTCAAGTGCCTTTGAAATATTTATCGCATCATCAAAAAACATCTCATAAAAATCACCCAGTCTGAAAAACAGTACACAATCAGCATACTTATCCTTGACCTCAAGATACTGTAACATCATGGGAGAAATTTTACTTCTGTCTATCTCCATTCTTATATTCCCATCACTTTCTTTTTAATAATTCGGTATTCCAAAACTAAAAGTCTTTGGAAAGGGGTGTGGGGAACAACCTTTCTTCAGAAAGGTTTTCCCCACTCAAGGCAATACTGTACAAAGTTCAAAAACGTGCTTTGTGCGGTGTTGCCTCAAATCAACCGCATCCGCCGCAGGTTTCACAGCTTCCTGTACAGCCTGTTGAAGGCTCACAGGTGTCGGGATCTTCTCCGTTTGCACAAAGGCTGATAATCTGCTGCATATTGCCGACGAGTAATTCAAGATTGCTCTGTGCTTCTGAAAATGCCTTCATATTAGGATTGCTCATAACTTCATTGTATACGCTCTGCATACGCTCATTGAGAACCTTGATATTTTCTGTGTCCTTGTTTTCCTTGATAAGCTCAGTATTAAGCTGTTTCTGTGTGGTATGGAAATCGTCCATGAGTGCCTGTAATTCAGTATCCTCATCATTTCTCTGCTTTGCAACCTGATACGCAATGTATCTGTCGTCGTTCTGCAATGCCTTTCCGAGTTCTCTTGTAAGTGTGATAATATCCATGATTATTCTCCTTTATTATTTATTATTTTTCCTCTTACAGCCCAGTTCATAGTCTCTGTTATTTCAACATCCACAAACTGACCGATAAGTGATGAATCGCCCTCGAATTCAACAATTATGAATTCATTGCTCTTGCCCGTAAGCCACCCCTCACGCTTTTTTGAAGTGTCCTCACAAAGCACACGCATTGTCTTTCCGATAAATCTTTTATAATGCTCTGAGGATATTTCCCTCTGAACATCAAGAAGTCTCCTCATTCGCTGTCCCTTTGTTTCCTCATCGGTACAGTCGGGCATTTCAGCCGCCTTCGTGCCTGAACGCTTTGAGTAGATGAAAGAGTAAATATTATCGTATTTTACTCTCTTTATCATATCAATTGTAGCTTCAAAATCCTCGTCTGTCTCATCGGGAAATCCTACAATCAAATCTGTTGTAAGTGAAAAATCAGCATCCCTGTTTCTGATGTAATCAACTGTTTCGAGATACTTTTCAGCAGTATATCTTCTGTTCATTCTTCTGAGTACATCATCACTTCCGCTCTGTACGGGTAAATGCAGATGCTTTGCAACTTTTTCACATTCAAATATCACATCTATCAGTTCCCTTGATGCATCTTTAGGATGTGACGACATGAAACGGATAATGAAATCGCCCTCAATTTTATTGAGTTCTCTCAGAAGCTGAGGGAAACTTATTTCCCCGTCAAGGTCATTTCCGTAGGAATTAACATTCTGTCCGAGGAGCATTATTTCCTTATATCCCTCTGAAACAAGCTGTTTAACCTCAGAAATTATATCATCGGGTTTACGGCTTCTTTCTCTGCCCCTTACATACGGTACGATACAGTATGTGCAGAAATTATTGCATCCGAACATTATCGGCACAGATGCTTTGAACGAACTTTCCCTTATCTGTTCCACAGCAACTGAAAAATCATCATATTCCTTTGTATCTGCCGAAAATTTTGCTCCTTCAAGACAATCAAGAAGTATTTTCGGGAGTCCGTTTATTGCAGATGTTCCAAGCACAAAATCAACCTGCGGATATGATTTTTTAATTTTCTCTCCGATATGTTCCTGTGCTGTCATGCATCCTGCAACACCTATTATGAGAGAGGGTTTGATTTCTTTCAGCTTTTTCATGCTTCCGATTATTCCGAACACTCTGTCCTCTGCACTTTCTCTTACTGCACAGGTATTGAGAATTATTATGTCTGCCGAATTTTCATCCTCGGTAAATCCGTACCCCATTTTCTGAAGTACACCCTTTATTTTTTCTCCGTCCGAAACATTAAGCTGACAGCCGAAACTCCTCACATAGGCAAGTCTGCCCTCTCCTATTCTTTCGGATATTTCCTTTATTATAACGTTGTTATCCATAAGTGATATTTCCTCACAGTTTAAGTTGTTTTAAAGTAATTATTTATTATACCACATTTTTATGAAAAAATCAAATTTCAATTCGGCTTGTGTTTCTCTCTGTACTCCGACGGTGAAATATTCTCAGAAATCTTGAACTGTCTCACAAAATAATTATATGAGGAATATCCGCATTCCCTTGCAATATCGGTTATTGTCATATCTGTCTGTACGAGAAAATTCTTTGCCTTGTCAATTCTGAACTGTATCATTTCCTCAATTATACTCTTTCCGAAATATGTCTTGTATATTTTTTGCAGATAGCTTTTGCTGAGGAAAAGTCCGTCGGCTATTTCGCTTATATTCCATGCCTGTTCGGGATTCTTCATTATATTGTTTCTCAGCAGACAAAGCTTGTCATACTGAGGTTTTGCCGAACTCTCCGAAACATTGTATGTGAAAAGCCTGTTTACTGCGGCGGTATGCATTATATCCGCAAGAGATTTTTTTCCGTACTCAGCCATTGAACAGGTACCGACAGTGAAATCTATATTGCAGTTTTCATCGCTGTGCTGTGATGCCTTTATACTTTCACATATACTGCTGAATAATTCACCTGCTCTGTTTGTATACCTCGTTACTATTCCTATTGAATTACTTTCCCATACCGAACAGATTTCTTCGTCCTTTATGTTCTGACTTACAACGGATGCAAATGAGGAGAGAATCTTCCTGCATTTCTCCTCTCCGCTGTGATAATATGTCTTTGCTATGCCTGTAAGCTGTATTCTGATACATTCGCAGTTTCCGTCGGGAACATACTCCTCAACTTTATTTTCAAATCCGTTTCTGCTGAGAAGTCCTGTAACTTCATCATACATGAAAGCCCTTGTAGTTGTGGTTATTGTGCGTTTAAGTCTGCTTTTTACACGCACCTGTTCAAGTGCAATATTGACATAATTTACCCATCTTATGTACAACGTACCGAATGCCATTTTTTCCTTGCCGAAAGAAAGCCCGATATATCCGAATATTCTGTTGTTATGATGAAGCGGTGAAATATAATATGCAACAGGATATTTCCTGTTCTCATCATAGACAGGAAGAAGCTTATCTGCTGAAAAGCTTTCATATTCTTCATATTCACGGGTTACTGTTGACTTTGAAAGTATCTGTTTCATTTTGTCATTTATGTTGAAATCAAGCTCTCCGTCATATTTTCCGACAGCAGAGTCAAGATACTTTTCAGTAAGACAAATTCTTACATGACCTATTTTATATATGAGGTAAGTGTAATTATCAAGCCTGTCCGAAAGTTCTGAAATACTGTCCACATTTGTTATGTCATAAAGCATATCACCGTAAAGCATCTGTGTTTCATACCGCATATCTATACGGTTTCTTCTGTCCGCACTTCTCTTTAATGCAGGATCTCCGTTGCAGCCGCAGCTTCTTCCAAGTCTCAGACCACCGTTTTCATTCGGAACTTTATTGCAGATTTTACCTGTTATTATTCTGTATAGTCTGCGGAAAGCCTCTGCTCCGAGCTGATAATTAGGTCTTGTATAACTTGTTATGCTCGGTGCAGACTGAAGACTCTCAATGGAGGCATCATATCCCGTAACAGCTATATCATCAGGCACATTTATTCCCGAATTTATAAGTTCATTCGTCAGAGTTACCGCCATAACATCATTTCCGCACACAACAGCCTCAGGGCGTTCAATATCCCCCGATATTATTTCCTTTGCGAAAGTTTTTGCGGCATCCTTCCAGAAATCCCCGTATCTTATGAAATTCCTGTCGCATGGGAGATTATGCTTTTTCATCGAATTCCTGTAGCCTTTTAATCTTTCTTCCGACACAAACAGTTTTTTAGGACCTGTTATACAGTATATTCTTTTCAGCCCATGTACTTCAATCAGATGATCGGTGATATTCTCAAATGCCCCGCAGTCATCAATGGATGTTGTTTCAAAACTTTTATGTTCTGCTGAATCAAGAAGCATGACCGGTTTTCCCGAACGTGTCAGAAGATCGTCAATATGCTCTCCAACGCCCTCCCCGTAGAACGTATTTCTGTCATATACAAAACCATCAAATCTGTCAGAAAGTATGAGGTCATAAATTTTTTCCTCTGTTTTCTGATGTCGGCTTCCGTTATTAAAATTATGAAACGGTGTGATTACCGCAATATCACAGTTGCTTTTAAAAGACTGAGAAATAATCCCTCTCATTATTTCTTCCTGAAAGTCTACATAACAGTCTGCAATAATTACACCGATAAGTATTCTTTTTTTCACTAAATTCCCTCCCTGATAATGATAAAACAACAGTATTATACATATCAGATTTTTTTCTATATATAATATTGTATCATAACGCATTGTTTTTTGCAAGACTATTTTGAATAAATATTACGATTTGTTATAAAAAATCTTTAAAGATGATAGTATAGTTAATTGTATATTTCTTTTCAATATTGTATAATGATTACAGTAGATGAAACGCACAGCGAATTTCAGACTGATTCCGAATTAGGCAGCGGGATTTTCTGATACATGAATAATCAGTGCGTAAAACGAAACAATAATGTGTTTTACAGTATTTCATCCCTGATGAATCCGTCAATTAGGCACTGACGGAATAAAAAATACAATATTGCTGAAACTACTGATGCATACGGGTAATATAACTGTCAGTGTATTTTTCAGCGGACAAAAATCATCTAAGCAGTGATATAACTGCTTCAAGACACACTAACTATAAAAAAATTCAGTTCAGGCACTATAAGATAATCTCCCTGAACCGAATTATAAATTCCCCTCCGTACAGACACTCGCAGAAAAGTGTTTGTACTCTCCCTCTACAAGCTTATGTTCCCCCGACATAAGCTTTTTTTATTTTCAGTTTTGAAAAATGTAATTAACCGAACAGAATATAACACAAAGAGCGGCATAACGCCGCTCTTTTAATTTTAGGCAATACCGCACAAAGATTGTGCAAAAGATACGCAGTCATATTTTTCGTCAGAGCGCATAAAAATTTCGCAGGCTTGCTGTCGCAAGTC
>JAZLGM010000065.1:0-3410 GCA_045616285.1 Ruminococcus sp.
GCATCAGCAACAAAAGCTCCCATTGCTAAAATAGCCGACAAGGTATCAGGCATTTTCGTTCCTGTTGTTATCTGTATTGCTTTAGTAACATTCATTATCTGGATTATCAGCGGCCAGGAATTCGGCTACTCCCTTGCAAGAGCAATAAGTGTACTTGTAATAAGCTGTCCTTGTGCTTTAGGTCTTGCAACTCCTGTTGCTATAATGGTTGGCAGCGGTCGTTCTGCAAAACATGGAATACTTTTTAAAACAGCATCATCTCTTGAAGCTGTTGGAAAAACTGATATTGCTGTACTTGACAAAACGGGGACAATTACAGAAGGTAAACCTATTGTTACTGATATTATCCCGTCAGAAGGTATTTCCGAAACAGAACTTCTTGAGTGTGCATATTCAATTGAATACAAATCTGAGCATCCTCTTGCAAAAGCAATTGTGGAAAAATCAGAAGAGCTGAAAATTTCCAGAATGGAAGCAGAAAGTTTCAAAGCACTTCATGGAAGCGGAGTATTCGGAATAATCAACGAAAAAAAAGCTGTTGGCGGAAATCTGAAACTCATGAAAGAAAGCAATCTTATCTCTCCGTTTTTCAGCACCAAGGGACAAGACCTTGCCGATGAAGGAAAAACACCCATTTACTTTTCTCTTGACGGAAAGCTTCTCGGAATTATTGCTGTTGCCGATACTATAAGAAATGACAGCAGACAGGCAGTTGAACAACTGAAAAACATGGGCATAGAAGTTGTAATGCTGACTGGAGATAATTCACGAACTGCAAAAGCCGTTGCTGAAAAGGCAGGAATAAAACACGTTATTTCAGATGTCCTTCCTACGGATAAAGCCGATATAATAGATGCACTTTCAGAATACGGAAAAACAGCGATGATTGGTGATGGAATCAATGATGCCCCTGCACTTACGAGAGCTGATATGGGAATCGCAATCGGTGCAGGAGCAGATGTAGCAGTTGAAGCGGCAGACATTGTTCTCATGAATTCATCTCTCATGGATGTCTGTGCGGCAGTAAGAATGTCACGTCAGACACTTAAAAATATTCGTGAAAATCTTTTTTGGGCGTTCTTTTACAATTGCCTCGGAATACCTCTTGCAGCCGGTTTATTAATACCTGTTTTTGGTATTGAACTCAACCCGATGTTCGGGGCGGCGGCTATGAGCCTGTCAAGTTTCTGCGTTGTTTCAAATGCGCTGAGACTCAATCTGTTCAACCTGATTTCAGACTCAAAGGACAAAACAAAAAAGAATAAGGTTATCCTGCCTGATAATATTTCGGGCGTTAACAATAATTCAGAAAAGGAGGAAAAAAACATGACAAAAACTCTTTATATCGAGGGCATGATGTGTCAGCATTGCGTTGCACACGTAAAAAAAGCACTTGAGGGTATTGAGGGAATTTCATCAGCCGATGTAAATCTTGATGAAAAAAAGGCTGTTATGACTCTTGAAAAAGATGTTGATGAAGAAGTAATCTCATCTGCAATCAAAGAGGGAGGCTATGAACCTGTAAGATTTGAATAAAACAGAATCGGCAGACGCTTAGTCTGCCGATTCTTATGGCAACACCGAACAAAGATTGTGCAAAAGATACGCAGTCAGATTTTTCGTCAGAGCGCATAAAAATTTCGCAGGCTTGCTGTCGCAAGTCAAGAGATTTTTGTGTGATATGACGGAAAATATGCAAGTAGATTTTGTACAAAGTCTAAAAACGTGCTTTGTGCGGTGTTGCCTTATTACTTCCATACTAAGAGTAACCCTGTTTCGTAGTTTATCAATGCACCCGAGTAGGAATTCCATGTTGATGAATCATGTCCTGTGTAAATTATGGAATTATCAAGATTATCCGTTATTCCTGCATCTTTATACAGCCTTTGATAAACATGAATCGGAAGCTTTTCAGGACGATTTACCCACCATTTGTCTTCATCCGGATATTTCTCCAGTATTTCCTGATATTCTTCTTCATCCAAAGGAACATTTTTGTTATATGTGTAATCGGGATTTTGTCTTATTTTTTCCTCATACTTTTTCAGATTTTCCTCGCTTGTGTGAAATGCAAGGTATGAATATGGTCTGTAATCCTGTGCAGGAACGGATACCTCTGTTCTGAAATAGTAATCAGAAGCATCATTGTACAGATATTTCGGGAGAATAGAACAATCCGAACTCTTTACGCCATGAGTATATATATATCTTTTCACAGGGTACATTACCTTGTCTGTATCGTATTTTGTGGCAACAACAGGACATACATACGCAATAAGCATCATTGATATTCCGACAATACGGCATATATTCAGTATTTTTCTGTACACATAATTGTATTGTGATTTAACATAAAACAGACAGCATCCGAGAACATATATTATAATTCCGAAAAATGATAATGGAAATGATATTCCTGATGTTGCAAGAATAAAAAACATTCCTCCGAAAAATAGTGAAAACAAATAAAGAGAAACTATGATGTTATCTGCTTTTGAAAAATGTGATACTTTTTCCTTGTTTTTCTTTAATTTCATACTGATTACCTCATTTGTTTGAAATGAACAGATATGAAATATTCATTTTACGGTATGCGTCATAGCCTTCACATCTGCTTTTAGCTTTTTGAGAAGTAATAACACCATTGTTTACTGCTGTAACAAGTGCATCATCTGACATACTGTAAATTTCGTCCATGTCAAGTTCTGAAAGATAACCTGCATTATACATTTCAATATTATATTTTGCAATTAATGAATCAGGTCTTGTAAAACAGAGAATACCGAACAATATTGTAAATGAAACTGAAATATGTTTTGCAATATGAAAATCAGTTTTAAACTGTTTTATTATTATCATTATGAAAATTACAGCACAAAGAATCATGAACCATGTTGTATAAACTCTAAGCTGTGTAAGTCCGTACTCTGAAATATACATAACCATTTTTCTTATTGCTGTTGCAATGAGAATAAGTGTGAAAAAGCTTAAAATCAGTGTATAGGCTTTTAAAGTCTTTGGCTTGTTTTTGCCGCTGTTTTTTGAGATAATATTGATTATAAATATTACTGCGAGGTTGATTATTGAGATTGCAAACAATTCAAAGAATCCACGTCTTGCATAGTCTGCATAGCTGTAGCCTTCGGGGAGCATATTTCTGAATGCTGAAAGAAAATAATTTGCCTGTGAAATGAAAAACATGACATACAGAACAAGAATCGGAGTTACTGCTGTATAAAGTACACCATTAGGAATAATTCTTGCTTTTTCGAGACTTGACTCACACTCATCATCATAAACGGGAAAGAGATTATCCCTGTGAGTGTTGGAATAAAGCATTCCGAAAAGATACATTGAGCATGGAAAAGCGAAAACAATCTGCCAGAAAAGTGCTTTCAAACCTTCTGCTG
>JAZLGM010000066.1:0-3856 GCA_045616285.1 Ruminococcus sp.
ATTGCTCATTAATGTTTTTTGGTTCGGCGGCCGGTTTTGTGACCGGCTGCTGTTTTGGACTGTTTCTATGACACTTTTAATAGCATTTTTGTGTCACGCTATCTTAGCTGTTTTGTGACAGCTTAGCTTAGCAGGAACAATTTGCCGATATGATGTCAACAAAAATGATTATGTTAAAGCAGACATTAACAAGGGAATAAGAACTTTATTCAAACCCGATGAAGGAATTGAATATTTTTATAGTCTTAATGAGAAAGAAGGTGTGGAAGAGTGACAAACAATGAATTAAAATGTCCTGTTTGTGGACAATTTTATTTTGAGGAACGAAACGATTATGATTT
This sequence comes from Ruminococcus sp., assembly GCA_045616285.1. Lineage (GTDB taxonomy): Bacteria > Bacillota > Clostridia > Oscillospirales > Ruminococcaceae > Ruminococcus. The sequence continues at coordinate 342 of JAZLGM010000066.1, forward strand.
ATGTCCCGTTTGTGGTTGGTTCAATGATGAGTTTCAAAAAGATAATCCTGATAAATCAGGCTGTAATCATAGGACATTAAATGAGCATCGAATTCAATGGCAAACCGGAACTCTTCCAGACTACATCTATGAGCTTATTGAAGAAAATAAAAACAGACTTCATGACAAATGAGGAGGAATAAAAAAATGAAAACCATGAAATTCGGAGAAGCAATTGAGCTTATCAAACAGGGAAAGAAAGTGGCAAGAACAGGCTGGAATGGTAAGAACCAGTACATTGAGCTTGCAACAAATATCAGCTATATCAATGCTGACGGAGAAACTGTAAATGTTAATCATGAAACAATGGGCAATAAAGCAATTGCATTTGTGGGGACATCAGGCGTTCAGCTTGGTTGGTTAGCTTCACAGGCTGATATGCTTTCTGAGGACTGGATTGAGGTTTAAAATCGAATAATCAAATCAAAGTTTGTCAAAACTCTTTTGAAAAAATCTAAGGAGGGAATATTATGAATGACGAGTATATTTGTGATGACAGACCAATAAAAGAAAGTGACCGAGTAGCAGCTATGACAGAGGAAGAAGTAGAAAAAGAATTTAATATTCTTTTCGGGGATTACTTAAAAAAAGATGAATAATAACTAAACCGCCCAGCAATGAGCGGTTTTCTTATACCCAATCAAAGCACTATGTCCCCGACATAAAAGTCGGGAACAGGTGCTTTTTTCATACCCAAACGCAGAAAGAAGGTGAGAAAATGGACTGGAAAGAAAGACTTAAACAGGAGTATGCAGAACTGAAAGAGCGTTATGAAAAGCTCAAAGCTTTCAATAACAAGAAAGAAGTTGAACTGCATACATCACCAACAGCTCAAAGTGATGCAGATGGATACAGATGTTTTTTGATGAAAGACCAACAGGCTTATATGGGGAATTATCTCCACATTCTTGAACTTCGTGCAGAGCTTGAAGGAATTTCTTTAAGTGGTGATACCGAATGACAAAAGCAAATCTCCGTCCCGACCACAACGGAACACAGCGAGCTCAGTTTGAGAGCAACAAAAAGAAGATATACGCAACGCAGACAATATGCGGAATATGTGGGAATCCTGTTGATTTCGGATTCAAATTTCCACATCCGCTAAGTCCCTGCATCGACCATATTATACCGATTGCAAGGGGCGGTCATCCGTCAGACATGGCGAATTTACAGCTTGCTCACATGACCTGTAACCGTCAGAAGTCGGATAAACTTGTTGAAAAACAGGTATTTGATACTCAGATAGATGTTATTTCAAACAGGGTATTGCCTCACACTTTCGACTGGATGACACTATAAATCAATAAAAGGAGCTGTTTTTATGAGCGAGAAAAGGCTCGGAAGGCAGACTCCTGTTTTATCGGTGGTTCTGCCTTACAGAGATTCAAAAGGCACAGATGCGGTTGAGATTTACAACAAGTCAGGGCGTACTGCTCAGGAATGGCAGGAAAGACTTCTTGAAGACATAATGGCTGTCAATGATGAGGGCTTATGGGTTCACATGAAGTTCGGGTGGTCGATTCCGAGACGAAACGGTAAATCAGAATTGCTGATAATGCGAACAATGTATGCTGTCACCCACGGAGAACGCACGCTTTACACGGCACACAGAACAACAACTTCACACAATGCATGGGAAAAGGTTGTTGATATGCTGAGTAAGGCAGGATTCAAAGAGGGTGAGGACTACAAGACCACAAAGCAGTTCGGACTTGAACACATTGAGTTTTTCGAGGGCGGCGGAGTTGTAAATTTCCGTACACGTTCAAGCAAGGGCGGACTTGGTGAAGGCTATGATTTACTGGTAATTGATGAAGCACAGGAATACACAGGCGATCAGGAAAGCGCATTGAAGTATGTCGTTACGGACTCAAAAAACCCACAGACTTTAATGTGTGGAACTCCCCCGACAGCAGTTTCTTCAGGAACTGTTTTTCTTGTATACAGACGAGATACTCTCGCAGGGAAAACTGAGGATTCGGGCTGGGCTGAGTGGTCTGTTCCGAAGCTTACGGATGCACATGACCCTGAATTGTGGTATGAAACAAATCCCTCACTGGGATATGTGCTTTCTGAAAGAACAATCCGTTCCGAGCTTGGTGACGATCAGGTTGACGATAACATTCAGCGTCTCGGACTGTGGCTCACATACAATCAGAAATCAGCAATCAGCCGTGAGGAATGGAAAGCGTATCAGACGGATAATGTTAAGCTGAAAGACGGTGTTAAACTGTATTTTGGTGTAAAATTCTCAAAAACAACGGGTAATGTATCGCTTTCTGTTGCAGTTAAGACCACAGACGGAAAGGTTTTCGTTGAAGCTGTCGACTGCCGAAGCGCAAGGGACGGAAATTCATGGATAATTGCATTTCTGCATAATCCGCACGCTGAAAAGGTTGTGATTGACGGTGCAGGACAGCAGAATATACTTGAATCCGAAATGAAGGATGCAGGTGTAAAATGCAGTGCAATTCTCCCGAAAGTAGCTGAAATTGTGGATGCAAATGCCATGTTTGAAAAGAATCTTTTTGAGGAAAAAATCTGTCACAGCGGACAGCCTTCACTTGAACAGGCTGTGGCAAACTGTGAACACAGGGCAATCGGAAACAATGGCGGTTACGGATATTCAAGTATTTTAGAGGGTGCAGATGTTTCTCTCGTAGAGTCAGTAAGCCTTGCGCATTGGATTTGTGCCACAACAAAGGAAAAGAAAAAACAGATTATTAATTATTAAAAAGGGGTTTGGGGCAAGCTGAGTCAGCTTGACCACAGATAACGCACAAAAGGATTGTCCTCATTCAGGATAACAAAGGGGCTTGGGGAAAAATCCACACTCAGCGTGAACCACGCTGAGGCGCACAATTGTGGATTTGTCCCCATTCAGGATAAGGAGCTGATAATATGGAATTTGAACCAATTACTACACGGGAAGCTTTTGATTCCGCTGTTGCAGAGCGTATAAGCGCAAACACAGCAGAAGTTGAAAAGCGTTTTGAGGGTTATATGTCTCCTGATGATGTGCAGAAAAACAATGATGCACTCAATCAGCAGATAGCAGACCTCACAGCAAAAAACAAGGCTTATGAGGTGAGCGCAATCAAGAGAAAGGTTGCTATCGAAAAAGGACTCCCGGAGGAGCTTATTGAAAGGCTCACAGGCGAGACAGAGGAAGAAATCAAGGCTGATGCTGAAAATCTTTCAAAGTTTTCAGTAAAGAAAAAGCCTACACCTTCATTTTCAGGCGATAAGCCTGTATCAGATGTCAAGAGTGCTGCATATATGTCTATGCTGCATTCTTTGAATAATAAATAAATAAATGATTCATGACCGGAGGGAAAGTACAGTAGTGATATAGAAGTTTTTCTCCTTTTAATGCAGACTGCGTAACACTCGGTTATGCAGCCTTTTTTCCATATTTGCCTGTTTCAGTAGTAACTGATGAAATCGCAACATCAAAGCGATAATAAATATCAATC
>JAZLGM010000067.1:0-3862 GCA_045616285.1 Ruminococcus sp.
ATTATCCATGATGAAAACCATCATATTATTGTGAATGAAATTGACGGGAAAATCGTATCATCATGTGTTTGCGTTATTATTCCCAATTTAACAAGGGGCATCAGACCGTATGCTTTTATAGAAAATGTAGTTACACATTCAGAATACAGAGGTCATGGATATGCTACAGAATGTTTGGATTTGGCAAAGAAAATTGCTCGAAAAAATCATTGTTATAAAATGATGCTTCTTACAGGGTCAAAGGAAGAAGCAACACTGAAATTTTATGAAAATTCAGGATATAACAGTTCTGATAAAACAGCTTTTATCCAATGGCTTGATTAAGACAATGCAATAATAGTACTATCAAATTAATGAAAAAACAGATATGGAGGAAATTAAAAATGAATCATGTAATGCTGGCAAAATTTAAATCAGAGTATTCAAAGGAAGAAATATCAGAGATGTTCAACGATATCAAGGCGATTTATGATAATGCCAAAAGTATCGACGGTGTTCATGATGTAATATATCATCAGAACTGCATTGACCGACCTAATCGCTATGATATAAGCGTGAATATTGTCATGGAGAAGGAGTCGCTCTCTTTATGGGACAAGTGTGAATGGCACAAAGAATGGAAAGAAAAATACGGACATATGCTCGAATCGAAATGTATTTTTGATTATGAGGATTAATATTAAAAGCGTAAGATTTTTTGATAAATATGAATGAAAAATGCCCCATCTGCTGGATTATTTCCATTCCAACAGAAGGGGCATTCGTATTAATAATTTCATAAACTCTATGAATGCAAGTGTTATTTTTGTACGATAAGCATTCGTCTCATCATGCAAAGGTCAAAAACATCAAGCTTTCCGTCCCTGCATAAATCTCCTGCTTTCCAGTTATTAAGTTTGGCATCAGGAACTGCCAACAGCCACTTCTGAAGAAGAACAACATCAGAAATATTTAATACTCCGTCTGAGTTTACATCACCTGCAACATAATCAGATTCCACAAGTTCCAGTCTGTTTGTGGAAAGAGTGTTCTTGTTATCAAACTTCACAGTAGGATTTTTTCCCTGAACAAGCGGATTATCTGCATCATACATTGCAAGACAGATTGTTGCATTTTCGTCTAATTCTCCGTCATATTCAAACAGAATTGCTTTTTCGTCCTCATCATGGAAAGTCCCTTTTTCTATCATAACAGGCTTGCCGAAATTTTCCAGTTTGTTTCCATTGCTGTCTGTGATTTCAGCACACAAACTGATATTGAAAAATGCAGGTGCAAGACCTGTGTTTTTTATTGTGACTTTCAGCTTGTTACCATTTCTTTGAGCAGATGTTACTGTAAAGTTATAGCCCAATCTGTTTGCCATTTCATCAATAACATCCTTCTGTTCACGGTAAAAATCATAGCTTGCACGACCATCCTGGTCAAGAGCAAATATGGATAAATGTGCAATTTCTATGCATTCACGGAAATGTTCAGGAGTCCATTTCAGGTAACCAGTGTTATCCTGTTTCAGCATAATTGAATATGTGCTGTGATTATCTGCCATTGTTGGAAGATTTGCCTTGTATGCAGGTCTTAAATCCCATTCCGCATTTTTCGCCATAATCAAGCCATTGTTTCTTTTGGTAATTCCGATTGAAAGTGCATAGTCATAAACTTCACCTACTGCATCAGACAAAACACACACATTGTATTTTTGAATACTGATGCAAAGTAGTCAAGCATATCTTTTTGTACTTCAACAGACGGCATTTCATTGCCTTCAAGGTCTGATGTATGCCATTTACCCATATTTCCAAATGCACGGACTTCAACGTATTCAACTCTTGGATCACCGTCATATCTTTCAGCAAGTGCTTTTGTGAATTTCTTGTATGCTTCAATATATATGGGATCTGACCAGTTCGGAACTTTAATTTTAATATTCGGATCACCGTATTTATATGTCGCAATATCCTGTTTAGCACCCTTATCATATACCCACTGCGGAACGAAATCGTGTTCAGCTCCATAATTATCGTCAGAACCTGTTGATGTGGTGTAGGGAATAATTCTGATGCCGTATGTTCTTCCGCTTTGTTCACAGGCTTTCAGTGCTTTGTCTATTTCTTCCCAGTTATATACATCTTCTTCAGGATTAATGTCTTTCCAGAACATGACTCCACTGCATATAGTTACAACATCCCACGCATGATTTTCCATAGAGCCATTGATTCCGTAAGGATGCTTTGTGCTGTAAAGCATATCGGGATTATAAAGTGTCATAACAAATCCTTTGTGCGGATTTGCAACAGGTTTTCCCGACATTTCCGTCTGATAGGAAATAGCCGATGATGTATCAAAATCAGTATATGGATCATCAATTACTTTTTCAGGTTTGTCTGCAGAAAACAGCTGTTCACTCACTATCTGTGCAAGTCTGTCTGCACCGAGTGCATTCGGATGAACGTTGTTGTAATAGTAGTTATTTGCAACTGTTTTCGTTTTTTCAAGACAGAATTCAAGCCACGGGTGGAACATATCAATAATTCCTACATTTTCAGCTTTTGCCATTTCATCTATTGCATCACTGAACCACTTTTTATCGGGGAGCGGATACTGTGTGCAGTCATTAAGTTCACCCTGCTGCTTTACAAGGTATACTGTCATTTCTTTTGCCTTTGCACGCTGAATCATATCCGTCATATAAGTAATATAATCAGTTGGATCAATGACATCAGGATTATTTTTGTAGGCTTTGGTATAGTCGTTGATTCCTACAGTAAAAAGCATAATGTCACCGCTTTTGCCGTAATTCTCAGCTGTGCCAAACAGCGATCTGCGTAAATCATATGAAGTGATACCGCTTGCTGATATATTTCTTACATCATACTTGTCAGTATCAACGTATTTGCTCAAATACTGTCCCCATCCATGTGCTGCATCATCCGTAATATTGTAGTAGCTTGCAACAGTAGAATCTCCGCCAATCCATATGGTCGGCTTAGTGACAGTATCAGCTGATGTCTGTTCAATTTCAAGTGTACTGATTGAAAATTCTGTACCGACACGAGAACCTGCATAAATATTAAGCTGACCGTCAGTAACGGGAATTGGAAATGTATCTGTTGCATTGTTTCCTGTCAGAAAAAAGAGCTGTGACCACCTTTCAGCTGTAATTGTTGTTGACTGAACATCACCTGTTGTAACAGTAATTTTGTAAACTCCCTTTGGCAAATCAACGCTGAAAATATGATTCGGAACGTCGGATTTAAAACGTACTGCATCAGTTAATGCACCTGTTCCGCTTGCTTTAACATTCTCTACAGCGTCTGTGTTCTCAAAACCGTATCCCTTCGCAGAACTATATCCCTCAGATGCTGAAACACCGATATATCCGTCAGCTGTACCAAGTCCCCCGAAATCAAATTTTTTTGATACAAGTGTTTCTGCGTTTACATTAACACTAAATTGCGTAGAAATTATTGTCATTGCTGCCGCAAGTGCAGCTGCTATGATTTGCTTCATAAAATCATCTCCGTTCATAATTTTGATTACAGATTCGGTAAATTTTTCTGTTCTTTTTGTATTATAACATATCCTGATATTTTTGTCGATACTTATAAAATACATAAAAAGGAAACATGAAGTTACAAAAAATTAAAACCACCCGTAGAACGGGTGGTTTGAAAAAGCCCTAGAAGGGCTTGCTACGGACACTGCCCCTTAAGTGGGCTGAGAAAGGTCTGCCAACTGCATTTCATTCTCAGCTACCCCTTAAGGGGTTTTTATTTCTTTTTATTCTTTTCTCCTGTGAAAGGATCTGTTGCTTCAAACAGGCTTAACTGATCCTTCATTATATCCTCCTGCAACTGATTTCTTA
>JAZLGM010000068.1:0-12514 GCA_045616285.1 Ruminococcus sp.
GAAAAGGAATTTGCACCTGTAAAGAATAAAGAGGGTGTGGATTCAGTCGATACAGCGAGAGAACTTCTCCGCAAGAATGGCGTTGAATTGTAATTATGATCCCCCGAGATAGTTCTCGGGGGATTTAGTCTTTTTTCAACAGAAAAAAATCGGCTGCGATTTCTCACAGCCGATTTTATTACTTCATACCGTATTTTTTAAGGAGAGTTTCAATCTTCTCGTGTGGATCGATGATTTTGCTGATAGAAACATCGTGATTGATAGCCTCAATGAAGTATGCAATATACTTAGAAACATCAACTTCGTGGAACCATGGTCTGCTGAGAAGCTCAGGTGATCTGTATGTAAGGTTTGTACCGAATACACCGTCAATAATACCTTCTTCATACGCCTTGTCAAACTTTTCAAGTCCGTTTGTGAAGATAGTATATGTAGCGTAAGTGAAGATTCTTCCTGCCTTTTTCTCTTTGAGAGCATAAGCGAGATCGAGCATTGATTCACCTGATGAGATGATATCATCAGCAACAAATACATCCTTGCCCTCTACTGAGTTTCCGAGGTACTCATGAGCAACGATAGGATTACGTCCGTTTACGATTGTTGAGTAGTCACGTCTCTTGTAGAACATACCCATTTCAACACCGAGAACAGAAGCGTAGTACATATTTCTGTTTAAAGCACCTTCATCAGGAGAAACAACCATGAACTTGTCCTTTGAGAAGTTTACATCCTTGATTTCGTGGAGCATAGTTTTAAGAACCTGATATGTAGGCATAACATTATCAAATCCCATGAGCGGAATTGCATTATGAACTCTTGGGTCATGTGCGTCAAAGCAAACGATATTTGAAACACCCATTGCTTCAAGTTCCTGTAATGCACAAGCGCAGTCGAGAGACTCTCTGTAATTTCTTCTATGCTGTCTGCCTCCGTAAAGGATAGGCATGATTACGCTGATTCTGTGTGCCTTACCGCTTGCAGCCTGAATAATTCTTTTAAGATCCTGAAAATGATCGTCAGGAGACATGGAGTTCTGATTGCCAAAGTAATCGTACTTGATGTTGTAGTTTCCGACATCAACGATGATGAAAAGATCCTTACCTCTGATTGTCTGCTTGATAAGTCCCTTACCGTCACCTGATGAGAATCTTGGGCACTCACTCTCAATGAGGAAGCTGTCCACATCATGTCCTGCCATTTTTGCCCAGTCTACAAGATAGTTGTTAATCTTGTCACCGAGTTCTGTAACGCTGTTCATTGCAATGATGCCGAGAGATGCAACGCCATTTTCGCTGCTGAATAAATTTTCACTTGAAGCTGTCATAAAAATTCCTTTCTCCTTTACATTCAGGTATTACTTACAGAAGTTTTCGATATAGTTGTTTATATCGTCAGAAATAATCTGCTTTGCAACATCTGCGTGATCTACCTCGTTTACGGCTGTTGTTTTGTTTTCAAGTTCCTTGTATACTGTGAAGAAATGAGTCATTTCATCAAAAACGTGCTTCGGAAGCTGGTCGATATCCATATACATATTATAGTTAGGATCTTCAAAAGGAATAGCGATAATCTTGTCATCACGCTTTCCGTTATCAAGCATTCTGATTACGCCGATAGGGTAGCACTTGACAAGAGTAAGAGGCATAAGTTTTTCCGAACAGAGCACAAGAACATCGAGCGGGTCGAGGTCATCTGAGTATGTTCGGGGTATGAAACCGTAGTTTGCAGGATAGTGTGTAGAAGTATGAAGAATACGATCCATTTTAATGAAACCTGTTTCTTTGTCAAGCTCATACTTGATTTTACTTCCTTTTCCGATTTCAATAACCGCATAAAAACTGTCAGGGCTGATTCTTTTTGGACTCATATCATGCCAGATATTTTTCATTTTGAAAACCTCCACTTTTAATATTCGCAAAACCGAAGGAACGTAGCTGAATCACAGATACAACCTATAAAATAAGTATACCATATTTTGAGGATTTGTCAATATCACAATTGATTTTTGTCAATCTGATGATAATTCTCGTGAAAAAAATGTTTTTTTCTGTTTATATCGAAATGAGGTATTACAGTTTGTATATTTTAATCGAAGAAGAAATAAATGTATTATTTTAATGAACAAATTGTTAATAATGGAAATAAATATTATTATTCAAAACTATTGATTTTTTCTTTTTTTTATTGTACAATATATATAATAGACTACTTATGTGGAAGAAAGGTGTGAATCTGCCTTGAAGAAATATAAAATAGCGGTTATTATTGCGGGAATTGACCAGACGTATCAGAGTTCTATTCTGAATGGTATTGCGGCATCTGCAAAAGAATGTCTGCTTGATATATATGTTTTTGTTTCATTCAGCGGAACGATGGGAAACCCCGGTCATGATACAGGAGAACTGAATATCTTTAATCTTCCGGATTTATCAGAATTCAGCGGTGCAGTACTCCTTACAAATACAATAGACTACCAGCCTGTTGTTGAAAAGATATTGAAAAAAATCAGAGATGCGGCAATTCCAGCCGTAAGCATTGACTATGATGATAATGAAATGTTCCATATAGGAATTGATAATAAGTCTGCAATGAGAGAAATAACAGAGCATTTCATTTCTGTTCATAATGTAAAAAAATTCGGCTATATTTCTGGACCGGAGGGGAATCCTGAGAGCGAGGACAGATTCAGCGCATTTATGGAGGTCCTTGAGAACAATGGTCTCAGACTGGATGATAAATTCCTTTATAACGGTGATTTCAGAGGACCTTCAGGTAAAAGGGCAATCGAAAAATTCCTTGCCGCAGATAAAGATATGCCCGAAGCTATTATCTGTGCTAATGATGTAATGGCGGTTTCGGCTATTGACAGCCTTATGGATGCCGGATACAGCGTTCCTCAGCAGATTAAGGTTTCAGGATTTGACAATACGTACAGCAACCATAACTATAAAATGGAACTGACTACGGTTGAACGTCCGCTTGAAGAATACGGACGAATTGCCTGCAAAATGCTTCGGGATTCATTTGATGGCAGGAAAACTGAGAGAAGTGTTACACTCAGTATGTCAACGAGATTTATGGAAAGCTGTGGATGCTGCAGGGAGATAATTCCTGATGCAATGGAAATGAAGAAGCTGAACTGTGCAAATTTCAACAAGCATGAGGCACTTCAGAACTATATGGGACTGTTTAATTCGCTTTCATGCCGTCTTCTCGGATGCAATAACTATGATGAGTATATAAGTGAGTTCAGGGATTTTGTTTCTCTGATGAATCCCGAGGAATTCTATTTCTGTTTGTGTGATAACTGGAATTCAGAGCTTTTTGATGAAAAGAATATAGTTCACAGCCTGAATGAACATATGGTAACTGAATTTACTGATGAAATCAGAGCTGCAATAGCTTACAGAGACGGAGATTTTCTTGTGCCTGTTACAATACCGAGGAAACAGCTTATTCCCTATGCTGATGAAAGCGGCTCAACAGGTAAATTCTACTATATTGTTCCGATTCATTTTGGTGAGAGGTGTCTCGGATATATGGTTCTCAGAAATACAAAGATGAATCTTCATACTTCCATGTTTCAGAGCTGGTGCATAACAATCAGCAATTCTGTTGAGAATATTAGAAAGATTCTCAGTCTTGATTCAGCTGTTCAGCATCTTTCAAAACTCTATGCACAGGATACATTTGTCGGAATATTCAACCGAAACGGATTCATACAGGCTACAATGGGAGTGTATGAAGATTGCGTAAAGAACAAGCGGAATATTATGCTTATGTTCATAGACCTTGACGGATTGAAGAGGATTAATGATAATCTCGGACACGATGTCGGAGATGAGGCTATCTGTGATATAGCGAATGTATTGATTGAATCATGTGTGAAAGATGAGGTGTATTGTCGTTTCGGCGGTGATGAATTTATAATCTTCGCACCTGACCGCACAGAAAAGGATGCGGTTGAGCTTACAGCACTTATTCAGGAGAATATAAGTAACCTTAACAAGCGCAGAGGAAAATACCGACTCAGCGCAAGTACAGGCTTTATTATTGCTGTTCCGAAGGAAGGGGAAGACCTTTTCAAATTTGTTACTGAGGCAGATAAGGTAATGTATAAAGAAAAGAAAAATAAAAAGCTTCATGGTTACGGAAGACTTGTATAATGAAATAATCGGCACACCTTTAAGGTGTGCGGATTTTGCGTTTAGAAATATGGTTGGAGCAATATTATCTGTATCTTACAAATTCAAAATAATTTCCTTATCGTTTGATTCAAATTCCTCAACTGTTATTCCGCATTTGCTGAAAAGGAGTACCGAAGCTTTAACCGATTCTGTGTCAGCATATTTATTTTGCTTGTATACAACACGTCTGATTCCCGATTGTATTATTGCCTTTGCACATTCATTGCATGGATAAAGTGTAACATAGAGTGTGCAGTCTTTGAGATTACGTATATTACTGTTAAGGATTGCATTTAGTTCAGCGTGGCATACAAAAGGGTATTTCGTATCAAGTGTGGTTTCTCCGCTTCTTTCCCATGGCATTTCATCATCATCACAGCCTCTCGGCATTCCGTTGTAGCCTACTGCGACTATTCTTTTTTCGTCATTTACTATACAGGCACCTACCTGAGTGCTGTTATCCTTGCTTCTCTGAGCAGAAAGAAGGGCAATGCCCATGAAATATTCATCCCAGCTTATGTAGTCTGTTCTTTTCATATTAAAACCTCCATAGAATTTACCCCGTATCGAATGAACGATACGGGGAATATATTTATACATTGTAAATCATCTGTGAGTAGTCAGGAATCGGCCAGTGTGAACTCGGCATGATTCGTTCAACAGTATCAGCAGTTGTACGCATACGCTCCATTTCCATAAGAACCACATCATGGAAATAACGAGCCTGTTTGTGCTTATCCTTGATTTCGCAAGCTGTATTTACAAGGATTTCAAGGTTATCTGTTGATGAGTAGAAAGCATCCGCAAGGTCGCTGAGCTTTGAAGCCATTTTTTCTTCTGCGAAAAATGTCATGCCAATCTGTTTCTTTACTGAAATAGCTTCACAGAGACGGTGTACATATTCAAGTGTAGCAGGGAGAAGCTGTTTTCTTGCCATTTCAATCATTGTACGTGCCTCAATGCGGATTGTCTTTGAATATGTTTCAAGGAGAACCTCTGTACGAGCCTTTAATTCGCCCTCTGTGTAAATACCGAATTTTTTGAAAATACGGATATTCTTCTCATCTGTATAGTGCGGGAGACAATCAACTGTTGAAGGATAATTCGGGAGACCTCTGCGCTTTGCCTCGTCAACCCAGTCCTGTGAGTATCCGTCACCATTGAAGATGATTCTTCTGTGTTCTTTAAGCACACTCTTCAAAAGGTTTTTAACTTCTGTTTCAAAATTCTCTCCGCCCTTGAAAGGTGCGAGAATTTCTGTAAATGTGCTGAGTTCTTCTGCAACGATTGTATTGAGAAGTGCGTTCGGACAAGCTATGTTGTCGGATGAACCAACCATACGGAATTCAAATCTGTTTCCTGTGAAAGCAAAAGGAGATGTACGGTTTCTGTCTGTTGAATCCTTCGGGAATGAAGGAAGTGCATTTACACCGATTTCAAACGCTCTCGTTTCTGTTTTGAATACTGTATCATTTTCTATTGCTTTGAGAACAGCATCGAGTTCTTCTCCGAGGAACATAGAAACAATTGCAGGAGGTGCTTCATCTGCACCGAGACGATGGTCATTTCCTGCCGATGATGCGGAAATTCTCATGAGGTCTGAATATTCGTCAATACCCTTGATTAAAGCACAGAGAATTGTAAGGAACTGGAGATTTTCCATAGGTGTATCACCGGGATCGAGAAGATTCTGTCCGTCATCTGTTGACATTGACCAGTTGTTGTGTTTGCCTGAACCGTTTACACCCTCAAAAGGCTTTTCATGGAGGAGACATACAAGACCGTGTTTAAGAGCAACCTTCTCCATAACTTCCATTGCGAGTTCGTTCTGATCTGTGCCGAGGTTAGAAGTTGTGAAGATAGGAGCCATTTCGTGCTGTGCAGGAGCAACCTCGTTATGCTTTGTCTTTGAGTAGATTCCGAGTTTCCAGAGTTCCTCATCAAGTTCAGCCATATAAGCCGCAATTCTTGGTCTGAGGTTTGCGAAGTACTGATCATCAAGCTCCTGTCCTTTCGGAGGCTTTGCACCAAAGAGAGTTCTTCCTGTAAGTATAAGATCCTCACGCTGGTCGTATTTCTTTTTGTCAATCAGGAAATATTCCTGTTCAGCACCAACTGTTGAAGTAACTCTTGTGACATTCTCGTTTCCGAAGAGCTTTAAGAACTCAACAGCGGATTTGCTGAGGGCTTCCATTGAGCGGAGAAGCGGAGTTTTCTTATCGAGAGTTTCACCCGTATATGAAAGAAAAACAGTAGGTATGTAGAGACTGCCTTCCTTGACGAAACAGTATGAAGTAGGATCCCATGCTGTGTATCCTCTTGCTGTGCTGGTCTGTCTGAGACCGCCTGAAGGGAAAGAAGATGCGTCAGGTTCGCCCTTGACAAGAGACTTACCTGAAAATTCCATGATAGCCATACCATTCTGCGAAGGACTTATGAAAGAATCGTGCTTTTCAGCTGTAGAGCCGGTCAATGGCTGGAACCAGTGAGTGTAGTGAGTAGCACCCTTTTCGATTGCCCACTCTTTGATAGTGTTTGCAACGATGTCAGCGGTTGTCATATCGAGGGGAATTCCGTTTTTTACCGTATTCATGAATGTTTTGTAAACATTCTTCGGCAATCTTGATTTCATAACCTCATTGTTGAAAACATTTTCAGCAAAAATCTCTGTTATATTATTTGACATAAATTTCCTCCTAAGAAATGATATGCGAATCTGTGCCTGTCAGATTCTATAAGTTACATTATAACATCTTTTTTATAATTTATCAATACATTCAGAAAAAAATTGTAACCGATTTTTTACTGAAAAATCACAAGGATTTTATTTATTTAACAATATTGTAGTTGCAAATTATTTCATGACATGGTATAATATACATTACGGAAAAGGGATTATTCCGTAAAAAGGAGGGTAATACATGGAAAATGCAAATTTAATGTTCTGTGCCATATCTGCGGCGGTACTCGATCTGTGCGCTCTTGTTCTCATGATAGCATCGTACAGGGAGAAAAAGTCGGAGAAAAAAAGATGGTCTAAAATTTCCGCAAATATGGAACTCGTTGAACCGGGATTCACTTACGAACTCGGATGTGATGAGATTCTTATAGGCAGACACGCCTCCGCAGATATAAGGATTCCCGATCTTTCAATTTCACGATACCATGCAATGATGACAGTATCAGAGGGTGTATGGACAATAACCGATATAGGTTCAAAGTCGGGAGTATATGTCAATGGAACTCTCGTTGAAAGAAGAAAACTCCACGAAAACGACGTTATTACACTTGGAAACAGAAGGCTTGTATTCAGAAGAAGGAGGGAAAAGAATGATAAGTAATCCTGTGTCTTATTTTTTCTCGTGTCTTTTTGTCCTTGCGGCACACACTTCAATGCTTGTAAATGTATACTACAACGGTAATTATACCGATGTAAAGCAGGTCATGGTACTTGCTGCGGCTGTACTCGGACTTGATATTGTATACTATATATTTATGCTGTTCCTGAAACAGTATACCTACACAGTTGATTTTCTGCTTCTGCTGATACTGAACATGAGCGTAATTTTTCAGTCATGTTTCGGCGGTGTGGGATTTGCTTCAAAGCACTATATAACCTGTATTGCGGCACTTCTTTCATGTCGTGCAGGATATATGCTGACCTGCAACCACAAGTGGATTCAGCAGAAGAAAAAAATAATATGGGCGGTAATCGGCGTTCTGATGCTTGCTATTCTAACCCTTACAGGAAGCCGAAGTATGTGGATTGAGATAGGTTCTTTCACATTACAGCCCTCGGAATTCATAAAGCCCATGCTTGTTCTTGCCTGTGCTACATCAATCACAGAACAGCAGAACAAACACAAGATATGGAAATTCAATGTTGTATGGGAAAATGTGATTCTTTTCGGAATCGTTGCGGCAATATGTCTCCTGCAATGGTGGTGCAGAGACCTCGGAAGCATACCGACATTTGCGGCGATATATTTTGCTGGTTTTTTCCTCAGAATATGCTATCCAAAGGCAAAGTTCTCAAAAAACACACTTATTATCGCCGGCGGAATCGTTTTGGTCATTGCACTTATCGGTCTTAAATTCGCACCTGAATATGTACGTGCGAGACTTTTCGTGAATATATGGGATGATACATCCGGAAATGGTTATCAGCAGTCACAGGCTCTCATAGGAATTGCAGAGGGCGGGTGGTTCGGAAAAGGTCCGGGAAAAGGATTCCTCTGTGATATTTTTGCGCACGAAAGTGATATCGTATTCGCTTCAATCAGTGAGGAATGGGGACTTCTCTTCGCTGTAATGGTTACGCTTGTGCTTCTCATCATTACGGCTGTACCGCTTGTCAGCCCTCCACGCTCATACTATCATGGTTCAATGTGTGCAGGTGTCTGCGCTGCATTTACGGTTCAGATGGCACTTAATATCTTTGGTTCGTGCAATATGATTCCTTTCACGGGTGTAACGATTCCTTTCATAGCAACAGGAGGAAGCTCGATGGTTACTTCGGGATTTATGGTCGGAATGCTTGTTGCGGCCCAGTCACCCATGTTCAGAAAGCCATCAAGAAAAACAGCTCCCGCCAAAGGAGGAAGAAACTGATGAAAAGCATAAGAAGATGTCAGCATATCATTACGTTTTTTTTAGTTATCTTTATTATCGGAATGGCTGTGCTTGTGTTTAAAATCAATCGTGAGGCTTCATTTTACATGATGAACTCGGACAAGCATGAGTTAGGTATGGTTTATGACAGAAACGGAGATGTTCTTTTTGACGGAAACGGAACGGGTACCTATGCGGATAATTACTTCATTGATGTCGGTAATCTTATAGGTGATGATAAAGGACAGATGGAAAATACACTTGTCGCAAGAAATATTCAGAAACTCAACAATTATACTTTTTCTGAAGGCCTTATCAGAACAGGCGGACAGGCGGCAATACACACGACACTCGACCATTACGCAAACCGCCTTGTGTACGATTCATATATGGGAGCAAAAGGCTGTGCTGTGGCATACAACTACAAAACAGGAGAAATTCTTGTGTGTACAAGCCTCCCTTCGTTTGATGTTACACAGGGATATGGAAATATTGCGAACTTTGAATCGGGAACACTCATTTCAAAGGTAATGTACGGCACTGTACCGGGTTCAACTCAGAAGGTGTCAACACTTGTATCTGCGCTTGAAATAATGGGAGCAGAGAAACTCTATACGAAGGGATATCTTTGCGAGGGAAGATATCTTAATCAGACGGGAAACTACATTGACTGCCACAATGCCTATGGTCATGGAACCCTGAATATTCAGCAGGCGATTGAAAACAGCTGTAACCCGTTCTTTGCACAGCTTATTGAAGATCCAGATATGCCGATTGAAAGCGTTATTGAAAAATACCGCAGACTCGGATATGCTGTAAATGATGATGAGGAAGAATATTTCGATATTGATGGAATATTATGTGAAAAGGCATCAACCGAACTTACGGATTCGCTTGAATTCAATACACAATGGGGATGTATCGGACAGGGCGCAACACTTGTAAGCCCTATGCAGCTTATGATGTGGGAAAGTGCGATTGCGAACGAAACAGGAAAAATGACGATGCCTCATCTCATTGACAAGGTTTTCAATGTGTATGGTGATGTAACAGAGGTTGCCAAAACAAAATACAGCGAAAAAATATTCTCCGAAACAACAGCATCTGCCGCAAAGCAGATTCTTCTTACCAACGGAGCGAATAATTACAGCGGTTCGATTTACGGTTATACAGTCGGAGTAAAGAGCGGAACTGCTCAGGTCAAGGAGGGAGAAGAGGAGAATTCCCTTCTCGTAGGATTCGTTGATGATCCACGTCATCCTATTGCATTCTGTATTGTTATAGAGAATAAAAACTCTGTAATGGTGACAACGGAGCAGATAGCAGTAACTATGCTCAATGCACTTTGCAAATAATTGTCATAATTAACAAATATCAAAATTTTCTTTGTGGATATTTTACAAAAACATTAAAAAACTATTGTAAATTTCAGAAGAATGTGATACAATATTGTCATGGGATAAGTAATCTAATCCCTACTATCTGCCTCGTTTTTTTTCGGGGATACAAGGAGGACTTCAATATATGAAAACAACTATCACAGCTAAGAAAATGCAGATACCACAGAACTTCACAGAGTATGCAGAGAACAGGATTGATGCTAAGCTCAGCAAATTCTTCGGAGATGACGCTGATGCAAAGATTGTAATGTCGGAGGTAAAGAACAATATAATCCTTGAGCTTACAGTTAAGTATAACAGCATGATTTACAGAGCAGAGAGAAAGGCAGAGGATAAGATAGTTGCTCTTGATGATGCAATAGATAAGATTATCAGACAGATTCGCAAGAACAAGACAAGAGTTGAAAAGCGTCTTAAAGACAGCGCATTCAAGGAGTCTTTTGCAGAGCCTGTTGAGGAAGTTGAAGATTACGAAGTAATCAAACGTAAGAAGTTCAAGATGCGTCCTATGGATGTTGAAGAGGCTATTCTTCAGATGAATATGCTCGGACACGCTTTCTTCATGTTCACAAACGCAGAGAGCGGAGAAATAAATCTCGTATACAAGCGTGATGACGGAAACTACGCTGTACTTGAACCTGATAAAGATTAATTAAGTTTTTAACACCGAGGGCTTGTACCTCGGTGTTTTCTACGATTTGCTGTAAAACCCTTGCATTTTATGGCAGATTGTGTTATAATACAAATTGAATTTTTAATTATGGAGGCAAAAACAATGGCAATGTTTGACAAATTACTTGCTAATCTCAAAGAGAGCAGAAAGACTATCGTATTCACAGAGGGTACTGACGCACGTATTCTCTCAGCGGCTGAAAGACTTATCAGCGAGGAGCTCATGGACGTTATCCTCTGCGGAAATGCTGACGAAGTTAAGAACGCTGCACAGGCAGGAGGCTTCAATGTTGAAAAGGCAGTCGTACTTGATCCTCTTACATACGAGGGAATGGACGAAATGGCTGCAAAAATGGCTGAACTCCGTAAGGGTAAGATGACAGAGGATGAGTGCAGAACTCTTCTTCAGAAGTCAAACTATTTCGGAACAATGCTCGTTAAAATGGGAAAAGCAGATGCACTTCTCGGTGGTGCTACATATTCTACAGCAGATACTGTAAGACCTGCACTTCAGATTATCAAAACTAAAAAGGGTTCAAACCTTGTTAGCTCAAGCTTTATTCTTTTCAGAGAAAAGGACGGAGTTGAGGAAAAAATCGCAATGGGTGACTGTGCAATCAATATCGGCTACACAGACAGGCTTGATAAGGAAGGCAATGTCGTTCTCACAGCGGCTCAGCAGCTTGCAGAGGTTGCTGTTGAAACAGCAAGAACAGCAGATTTCTTCGGTATTGATCCAAAGGTTGCTGTACTCAGCTTTTCAACATACGGTTCAGGAAAAGGCTCAACAGTTCAGCTCAGTCATGATGCAGTAATTGAGGCAAGAAAGATAAACCCTGAGCTTTTAATTGATGGCGAATTCCAGTTTGATGCAGCAGTATCTCCTGAAGTTGCAAAGACAAAGTGTCCTGATTCAAAGGTTGCAGGACAGGCAAATACATTTATTTTCCCACTTATTGAGGCGGGAAACATCGGCTACAAGATTGCGCAGAGACTTGGCGGATATGAGGCATACGGTCCGATTCTTCAGGGACTTAACGCTCCTATTAACGATCTTTCACGTGGATGCAATGCTGATGAGGTTTACAAAATGGCTATCATCACAGCAGGAATGGCTTGATTTTATTAGTGAAATTATCAGAGACTCTGAGAAATCAGAGTCTCTGATTCTTTTGGTGATAAACGTAAAACGAAAATTTTGTGACGGATGCAGAAAAAACGCATTTATTGATTTTGAAAAAATCTGTATTGCTATATTATCATATATTAGTTATACTTAATATTGAAAAATGTGTATAGAAGCAAATATGATAGTAAATTTGTTAGTATTGAATAACAATAAATTTGAAATTTATATAGTTTTTTACTTGCTAAAAATCGAATTTAGTTGTATAATGTTAATATATGTTAATAAGACTGTTTTACGGTCTTAGATGAAAGGAGTAGTTATATGATTTATTCTCACGAAGTAGAAAACATGTGTCCTGTAAAGCAGGGCGTAGCTCATGGTGCAGCTCCGATTCCGGAAGAGGCTAAGTGGGTAAAGGCTAAGGAAATCAAGGATATTTCCGGTTTCACACACGGTATTGGTTGGTGTGCTCCTCAGCAGGGTACCTGTAAGCTCACACTCAATGTTAAAGAGGG
>JAZLGM010000069.1:0-2385 GCA_045616285.1 Ruminococcus sp.
CTTGTTATGCAGAGAATACTTGGGATTTGGTAAATCTTAAAGAAACAAGCTATAATTCTATCTAACTAATATTTGTTTGATGTTTTCTATGAGACCGATTTAATGTCGGTCTCATTTTTGTCTGACTGAATTGACTTGGAACAAGAAAAAGAGTATACTTATATTGTAGAGTAATTTTTTAGTGTAAAGAGGTACTGAACAGTGAAATTTGATTTTCGCAAACTTGATATATCATACACAGGTGAGATAATGAAAGTACAGGACGAAACATTCAAAGGACTTCCCGACAGCAATCTGCTGAGAAGAAACACCCGTGAAATGATAGAATCATGTCTTAAAGAGCCTAATATTACAATCGGAGCATTTTGCAATGATGAACTTGCAGGCTTCGGAATACTGTATTTTCCAAATGAGCAAGCAGAAGAACTTGCATATTTAATCAAAAGCACAGATATATCTAATCTGAAATCAGCAAATTTCAAGTTGTGCATTGTTCGAGAGAAATACAGAGGAAATTCGCTGCAGTACGAACTCGGAATGAGAATTAAGGATGAAGCTGTGAAGCGTGGCTGTCAGATAATCTGTGCTACTGTGTCACCAAAGAATATATACAGCCGAAATAATATGCTCAGACTTGGATATAAATATGAGCGAACACTTGAAAAATATGGGCTTGAAAGGAATTTGTTTTTTAAAATATTGTGATTTTAAGATGTTGAGGTGTGAAACTATATGAAAAATGAAAAAATATACAGTATGCTGTTTTCAAAGGTATATCCGTTACTGACAGCTAAAGCAGAAAGAAAAACAGAACTGCACAGGAAGTATATGAAATTACGGAATGGCTGACTGGATATACTGTTGAGCAGATAGAAGAATGTATAAAAAGTGATATTACATATGGAGAATTTTTCCTTAATGCTCCTGAGCTGAATCCGAATCGTAAGCTGATTAATGGTTCAGTTTGCGGTATTCGTGTTGAAAATATTGAAGAACCGCTTATGCAGGAAATCAGGTATCTTGATAAACTGGTTGATGAACTTGCTAAAGGAAAAACAATGGAGAAGATTCTCAGAAAGCAGGTGTAAAATATGAGTGTTAAAGCTGTAGTTTTTGATATGGACGGAGTAATATTTGACTCTGAAAAAGCCGTAATAGAAGTATGGCAGGAAGTTGCCGAGCGACATGGTATTCCAAATATCACCGAATATTGCAGAGAATGTATCGGTCTGACTGCTGTTGCTGCAAAACAAAGATTCATTGAACGATATAGCGACAGATATTCCTATGATGAGTTACGCAAAGAAAAAACAGGAATGGTAATGGAAAGATTTCGCAAAGGTGAAATTGATATAAAAACGGGCGTGCATAATATTATGAATACACTTAAAGAGCATAATATCAAAATTGCACTTGCCACATCAACCAGAAAAGAACCTGTAATTGAAGAAATGACAGCGTCAAATCTGATAGGTTATTTTGATGAAATTATTACTGGTGATATGGTTGAAAATTCAAAACCTGCTCCTGATATATTCCTTAAAGCATGTGAGGCGGTTGGAGTTGCTCCATGTTATGCAGTTGGAATAGAAGATTCTTATAACGGAGTAAAAAGCAGCCATAGTGCAGGACTATATACAATCATGGTTCCTGACCTTTTACAGCCTACAGAAGAGATTATTGAGATTGCTGATTGTGTTGTGAAGAATTTGAATGAGGCTTTGAATGTGATAATGGATATTTTGCCTGTAGAAAGAAAATTGATGTAATGGGAGGGCTAATATGGATTATAAAACAAAATTTGAAACAGAGCGTCTTATTCTCCGACGCTGGGAAGAAAGTGATGCAGAAAGCTGTTATGAATATGCAAAGAACCCGAATGTCGGACCAATGGGAGGCTGGCCGATTCATACCAGCGTGGAGAACAGTCTTGAAATTATCCGTACAGTTTTGCAGGAACCAGGCAACTACGCAATTTGTCTGAAGGAAGATAACAAAGCAATTGGAAGTATCGGATTTTTCCAATCTCATAACAACTTTGCAAAAGAAGGCGAACTGGAAATAGGGTTCTGGATTGGCGAGCCATTCTGGGGAAAAGGATATGTTCCCGAAGCCGTAAGAGAAATTCAGAAATATTGTTTTGAAGAACTTGGAAGCGAGTTGATATGGTGTGTACATTGGGATAAGAATATAAAATCGAGAAAAGCACAGATGAAGTGTGGATTTGTATATCATCATACTGAGGAAAACTGTTATAATTCTCTCATTGATGAATACAGAAATCATTGCGTCAATGTACTTACAAAGGAAGAATGGATGAAGAATAAAAAATAATCTTTGGAGGAAATTAAAAATGAATCACTTAATGCTTGCAAAATTCAAATC
>JAZLGM010000070.1:0-14662 GCA_045616285.1 Ruminococcus sp.
ATTGCAGAAATACCAAAGAAATCACTTATAAAAATCATACAGATAGTAAGACCTATTGCACAGAATATCCATATTCCCCATTTAAAACTGTTCATAGGCTTGCTTATCTGATAAAGAATCATAAGTCCAACCATACACAAAAGAATCGTTGAAGCGGTAGCTATATCATTTTGCTCACAGTTAAAAATATTGCCGAACACAACCATTGCCACAACGATAATAGTATCTGTCAATCCAGCTGGTAAAGCCTTTAAGAGAATGTTTGACATGAAATTACCTTTTATAAGATCTTTATTCGGAACCTGAGAGAGGAAAAAAGCAGGTATTCCGATGGTAAACATACTTATAAGAGAAATCTGTGCAGGTTTAAGAGGATATGAAAACCCGATAAATATTGACAGAACAGATAAAAGAAGAGAAAATACATTCTTTACAAGAAACAGACTTCCCGATCTTTCAAGGTTATTTACAACTTTTCTGCCTTCCATTACAACGTCAGGCATTTTTGAAAAATCAGATTCAAGAAGGACAAGCTGAGATGCCTGCGCTGCCGCATCACTTCCTGATGCCATTGCAACAGAACAATCTGCATCTTTAAGGGCAAGAACATCATTTACACCGTCCCCTGTCATAGCAACTGTTTTTCCGGCTGATTTTAAAGCTCTTACAAACTTTCGTTTCTGATCCGGAGTTACTCTGCCAAATACAGTATAGTTAAGAATTGCACTATTTATTGATTCATCGGTAGTAAGCGTTGAAGCATCAATATAGTTTTCTGCATTTTTAATTCCCGCCTGATTGGCTATTTCTGATACAGTAACAGGATTATCGCCTGATATTACTTTAATATCAACTCCCTGCTCCGCAAAAAATCTGAATGTCTCCGGTGCATTTTTTCTTATAGGATTTGCGAGGGTTATAAAGCACACCGGTTCAGCTCTTTCTGTAAGTTTCTTTCCGTCGGGAATCCCGTTATAAGCCGCAAAAACAAGTACTCTGTACCCTTTTCTGCTTTTTGATTCAATAATATCCTTATACGGAAGAATATTGTCTTTCAGTACAAATTCAGGCGCACCAAGAACGAAAGCTCCTTCTTCAAGCACTGTACTGCTGTACTTAAACTCAGACGAGAAACCTGTATATGACTTTACCGGCTTACCTGATGGATTATTAAAGTAGTTTTTTATTGCAGCCATAGTAGCATTATCCGCTGTCTGGGCGGATGCAAAATCGCTTATCGCTGTTTTGAGTTTTTCAACTGACAATCCGCCAATCGGAATTACCTCAGATACAGCCATATTTCCTTCGGTGATTGTTCCTGTCTTATCCACACACAGAACATCAACCCTTGCAAGTGTTTCAATACATTTCATATCATGCACGAGTACCTTGCTCGTTGCAAGTCTCATTGCACTAAGTGCGAGTGTTGTGCTTGCGAGAAGAAAAAGTCCCTCCGGAATCATTCCAAGTATAGCCGCAACCATTGCCTGTATGCTTTGGCGGAATGTCATTCCGTCGAGAACAAATTGCTGATAAAACAGCGCAATTCCTATTGGAATTATGATTATTCCCGTTATTTTTACGATTCTGTTAAGTGAACGTATCATCTCAGACTGTTCACCGTTTTTGGATTTTTTAGCCTGAATGGTCAGCTTGGAAATATATGATTCCTTACCGACTTTTTCAAGTCTTGCTCTGCACGAACCTGATACGATAAAGCTTCCTGACATAAGGCTGTCGCCTTTGGATTTTGATATTTCATCAGATTCACCTGTCAGCAGAGATTCATTAACCGAGACATTTCCGTCTATTACTACTGCATCAGCACTGATTTGATTACCTGCTCTGAAAACCACAACATCGTCAAGAACAAGCTCTTTTGATAAAACACTGATTTCCTTTCCGCCTCTTATAGCATTTGTCGTCGGAGCATTCAGAACCGTCAGTTTCTCAAGAACCTTTTTGGAACGCATTTCCTGAATTATTCCTATAAGCGTATTAGCTATAATAATAGGCAGGAATGTGAGATCACGATATGAACCTGCAACGAAAATCAGTAATGCAAGTACAAGAAAAATAAAGTTGAAATACGTAAATACATTTTCGTGGATTATTTCTTTGGTTGTTTTAGACGGAGGATCCGGAGGAGTATTGTCAAAACCATCTGAGATTCTTTTCTTAACCTGCTCCGACGTTAAACCAATGTCCGGATCTGCCTCTATACGCTTTAATATTACATCATCTCTCATTATTTCACCTTCATCAAATTTATATGCGACTATTATACCACAATCTGATTATGTTTTCAACTACAGTTCGGCATTAATCTATTAAATCATTCTGGAATCTTGAAAGATGTTCAAAAGGAAGAATCTGTCTGCCTCTGAACAGACCGCATCCGTCATTTATTCTGTAATTGTCAATCGCTTTAAACATATTTACATCAATGTCTGCGAGATTTATATTCTGTAATTTTTGAACCCTCTCATAAGCTTCATCAAAGTAAACACATTTGCCGACAGGTATCTCACTTCGTCTTGTTCTTTCAGCTTCCTGTCTTTTTTCATAGCCAAAGTGATTAGCAGCACCTATTTCCGCATTGTCATCCATTTCTTTGGTTCTTAACTGAACTTCTGTAAAACAGCGTGAAAAATTATCATAAAGAGTAATATGAAGTGACTGATAACCCTGCGGTCTTCCGTTTACAATGTAATCCCTGAAATAGTCTCTTACTGATTCATCCATCTGCTCTGAATATTTCTTTGGAGAAATTCCTGAAATCTCTGCCGTAAATCCCCTCTCCTCAAGAAATGAGGGAAGAACATTGGCGATAGCATAAAGGTATTTGAGTTCAAGGTCGTTTGTATTTTCCGATTCTTTGACATGGCATTTCGGGAGAGAAATCACTATTCTGTAGGCAATGATATCTCTGAAACACATCAGCCTGTTTTTTATTTCATTTTCAGTCGGAAATGTACCATGCTGTTTATAGTAGTCATATATGTATTCCACAATATAACCGTTTATTTTCTCCTCAGCTCTAATGAGGGATTTTATTCTTCCCTTGAAAGTGAAAGCAAGAAAGGGATATTCCTTCGTCATATATTTGTAGAATTCCTTAATTCTCTGTGACTGTGAAGTAAGGAAGTCGTTATGTTCAAGTATATCCATTATCTGAATCAGAATATTGCAATGAGCAATATCTACGGTATTTCTGTTATTTTTTGCATCCTTCATCAAATCATTTGTGTACTGATGAAGAATTTTTAATACAGTATTTCCTGAATAAAGGTAGTCATTTAACGTTATCATATTTGCCCTCCGGATATCTTATTAACTGTGTATGATTGGAGCAATGGTGATATTATATTTCTTCAGACATTTTTCTGAGGAAGCTTTTTGTTCTCTCGTTTGAAGGATTATCAATTACATCCTTAGGCGCACCCTGTTCAACAATCAATCCCCCGTCCATGAATACCACTCTGTCTGAAACACTCCTTGCAAAGTCGATTTCGTGTGTTACGATAATCATTGTCATTTTTTCCTCTGCAAGTCCTCTGAGAACTTTTAGAATCTCAGCTGTAAGCTCAGGATCAAGTGCTGAAGTAGGCTCATCAAAGAAAAGCATCTTAGGTTTCATTGCCAACGCCCTTGCGATACCAACTCTCTGCTGCTGTCCGCCTGAAAGCTGATAGGGATAATAGTCTTTTTTGTCTGAAAGTCCCATTTTTGCAAGAAGCTGCTCAGCTTCCTTCATTACCTCATCTTTATTGCGCTTCTGAACGTGTATGGGAGCATCTGTTATGTTCTTTAAAACTGAATAATGAGGAAACAAATTGAAATTCTGAAAAACAAGTCCGTAATAACCATGTATTTCCTTCATCTCATTTTTATCGGCATATATAACCTTGTCGTTTTCGGTATATGCCGCTTTCTTTCCGCAATAAATCATTTCTCCGTTATCAATTGTTTCAAGCATTGTCATGCATCGGAGAAATGTTGACTTTCCCGAACCTGAAGGACCGAGAATTGAAATTACCTCACCCTCGGCAACAGACATATTTATATCCTTCAGAACCTGTAATTCACCAAAACTTTTTTTAATATTTTTTACTGTTAGTAAATCCATTTTATTCTCCTTATTTTAACGGAAGTAGTTGAGTTTCTTTTCAATACGTTCCATAGCGAATGCAACTACGAAATTGAAAATATAATAAAACAATCCTGCAACAAACAGAGGTATTACCGTTGCTTCCGCAGCAGCAACCTGTTTTGCAAGTGTGAACATTTCAGCATAGGAAATAGCAAATGCAAGGGATGTATCCTTTACAAGAGTGATTACCTCATTTGTAATGGATGGTATTATGTTCTTTATCATCTGAGGATACAGTATTTTTATAAATCTCTGACTCTTTGAATATCCGAGAATTGTACTTGCCTCGTATTGTCCCTTCGGAATTGCCTGAATTCCCGAACGATATATTTCAGCAAAATATGCAGCGTAATTAAGCGTAAATCCGATTATTACGGCATAGAAACGATAGCTTGATGTTGTACTTGCACCAAAAATAAAATGCGGACCGAAGAATACAACAAGAAGCTGCAGCATGAGAGGTGTACCACGAACAATCGAAATATACGCTTTTACCAACCATTCAACAGGTTTGATCTTGCAGGTTCTTCCAAACATAATCAAAAGACCGAGAGGCATAGAGAATAAAAGTGTAAGCACAAAAATTGCAAACGAAGAAAGAACTCCTCCCGAAAGCTGCCTGCAAATATCAAGGAATTTTGTAAAAGCAGACATATTTTCGGCTTCATCTTCCGAATCAATGACAGAATCCTCCTCCGAAAGACATACGCTTGAATCAAGTTCCCATTTTTCAGCTATTTCAAGGAATTTTCCGTCTGAAAGCATTTCAATCATCGAAGCCTGAACAATATCTCTGAGTTCAGTATTTCCTTTCAGAAAACCGATTCCGTATTTCTCTGATGAAATATGTTCATCAAGCATTGCGAATTTATTTCCTCTTGCCTTGATTTCGTAGCCTGCAACACCTATATCCATACACACAGCGTCAACTGCTCCGGATTCAAGATTTAAAAATGCGCTGTTATAGTCCCCTATCTGCTGTAACTCTTTGAAAGTTGAAGCGAGTTCGAGATTTTTCTCTTCCGCATCTTCACCTGCAAGAGCCGCAAGAGCGGAGCTGTCAGACTGCACAGCAACTGTTTTTCCTTTGAGGTCTTCAAGTTCTGTGATTCCTGAGTCTGCTAAAACAATAACCACCTGAGAGTTGTCAACATAAGGTGTACTCCATGTGTAATCGTTCTCTCTTCCGTTCATTGTAAAGCCGCTCCATATACAATCAATTGCACCTGTTTTCAGCTCCATATCCTTTGAATCCCAGTCGATAGGCTGTTTAATGAGTTCCCATCCGTTTCTGTCGCAAACCTCCTGAGCGAGATCAAGGTCAAATCCGACATAATTACCGGATGAATCCTTATATCCGTAAGGTGGAAATTCTGCGTCAAATCCGACAGTAAATGTTTCTCTTTCACTACTGTTCCCTGATGAACAACCGGTTAATGCAAATGTGAATACAATCATCATCACAGTTAAGAGTGAAATAATTTTTCTTTTTGTGTTCATAAAAGTTCCTTTCATAAAATAAAAATAAGTAATAATATTGACTTGCTGAAGAAGTTTATGTCGCTATTCAACAAATCAATTTATATTATAGCTGTTTTTTGAGAAATTGTCAATTATAATTCGGTTTTTTCAGCTGTCTGATATTTGCGGTGCTTCCTTGTCTTTATACACCCTAAGTCTGAATACTGCACCGCCATCTGCTGAATTTTCAGCTGTAAGGCTTCCGTTTTGAGCGACTACTATTTTTTTGGCAAAAGCAAGTCCGATTCCATATCCCGACTTATTACTTTTTCTTGAACAATAAAAACGTTCAAATATGTGCGGTAATTCTTCTTTGTTGAATCCTTCCCCGTTGTCAGCGACCATAATTTCTGTAAACAAAGGATTTTCCGAAGCAATTATTCTGATTATTCCGTTCTCAGATGTATGCTCCATGCAGTTTTTCAGAATATTCAGTAAAGCTTCTGTAAAATACTGAAAATCACCCATGAGTATCGACTCGTCTTCAATTTCTTTTATAACAGTAATATTTTTCAGCTCCATAGGTACAGAAACAGTATCAAAAGCTGTATCAATAAGTTTTCGGCATGATATTATTTCTTTTTTAAAGCTGACCGCTCCTGCATCAATCCTTGAAATTCCGAGCAGAGTATCTATAAGCATATTCATTCTGGAAAGAAGTCCCGAAAGTTCGTTCAGGTATTCCATTCTGCTGTGGCGTGACAGTTCAGGTTCACGGAGCATTTCAATCAGGAGCATTACAGATGTGAGCGGTGTTCTGAGCTGATGTGACATATCCTCAAGAGATTCCTTCATAAATTTTTTGTCTGATTCAAGTTCTGAATTTTGTTCACGAAGTTTTATGGTCATCTTATGTATTTCCGACGTGAGAATACTGAATTCGGTTTCTTCATATTCCGAAAGTGAGAATTTTTCCTCTCCATGCAGAATATTATCTATTTCATCGCTCAGCTTCAATGTCTGATTTTTTCTCTCTGATTTGCAGAGAATATCATAAATCAGAATCAATGCAGACATTATTGCAAGTACAATTGCAGAATGAATGCTGAAAAAAAGACAGATTACAAATCCTGTTATAATTAAAACAATGTATACCGATAATTTATACTTTTCAAATTTCATTCATCCACCACCTTGTAGCCGAGTCCCCTGACAGTTAAAAGAATTTTAGGATGCTGAGGATCATCTTCAATTTTTTCACGCAGACGTTTCATATAGACAGTGAGTGTGTTGTCTGAAACATATTCTCCCGAAACAGACCATAATTCCTCTGCAAGACGGTCACGAGACAAAAGTCTCTCCTTGTTTGTGAAAAAAACCAGCAGAAGACGATATTCAAGTGCAGAAAGGAAGAGTTCATTTCCGTTTTTTGTTACAACACCTCTTGTCTGATCGACTGAGATACTTCCGCAGGTAAGCAGTGAACAATTCCGATTGTTTCGACGCATGACGTTTTTCATTCTTGCAAGAAGTTCACGGGGACGAAACGGTTTTGTTATATAATCATCGGCACCAAGTTCAAACCCTGCAACAGTACAGTTTTCATCCGTTGAAGCAGTCAGAAAAATTACAGGAGTATCAGAAGCAGCCTTTATTGCTGAACATACCGCAAATCCACTTCCGTCCTCAAGTGAAAGATCAAGAAGAATACAATCAAAATTACCATTTTCATATATTTTCAATCCCTCAGTCTGACCTGATGCGTGCTTAACCGAATATCCCTCTGATTCGAGAAAACGAGTAAGATTACGGACAATATTGATATCGTCCTCTATTATTAAAATCTTTGTCATGTGATTCCTCCGTAATGTATATGTTTTCAATTACCTTTAAAGTGGTTTTATATTCAGTTTCATAACCAAATTATAGCACAATTTTTCCAAAATCGCAACAATGACAGACTATTTACTTTCAAAGTGACAAAATTGTAATTTAATAGTCACCAAAAAGTGATATAAGCATGATATAATAATATCAATCCTTCGATAGGCCCTGCAGATAATGCTTACAACAGGTTTTAATCGGGTGGAACAATAACTTTCAGGAGGTATAATTATGGAATTGCTTAAAATCGAAAACATTTGCAAAACATACGGAAAAGGTGAAAATGAGGTAAAGGCTCTTGACAATATATCCTTTACTGTTCCGAAAGGACAGATGGCTGCCGTAATCGGTCCGAGTGGTTCGGGAAAATCAACATTATTACATATACTCGGAGGTGTTGACCGTCCGACATCAGGAAAAATCTATCTTGACGGACAGGATGTTTATGCACAGAACAACAACAATCTCGCTGTTTTCCGTCGTCGTCAGGTAGGTTTTATTTATCAGTTTTACAACCTCATTCCTGTTCTGACTGCAGAAGAAAATATTACCCTTCCGATTATAATGGATGGAAGAAAACCGGATAAAAAGCATCTTGATGAACTCATGTCACTTCTGAATCTGACGGAAAGAAAAAATCATCTTCCGTCACAGCTTTCAGGTGGTCAGCAGCAGAGAGTATCTATCGGTCGTGCATTATTCACTTCGCCCGGAGTAATTCTCGCAGATGAACCTACAGGAAATCTCGACAGTAAAAACAGTGCTGAAATAATGCAGATGCTCAAAAAATCGAACAGAGAGTTTGAACAGACCATGATACTGATAACACATGATGAAAACATTGCGCTTCAATGTGACAGAATCATAACCATTTCAGATGGTAAAATTGTATCAGACCAGATGAATAATAAGTAAGGAGGGATAGCTGTGCGTTTTGAAAGATTACTTGCAAGACGATATATCAAGGAGCAAAAAAGACATTCTGCTCTTACGATATGCAGTATAGCACTTGCACTTACACTTATGACAATGCTTTTTACCTGCTACGGTACATTCATGAAGTGTCTAAGAAATACAAGCTATGAGCTTGAACCTTATCACATGAAGTTTTTAAGCATAACAGATGAACAGTATTCTGTGCTTGAAAAAGAAGAAACAGTTGAACAGATAATAAAGAAAGACGGTTGGAATGAAGATGTTTCTGCTGAGATTCTTTTCAAAAAAAGAAGTATCACAGATTATCTCCAATACTGTGAAAGCCTTTCAGAAAAATTATCAATGCCGAACACTGCTATCAGCAGTATGATAGATAATGAAAGCGTTATAGTCAATCGTACACTTATGAATCTTGACCTTATTGACGATACTGCAAGATTCACAACATTGCGATATTTCTGTATGTTCTTCGTTTTTATACTGGTTATTGCATTTGCACTTCGTATGATAATTGATACGGCCTTTGAGATATCATCAAAGGAACGTGAAAAACAATTCGGCATTCTTCAGTCAATAGGTGCTTCACCAAAACAAATTGTACGAATTATCACAGCAGAGGGACTTTTTCTGTCAGTCATAGGTATCCCTGTCGGTATGACCTGTGGTGTGGGCGTGGCATATCTTGTATATAAAGCTGTTCTTTCTTCAGGAATTGCCGAAGCCTTTTTAAGTTCTGATAAAGCAGAGGAACTGATACGATTCAGCGTAAGTCCGTTAATGCTTCTGATAAGTGCATTAACAGGTCTTGCATGGGTTCTTTTCTCAGCTTACGGAACAGGAATGCGTGTTATAAAAATGTCACCTGTGGAAGCTATACATTCAAGAAAAAACAACATAGTTAAGGTGAAAAAGCACAGTATTTTCGGACTGTTATTCGGATGGGCGGGAAAACTTGCATCAAGAAATGCCCATCGTCAGCCAAAACGTTTTGTTATAACCATTATCTCACTTACATTTTCAATATTCCTTTATTCAGGAATGGGAAGTACAATCGCTGCGTTTCGTGAATTCTATGAAGATATGCTGAACTCAGAAGTTGTATATGATTTTGATACATCGCTGACAACAGATTGCACAGATCCGTTTTCATATAAGCCGATTCTTGAAGAAGTAGAAAACATCGGATTAATAGATGTTTATATGAATCAGAGCTTTTTTATAAAAGACGGTAATAAATCTTCCACTATCTTATATCTTAACCGATATGGATACGAAGAATTTTTTGGTGAGAATCCTCCCGTTTCGTATGATGAACTCACACAAAAAGGTGAATATATTTTGGGAATGTATAACAAAACCCCTGATAAAAGCATAAAAAGTGCAGACCTGTCAGTTACAGTATATGAACTTGACAAAAGCAATGACGAATATAAAGAATTCGCATATTCTTATTCAGATTTGATAAAAAATTATTCTGTAAAATCAGATAAACAGATTAATATCAAAGTAGCTGACTCACTTAACCTCGGTGAAAACCAATACATTGATGATGAGCATTTCTTTTATTACGGAACGCTTGATATGTATGAAAGCGGAGAATATGAAATGTTTGGTGACATAACACCTAATGTGTATATGGGTTGTTATCTGAAAGACAACAGTATGTACAATGATGCTTTACAGTTTATTAAATCAAATGATAGTATAGAATTAATTTATGATTACTACGAATTTAAGAGAGATATCCAGACTCAGTCTTCAGCAATACAGATTGGAGCAGGATTTATTACATTGCTGATATCCCTTATTTCAATTGTAAACATGATAAATATAATTTCAACAGGTATTATCAATCGAAAGAGCGAAACAGCTTCAATGCAATGCGTTGGAATGACAGAAGGTCAGCTTTATAAGATGACATTTGTTGAATGTCTGCAATACGTTATTGTCGCATCAGTAATTGCCCTTATTCTTGGTGCTTTGACAGTATATGGAACAATGATGTTTATGAATGCAGTTCAAATAATATCAGAAGAAACTCAGAAAGTCATCGTAAGCCTTTTAAAAGATATAGCATTAAGAATAGTTCAGGGAACACTTGTGGCATTATTTGTTACAGTAATTTCCTCTTTTTTACCACTGAGAAAAATGCAGAAAACATCTCTTATTGAAAGAGTAAAAAGTTTTGATTAAAAACAACATGATATAGCAATATAATCCGGATACTTCAATGAGGTATCCGGATTTTGCATCTTTATTAACTTACTCCTGAACAAGCATTAGCAGAATTAATCTGTTATCTATTTCGGCAATGCGATATTCATTTTTTTCATCCCAGATAACTGAATAAACAGAAATATCATCGAAGTAGAATTCTTCACAATTCTCATTCAAATATCTCAATGTTCCGTTTCCAAGATAAACTCCAACATATTTTAAATTAACAGTATATCCTCCGTTATATGCAACGTAAATCCTGTTATCAT
Organism: Ruminococcus sp.; assembly: GCA_045616285.1. Taxonomy (GTDB): domain Bacteria; phylum Bacillota; class Clostridia; order Oscillospirales; family Ruminococcaceae; genus Ruminococcus. The sequence continues at coordinate 10,921 of JAZLGM010000070.1, forward strand.
CTGTTATGTATTTATATGTATTATTGTTCCCGATTGTTTCCTCAGCACCAGGAGTTATAGTAGTTGATACACAGGTTGTAGAATCAGTATTACAGGCTGTTGTACCAACAGGAGATTCCATAGGACAAGAATCATTTGCTGTCTGTTCGGGAATTTCTGTTGCTGCAGCGGTCGTATTAATCCCGTCTGTTGCACTTGTCTGAACTGTAGTTTTCACTGTTGATGAGGGGATTACGTTTGTGGTTGCAATTGATGATGCCGCAGTTGTATGCGGATTGGTATTTGTTTGAACGGTTGTTGTAATGAATACTGTAGTAGCAGTCTGCCTCGAAGAAGTTTCCGAAGTTGTTTTAACTGATGATATCTCTGTTGCGTAAATTGTTTCCGTATTTTTGGTTGTTACTATTTCTGTAGATGTTTTTTCAGATTCAGGTTTATTATCAGCAGATGACAAAGCTGTTGTAATACTTGATACTACTGTACTCTCTATAGCTGAAGTTGTTTTTATTACTGTTTCTGATGATAAGATTTCCGAAACTGTATCGTTCTGTTTCGTTGTTGTTTCAATACCTGCTGAAGTATTGGCAAATGTCTCAGATGAAGAAATATTTGTTGTCTGAATACTTTGTTCTTTTGTAGTATAATCTGAAACAGTTGTTTCCGTATAATGCTGAGTTGTGTCCGTACTAACCAGATCATTAGGTTCATGGAACGAATCATTACGTTTCAGCGCATTTTTTATATCAGTATCATGCCATATTCCAAAACCTGTTATCAACAAAGCACATATTCCGGAAACAGTATATACTGAACGTCTTATTATTGCACCTCTGTGCTTTTTCTCTTCAATTTTAGCTCTGCTTCGCTCAATTATCTGATGTGCGCTTTTTTCATATCTGTCCATGAATCCCCCTCCTTTCCAGTTCTTTTTTCAATGAGGCTTTGGCTCTGTATATCAAATCTGAAATCTGACGCTGGGATTTTCCCATTATTTCTGCAATTTCAACATTATTCAGATTTTCAAAGTATTTCAGAAACAAAACCTGAGAGTATTCTCGTTTTAAGCCCCGTATTACCTGACTGATACTAAGATTTTCTTCATTCTTTATGTATTCCGCCTCGATATCCGCTTCGTCGCACATATAATAATAATCCTCTATCGGAGTGTATGTTTTTCTCCTGATTTTGCGCAGATAGTCTATTGCAGAGTTTTTTCCCATGGCGTAAAGCCACGTTTTGAAAGAATATTCACCCTTATATTTAGGCTTGTCAATATACAGCTTCATGAACACATCATCTGCTGCTTCTTCGGAAATATGTATATCACCGATTATGCTGTTGATAAACAGCATAAGTCCGTCCTTATACTCCCTTATCATATCAACAAATCCTTCTTCATTACCATTCAGAAAACGGAGGTAGCTACTTGCACCGTTATCCATATGATTCTCCTTGTTACAAATATTTTTAAGTCACTTCACATATTATACGTTCCAACATCTGTCATTCTCGCAGTTTATCTCTAAAAAAATCAACAGATTTTTTATGTTATTGAAATTTGAAACTACTTAGCTTTTTGTGTTAACGAAAAATTTAAGTTTTTATTAGTAAGAAAAACAGCGTAACATTTCTGTTACGCTGCCTTTCGTAGGTGGATTAAATATATTATTAAGGTTAGAACTGAATAGCTGATTTAGATTTTACTTTCCCTCTGGAAGCGATGAAATTGAACCTGCATCAAGCTTCATGATTGATAAAGCATCGTTTGCAGTCAAACCGGCAACACCGTCTACATCTGCATTCTTTAATCCCTGAGCGCTTAATGGATACTTTGAAGAGTTTGCAAGATACTGTAAAATTGCAACAGCGTCAGCCATTGAAACGATTGTGTCATCATTTGCATCTCCGTAAAGTATATCATTAGCAGTTGTTGTTGAAGTAGTCTTTGTGGTTGTTGCTGTAGTTGCTGTTGTAGTTGTCTTTGTAGTAGTAGTTGTTGTTTTTGTAGTAGTAGTTGTTGTTGTGGTGGTTGTTGTTGTAGTTGTTGTTGCTGCTGTTGTTGTACCTGATGATGCACCGATATCTGATGCGTCAACGAGTGAAACTACTGCGTCATAAGCCTTTTTAGGCTGATATCCCTGACTAAAGAGAAGAGGTGACTGGCTTCCACGCCAGCTTACGTTATCTGTTGTACCCCAGATTGTGAGCGCAGGAATCTGATCTGAATGTTCCATTGCCATTTTGAAGATTTCCTTGTAAAGGGCAGCCTGTGCATCAAAATCACCGCTTGTTGTGATATCAAGCTCAGTAATCTGAACTTCAAGACCTGTGCTGAGGAACTTTTCAAGTGCTGTCTTGTAAACCTGTGCGCTTGGATATCCTACATCAAGGTGTGACTGCATACCGATTCCGTCGATAACGCCGAGGCCCTTGAGCTTCATAGCAATATCATAGATATTCTGTGTCTTTGCAGGGATATATTCGTTGTAATCGTTGATGTAAAGCTTACAGCCTGCAGGAGCATACTGTCTTGCATAAGTGAATGCATTGATGATAAATTCATCGTTGTCTTCACCGTAAACCTTAGCCCATCCTGATTCGCCTGAGTTTTGTGTGTAGTATGTCTTACGAAGTCCGCCGCCATCGTTAAGGAAAAGCTCGTTACAAATGTCGTAAGCATAGAGGTCAAGCTTTGGATACTGAGTTGCAATAGCTTCAAAAGTATTCTTAATCATGCTTTCAAGACGCTGATTCATAACTTCTTTTGATACGTATGCGCCATTATCTGAGAAGTTCTCTCTGAAGAACCAATCAGGTGTCTGGCTGTACCAAACGAATGTATGACCACGCATTGAAATTCCGTTATCTTCACAGAATTTAAGAGTATTAGCTGCTCTGCTGAGTGTAATCTGTGTGTTTACGTTGTTGCCCTTCTGCTGACAAGCTGTCTTGTCAAGTATTGAGTCAGGCTTGAGTTCGTTTTCAGGTGTGATTGAATTGTAGTTCTTCTTGAGGAATTCAGCACCTGTATTAAGCTCGTTAGGGCTTACTGATGTACCTATCTTGAAGTACTTTGAGAAGATATCCTTAAGACCTGCGTTGCTGATATCAACTGTCTGTCCAGGATTGCTTGGCTGTGTTGTTGTAGGAGGAGTTGTTGTGCCTGAAGGAGTCTGAGCGCCTGTTCCGCCGCCTGTAACAACTTCTGACTTCACGCCTGCCTTTGCGCCTACAGCATTATCAATGTAGAAATCTGTAAGTGAATCAGGTGCTTCAACATAAAGAAGAAGATTTGTTGCACCGCTTGGAATCTTAAATGATGTGTTTTCGAGTTTTGTCCACTCACCGCTCTTAGCTGTAACAGAAGCTACTTCATCGTAGTGTTCTTCACCGCCTGATGTGTACTGGAGTGTAAGCTTCATCTCAGTTGCTGAACCGCTGTTCTGCATAACACCTGTGCTGAAGCTGTACGAGTTTCCGGGAACAAACGCTGATGAATCAAGTTCGATAGCCGCACCGTTCCAGTTATCTGTACGTCCGCTTACGAAAAGTGACTTGCTTCCGTCGTACTTTGCATCACTTACTGTTTTAACAGAAGCAGCGCCTCTGCCTTTCCAGTTATCTGTGCTGCTTTCAAATGTTGAATTGAAGTAGTGTCCATTTGCATCCGGTTCAATCGGTTCAGCAGGTTCTATAACAGTTGTATCGCCCGGCTGATGATTCTTGTCTGTATAAACATCAA
>JAZLGM010000071.1:0-8444 GCA_045616285.1 Ruminococcus sp.
CATTAAAGTTGAATCACTCTGTACAGGAACAGGATTTGCATCTGTAGGCTGAATATATCCAAAGATTGTAAGACCTACACCTACAAACCAGCCTGCAACAGCAGAAGCTGTTTTAACCAGAAGTGTCTGGAATGAAGCAATGATACTCTCATTTCTTGTTCCAAGCTTAGCCTCGCCGTAATCAATAACGTCAGCAAGCATAACTGTGGTTGCACCGAGTGTAAGACCTGAACCGAACTTGTATAATACACCGCTGATTATGATAAGCGGTATATTCTGAGGCATAAAGCTGCCAATTGTAATAAGCGCTGCAAGACCGATTGCAGGGCTGAAGCTGGCAACAGCGAAAACCTGCTTTTTGGAAAGCTTCTTTGAAAGAAGCGGGAATGCGAAAAGTGCGATAATTTCAGCGAATGAAGCAGCTGTTGTAAATGTTGAGAAAAGGTTCTCGTTACCTGCAGCATACTTGAAGTAATAGTTCGCAACACCGCCGGCAAGCTGTACTACGAGGTTGTATGCAAGAACAACACCAATGTAAACCTTAAGCTGATCATTTGCTTTGATAACGTGAAGTGCATCCTTTATTGTTGTCTTCTGAGCCTTCTGCTGAGAACCGGACTGAGTTTCTGAACCGTCCTTTACAAAAATAACTGTTATGAGGATAGTAATAACAAAGATAACAGCTATAATAACTGCAAGTAAGCTGTATCCCCTGGATTTGTCTCCGTTACCAAGTTTATTGACAAGTGTCAGAGCAAATGCCCCCATCAGAAGCCATGCTGTACTTGCAAAAATACGCGGAATAACTGACATTGAATCACGCTCTTCCTTTGTAGAAGAAAGTGAAGGAAGCATTGACCAGTAAGGAATATCCATGAGCGTATATGACATGCCCCAAAGGATATACATTACAGAATAATAAACATACTTTGCTGTACCTGTAAAGCCAGGATTTCTGAACAGGCAGATAAGCACAACTGCGTTTATAACTGTACCAATGAGAAGCCATGGACGGAATTTGCCCCATTTTGTTCTTGTATTGTCAACAATAAACCCCATCATAGGGTCATTTACTGCATCCCATACTCTTGCTATAAGGAATAAGTTACCTGCAAAGAGCGGTGTAAGGCCGGCCGTATCTGTAAAATAAATCATAAGATAATAGGAAATGACTGCGTAACACAAATCCTTTCCTAAAGCACCGATACCAAATGCCATTTTTTTAGAATTTGTCAATTTCATAATTTGCACTCCTTAAATAGTGTTTTTTAATTCATAACAACACAGAGGAGCTCAATCTCCTGCTGAACGAAAGCAATTCTTCGAATTGCCTCTGCTTGTTAAAAGCAGAGCTTTAAATTATTAAGCCTTTTTTTCAAACCTGATGACCGTACTTGCGTAATCACCGCTGAGGCCTATCTCAATTCCACAGTTCATCAGATAATCTCCTTTCTTTGTTATATCTCCTGAATCATTCTGAATGACATATTCTGAATTTTCGTCAAGTCCGCGTAATTTTACAGTTGTCTTTCGGTGACCGATTTTACTCTGCGGAAGAAATGCAAAAAGCAATCCCTGATTATCTTTTACGTATTCGTAAAGAAAATATCCGTTATCGGAAGTGTTGTCAAGTCTGTAGAAATCACCTTTCTGAACAATGTGTCTGATTTCTTTATATAAACTTATCATTTTCTTTGAAAACGCTGTTTCCTCTTCACTGAATCCCAGAATATTGCATCCGATCCCAAGCGTTCCCATCATTGCACTGTGATAGCGGAATTCGAGCGGAATAACCCTCTTTGAAAGGAAGTTTGGACAGTCTGTAACCCATGCACGCATAGCCTGAACCGGATAGATATACGAGAAGGCATCCTGTATATAAAGACGGTCATATGCGTCAGTATTATCACTGGTCCAGAAGTCATCAAAAATTCCAAGTATACCATAGTCGATTCTGCCTCCGCCGGAAGCGCATGCTTCAAAGAGAACATTCGGGTGCTTCTTCCTGATAGCTTTTACAATATCATAAACCGCATTTATATGCTTATACCATATATCTTTTTCTGTACCTGTCTGTGAAACCGGTCTGTTTGCATCCCATTTGATATAGTCAATATCATGCTCTGTAAGGAGATTATCAAGCATTTCATATACGAAATCCTGAACGTCCTTTCGTGTCATATTCAGCACATACTGATCTCTTGACGTATCACTTTCTCGTGTTTCATAATGATAAATCCAGTCGGGATGTTCCTTGTAAAGCTGTGATTTCGGATTTACCATTTCCGGCTCTACCCAGATACCGAACATCATTCCGCAATTTCTGACTGCACTGACAAGCTCATCAAGTCCGTTCGGGAACTTTCTTTCATTCACATACCAGTCACCAAGTCCATTGTCTGTGCCGTCTCTTTCTCCGAACCAGCCATCGTCAACAACAAATAATTCAGCACCGATTTCCTTTGCCTTTTCAGCAAGCTTTATCTGTTCCTTGCAGTTTACATTGAAGCCCATAGCCTCCCATGAATTATAGAGAACAGGTCTTATGTCTGTGTTCATGATGAACTTTCCTGCAAATCTATGGAGATTATGTGACATGGTCTCAAAACCACATGAAGAATATCCGCATATTACAGCAGGTGTTTCAAACTTTTCACCTGATTTAAGCTCATACATGAAATCGTATGAATTCAGGCCAATCTGTACAAGAGTTTCACCGTATGGAGTCTGTTCAACAACACCGCTGAAATTACCGCTTCTTCTGAGCGCTCCGAAATACACATCGCCTGACGTCTGAGCAGCATTTCTGTCAAGAATAAAGTACGGATTATGATTGTGCGTAGAAATACCCCGTCTGTTTTCAAAAACAATTTTTCCATAGCTTACTTTCTGAGTAAACCTCTGCTGTTCAGCGCCCCAGTGTCCATGAACGTTTGAGAAATTGAGATTTTCATACGGAATATGGAACTGTGCAGAGTGAATCTTTTCAATATTGATACTTTTGTCCATTCTGTTATCAAGAACAGCCAAACGCTCCATTAAATCATAATCCGCGTAAACTCTGTAAATAAGCTCAATAAACAGATCATATTTCTTATCTTTAAGCTTAATTCCAAGTTCATCATAATTTTCAAACGAAGTTATATCATAGCTTATATACTGATATACAACTTCTCTTGTACCATCTGAAAATTCAGCTTTCAGGCAGTGTTCCTTATAGCGAAGACTTCCGTAAACCGGGAATTCTTCTCTTGTGATTTCATATACAGGATCATTGGATGAGACCTCTGTCAGTACAGGCATTTCAAAATCTTCTGCTGAATCCACTTTTTTCCCCCAGTAGATTTGTCTTACCAGTCCCTGACCATCGATGCCGAAAGCATAGCTTACAGACTTTGTGTTAAGAAGAAAAATATTTTTTGCTTTATTTACAGTAATGCTCATGATAAATTCTCCCTTCATTATCGATAGAAATATATAATATACTACAATAAATTAAATTAAATTGATAAATCTTTCAAAAGCTGATGAACCGCTTTCATTTCTCTTGAAAACTCCTGCGTCCTCTATAACCTGCACAAAGACCTTTCCGACTTCGTCACGGATAATCTGCTGTGCATTTTCGGAGTTGAATTCGGGGTGGTTTTTGAGGATTTCCTGCGCCCATTCTGCATGGGAGGCGGTTTTTGAATTCTCATTCAAATCAGCTCCGCTGAGCATAGCTTCACGGAGAACCTCAAGCTCGTCCGCAAGTCTCGATGGCAGGACCGCAAGTCCCATAACCTCGATAAGTCCGATATTTTCCTTTTTGATGTGGTGAAGCTTCGGGTTCGGATGGAAGATTCCGAGAGGGCGCTCGTCAGAAGTGCGGTTGTTTCGAAGTACGAGATCAATCTCATATTTTCCGTCACGCATTCTCGCAATCGGAGTAATTGTATTGTGCGGAATGCCCTCTGTTTCGGCTAAAATTCCTGTTTCAGGGTCGGAGTAGCTTCTCCAGGCTGTAAGAATATCGTCGCAGGCATTCACGAGTTCGGTCCTGTTGTCAGAACTTAAACGTATAACGGACATCGCCCACTTTACAATACCGGCATTTACATTCATGTACTTTTGGAGAATAAAGTGCTTCTCTACTTCAGCTCCTGCCATCGGGAACTCATAGCGTCCGCCCTGAAAATGTTCATGGGTAAGAATTGAACCGCCTACAATCGGCAGATCGGCGTTCGAGCCGATTGTATATTGTGGAAACTGCTCAACGAAATCGAACAGCTTTTCAAACACGGTACGGTCAATAACCATAGGGATATGGTCAGAATTGAAAAGGATGCAATGCTCGTTAAAGTAACCATATGGGGAGTACTGCAGATACCACTTTTTACCCTGTATTTCGATATTTACCGGGCGTAGATTCTGTCTTGCAGGGTGAGTCTGATGACCTGCGAATCCCATATTCTCGGCACAAAGCTGGCACTTCGGATAGCTTGTGGGTTTTTGGGTTTTAGCCCTGGCTATGTCACGGGGATCTTTTTCGGGCTTCGAGCGGTTGATCGTGATGTCGAGTGTTCCGTATTCACTTGGCGCAGACCATTTCAAATCCTTAGCGATACGTTCGGCACGAACATAATTCAAATTCCTGCTGAAAGCATAGTACCAGTCCGTTGCGGATTCAGGGGATTCAGTGTATTTTCGACGAAAAGTCGCATTAACTTCGTGAGGCATCGGGGTGAAAACTCCTGTTATTCTGGTGTCAAAAAGGTCACGCTGAACGACAGTATCCTCAATGATTTTGTTCTCAATTGCATAGTCAATGACGGGAGCGAGGAGTTCCCCGACCGAGCCGTCAAGTGGTTCAGCATCCTGAAAATCATTGAGTTTCAGGATATCGAGAAGCTGATTCCTCACAACAAAAACATCATCGTCTGTAATAAGCTCCGCATTAAGTGCATAGCGGATAAGCCCGTTTACAGCCTTAAAAATCATATCCGCACCTCCTTACTTTATTTCAATACTGCCAACGGGTCTTATGCTCATGACAAAACATGAATTTTCACCGAATATTCGGTCCATTTCGGCTGTGTATATTTCAATAAGACTGTCAGGAACAAAAGCCTGAACCGTACCTGCAAACCCTCCGCCGTGAACACGGATAGCGCCATTGCTGCCTAAAACCTTCTTACCTGCCATGATAGCGAGCGGAATCTCCTGACTGGTCGGTTTTTTGACAGAGTAAAGATTCTGCAAAAGATTCACAGAGGAATTACCCGATTCGTTTACAAGTCTGAGGAACTCCGAAAAATTTCCATTTTCAAGTGCTTCCATTTCAGCCTTTGCACGGTAGTTGTCTCCGAAGAAATGCATTGTACGGAGAACTGCCCTATCCGAAGTAGCTTTGCGTATTTCAGGCATTTTCTCCCAGAATTCAACCTCGTCCACCTCACGCAAAACCGATTTGCCGAAGAAATTTGCAACGGATTCCATTTCACTTCTTACGGCTGAGTAATCGCCCGAGAGGTCAGCGTGACTGCTTTTTGTATCGGTTATTATAAGTTTATAGCCTGAACTTTCAAAGTCGAAATTTATCTTTCTGATGCCTGGATTTTCAATGCTGCCGAAATCAAGAAAAACAAATCCGCCGACGGATGATACCATTTGATCCATAAGACCGCTGTTCTTTCCGAAATAAACATTCTCAGCAAACTGTCCGATTTTCGCAATCTCAACCGCTCCGGCCCTGCTCTCATTGCAGTAGAGATCGATAGCTGTCGAGATGAGGTTTTCGAAAGCAGAAGATGAGGAAATTCCGCTGCCTTCGGGAACATCCGAAGTCATATACATATCGAATCCGCCGATTTTAACACCCATTTCAGTGAATTTGGCGGCGATTCCACGGACAATTTCAGCCGAAGTCTTTTTACCGTCATGCACATCAAGGTCGTCAAGTCGAATCTCGAAATCCTCGTAGCCTTCTGATTTGATTCTTATAACGCCGTCATTATGAAACGAGGTTACGCCGATAATATCGAGATTTACAGCAGCGGCTATTACGCATCCATGCTGGTGGTCGGTATGGTTTCCCCCGATTTCAGTTCTGCCCGATGCAGAGTAAATGTGAATATCGTCCCTCTGCGGATATAAGACTGCAAAATTATCGATTGCTTCTATATACCTTGTTTTCTGAGCCTGAATATTCAGCGGATTATATAAAGCACCTATCTGGCTGTCAAGCTTTCCTGTTTCGATTGATTCTCTGTATTTTTTTATATTCATAACTGTTACCTCCGAAAACATAAATGTGTAACTCAGCTAAATTTTTTCTATTCTTACTTCAAACGGTTTTAATTCCGGCTCATTGCCGACTGATTTTACCCTCTCTGCATTGTGGTTTATAATGAAGCGTATTCTGCCGCTGTCGCTTCCGCGTTCAGCGATTTCAACTCCGTCGGCTGATTCTGTCATTTCAATGCCGTTATCTATCATTATTGTCTGCATGAGTACGTTTGTTATTCTTTCTTCAAGTCCGCATCCTATATAATAAACTGTACCGCTTCCGTACTTATTTCTTGTAACTGCGGCAAAATCATGGTAAAATTCATCAACGTAGCTGAAAAGAATCTCTGCACCATGTGGTTCAATCATGTCACGGAAAATACCGCCCCTGCCAGTGATATCTGCAAAATCTCCCCTGCCCTGAACCTCAAAAGCGTCATAACTCTGCAGGCTTTCTGTTTCGGTTACGATGATACCTGTAAAGTCATTGTAATTTACAGGTATTGTCTTTCCAAACGGAACATTGTTGTCATAATCTTTGACAGCACATCGGTATGTCATTACTACTGTACCGCCGTTTGAAGCAAATTCCTTTACTCTTTTTTCCATTTCGGGCTTTGTAATGATAAGCTGTGGAAGTATAACAACACTGTAATCTGAGAAATCTCTGTCCTCAGGAATAATATCCACACCTGCATTCACATCATAAAATGCCTTGTAGAACTTCTCCATTTCCTTCTGAGTGTTAAGGAGGATACTCTGTGACTGGATTCGGAATGACGCGAGTGAATCGTAATCGTAAACAATTGCAGCCTTGTTTCTGACTGGCGATGCAAGTTCGTTTTCGTACTGTGAAATATCCTTAAAGAAACTCTGTACTTCAAAGAATTTTCTTCTCTTTATGTTATCTGCATCAATGATTCCGTAGCAGAACTGTTCAGCCCCTTTTGCAGCGCCTCTGTAGCGGAAATATATAAGTGAAGTACAGCCATGAGCCATACACTGATATGACCACATCTTTGCCTGGTTTGGTCTTGGAAGGAAGCCTGTAACGTCATGTCCCTGAGCGCCCATTATAGCTTCTGTGATCCAGAAATTTCCGCCTTTCAGTCCTCTTATATAATCGAGTGAAAAACCGATTTCGTGTGGTGCGATTGGCTCTTTCTGACCGCCCCATACAGGATAGTTATTGTAAGCAACCTGATCAATGCACTTTGCAACCTTAGAGTAGTCAACATGCTTTCCAAGACCTCCGCCCGGAAAATCGTGCATAACAACTGCATTCGGAGCAATCTCTTTTATAAGCTTTGCCTGAAAGTCCATAAAGTTCACTATACTCTCGCTTCTGAAACGTTCCCAATCCTGACGAAGTGCAGGGTTATGTGTTGTGATAGTTGTCATTGGAGTCGGAATTTCGTCAAATCCGTTGTATTCCTGTGACCAGAAAGCTGTTCCGTAAATATCATTGAGCTTGTCTATATCACCGTTAAACTTCCTGTTAAGGAACTTGCGAAATGCACTCTGACAGTTTGCACAATAGCATACATCACTTCCCTCATGACCAATTTCATTGTCAATCTGCCAGGCGACGATTGCTTCCTCATTTTTGTAGTGACCAACAAGTTTCCGTATGATTTTTTCTGAATAATCATACATATGCCTGCTGTTGAAGCAGAAATTGTGTCTTCCGCCGAAAATACGTTTCTGACCGTTTTCAAATTCAGAAATAATATCCGGGTACTTCTTTGCAAGCCATGCAGGAATTGCTGCGGTCGGAGTTCCCATAATTACTTTGAGATCTCTTTCCTTTGCTTTTGCAATTACGTTATCAAAGTATGAAAAGTCGTATTCTCCCTCGCGCCTTTCCATTCTGTGCCATGAAAATTCAGCAATTCTGATAACATTGCATCCCAGTTCAACGATTGTATCCAAATCAGCATCAAGCATGGAATCCTCCCACTGTTCAGGATAATAATCAACACCTAATAACATATTATTCCCTCCGTTTTTTGTATTATAATAATCTTATTAAGCACATACGCTAACAGCAGCTCCGTGCATATCGGCTAATAGTAAACGACTTTTTTTGTCATTCACTATATATTATATCACTTTAAATTTACTTTTATATTCACATTATAATCGAATATATGCACAAAATTTTATTTTTTACAAAA
>JAZLGM010000072.1:0-31299 GCA_045616285.1 Ruminococcus sp.
ACTAAAGTAATGGCAATCCAGCATACAAAACCCATCGCAATTGGCTTGCCACCCTTTTTTATAAGTTTAACAATATCAGTATTAAGTCCTATTGCACACATAGCCATCGCAATAAAGAATTTAGCTGTCCATTTAGCCGCACCTATGAAATTCGTGTTGTAAAAATCAGTAAATCCATTTTCAGGCATGATTCCCACAAGTGTTGTAACGCAGGATGCTGCTGCAAAAAACAGAATAAAGAAAGGAAAAATTTTCTTTATTGAAAAAGAATTTCCTTCATCGGAATTCTTCTTCGCCTGACGTGTTCTTATTAATGCAAGAATAAGAGTAATAGGAATAATTGCAAGTGTTCTTGTCAGCTTTACTGTTACTGCTGAAGATAAAATACCGTCACATCCGTAAATACTTTCAGCAGTTGAAGCCGCCGCTGTTACAGATGATGTATCATTAACTGCAGTTCCTGCAAAAACTGAAAATCCCTCCGAACCAAGTCCTATTGCGTGTCCAAATGTTGGAAAAATCAGTGCGGCAAGAACGTTGAACAAAAATATAACAGAAATTGAACGTGCAACCTCTTCATCATCAGCGTCAATTACAGGTGCAGTTGCTGCAATTGCCGAACCGCCGCATATAGATGAACCAACTCCGATAAGACAGGCAACTTTTTTATCAATCTTCATTATTTTCATAAGAGCAAGTGCTGTAAAAAGCGAAACTGATATTGTTGATACAATTACAGGAAGACTCTTTGTGCCAACCTTAGCAATTGTACCAAGATTAAGAGAAAATCCGAGAATTATTACCGCATACTGAAGAATTTTCTTTGAAGTAAATTTTATTCCTGATGACAATTTCGGATTTACAGCGACTTTAGGAGAAATCAATGTAATCAGCATTCCAAATATAATTGCAAAAACAGGCGCACCAATTACCTCCATTGAAAAATTGCCAATATTAAATGAACTCAACACCGTTGCAAATCCTGCAATTAATGCACAAATCATAATTCCTAAATAACTACTCTTTAAAAATTTCATATTATGACACCCATCCTTATCTTGTCATTTCAACAACAGCCTCAGGCTGTCTTATTTTTTCTCTGCCGTATTTCGGATACTCTGCGTAAAACTTCTTTTTATCCTCATACATTTCTTTCTCTGCCATATCAAGAAGTCTGTTTATTTCTGATTTGCTTCCGTGAACAAACCCAACTGCCGCAATGGGAAATTCCCCTTCGTTTCTCAAAAGCATTGCATATATTTCCGTAGATACAATTGTACTATCCATAAATCCGCCCCATTTTTCATTGCAGCATTATATAGTAAGTATACACCTATATATGATTATTGTCAAGTTTTCCATGTTTTTCTTATTATATAATCATGTCATATAACTATTATTTTCAAAAAGGTATTGCCAAAACTAATCTTATAATGTATAATGTTAAAGGTATATCAAAAAAGACATTTTTTTAGTGTCTGCTTAGAAAAGAGGAGAATCATGAAAGAATTATTTGAGCTTTACCTTGCATTCTTTCGTATCGGAGGACTGACTTTCGGCGGAGGATTAACAATGCTTCCAATGCTGAAACATGAACTTGTAGAGAAAAAAGAATGGGTAACTGAAGAAGAAATACTCGATTATTACGCTGTCGGACAATGCACCCCCGGAATCATTGCAGTAAATGTTTCCACATTTGTCGGCTATAAAAGAAAAGGAATTCCGGGAGCAATTTTCTCAACACTCGGAATGGTCAGCCCTTCTTTGATTATTGTATCAATTCTTGCATTGTTCCTTGAACAGTTCATGGACAATGAAACAGTTTCTCATGCTGTTGGCGGTATTAAAATCGTTGTTTGCGCACTGATGCTTCATACAGTTATTACAATGTCAAAGAAAACAATAAAAAATATTACAGGCGGAGTTGTGTGTGCAATTGCTTTTCTTCTCGCCATGTTAACCCCTGTGCCTACAGTTCTTCTTGTTGTTGCAGCGGGAGTATTTGGTATAATTCTTTATAAAATCGGGAGGTTTGAGGAATGAAAGTATTTTTTGATTTATTCATTGAGTTCTTCCAGATTGGTTTATTTGCTGTCGGAGGCGGCCCTGCAACAATACCGTTTTTAATGGACTTGCCGAACAGACATGACTGGTATGAAGTTTCCGACGTTGCCAATATGCTTGCAGTCAGCGAAAGTACCCCCGGACCTATCGGAATTAACATGGCAACTTATGCAGGATACAATGCCGCAGGAATTCTTGGAGGAATAACTGCTACTCTTTCGCTTGTCCTACCAAGCCTTATAGTAATCGTTATAATTGCAAAACTGCTTGACAGTTTCAGCAAAAATATGTACGTCAAATCAAGTTTCTCAATGATAAGACCGGCAGTAACAGGACTTATTGCAACTTCTGTATTCGGAATTTTCCGTACAGCATTGTTTACTGATTCATCGGGAAAGTTTCAGTTTCCGATAATTCTCATTCTTATATGTGTCATATACGCTGTTCTGATGAACCTGAAAAAATTTAAAAAAATACACCCGTTCTTCTGGATTCTTTCGGGTGCAATAGTCGGAATAGTATTCAAATTGTAAAAACGTAATAAACCATTTTTCATTTACGAGGTGGTGAGGGCAGTTCTGCAAATTTCGATATATCGATTTTTTGCAGAACTGCCCTCAACCACCTGTATTTTTCAATGCAAAACATATTTTTCGACATTATGAAACCGCACAGATTTGTGCGGTTTTTATTTTAAGTCAATACCGCATTACATATAAGACATTTGTGCGGTATGCCATATTAATCAACCGATTTAAGGGATTCTGCCATGTTTATTTTCTCAAGTTTAACTTCCATAAACAGATTCACAAAGAAATTAAATATGAATGTCAAAACAATACTGAATATAAAACTCATAGGAAGGATTCTGCCCTTAAAATCAACCATATCCACAATAATCTGCGCCATTACAAATTTATGAAGAAGTATTCCGAGGATAAGCCCCACAAGAACTCCTATTCCTGTAAGCGCAAGATTTTCACGCAGAACGTATGCTGATGTTTCTCTTCGGAAAAATCCAAGAACCTTAATTGTTGCTATTTCACGTATTCTCTCTGTAATATTAATATTCGTAAGATTATAGATTACTATAAACGCAAGTCCTGCGGCACATACTATAATCAGCAGTACAATATAATTCAGACTGCTCATCATATTTCCCATTCTTGTCCTTGTTTCATCAAAAATATTGCAGTTTGTTACATCTGAAAGTCCTGCAATATCAACAGATGCTTCATAAACATCCGTATTATTAGGGAAATTAATATATGCACCATTGAATTCTGTTTTCTCGTTTAGCTGTTCTGAAAGCGTATCAGAGCTTATAAACACGTAATTATATACATGATTCTCAAATATTCCCGTCACTTTGAGATGAAGTTCTTTCATATCTTCATTTCTCAAAATGATTTCATCACCTTTTTTCACATTATATCTTTCAGACAGACTATGACATATCAGTGCTTCGTTCATTTCAGGATATTCGAGCGTATTGCCTTTCATATCACGAAAATTCATAAATTTGTCCATTATATCAAAATTCTCAGGAGCAACAAGACTGATACTTTTGGTTTTGGTCCCGTAAAGCATATCCCATGAACCATTATTTGTAAAGATATATGCCTCACTCTTTTCATCAAGCGATGATATCAGTTCTTTCGGTATCTCTCCGTTGTTGTCCGATTTGAATGATATTGAGATATCCGCTGTCTGTATTTCTCCGTATTGAACATCAGCAAAACCTGCAATTGAATCCTTTATGCCGAATCCTGTAAGAAGAAGTGCTGTACATCCTCCGATACCGAGTATCATCATGAAAAATCTTCCTTTATATCGAAATATATTTCTGATTGATACTTTATGGAGAAATTTAAGACGATTCCATATAAAAGGTACCATCTCAAGGAAAATTCTTTTACCTGCCTTTGGTGATTTTGGTCTCATAAGATTTGCCGCTGTCTCCGAAAGTTCTATTCGGCATGAAGCGTAAGTCGTACCAAGCGAACATAGAACAGATGCGGTCATAGACAGCAGTGCAAGTTTAATATCAAACAGATATCCGATATCAAGCGGAATATACATGAGTTTGTAAGTCATCCATATTACTTTCGGGAAAATCCATGTTCCACCGGCATACCCGATTATACATCCTGCAAGAGCCGCAGAACCGGAATAGAACATAAATTTGCCCATGATTGACAATTCCGAATAACCAAGTGCTTTAAGAACTCCTATCTGTGTTCTTTGTTCCTCAACCATTCTGCTCATTGTCGTCATACATACAAGAGCAGCTACAAGAATAAAAAATATGGGAAAAACTCTTGCTACCTGAGCAACTATTTCAGAATCATTTTCAAAACAGGCATATCCTATGTTTGTATCTCTTCCAAGTACAAAAGTATCAGGTTTTTCCAAATCTGAGATTTCCTTTTCAGCATCTGCAATTTCTTCTTCTGCATCAGCAATTTTCTCATTGAATTCCTTTATTCCCTCCTGATAGTCTTCAAGTCCTTCTTCATATTCTTTTTTTCCGTCATTGAATTCCTTTAAACCGTCTTCGTATTCGGACTTTCCTTCCTCAAGTTCCTTCACTCCGTCCTCATATTCCTTCTGACCGTTTTCAAATTCCTTTAAACCTTCTTCATATTCTGCCTTACCTTTATTAAATTCGTCAAGGGAATCCTGATACTGTTTAAAGCCTTTTTTGTACTGTTCTTTTCCGTCATTGAATTCATCCCATGCAGCTGCAAGTTCATCATATTTTTTATTAAACTGATTCTGCTGATTCAGAAGTGTGTTACGTGATTCTTTAAGCTGAAGTTTCGCTGCTTCTATCTGCCTTTTTCCCTCAGAAATCTGATTCTGAGCTGTTTCAATCATTATTCTCTGTTCGTCAGGGAGATAATCAATCATCGGAATAAGATAACCGTACTGAGAATTAAAATTCTCTTCCTGCAAGATAAGTTCATTTTCCTGTGACCTCATTTCCTCCTCTGCGGAGTAAATCTGATTCCACGCTGATAAAAGCTGTCTTCTTCCTTCTTCAAGCTGATTTTGTCCTTCAAGTAGCTGACTTTCTGACGAATCAAGCAGTGATTTGCTTAATTCAAGCTGTTCTTCCGCCTTATCGAGTTCATCTTGCCCATCATCAAGCTGTTTTTTGGCATCATCAAGTTTTTCTTTTGCATCATCAAGTTCTTTTTTTGCCTTATTCAGTTCAGCCTGTCCGTCAGCAATTTTCTTTTCTGCATCCGAAAGTTCAGTCTCTGCATCGCTGATTTCCTTTTCTGCCTTTTCAAGCTCACTCTTTGCGTCGTTAAGCTCCTGCTCTCCTTCTTTTCGCTTCTCATCGAGTTCAGCTTTTCCGTCATTCAGTTCCTTTTCGGCATCATCAAGTATCCTGCTGTATCTTGATTCAGCCTGAGTCTGTGTAAGTTCCTCCCATACAGCGTTTTTTGATTCTATGTAATCTTTATATTCATCAGAGTAAATCGAATAGCTGTGATCGAACTTTATAAAAAGTTCAGTATAGTAATCTGTATCAAGTGATTCCTCGGGAACATATATAAAACCCGATACACTTCCTGTACCAAGAGATGTTGTGCCTCTTTCAAAATTTATATAATAAGGAGTATCCGCAGTTCCGACAACCGTATATTCTTTCACTTTGAAAGAATCCCTTGTATCCTCGGGAGTTTCTTCTGAAATAAGAAGTCTGTCGCCAACTTTCATCCATGACCTGTAATCAGCAATACATTCATTTTCAGATAAAGGCATTCTTCCTTCCTGTAATACAAGCTTGTTTATATCTTTTGTAATTGAATGGGTTTTCAGTACAACCGTTTCTTCATTATCAACAGTATACAAAACATCAAAACTGCATGAACCCTCTGCATATTTCACGTCTGGCTTGTTTCTGAAAGATTCAACATCCTCTTCTTCCCATCCTAAAGTTGAAATCAGACGATAATCATACAATTCATTTTCAGCTATATACTCATCAAAAATATTGACCATTGCAGGCGTTGTAATTCGTACTCCTGTGAAAAAACCTACACCGAGTGCTATGATTGAAAGAATAGCCATGAATCTTCCGAGTGTATTTTTGATTTCACGAAAAGTATTTTTTTTCATCATTGATTTCATAAGTTCACCACTCTATCTCTGAAACATCAACAATATTGTCATTCATCACAACGCTGTCGATAGTTCCGCTCTTTACAGTAATGATTCTGTCTGCCATTGCTGACAATGCCTGATTATGTGTGATTACAATTACAGTCATTCCCCTCTTTCGGCAGGTATCCTGAAGGAGTTTAAGAACTGCTTTACCCGTATTGTAATCAAGCGCACCTGTCGGTTCATCACAGAGAAGAAGTTTCGGATTCTTTGCAAGAGCCCTTGCTATCGCAACTCTCTGCTGTTCTCCTCCTGAAAGCTGTGCGGGAAAATTCTTCATTCTGTGTTCAAGCCCCACCTGTTTCAAAACCGTTGCCGCATCGAGAGGATCATTGCATATCTGTGCGGCAAGTTCGACATTTTCAAGTGCTGTGAGATTCTGAACAAGATTGTAGAACTGAAATACAAATCCTACATCATATCTTCTGTACGCTGTGAGTTCCTTTTTATTCAGTTTTCCGATTTCAACACCATCAAGACGGATATTTCCGCTTGTCAGAGTATCCATTCCGCCAAGAATATTCAGTATTGTTGTTTTTCCTGCTCCTGATGCCCCTACAATTACGCAGAATTCGCCCTTTTCTATCTCAAAAGTGACATTTTTCAATGCTTCAATTTCGACTTCGCCTGTCTTATATGTCTTTTTTACATTTTTAAATCTTACATAAGCACTCATCTGTACAACTCCTTTTTGATTCCGATACTATCACATGGACAATAACCGCTCATAATTCATACTAAAACAAAAAACTCCCTCTAAATATGCTGAAACGCAGCATCCCACACATAAACATTCCTGTGTCTGTGGTTTTGTACTGTCGCTTCAGCAATTGTCAGAAGGAGTATTATAATCAGTTACAATTTATTGACATAAGATTCTGATTCTTCTTGACGCTGTCGCCCTGATTAACAAGAATCTTATCAATTAATCCGTCAGACGGTGCATATATTTCGTTCTCCATTTTCATTGACTCGATGATAAGGATTACATCACCTTTTTTTACATTGTCTCCGCTGTTTACTTTTACTGCAACAACAGTTCCGAATATCGGTGACTGCACTGATGTACTGTTCTCATCAGCATCATCGTCAAAATCAAAATCAGGAATATCATCAAATTCATCATCAAAATCATTTGCGATTTCGATATCTGATTTTCCGAGTATATTCACATTTGCTGAATCAACTTCAACAACATATTTCTTATCCCCGATAACAATATCGTACTTCATTTTAATCTCCTTCTTTTATTCCTCAGTGTATACGTTCTTTATACTGAATTCATCAGGCGATACTTTTGCATTGTAAGCAATAATCGCTTTGAACTTTGCCATTAATTCGCTGTCCTTTACATCAGAAGTGATGTTTTTGAGGTTTCTGTGTTTATTCACCTTATGGATTTCACAGGTATATCTTCCCTCTGAATCTTCGCCGCCGTTTTCCTTTCTTCTGAAGTAATCAGCAGCAAGCTGCGGGAACATCATCTGAACGAGCACATCTTCAACAGAATGTCCCTCACTCATCATTTGTTCCTTTGTTTCAGCATACGGAATCTTCTCCTCTGAAACAACAGCGGAACCGAGAATATTCTTTCTGAATTCTTCGTCTATAAATCCGGGGGCTTCACCATATTCACCACGAAGATAAGCCTTGACTTCTTTAATTACAATCTTGTATCTTTCCTCATTTATGACATTCATAGCCGCCTGAGTTCCGACAATCTGACTGAGCGGAGTAACAAGCGGAGGATAGCCAAGATCCTTTCTGACTCTCGGAACTTCTTCAAGCACCTCACTGATTTTCTCAATGAATCCCTGTGCTTTAAGCTGAGAAAGAAGGTTTGAATACATACCGCCGGGAACCTGATATATAAGTCCGTTAGGATCTGTCTGCATGGAATTGAAGTGTATCAAATCCTCAGACATCATTTTATTGAATACACCCTTGAAATAATCATTTATCTCATTCACGAGGGAAATATCAAGACCTGTTTCAACACCCATGCTCTGTGCTGTAAGAGCCATTGTTTCTGTTGCAGGCTGTGATGTACCGCCTGAAAAACATGATACTGCTGTATCAATAACGTCAACTCCTGCTTCAATTGCTTTCAGATATGTCATCTGTGCAACACCTGTCGAGCAATGTGCATGAAGAACAATCGGTACGCTTACACGCTTTTTCAGTTCACTTACAAGATTGTATGCAACATCAGGCATAAGACAACCCGACATATCTTTGATACAGATTGACTTTGCACCGATTTCTTCCATTTTGCAAGCCTGTTCCACGAACTTCTCAATTGTATGTACAGGGCTTGTTGTATAGCTGATTGCACATGAAGGATGTCCTCCGAAATCAAGGGTTGCCTGCACTGCATCCCTTATGTTTTCAACATCATTGAGTGCATCGAAAATTCTGATTATATCTATTCCGTTTTCAATTGACTTCTGAACAAAATCCCTTACCATTTCTCTCGGATAATGTGTGTATCCGAGAAGATTCTGTCCTCTGAGAAGCATCTGGAGTTTTGAATTCGGAAGCCTTTTTCTGAGATAACGAAGTCTCTCCCACGGATCCTCATTAAGATATCTTAAACATGAATCAAAAGTTGCTCCGCCCCAGCATTCAACAGAGTAATATCCCGCCTTGTCAATCTGGTCGAGAATATCCTCAAAATCACTCTGTTTCATTCGTGTTGCGGCAAGAGACTGGTTTGCATCTCTCAAAACTGTTTCTGTAAAACCTAACATAATCTGCTCCTATTAATTAAAGTGGGATATTACTGTGTTTTCTCGGATATCTCACTGTCTGCTTAGTCTGGAGAGCCTTTATATCCTCAAATACTCTGTTTCTGATTTCGCTCGGAAGGATTATTTCATCAACATATCCCTCTTTTTCAGCAATTGCTGTGTTCATGTACTTCTGTTTGTAGTCCTCAACCATCTTATCCTTAAATGCCTTCTGTTCATCTCCTGTGAGGGCATCAAGCTGTTTGTGGTAAATGATTGAAACCGCACCATCTGCACCCATTACTGCAAGTGAAGCATTAGGACAAGCGTATATGTAATCTGCTCTCAATGCTCTGCTGTTCATAGCGATATATGCGCCGCCGAATGCCTTTCTGAGAACAACTGTAATTTTTGTTGTCGTGGCATCTGCATAGGCAAAAAGAAGCTTTGCTCCATGACGGATAATACCGCTGTGTTCCTCGTTGATTCCGGGGAGATAGCCAGGAGTGTCAACAAGTGTAAGAATCGGAATATCAAAAGCATCGCAGAATCTTACAAATCTCGCCGCCTTGTCACTTGCATCACAGTTTATACAGCCTGAATCACATTTAGGATTATTTGCAACGATTCCGACTTTAATTCCGCTGATTTTTCCGAAACCGACAATCATGTTTCTTGCAAATTCCTTATGCACCTCAACAAATGAATTACTGTCAACTATGCAGTCAATGAATTCATGCATGGAATATGACATCTTGACATCTTCGGGAATAAGCTGGTCAATGCTGTTTGCGGCATTTTCCATATAATTGTCTGTAAACAAAGTCTTCTGCTCTGAAAAAGATGAAGGAAGAACATCAATAAGTCTGCGAACCTCTGCACAGCATTTTTTCTCGCTTGAAAATCTGAAATGTGCAACACCTGACTGCTCTGCATGAACCTTTGAACCTCCGAGTTCCTGCAATGTACATTTTTCACCTGTAACACTTTCGATAACCTTGTTTCCTGTTACATACATCTGACCTATCTGGTCAACTATAAATACAAAATCTGAAATTGCAGGAGAATATGCAGATGCACCTGCACATGGTCCGACAATAATTGAAATCTGAGGAATAACACCCGATGCGCAGGTATTCTGATAAAGCATTTCACCGCATCCGACGAGCGAATTAAGTCCCTCATCAATTCTTGCTCCGCCTGAATCATATATACCGATTACAGGACAGCCTGTCTTGATTGCAAGTTCAATTGTCTTTGCAATTTTCTTTCCATGATTAAGTCCGACAGAACCACCTGCAACCGTAAAATCCTGTGCAAAGATATAAACTGTTTTTCCGTTTATTTTTCCACGTCCTGTTATTACTCCGTCATATTCTGTGGATTTGAATTCCGAATTCTTATTGTGGATACAGCCATTTATTCCCGAACCGATTTCATAAAAACTGCCCTTGTCAAGCAATAGTCTGATTCGCTCTATTGCATGATATTTTTTCTTAGCATGTTGTTTTTCAACATTATAAACCTTTCCCATGACAACTCCTTCTCATACTGATTATCATAATACTATTGTTCCGCCAGTATTTTTGAACAATACCGCATAATTGCTGCAAGTGTATGCGCTGCAAAACCGTTAAGCATTAATTGTGCTGTGTCTACTTAATTGGCGGAGCAATATATATGCCCATCGAAGGCATAACACACAAGTTAAATTATATCACAGGATTCTGCAAAATGCAAGTAAAAAATAAAAAAAGCATCATAATTTCTTTCATTATAAAAAACTGATAGTAGCATTATAAAATTTTATCGTTATTAACTATTGCATTACAGGTAAATTTATGGTATAATTTTAATGTTGTTTTGCGGCGACAAATCAATAAAAAAATTTAATGAATACAGGTGAACATTAATGAAGATTAGTTTTTCAACCCTTGCTTGTCCTGAATTTGAATGGACAGATATTTATTCAATGGCAAAAGATTTTGGTTTTGACGGAATTGAAATCAGAGGTCTCGGACAGGATATTTTTTCTGTTAAAGCTAAACCTTTCACAGACGCACAGATTGAAAACACAAAGAAAAAACTTGAAGATATCAGAATCGAAATTCCTTGTCTTTCTTCAAATGCTTGTCTTAAATACGCTGACAAAGAAGAAGAAAGCATAAAGGAAATCACAGAGTATGCAGTTCTTGCCAACAAACTCGGCACACCTTTCATTCGTGTCCTCGGTGATCTTGCTCCTGAGCCGCAGGGTGAAGTTGATGATAACGCTGTATGTGAAACACTTAAAAAACTTATTCCTGTTGCTGAGGAATACAATGTAACACTTCTTGTTGAAACAAACGGTGTATACAGCGACACATCACGTCTTAAAAAGCTTCTTGACTCTGTAAACAGCCGTAAGGTTGCTGCTCTCTGGGATATTCACCACCCATACAGATTCGGAAATGAACAGCCTGAAACAACTGTTGCAAATCTTGGTGAATACATAAAATATGTTCATGTAAAGGATTCAGCAATTGTAAATGGTTCAATTGAGTACAAACTCATGGGCGAAGGCGATATGCCTATGAATAAGTTTTTTGATGCTCTCGCTTCAATCCATTATACAGGCTATGTTTCTCTTGAATGGGTAAAGCGCTGGGAACAGGAACTTTCAGGTGCAGGTGTCGTAATTCCTGCGTACGCTGAATACATGAAGCCTTACAGAACAAAGCACAAGCATCCTTTACAGGATAACAATACAAAAACAGGTAAATATGTGTGGCCTAAAGAGAGACTTCTCAACTACACATTCCCTGATGTTCTTGACAGAATGTGTGAGGAATTCCCTACACAGTATGCTTTCCGCTATACAGAACTTGACTATACAAGAACATACCCTGAATTCAGAGATGACGTTGACACATTTGCTCGTTCACTCCTTGCAATGGGTGTAAAGAAGGGCGATCACGTTGCAATCTGGGCTACAAATGTTCCTCAGTGGTACATCACATTCTGGGCAGCAACAAAAATCGGTGCAGTTCTTGTTACTGTAAATACTGCTTACAGAATCCACGAAATTGAGTACCTTCTCAAGCAGTCTGATACTCACACTCTTGTTATGATTGAAAATTACAAGGATATCGACTATGTTGACATCATTCAGAGACTCTGTCCCGAACTTGAAAACTGTGAAGCCGGTAAACTCGAATCTGCAAAACTCCCATTCCTCAAGAATGTTGTTATCGCAGGTGAAAAGCGTAACGGATGCTATACATGGGATGAAGCAATTGCAAAGGCTGAGGAAGTATCTTACAATGAAGTTGAAAAACTCCGCAGTACAATTGACAAGCATGATGTCTGCAATATGCAGTATACATCAGGAACAACAGGCTTCCCTAAGGGTGTTATGCTCACTCACTACAATGTTGTAAACAATGGTAAGGCTATCGGTGACTGCATGGATCTTTCAACTGCTGATAAGATGATGATTCAGGTTCCTATGTTCCATTGCTTCGGAATGGTTCTCGCTATGACAGCTTCCATGACACATGGTACAACAATGTGTCCTATTACAGCATTCTCTCCGAGAAAGGGACTTGACTGTATCAACCGTGAAAAGATTACTGCTTTCCATGGTGTTCCGACAATGTTCATTGCTATGCTTGGACATGAAAACTTTGATAAGACAGACTTCTCACACATGAGAACAGGTATCATGGCAGGTTCTCCGTGTCCTATCAAGACAATGCAGGACGTTATCGAGAAAATGCACATGTCTGAAATCTGTATCACATACGGTCAGACAGAGGCTTCACCTGCTACAACAATGTCAAAGACAACAGACTCAATTGAAACTCGTGTTAATACAGTCGGCGGTCCTATTTTCGGTGTTGAGTGTAAGATTGTTGACCCTGAGACAAATGAAGATTTACCAGATAATGTTGACGGTGAGTTTGTTGCAAGAGGTTACAACATCATGAAGGGTTACTACAAGATGCCTGAGGCTACTGCTGCTGCTATTGACAAGGACGGATGGCTCCACACAGGTGACCTTGCAAGACGTACTCCTGAGGGTTATTACAAGATTACAGGCCGTATCAAGGATATGATTATCCGTGGCGGTGAAAATATCTATCCGAAAGAAATCGAAGACTTCCTCTATACATACCCGAAAATAAAGGACGTACAGGTTATCGGTGTTCCTGATAA
Organism: Ruminococcus sp.; assembly: GCA_045616285.1. GTDB lineage: Bacteria > Bacillota > Clostridia > Oscillospirales > Ruminococcaceae > Ruminococcus. The sequence goes on from JAZLGM010000072.1 coordinate 13,170, forward strand.
GGATTACGGTGAGGAAATCATGGCCTGCGTTATCCTTAATGACGGTGAAACTGCAACTGTTGAGGAAATCAAGGACTTCGTAAAGGCTAATATGGCTAAGCATAAGATTCCACGATATGTTGACTTTGTAACTGAATTCCCAATGAATGCGGCAGGAAAGATTCTTAAATACAAGATGCGTGATACTGCTGTTGAAAAGTTCGGACTTCAGGATGCAAGCAAGATTGTAACAGCTTAATTATTTGAAAGTGATTTAATAGGGATATATATGGGTTCATTACTAAAAAAATTATGTGTTGTTGTTATTTTTGTCCTTATTGGTGTTTTTGTTTTTTCAGTATCCAAAAATGACAAAAAAGAACAGACAGTAAACGACTATGAAATTATTGAAACTGTAAGAGCTGCAGCAAGCAGGGTAGTTGAAACAAGCGCAATCAGCGCATACGACAATCAGGCTGCATGGTATATTTTTGATTTAAGAGCTATGTATCAGAATCCGAATAAATTTCAGGAAGCTATGAAAAATGAGCTCGGTGATGATTTTAATACTCAGCTTTCCACAGGAGACTATATCTTTGTAGGTGTACTTCCTTACAAAAGATCATACAGGGTTTACGCAGGAGATCCTAACGACGCTAATAACATGGTTTACCCTGAATGGAAATCAACAAAAATACCTAAAAAACAATAATTATTTAAAGCGTCTGCATTAATTTGCAGACGCTTTATCTGTTGAGATATTTTTAAGACAATACCGCAGATAGCGGTATTGTCTATAATGAAACAGGCGCCAAAAGGCGCCTTTATTTATCAAAGCAATAATGTCCAACCCCCTCCGCATATAATTGATTCAGAACACTTATGGAGGTAATCGTATGATTATTGAATTACTCAGTAATATTTTCTTTTTTTCACTTCACGTTGAAAGCAGCACAATTTTCCCGAAGCCGCTTTCTAAAGAAGAAGAAAATGAATGTTTCAAAAGGATTTCAACAGGTGATAAAAATGCACGAAGCAGACTGATTGAACACAATCTCAGACTTGTTGCCCATATCGTAAAAAAATATACTCAGTCTCCATCCGAACAGGATGAACTGATTTCAATAGGAACTATCGGGCTTATCAAAGCTGTATCATCATTTGATTACTCGAAAGGTGCAAAATTCGCCACATACGCAAGCAGATGCATTGAAAACGAAATTCTTATGAACTTTCGTTCGGCTAAAAAATCATCCGGTGATGTCTATATAAATGAACCTGTTGAGACAGACAAAGACGGAAATTCTCTTACCCTGATTGACCTTATAGATGACGGTGTTGACATTCACGAACAGGTAGAACTTATGATACGTTCAAAACAGCTTTACGGATTTCTTGAAAAATGTCTTGATGAACGTGAACTTGAAATAATCGTATACCGTTACGGGCTTTATGGGAAAACTTCACATACGCAGAATGAAACTGCTGAAAAACTTGGAATATCCCGTTCATACGTTTCAAGAATTGAGAAAAAAGCAATTCAGAAGCTTAGGAAAATGTATGATATTACACCATACTGATTAATCGTTACAACAGATTATTTCATCGGGCAATGTCTCCTGATGCGCTGTATTATCAGCGGCAGGATACACCCTGACAAATCCGTTTTCAGTAAGTCTTACTATATTATTAAATATGAAAAAATGCTTGTTATCATATTCGGAAGAACGATGATAATGTCCTGAAAACCAAAGTCTGAAACTGCATTTTTCATTTACTTCATCAAAAAAATCAGTCAGCTCGTTGACAGCATACATACCTTTTTGATACACTTCCTCCTGAATTTTTGTAGGAAAAGAATGCGTTATTATGATATCTGCTTTCCACCCCGATTTTTCAAGAGCTTCTCTTCCAGTCTCTATTTCAGTCTCTGACGGAAGTTCCTCGTACCATATTGTTTTGCCAAGTATACGATATTCCTTATCGTGACTTTCCGCACCGCCAAAAGCAAAAAAACTTATACTGTCAATTGTAAATACCGAACCTCTGCAAATATGAATGATATTATCTGTTATTTTCTGTACTTTTGCACCGTTCCACTCTTCAACAGGATACTCACTCAGCAGTTCAAAATTCTCATGGTTTCCATCAATCCAAAGCGTAGTCCACGGCTTTCTGTCAAGCCAGTTAAGCCAGTATTTCTCTTCGTTTGAATGATCCCAGCAGAGTCCGAAATCTCCGCATATTATAAGATAATCACCTCTTGTGATTTCTTTTTCCCACAAAAAACAATCAGATGTCAGCTTATGAATATCGTTGTATCCATGAATATCTCCTGTAATAAAAATCATAGTATTTACTCCTTTGATTTATACAAGGGCAGGATCAGAAATTCCATTCTTTTCAAATGCTTCAGCTCGGTCACGACAGGTTCCGCAAAGTCCGCAAGGCATATCTCCGCCTTCATAACAGCTCCATGTCAGATGATACGGAGCATTCAGACGAAGTCCCTCAGCAACAACATCAGCTTTAGTTTTATCAACAAAAGGAGCTTCTATTCTGAGCTGATTTCCGCTTCCTATCCATATTGCCCTGTTCATCGAATCATTAAACTCCTGACTACAGTCAGGATATGCATTTCCGGCAGCATCATCGCTGTGAGCACCGTAAAATATAACTTCGCATCCTTTTGAAAGTGCCACGCTTGCAGCGGAAGACAGAAACAGACCATTTCTGAAAGGGACGTATGTTGAAACCGGCTTACCGTCTGTTTTTTCAAGTTGCTGTGCGTATGATTCTTTTGGAATCTCGTCTTTACTTCCTTTGAGGAGTGAACAGTCAGAATCAGCAAAAATCTTTGCAAGGTCAAGTTCCATAAGTGAAACTCCATAATATTCCGACACATTTCTTGCTGCTTCAATTTCTTTTGTGTGTTTCTGTCCGTAAGAAATACAAAGTGCTGTAACTTCATCTGCTCCGTAGCGTTCAACTGCAAGAGCAAGACAGGTTGTACTGTCAAGTCCGCCGCTACATAATACAAGTGCTTTCATATTATTCCTCCTTATGTCATTCTGTGATGAGTGACTGTAAATCTCTGTTGTTTCTGAATGCTCCACGCATTGTCAGAGTAACCGTTCTTGCCGATGTATTGCGTATTCCTCTTGCTGTCATACAACTGTGAGTACCCTTTATTACAATTCCGACATCAGGTGTTCCTGCCGCCTCTGTAAGAATATCAGCAATATCACTTCCGAGTCTCTCCTGCAACTGAAGTCTTTTAGCAGCCATATCACAAATACGTGCAATTTTGCTGAGACCTATCACTCTGCCATGAGGAATATAAGCAACGCTGACTTTCATGTCGTACATAAGAGCAAGATGATGTTCGCAGTAGCTGAATACTTCAATATCCTTTACAACGACCGCTGAAGATTCTTCAGGTGATTCAAATGTTTTTCCGAACATTTCAGCAATCTCATGATTTGAATAATTCATTCCTTCAAATACTTCCTCATACATTCTTGCAACACGTCCCGGAGTTTCAATAAGTCCTTCTCTATCAGGATCATCTCCGAGCGCAATCAGAATCCCTCTGATATGTTCCTCTATTGCCTTCTTATCTATCATGATTCATACTCCTTTTGCATCAGGTGCCCATATAAATTTGTGAAGCTGCAGTTGTAAGCGTACTCCGTTCATATTGTTTTCTTTCATGAAATCAACTATTTCAGCAGGTTCAATTTTTCCGAAAACAGGACTGAAATACACTTTGCATTTTTCGGTAAGATTGTATTCATCTGTTATTTCTTTCGCCTTTTTCAGATCGTCATGACTTCCGCATACAAATTTTACAGTATCCTTATATATGAGATACTCATAGTTTTCGGTATTCATCATTTTTTCCATTCCGCTTGATGGGAGTTTATAGTCAAGCGTGAATGAAGGTCTGTGTTTTAGTTCTGAAAAATGTTTTATCATGATGCTTCCGTTTGTTTCGATTTCAACATTAAATCCAAGTTCACCGAGTTTTTCAATCAGGACATCTGCGTTTTCCTGTAAAAGCGGTTCTCCGCCTGTCAGTGTAACATTATGTACTTTTTGTTTTACTGCTTCATCGCACAGCTCATCAGCAGTCATTAATCTGAACGGAACATTTTTTTCATTCGCCCACATAGTATCACAATAACTGCATCTGAGGTTACATCCGCAAAATCTGATAAAAAGAGCCAGTTCCCCCGCCAACTGTGATTCTCCATTAATACTGACAAATGTTTCTGCTGTTCTGAATGATATATTTCCCATTTTATACCTCGTATGATGCGCAGTTTTCCGGAGTTTCATATACCGTAACTTTACGAACAGGAACGCTTTGTCCGTTCAGTTCCGAGAAAAAATGCTTTGCAAAATTTTCGGCTGTTGGTCTGAATGATACAGGAATTATCCTGAATCCCTCATCACACAGAGCAGAAACAGTTGACTCTTTTAAACTTCCTTCTTCGTATATCAATGCATGGTCATAATTATCAGCAAGTTTGTGAAGAATTTTCTTCAGATCGCCAAAATCTATTACCATTCCCCTTTTTTCGCCTGAAATCTGCAATTCTTCCTGTGATGCCTCAATTTCAATTATCCAATGGTGTCCGTGTATATTTGAGCATTTTCCGTTGTAACCGTAAAGAAAATGCGCACTGTCAAATGATGCTGAGGTTTTCAGTACGTACATATTTCTCTGTACCTCCTTCAAAAAAATAATCCCTCTTTGTCATAAAGCAAGAGGGCATAATAATCCTTTAGAATCAGCCCTGGTTTTGTTTATGGACAGGATGGTGCAAACGAACTGTCCTTTGAAACAATACTGCAACCCACAACTTATATATCTCCCCCAATTTATTTCTGAATTCTTCTGCTCGTCACAGCGGAGAAATAGTCATGCACAGTATCTTCTTTATTTCAGTATATCATGTCAGATGTTGATTGTCAAGAACAAATATCAGATTTGTCCACTCTGTAATTTTGTTATAAAAAAGTAATTTAACGGATTGACTATCACAATTGTATGTGTTATAATTAAATAATCAGAAGAAAGTGCAGATAAACGGGAGATAAGCGTATGAAGACAAAGGAACTCAAGAAAACTGAAATAGAAAAACAAGACCATGCTGACTATATGGAAAAAGAGAGTTTACACATATCGGAAGATGAAGAATTTGAAGAAGCAATGAGCAAATCTGAGAAAAAAGAAAGAAACCTTTCATTCGTTTTGTTAGGCAGTGTTATTCTTTTTCTTGTACTTGTCTATCTTGGAATTTCTTTATTTTACAAAGATAAATGTCATCCGAATACATTTGTAAACGGATATGACATAGGAGGACTTACCGCTGAAAAAGCAAAAGAAGCTCTGCTTTCATTTAAACCTGTAAAAAATCTTCAGCTCAATCTACCTGACGGAAGAAATGTTGAATTTAAAGCGGATGACTTTGAGGCTGAATACAGTATTTCCGACACAATCATAGATAAAGTTTGCTCTGAGAACTGTTTTACATGGATTAACGGAGTATTTAATACAAGAGATTATATTATCGAATATGATTACAGCTATAACAAAGAAAAACTAAGCACCATGATTAACGAATATCAATGGGGTGATGAGAAGGCAAAGAATGCCGAAATTATCAAAGGTGATGACGGTATATTCTTTATTGAACCTGAAACAATCGGTGATATTTTCGATCATGAAATGTTATTGCAGTACACAGACTTACAGCTTATGTCGGATAACTCTGATATTGATATGGAGAAATCCGGATGCTACGACGAATACAAAGCAAAAGTTACCACAGAAGACTTAAAGAACAAGCTTGAACTATATAACGGTTATGCAACATTTGATATTACCTTTGATTTCAAGGACAGAAAAAAGATAATTACAAGCGATATGATTGTTGACTGGATTAGACTTGACGAAAATGGTGCTGTTCTTGAAGATGAAGATGGTAAAACACTTTTCAATGTTGATGCTGTTCAGGAATTTGTTGATGAAATGGCAGAAGAAACAGACACTTACGGAAAAGACAGAGAATTCAAATCAACAAAAGACGGAGTAATTACAGTTCCATGGGTTGATGAAAAATCATGGGATAAAAATAATTGTTCAATCTACGGATGGAAAATCAGCAGAGAAGAAACAGTACTGAAAATTATTGATATGTTCCATGAGAAAAAAACAGAAGTAACGGAACCTGTTTATTATTCATGGGGTACAGGATATGAAAGAGCAACTGACGATATAGGCGATACATACGTTGAAGCAGATATTTCCGAACAGCATTTCTGGGTTTATAAAGACGGAAAGGTTGTTATGGAAGATGATTTCGTTTCAGGAACTGAAACTGTTTATGACAGAAGAACTCCAAGAGGCATAGGAAAAATTGCTGACAAGGCAACAGGAATATATCTTGGAACAATAGAAGTTCAAGGCTATAGAACATGGGTTGACTACTGGATGGCTTTCAATTATGCAGGATGCGGATTTCACGACCTCTCAAGAGGTGCATACGGCGGTGAAATATACAAATACAACGGTTCACACGGATGTTTAAATCTCAATCCGGAAACAGCAAAGAAAATGTATGATGTTGTTGAACTCGGTATGCCTGTAATAGTTCATGATTGATTATGGAGGAGAAATGTACAAAGTTAAAGCAACAGTGAATAATATGAATGCTAAAGATTCATCTATTCTTGTTTATCCGTTTTTTATATGGATGTTTCTGTTTTTTGCTATTCTTTTTGCGATGTACAAGACAAAGTGGTATTTTCTTCTTATTCCGCTGATAATTGAGTTTCTTAGTATTATTCCTCTTTTTATACTGGAAGTTAAAGTTGCAAAGAAAATACGTAAAGATTCCTTTGAAGTAAAAGAAATTGAACTTTACTGCGCAGACGGATGCTTATACACAGATGATATTAAACTTGAAGTATCTTACTATGAAGAACTAAATTCAGTTTCCCTATTGTCATACAATGCTGATGATAAACTTGTATATTGTGCAGATTTAATAGAATCGGAGATAAAAGGTCTGCTCGAATACTGCCAAAAGAACGAAATAGAAATAACAATTGCGTCAGAATGAGAAGCAAAAACAATATATACTGTATTATTTTCTGTATATAGAAGTTTTAAGGCAATACCGCATAATCATTGCAATAAAGATAAGCAGTCGGATTGAAAAACTCCTTGTAATACAATGGTATTACAAGGAGTTTTTATGTATAAAGAATTATACAATCCATAGCTGTAATGCAGAAATACAAACCAACGACAACACATTCATCACTATATCAGCAATATAAACTAAAGCGTCAGCTTTTTTTCCGTTTTTCAAAAACAGAAATACAGCAGATGCGAACAAAGAAATTATGCAGAAGATTATGCAAATTATCTGAATGACAAATGTAAATCCAGAATTCAATGAAGAAATACCCGATGCATCTAAGTAAAAAATAAACATCAGAAACACACTTACACAGGATATAACCCTTGCAATCTGTGAGAGCGTGATAAACTGCCATCCGCTGTAGCTGTTCCACCTTTTTACAATGGCTTTAATCCACTTTATGATAAGCAGTATAAATCCGACTGCCGCAATAAGAAGATACCCGTAGATAACAAGTTTTTTAAGTGGTATGTCGGGAGCTTCCACCAAATCTATGCTTCCGAGTGATAACAGCTTTCTTCCATCAGATGTATATGATAATCCGCATGGAGCAACTGATTCTTCCGATTCTAAGAAAAACAGCGCATCATCAACTTTTTCAATCGTATAACTGTCATTAAGCGTGAAGGTTCCGTCATCTGATTTTTTTATTTTGTATGGTGAAATATAGGACGGAATTGCAGAAATTCCTGTCAGCACGGATCTTGAAACAATGTAATTGCCCGAAATATCTATATCGTTTCCACCCTTATTTTCTGAAAGTGAAGGATTGTCTTCTGAACTTCCGAAAAGCATTGCAGGAATTCCCTGCGTAAAGTAGCTTTCTCCGTACTGATTGACAAGCACCGCACAGCCCGTTCCCGATTCCCTGTCAAATAAAAGATTTGCAGTTCCTGTATGTGTGGCTCCATTGTGTCCGAGAAGTGTTGCTGAATAGAAACTTGTCCAGAATCCGTGACAGTTCTGCACAAGTTCGGTATCACCATAGTAAGAACTTGGCGAGAACATCAGTTCCAGAGTTTCCTGCTTTTCAAAGAGAGGGCATTCATCTGAAATCAATGCTTTTCCATACAATGCAAAATCATCAATAGTACCTGCCGCCGCACCTGCGGGATATGGCATGATATATAATTTTTCTGCTATAGGCACCATTACCTGCTCACCATATATGTTATTGATTTTATAAGCTTTCATTTTTTTATACTGCTCTGCTACCCATGGTGTATCGCTGTGGTCCGGTGAAATGGAAGTATGCTCCATTCCTAAAACATCAAAAATATGCTCGTGAACATAGTCGGCATAGCTTTCTCCTGCAATACATTCCACTATATAACCACCAAGTGCCGCACCCCAGTTGGAATAGCCTGTGATTTCGCCGGGTCTGAAAATCTGATTCGGTTCGCTTTTTCCGAGAACTTCGTAAAGGGGAAGAATACTGTCTTTATCGGAAGTTTCAATTACTTCATTCACTTCCTCCCAGCCGCATTGATGATTCATCAGATTCAAAACTGTAATGGGTTCATCATATTTCAGTTTTGTAAGGAATCCGTCGGGAAGATATGTGCGGATGTCTTCGTTAAGGTCAAGCTTTCCCTGTTCATATAACTGCATCATGCTTACCCATACAAGCGTTTTGGAAACACTTCCCCAGTCATAAACAGAATTTTCATCTGCTATAATTTTATTTTCAATATCAGAATATCCGAATCTCCCCGTATACAGAATTTCGTTTTTATCAAATAATGCTGTCTGACATGAAGCGAAAACCGCTCCTTTAGTATATTCTGTAACAGCTTCCTCCAACTCGGAAACCATATTATCCTCAGCAAATACCGAAATATTTGTACTGAAAAGCATTACAGCAGATACTGTCAGCGCAGAAAGTATTTTTGCAAATCGTTTCATATTTTCCTCCCTTACTGTTCAATGTTTTCAAGACCTTTGCGGTACAGCTTTACTGAAAGCATCATTGACAGACAGAATATCGGCAATGCAAAAAGAATAACAGCCATGATAATCAGCATCGGTACTGTTGCAGACAGTTTTGAAATAATCACTTCAATCGGATTTTCTGCGCTGAATATGGCAATATCCCCAAACAGCAGATAAGCAATACCCAGAAGCATACCCAATACAAAAAGTATCTTTTTAATATTATTTCCCGAAGCAGCACCAAGTCCAAAATAAAAAGGAAGCTCGATTGAGGAAAGAATCAGGAAGAAACAGAACATCAGAAAATCAAAGAATATAAAGGGTAACAGACTTCTGTCAGACTTTATGCAGACGGCAACAGCAGTCAGAAGATTCAGCACAAATATCAGCAGAAAGACAAACAGAACAAAGATGTATTTTCCTCCCACCTGTCCTGCAGGTCCTGTTGGTGCTGAACATGAAAAATGCTGCCATGCTTTATTGGAATCTGATTGAAAAAAGAAGTAAGAAAAAGAATAAGTGATGAAAAATATGAAAGCGCATATAGCCGCATATACAGTAACCCCTAAATACATCGAATTTCCCGTGTCCTCTGAAAGATTGAATGTATCCATAAAGGCGAACATGATATTATACATCAGCGCCATAAACAGCGGACAGATAAGATTGTACTTATTCAGAGAAAATTCCTTGTAAATCAGCCCGAACATTATTTATCCCTCCTTTTATAACACCATGTCTGAGATATAATTCCAATCATAAATGCAACAATAATTATGAAAATAAACCATATCATATATTTATTGCAGAAATCACACATTATTTCTATCATTTCAAAAGGATCAATTTCTTCCATTTTTGATAGTTTTTTCATTAAAGGAATAAAAAGCACAACCATAAAAATTGTGGAAATCACTCCGCCTTTGTCTGTGGAATTGAATATTGAAACTGATATTGTAAAAAATACGTTGAATACAGTAAGAAGTGCTCCCATGGCAATAATGACTCCGTTATAATTGTAAACAGCAAATTCGGGACATAGCGCATTATCTACTGTACAATACAGAAATGCAGCACCTAACGATATCAATAATGATACGAACATAAGCACAAATCTTGATAAAACCATTCTGAAAGGCGTTACAGGGGAACTGATTCTGAATAACTTCCATGTTCTGTTGGATAATTCCTGTGAAAGATCAGAGGAATTCATAAAAAGCATGAACGAAACAATAATCGAAACGAGCTTGACAGCAGGAATTGCTCCTTTCAGCGCAATGCTTAAATCATTTGTTGACTTGGCAATATTTCCATATACGGAACTTAATGAAAACATAAGGCAGATACAATAACCGATGGCAATAACTAAAAATGTTCCGATCAGACTTTTTTTATTGAGAATAAACCATCTGTAAACAAGAGGAAGAAACGGAGCTTTCTTTGTTTCAGTACGCATTATGACCACTCCTTCTTCTTACGGTTTACATAGAATAACATGATTTCTTCGAGGCTTGTGGGTTCAATCATAAGCTTCGGATATTTATTCTGCATTGCTTTCTTATCGGAAACCATGACATCTGCACCAAAATCGGAAACTCTTGCACTTATAAAATCCGACTTTTCAATTGAAGCATAGTCCGATTTACTGCATCTGATTACAGCATGAGTTTCCAAAACAGAATCCTTATAGTCAGAGAGAAGAATTTCACCATTATCAATAAAAGTCACGCTGTCGGCAATTTTTTCAAGATCGGATGTGATATGTGATGACATGAGAATGCTTTTGTTTTCATCTTGCAGATATTCAAGAAAAATATCGAGAATTTCATTTCTTACAACGGGATCGAGTCCTGTTGTGGCTTCATCCATTATGAGAAGCTTGGCACCATGTGAGAGCGCAACCGCAATCTGAAGTTTCATTCTCATACCCTTTGAAAATTTGCCGCATTTTTTCTTTTGTGGAAGTCCGAAACGCTCAAGATATCTAAAAAAAAGCTCCTTATCCCAATTTCTGAACATACCGCTCATAATTATATTTATCTGCTTTGCGTTCAGATTGTCATGAAAAGGAAGTTCGTCAAAAACCGCCGCAATATCTTCCTTTAATTCATATTCTTCTTTCAGATGGTCTTTACCGAAAATATTAATTTCACCGCTGTCAATGCCGATAATACCGAGAATTGCCTTTATCATGGTTGATTTTCCTGCACCATTCTGACCGATAAACCCCATGATGCTTCCTTTCGGAACAGCAAAGCTGACGTTATTAAGAGTAAAACCATCATATTTTTTAGTGACGCCTTTCAGTTCAATTGCATTTTCAAAATCATTCATTCTCATTTCCTCCATACATAATCGCAAGTATTTCCTGCATTTCCGAAAGCGAAAGACTGCATTTATGTGCTTTTTCGCAAGCGGCAGAAAGATTTTCTTCAATCTGGCGGAGATATTCCTCACGAAGAAGTTCTGTATTCTGTGCCTTTACAAAGCTTCCCTTTCCTGTATAGGATTCGATGAATCCGTCACGTTCAAGTTCTTCATAGGCACGTTTTGTTGTGATGATACTGATGCGAAGCTGTTGTGCAAGATTTCTCATTGAAGGCAAAGCATCCCCGCTTTTCAGTGTCCCTTCCATAATCATGGCTTTTATCTGTGAGCAAATCTGTTCATAGATAGGCTCGCCTGATGTGTTACTGATTATAATATCCATATTCAATCCCTTTGCAAAGTTATATTGTATATATACTATATACACATTATACCATGTTGATATAATGTTGTCAATAGCTATTCTTAAAGTTTTATTATTTAACGAAGGAAAACTAAAATAAAAGTCCGGATATCTCATTGAAGTATCCGGACTTTATCGTTATTGCTTTACCAATTTTATTTCACTGAATTAAGATTCATCTATTATCTGTTCAGGAAGAACAACACTTGTTGTAATTACATCCTCTGAATCGAATTCCACGATATTCATTTCGGGAGAAACATACTTTTCCATTATACTACCTCGCTTTTAAGATTTATAATTTTTGGCTGCCAGACAATAGTCATACATTGAATTCACAAGATTTACAAGATTCTTATCCATAGTGTCTGCATTATCGAGAACGTACTTCATGTATGTATACGGGCTGTAAGTGAATACTGTTTCCTTACCCTCGTATGTTGCTGTGAAAGTGTAAACAGTATCAAAATCAGCAGGTGAGATTTCTTTCATTGATACTCCAACAACATTGCCATTCTGTTTTAGTTCAAGCTTTGATGCCTTATCACAATGGAAATTTACCGCTTTTGAACTATCAAAATTTGTTGGAATATTGTAATTGACTATAATTCCAACTTTTGAACCGAGTGAAAGAGTTGCAGATTTTACTGTAAATGCTGCCTTCTGGTCAAGTGTATATTTGAACTTATCTGGAATAGTGTAATTCGTATCGTATTTCTTGACATCAGCGGAAAGATTCTTATCATTACCATTGAAAATCTGAGCATACGCACCATAATTAAGCATTGCATCTGCAAGTTCTTTTTCCTTTGTGTCTTCGCTGTTCAGATATGCCTGTGAAATGTTCTTGACAGATGATGTAGTTGAATCAATCAGTTTACCGTCTGCAAAAAGCTCTGTTTTAACTTTGTCAGACATCTGCTCTGCACCAAGATCAACGCTGTATTTAAATCCGTTTTCTGTCTCAATGCCTTCACTTAAAGGAACTTCCTCTTTTCTTCCATCAGATAAAGTAAATCTCACAAATGCCTTTGAATCAGCACTTAATGATTCCTCTTTAGCTGCTTTACTAATAAAAATATTTGTAGAAATTCCTTCATTCAATGTAAGCGAATAGCCGCTGAATGATTTTTTAAATTTGTTTTTGTTTGTTTTCGGAAGAGAATACAGATAATTCTCATATTCTCCTTTAGTCGTATCAGGTGTATGGTCAGAAAATGCATCTTCACCACCTGCAAAGTAAGAATATCTGCAAGGAGTCTCCTTGTTATCAGAATTATCATCATAGGTTGCATCAAAACCATAATAAACTCCATCATCCATTTTTGCCATATTCCACATATGAGGTCCGCCTGTGTTTCCTGTTACAATAAGGCTTTCTATACCATAATAGTTAAACAGGAGTTCAAGAGTCTTTGAATAGCTTTCGCACACACCTTTTCCATTTTCAATTGCGCCTATAATACAATGTGAAGATTCTGATTCCATGTCATCATACGCATACACAGTGTCTCTTGTGAGTTCCTCATACAGATAACGTGCTTTTTCATAAAGAGAAGAATAGCTGTCAGCCTTATTCAACTCTCCGATATAATCTGTTATATCCTTATTTAACTTCTTTCTCACACTTCCCTCAGCAAAATCAGAAACAGTCTGAATATCTACACAATACACCCACTCTTCTATAGATGAATCATACACTCCGCTAACGCTCATCAGATTGCTTGCATAATATGCAAGAGGGTGATCATGCTGAAACATATAGTATACTTCAATTGCATCCTTCTGAGTAAGATTATAATGAGAAAAAGGAACCCTTGAAACAACCCAGCAATCAACACCATAATAATCTTTCTCAGCCTCAATATCCGAATAATCATTCCAAAAAGATTTTACGGCATCATTTAAATCATTGTAAAACTTCTGTTTCGCTTCGCCTTTCTCATGATCATCTACGAGAAATGAATTATATCCGTAATCACCGGAACACTTATCCCAGAATTCATCAAAAGTGAGTTCACTTTCAACCGCCAAAGAATTCATTGTCGGAATAGCCGAACAAAACAGCATCATTGATGATAATAAAGCTGCTGGTTTTTTTAACTTCATAGAAACAACCCCTTATATATAAATAATAAATACTCAATATAATTATTCTATCACACAAATTATCAAATGTCAATAATAATTTTTAAAATTCACGAAAAATTCAAGTAATACCACACAATATTAATTTATTGAATTTGCAAGAATGCAAAAAATCCCCTGTTCATATTGAACAGGGGATTTTTTTAATAATTATTATGCAATTTTTGCAGGAAGAACCTTAACGCTTCCAGCGTCGAACATCTGAATTACTAATGCATCCATTGCTGTAAGACCATCTTCACCGTCAACATCACCGTTAACCTTACCTGTCTCTGAAAGCGGATACTTGTCAGAGTTTGCAAGATTCTGGAGAATTGCAACAGCATCAGCCATAGTTACCTTACCATCATCGTTTGCGTCACCGTAAACAACATCTGCGCCACCTGTTGGATTTTCACCTGTTGTTGGCTGTTCAGCAGCAGAAACTTCTTCGTATGAAGCAAGTTCAGCTGCATCATCATCTGCATACCAGATCTGAACTTCACCCTGTGCAACGCCCTTAGGAAGTTTGCCCATGTTTACTTCATATACAAGTGTACCATCTGCATCAGACTTTTCTTTGAATTCAACCTGATCCCATTCATCACCGTTCATGAAACCAACGCATCCTTCAATTGTACCTGACTTTTCACCCTTGAATGTAAGAACAAGCTTATAAGCCTCGTCGCCTGCATTTGTGAACTTAACCTTAAACTTCTTTGTCTTGTCAACTATAACATCATCGCCAAGCTCAGGGGCATCAAGGATTACCATCTGCTTGATTGTTGTAACCTTGCCTGTTCTTGCCTGCATATGTGCGATTGTTGCTGTATCTTCTCCCCAAGCCTTTTCAAGCTGTGAAGCAACGTGGTAGTATGCAATACCGTTTTCGTCATCAATTGTGTAAGCTGATAACTCCGTCCAGTTGCCGTATGCATCATTTGAGAAACAAAGTGTTGGAACTGTTCCTTCAAATACAATAGCTACTTCCTTGCCTTCGAGGTCAGCCCATGTGATATCTCCGTCACCGCCGGGAGTTGTATTCTCATATGTATCTGCCTTTGAAGCATCGATTTCGATTTCCTTATCAGCAGCTCTGAATACAGTACCGTCTGCTAATGCCTGATGCTCGAATGTCGGGAGATGTCTCTCGCTGCCCCACTCAATTGAGTCGTCGTTAACAATTTCCATCATCTTGTCAACAACAGGCTCAGAAACTTCATTCCATTCAAGTGTGGTTCTGTTGATGTAACCGTGAGCTTCACCTGTAGGCTTCTTCTCTTCAACTACGTTGTTATCCCAAAGTACACATGGAATACCATACTTCTTAGCTGTTGTGATATACTGATCAGCCCATGCAACACGAGCATCTGTGTTGTTGTAGTTTGATGTACCCATTTCACCGATGATAACAGGAATATCCTTATCAAGGAATGTAGAACGAAGTTCATCAAGCATTTTTGCAAGATCGTTTGACCAAGCAGTTGTAAATGTTGAGTGATCTTTAATACCAGGGTTCATTGTGAAATCGTATGGTGAATAAGCGTGAATTGAAACTGCAAAATACTCATCCTCAGGAAGAACCATGTTTGAATACATCATGGAATCTGATGAAGCAGCGTAGCTTGGGAACATAAGGAGACGTGTATCCTTATATGGTGATTCAATGCTTCTTACTGTGTTTACAAAGTCAGCGTTGAGCTTGTTGAGTGTATCATATTCTTCATCAGAAATAGGATCCTGCCATGCGCCCCATTCGTGAGCAGTACCCTTAGCTCTTGGCTCGTTAAGGCCTTCAAAAATAAGGTGCTGATCGTAGTCCTTGAATTCTGTAGCAATCTGAGTCCAGAGCTTGATAAGACGTGCGCTCATTTCATCATAAGCAGTACCGAGGTCAGGTCTGTTAACCCATGTTTCCTCGTGGTGTACGTTAAGGATAGCGTACATATCGTTCTCGATAACGTAGTCAACAACTTCGTGAACTCTTGCCATCCATTCAGCATCAATAACATCATCTTCACCGAGATGCTGGAACCATGTTGTAGGAATTCTGATTGTATTGAAGCCCTTAGCCTTGATAGCCTGAATAAGCTCCTTTGAAGCCTTAGGGTTGCCCCATGAAGTTTCTGATTCGAGACCAACGTGATCAAGCTCACGGGTTTCGCCTGTCTTCTTGCCATCTTCGTCAAGGATATCCTCGCTTACATGAGCATCGAGTGTGTTACCGAGGTTCCAACCGATCTTCATGTTCTCTGTGATTTCAAAAGCTGTCATTACGTCAGCGGCATTTGCATCGTCGATTACGTTGACAGGAGCGATTTTAAGTGCTGAAACCATCATTACAGCAGCAGCTGAAGCACTAAAAATACGCTTGATGTTGTTCTTGTACATAATTAGTACCCTCCATAATAATAAATTATTCCCTCAGACAGTTCAGTGCAGAAAACTGTCATGCTTTGAGATGCAGCTTCTGTCCCCTATGTGCATCTCTTTTGCAATTTTATTTTATCACGTTTGCACAAAGTAGTCAATAGAATTTGTGCAATTTCATATATCTTGTGTGTAGAATTATTTTTCATTCTATTGGATAATTTGTACAATGAAAACACTCCTTAATTGACGAATCAACTAAAGAGTGTTAAATTATTATGTATTGATTATAACAGAATACAATTATAATGAATAATCCGCATTTTTCACTGTATTTCCCTCAATGTCCTTCCATGAAAAAACACCTTTTTCAATTATCATATACCCATTGTGTGATTTTTCTTTCGGAATTGAAACCGATCCGGGATTCATGAAAATACAGCCGTCATGTTCGGTACATTTCGGTACATGAGTATGTCCCTGAAGAAAAATATCTCCGTCATGCATCGGAAGCATATTATCATCATTGAAAATATGTCCATGTGAGGCATAGATCAATCTGTTTCCGGATTCAATAACACAGTAATCAGCAAGAATCGGAAACTCAAGCATCATCTGATCAACCTCTGCATCACAGTTTCCCCGCACACATACGATATCCTTCTTTCTTGCATTAAGCATTGCCGCTACTTCTTTTGGTATGTAATCTTTTGGCAAATCATTTCTCGGACCATGATATAGAATGTCTCCAAGCAGGAGGATTCTGTCTGCGTTCTCCCTGTCAAAAGCATCAAGCATTTTTTTACAGTAATATGCAGAACCATGTATATCAGATGCAACAAACCATTTCATTACTAAACCTCCATTACTAATAATTATTATGATTTTGCTGGAGTGGAATTGAATATATCTCTGTCGAATTCCTTGTTCTGATGTGCAACGATTGTAGTACATACTGCATCGCCTGTGATATTTACTGCTGTACGCAGCATATCAAGAATTCTGTCAATGCCCATAATGAGTGCAATAGCCTCAACAGGGAGACCAACAGAAGCGAACACCATAGATAATGTTACAAGACCGACAGACGGAATACCCGCTGTACCGATTGAAGCAAGAGTAGCTGTTGCAATTACTGTAAGATAGCCCTTAACTCCAAGTTCCATTCCATAAGCCTGTGCAGCGAATACAACTGCAACACCCTGCATTATTGATGTACCATCCATGTTGATTGTAGCTCCGAGAGGAATTGTAAATGACGAGATTTTTCTTGAAACACCGATTTTTTCTTCAAGTGTATCAATGTTCATCGGAATTGTTGCGTTAGAAGTTGAAGTCGAAAACGCAAAAGCCATTACTGGGAAAAACTTTTTAAGGAATTTAAGAGGATTAAGTCTTGTAAACAAGAACAAAAGAAGCATATAGACAACCAGAAGCTGTACGCCAAGACCTGTAACAACGCTTCCCATATATTTAAGCAGAGGAATAAATGCGTTGAATCCGAGATTCGCAAAGGTTCTTGCAAGCATACAGAAAACACCTATCGGGGCAAAACTCATAACAAGGTTTGTCATTTCCATCATAAGGTCGTTAAACTGATTGAAGAAATTTGAAATCAGTTCAGCACGTTCGCCCATTTTTGCAAGAAGAATTCCGATTATGAGCGCAAACAGAATAACCTGAAGCATAGTGCCTTCCGCAAGTGACGCAAAAGGATTGTCAGGAATGATATTCAGGAGAGTATCAACCATTGAAGTGCTTTCAGCGGTTGAAG
>JAZLGM010000073.1:0-3322 GCA_045616285.1 Ruminococcus sp.
CTGTAACTGCTTTGACTGCTTCTGTGGCATAGCCTTGCATTTGATACTCACTTGAAATTCCATATCCTATTTCAGTTATTCCGTCAGCGTCAAGACCTTTAAAGCATAATTCGCCGATGTGTATTCCGTTTTTCAGCTCAACCATCCACATTGCATACCATTCCCATTTGTCCTGATTTTCCAAGGCATTATCAAGCATTTCCTGATATGCAATTCTGAGAATATCATTTGTCTGCTTTGAAATAAAATTCTCCATTTCTTCTTTGGATGCTATGTGTATGTTTAGTCTTTCTGTTTTAATCATTCATTTTTCCTCGCTGATAATATGTCTCTCTTTTGATTTCCAGATCAATATCAATCCATGCTTCACCGCACAGATTATATTCCTCTCTCGCTCCGTTTTCTTCAAATCCGACACTCTTGTAACAATGATATGCCGGTTTGTTGTTTTCAAAGACACCGAGGCTGACAGAATCAGCTCCATATATCTCAAATGCAAATTTCAAACCGAGCATAAGCATCTGTTTTCCATATCCCGTTCCTCTTTTTGAGGGATTAACAATAACATATCCGAAGCGAAGTTTTTTATCATCATCGTCAGGACGTACTCTCGCAGTAAAAAAACCGACAATGCCGCTTTCATCAAAAGCAGTAAACGGGAAATATCTGTCATTGTCTTCTCTTCCTGATGTTGCTTCAAGCAAGCGTTTTTCTGATACAGGATAGTCACCCAGAATTCCAGCCGACCACTTATAAAACTCTGTTTCTTCACTTGTCCATGTAATAATTGTTTTTGCATCATTCTTTCTGAATGGTCTGAGTCTAAGCATTGTTGTTCTCCTTACAATTTTGGTTATAATAATTATAACACATTTACCTACATTATTCAATCTGTATATCCAACAAAAACAGCATGAAAGACCATTCTTCCATGCTGTTTGATTACATTATTCTATTATTTCACCTGACATTAGCCTGTTTCTCATTTCTCTGTATCCGATTCCATAATGTCTGAACAGGAAGTTACACACATCTACGTATTTTCTCATATCAACAAGAGGATATATTTCATTTAAAGACAATCCATTTTTGATTGATTCAAGTATTACTTTTTTCTTGTATGCAACAACTTCATCACGAAATCCTGTATTTTCTCGCTCAAGAATCTTTTTCAGCATACCTTTTCCGATACCAAGTCTCCTTGTTGCTTCGCTACAATTACATTCTCCTTCACGAATGAGTTCAGGAATAAGATCTCTGAGCCTTTCAGCTATTGTTTTAGGTGATATATTCACGAAATCTCCAATTTTTCCGATTCCATAAATATAGAAATCCGTCTGCTGAAAATTCTCATATTTCTTCTGGTTACAGGTATACGGACCAATGACAACTTTTTCAATCAGCCTGTTGCACATTTCTTCTGTAATCTCACTTAAATCTGTTTCTCCGATATATTCAAGGTTGCTTACAATAAGTTCAGAATTTTCTTTTATATGGTTGTATTTAACTGTAGTATCAGCAAGCTTTTCCTGAAGTTCAGATATTTCTGTACTATAGTTCTGCGACATTTTTCTGAAATCATCTTCTGATATATCACCGTTAATCTTTGATTCAAATAAAGCCTGCATGAATACCTTTATCTCAGAAATGCGCTCGTTCATAGCCTTTATGTTGCTTTTCATATTACTTATCTGACTTATACCAAGCTTTTCTTCAATTACGTCAGGTGCAGTTCTATATGCCAGCTGTAATTTTAAAATCTGATCTTTAAACCTTAACCTTAAATCATCTTCACGAACATGATGCGAAAGCTCCGATTTGAAAGCAGTATATTCCTTGCAATTATAACCGACACCATTTTTATCATCAGGTGGAATATATGCAAGCAATATTCGTCCACATTCACTGCATACAAGTTTCTTCCTGAAATATGTATCATATTCATGTATGGCTTTCGGGAAAGGATTTCGCTCTCTGTTCAATCGCACCTGTGCTTTTTCAAACATTTCTCTGCTGATTATGGGTGGATGTGTATCAGGAAATATAAGCCATTTCTCTCTCGGAATAAATTCAACATCATTTGTTTTATAAGACACTTTTCTTGTTTTGAAATTAACAGTGTCTCCAACGTATTCCTGCATACTAAGCATTTTTCTATGGTACAGGTATACCATTTATATGGATTGTTTTTCGGAGTTAGTTTAGAATTAATGTAAGCTGATGTAGAAAGCACTTTATTATCTCTCAGATACTTTGCAATCCTGTGTTCAGTCCATTCTTCATTGACGAATTTATCAAACACCATGTAAACGATGCCTGCAACTGCTTCATCAATTATCCATTCACGCTTAGTGCCGGGTTTCAATTTGTATCCGTACACAGGTCTTGACTTTACAGGCTGACCACTTAGTCCGATAGTACGCTTTGCACTTCTGACTTTTTTTGAAACATCTGCTGCATACATTTCATTCAGTATGCTTTCAAACTGGAACAGTACATTATTTTTATTGGTTGAATCGTAATTATCGTTTACTCCAATAACACGGACATTCTTCATTGGTAAAACTATCTCAACGTATTGTCCTACGAGTATATAGTTTCTTCCGAAGCGAGACATATCCTTTACTATGATTGTTCCGATAAGTCCGTTATCTACATCTGTAAGCATTCTCTGAAAATCCGGTCTGTCAAATGTCAACCACCCAAAAGGATACGCCAATTGAATAAAAAAATTATTTGTATAAATTATTGTTATCATTCATCGAAACATCGAGAAGCTTGTAATGAATATAAATATCTCTCGGTTCATCAGGCCCGATAAATTCGTCAATTTTGACGTACTCAATAAGTTCGTTGCACATCTCACGGGTAAGAACCTCTGCATTTGCAAATTTCTTCAGACGCTTTATAAATTCATCAACATCATCGCTGTCTTTGTTAGCGGCATCGATATTTGCTCTGAGTGTTTCAAGATCCGAACTGAGTTTATCTTTTTCTCTCTGATAGTCATTCAGAAGCGTAATGCACATTTCTTCCGGAACTCTGCCCATGACCTTGTCCTCATAGGTTGCGTGAATCAGTCTGTCAAGTTCAGCAAGGCGATGCTCTGCCGAACGAAGCTTTTTCATATCATCTTCATTCTGCTTTTTCTTTTGACCTGTTTTGTGTTCAAGGAATATTTGCTTTGCTTTTTCTTCGTCAATCGTAATGCTGATTTTTGAGCGGATATCACGCAGTACAATTTCTTCTATAGCCGCAATATGAATGTGATGTGAAGTGCAGTATTCCTTGCCGACACGGGCATACAATCCGCAGATATAAG
>JAZLGM010000074.1:0-19328 GCA_045616285.1 Ruminococcus sp.
GTTCCAGCCTGACTGGATTGTTGCTATCGGCGGCGGATCACCTATCGACGCAGCAAAGGCTATGTGGATCAAGTATGAGTATCCTGACTGCACATTTGAGGATATGTGCAAGGTGTTCGGAATCCCTGAGCTGCGTAAAAAAGCTCATTTCTGCGCTGTTTCTTCAACATCAGGTACTGCTACTGAGGTTACTGCATTCTCTATTATTACCGACTACAGCAAGGGTATAAAATATCCTATTGCAGATTTTGAAATTACACCTGACGTTGCAATTGTTGATCCTGAACTTGCTGAAACAATGCCTCAGAAGCTCGTTGCACATACAGGTATGGATGCTATGACACACGCTGTTGAAGCGTATGTTTCAACAGCTAACAGTGACTATACGGATCCGCTCGCAATTCATTCAATCGAAATGATTATGAATGACCTTGTTGCATCGTACAATGGCGATATGGGTGCTCGAGACAGAATGCATAATGCACAGTGTCTCGCAGGTATGGCATTCTCAAATGCTTTGCTCGGTATAGTTCATTCAATGGCTCACAAGACAGGAGCTGTATTTGCTGATTTCGGCGCACATATTATTCACGGTGCTGCAAATGCAATGTATCTTCCAAAGGTTATCGCATTTAATGCAAAGGATGAAACCGCAAAGAAGCGTTACGGCGTAATAGTTGATTACATGGGAATCTGTGACAAGTCATCTTCTGATGATGATAAGGTTAAGGCTCTTATCGAATATCTCAGAAAGATGAATGACGACCTCAATATTCCGCATTGTATTAAGAATTATGGCGCTGACAGCTATCCGACTGAAAATGGTTTTGTTCCTGAAGAGGTATTCCTTGAAAGACTCCACGATATTGCTGTTAATGCAATCGGTGATGCTTGTACAGGTTCAAATCCTCGTCAGCCTTCCGTTGAAGAAATGGAAAAGCTTCTCAAATGCTGTTACTATGACACTGATGTAGATTTCTGATGTAATTAGGAATTGACAATATTTAATTTAATAATTATAAGTCCGACGGACATTTGCTCTGTCGGGCTTATTAATGATAAATATATTATAAACGGAGAGAGAAAAAATGTATAAAATTGTTACAAAAAAATGCTTGAATCCTACCGTTACACAGTTGGAGATACTTGCTCCCCTTGTTGCCGCTAAGGCAAAACCGGGACAGTTTATTATCCTTCGTGTTGACGAAGAAGGAGAAAGAATACCACTTACTGTTGCAGGTACAAATCCTGAAAACGGTACTGTAAAAATCATTTTCCAGATTGTTGGAAGCACAACTAAGAAACTTAACGAAAAAAATGAAGGCGATTTCATTCAGGATTTCGCAGGACCTCTCGGTGTTGCTACTCATACTGAGGGCATTAAGAAGGTTTGTATCGTAGGCGGCGGCGTAGGCTGTGCTATCGCTATGCCTATTGCACAGGAGTTTCATAAACTCGGCGCTGAGGTTACAAGTATTATCGGTTTCAGAAATAAGGACTTACTTATCCTTGAAGACGAATTCAAGGCTTGTTCAGACAGACTTGTTGTTATGACTGATGACGGTTCATACGCTCGTCAGGGTAATGTTACCGTTCCTCTTAAAGAGTATCTTGATGCCGGTGAAAAATTCGATATGATTATCACTATTGGTCCTCTCATCATGATGAAGTTCGTTGTTGCAACTGCAAAGCCTTATGAGATTCCGACTACTGTTTCAATGAATCCTATCATGATTGACGGAACCGGAATGTGCGGAGGTTGCCGTCTTACTCTCAATCAGGACGGCAAGAAGGTTACAAAGTTTGCCTGTGTTGACGGTCCTGATTTCAACGGTTATGAGGTTGACTTCGATGAGGCTATGTCGAGAGGCAGAATGTACGCTGATTTTGAGCGTCATGCTTATGAAGAAACTTGTAATCTTTTCAAGGAGGTAAAGTAAAATGCCAAATATGTCTTTAGTTAAAAATCCTATGCCTGCTCAGGATCCGAAAGTCAGAGCTCGTAATTTTGCAGAGGTTGCAACAGGATATTCAGAGGAAACTGCAATAGATGAGGCAATGCGCTGCCTTAATTGTAAGAATATGCCATGTGTTTCAGGATGTCCTGTAAACATTCATATTCCTGAGTTCATCCATAAGATTCAGGAAGGAGATTTCGAGGGTGCTTATCAGATTATTTCCCAGACATCAAGCCTCCCTGCTGTATGCGGAAGAGTATGTCCGCAGGAAACACAGTGTGAGATGAAGTGTCTCAGAGGCAAGAAGGGTGAGCCTGTAGGAATCGGACGACTTGAAAGATTCGTTGCTGACTGGCATAATATGCACTCAGGACAGGCTCCTGAACTTCCTGAACAGAACGGTCATAAGGTTGCTGTTGTTGGTTCAGGTCCTTCAGGTCTAACTTGTGCAGGTGATCTCGCAAAGAAGGGCTATAAGGTAACTGTATTTGAGGCATTCCATACTGCAGGTGGTGTACTTGTTTATGGTATTCCTGAATTCAGACTTCCTAAGACAATCGTTGCTAAGGAAGTTGAAACTCTCAAGGCTCTTGGTGTTGACGTTGAAACAAATGTAATCATCGGTAAGACACTTACTATCGATGAACTCTTTGATATGGGATATGAAGCTGTATTCGTTGGTTCAGGTGCAGGTCTTCCAAACTTCATGGGTATCCCGGGAGAAAGCTTAAAGGGTGTTTACTCTGCTAACGAGTTCCTCACAAGAAGCAATCTCATGAAGGCTTATCTTGAGAATTCAGATACTCCTATCATGAAGGGCGGAAATGTTGCTGTTGTTGGCGGCGGTAACGTTGCTATGGATGCTGCAAGAACTGCTCTCCGTCTCGGTGCTGAAAATGTTTACATAGTTTACAGACGTTCTATGGAAGAACTCCCTGCACGTAAAGAAGAAGTTGAACACGCACAGGAAGAAGGAATCGATTTCAGACTCCTTAACAATCCTGTTGAAATTCTCGGATATCAGAATCCTGACGATCCACGTGACCCTAAGAATGGATTTGTTACAGGTATGAAGTGTATTAAAATGGAACTCGGTGAGCCTGACGAAAAGGGCAGACGCCGTCCTATTCCTGTTGAGGGAAGCGAATTTGTACTTGATGTTGATACAGTTGTTATCTCAATCGGTACTTCTCCAAACCCACTTATCAAGGACACAACAAAGGGACTTGATGTAAATTCAAGAGGTGGTATTATCGTTAACGAGGATGGTCTTACATCACGCAATGCTGTTTACGCAGGCGGTGACGCTGTAACAGGTGCTGCAACAGTTATTTCTGCAATGGGTGCTGGAAAAACTGCTGCTAAGGCTATTGATGAATACATTATGAGTAAATAAGTAGGTGGAAGTATGAATAAGGATTTCGACTTCACGATAGTTGACGAAATTCTTGAAAAATATCCTGCAGAGGAGCTTTCTACAATTGCAATTCTTCAGGATATTCAGGAATATTATCACTATCTCCCTGAGGAAATATTCCCTTATGTTGCTAAAGCAATTAACATTGGTGAAGCAAGACTCTACGGTGTTGCAACATTCTACGAAAATTTTTCACTTGAACCAAAGGGAAAATATGTTATCAGATGCTGTGACGGTACTGCCTGTCATGTAAGAGGTTCTCTTCCTATTCTCAGCAAGCTCCGTGAGGAGCTTGGTCTGAGCGAAGAAAAAAATACAACTGACGATCTGAATTTTACAGTTGAAACTGTTTCATGTCTTGGAGCCTGTGGACTTGCTCCTGTCATGACAGTTAACGGTGTTGTATATCCCGCTATGACACCTGAAAAAGCATCTGAACTTCTTAAAGAACTTAAAGAAAAAGCTGCAAAGGGGGATGATGCAGATGAGTAAGCTCAATTCACGTGAAGCTCTTATTTCGCTTCGTGAAGTTTGCAGACAGAGTCTTGATGCCGAAAAAACAAAGGTTCTTGTTTGCGGTGGAACAGGCTGTGTTGCCGGCGGCTCTCTCGATATATATTCAAAGCTCAAAGAACTTCTCGAACAGAAGAATATCCCTGTTGCAGTAGAACTTGAAAACGAACCGCATGACGATACAATCGGAATGAAAAAAAGCGGTTGTCATGGCTTTTGTGAGATGGGACCGCTTGTTCGTATCGAGCCTCAGGGATGGCTCTATACAAAAGTCAGCATTGACGACTGCGAAGAAATAGTTGAAAAGACTATTATTAATGGCGAAAATATTGAACGACTTGCTTATAAGCAGAATGGCAGAGTATATCAGAAACAGGACAGTATACCGTTCTATGAGAAGCAGACTCGTCTTGTTCTTGAATCATGCGGTCATATAAATGCAGCATCAATTCGTGAATATATTGCCTGTGGAGGTTATACTGCGCTTGAAAAGTGCCTTTTTGATATTACTCCTCAGGATATTATTAATGAAGTATCAGAGTCTAATCTTCGTGGCCGAGGCGGCGGCGGATTCGGCGCAGGAAGAAAATGGGCATCCTGCGCAGCCCAGAAAGAAACTCCAAAATACATCGTCTGCAATGGCGATGAAGGAGATCCTGGCGCATTTATGGATCGTTCCATTATGGAGGGTGATCCTCACCGTCTTATCGAGGGAATGATTATCGCAGGTATCGGTATCGGTTCCTCAGAGGGCTATATTTATGTTCGTGCTGAATATCCTCTTGCTGTTGACAGACTGAGAATTGCGATTGCTCAAGCTGAGGAAATAGGTGTTCTCGGAGATAATATTCTTGGAACAGACAAGAGTTTCCATATACGCATTAACCGAGGAGCAGGAGCTTTCGTATGCGGTGAAGGTTCGGCTCTTACTGCTTCAATCGAAGGAAAACGTGGTATGCCGAGAGTTAAGCCGCCTCGTACTGTTGAACATGGTCTGTTTGACAAGCCGACAAACCTTAATAACGTTGAGACTTATGCGAATGTACCTATGATTATCAACAATGGTGCATCTTGGTATAAGAGTATAGGCCCTGAAAAAAGTCCGGGAACAAAAGCTTTTGCACTTACAGGAACTATCCAGAATACAGGACTTATTGAAGTTCCTATGGGTACAACTTTGCGTGAAGTTATCTTTGATATTGGCGGAGGTATGCGTGGCGGCACGAAATTCAAAGCTGTACAGATCGGTGGACCTTCGGGAGGATGTCTTACTGAAAAAGATCTTGATGTACCTCTTGATTTTGATTCTCTCAAATCTGTCGGTGCAATGATTGGTTCAGGCGGACTTGTTGTCATGGATGAAAAAACCTGTATGGTGGAAGTTGCACGTTTCTTCATGAATTTCACTCAGAATGAATCATGCGGAAAATGTGTTCCATGTCGTGAAGGTACAAAAAGAATGCTTGAAATTCTCGAAAGAATCACAGCAGGTAACGGTCAGGACGGAGACATTGATCTTCTTGAAGAACTTGCAGATACAATTTCAAATACTGCTCTCTGCGGTCTTGGAAAAACTGCTCCCTCCCCTGTTATATCCACAATTAAAAATTTCCGTGAAGAATATGAAGCACACATTTACGAAAAACGCTGCCCCGCAGGTGCTTGCAGCAAACTGAAAAAATATATTATTGACGCTGAACTCTGCAAAGGCTGTTCAAAGTGTGCAAGAAATTGTCCTGTTGATGCAATTGAGGGTAAAATCAAGACTCCTTATTTGATTAATCAGGAAAAATGTATTAAGTGCGGTGCTTGTATTGGCAACTGTCCTTTTGGTGCCGTAAAAGAGGAGGCGTAAAAATGCAGCTTGCTAATTATATGGAAATAGACGGAAAACCCGTCAAAATTGAAGGTGAAAGAAATCTCCTTGAAGTTATCAGCAAGACAGGCGTTAAGCTTCCTGTATTCTGTTATCATTCTGATTTGTCTATTTACGGTGCTTGCAGAATGTGTATGGTAGAAGATGAAAAAGGTCGTATGATGGCTGCTTGTTCAACAGTTCCACGTGAGGGAATGAAAATAAAAACCAACACAGGAAGACTTCGCAAGTATAGAAAGAGCATTCTTGAACTTCTCCTTGCAAGTCATTGTCGTGATTGTACAGTTTGCGAAAACAGCGGAAAATGTACTTTACAGGAACTTGCGGCTCAGTTCGGAATAACTAATGTTCGTTTTACAAATGATAAAACAACTCCTGAACGTGACGATTCATCCCCAAGTATCATCAGAGATAACAGTAAATGTATTCTCTGTGGAGACTGTGTTCGTGAATGTAACGAAGTTCAGAAGGTTGGTGCAATTGATTTTGCATTTCGTGGCTCAAAGGCTATGATTAGCACAGCTTTCAATAAACCTCTTGCTGAGTCACCTTGTGTAAACTGTGGTCAGTGTGCTGCTGCTTGTCCAACGGGTGCTATTGTAATCAAGGATGATACTTCAAAAGTTCTTGAGAAAATTGATAACTCTGAAGTGTTTGTTACTTGTGAGATTGCTCCTGCTGTTCGTGTTGGAATAGGTAAAGAGCTCGGTCTTGATATCGGAGAAAATACAATGGGGAAGATTGTTGCCGCACTCCACAGAATCGGATTTGATAAAGTTTTTGATACCGCTACGGGTGCTGACCTTACTGTTATCGAGGAAACAAAGGAATTTGTTGAACGTATCGAAAATGGCGGAACACTTCCTATGTTTACCTCATGCTGTCCTGCGTGGATTAAATATGTTGAAAACAAATATCCTGAACTTCTCCCTAATGTTTCAACCTGTCGTTCACCTATGAGTATGTTCTCAGCGGTTGTTAAAGAATATTACAAGAATAAACTTCCTGAAGGAAAGAAATTCCATTATCATGTTGCTCTCATGCCTTGTACTGCAAAAAAAGGTGAAGCAAAGCGAGATGAATTCAAGGGTGTTACAGATGATGTAATCACTACACAGGAACTCATAAAATTAATCAGAACTTCGGGCATTATGTTCAACGAACTTGAAGCAGAAGCAGTTGATATGCCTTTTGGCGTTGCATCGGGTTCAGGTGTGATTTTCGGTGTTACAGGCGGTGTTACAGAAGCTGTTCTCAGGAAAGTCATGAATAGTAATTCAAGTACAACACTCACTGAAATCAAGTATACAGGTATTCGTGGTATGGAGGGAATCAAAGAAGCTGAAATTCCTTTCGGTGACAGAACTCTTCGTATTGCTGTTGTCAGCGGTCTTGCAAATGCAAGTCGTGTAATTGACAGCATAAAAAAAGGCGAACTCCATTATGACCTTGTAGAAATAATGGCTTGCAGAGGCGGATGCATAAGCGGAGCAGGTCAGCCCTATATTTCACAGCGACACAGAATAAAACGTGGAGAGAGTCTTTACCGCTCGGATAAAGAAAGTGCAATTAAATGTTCACAGGATAATTTCCTCATGAATGAACTTTACAACAATGTAATTAAAGACAACGCACACGAAATGCTCCATGTTGAATACTAATAACAAAGCCACTCCTGTTTGGGGTGGCTTTTTGAATATTGAAAGGTGTTGCCTCAAGTAATAAATTTTTCAAAACTATAAAACTTGAAATAAAATTCATTGAATGGTATAATAATAGAGTATCATTAAAACAGGATGTGACCATAATGTTATTTTCAAGTATTACATTTATTTTCTATTTTATCCCTATTGTCTTTCTTCTTTATTTTGCTGTCCCTAAAAAACTTAAAAATACAGTTTTGCTTTTGTCAAGCCTGATATTTTACGGATGGGGAGAACCTAAATTTGTTATACTAATGATTATTTCGATAATTCAAGGCTACTTCTTTGGGATTTTGATTGCAAAATTCAAAAATGAAGGAAAAATCAAGCTTGCTAAAACTTTTCTGGCTATGACATTAACAATTGACCTCGCAAGTCTTTGTGTATTTAAGTATCTTGATTTTTTAATCGAAAGCTTTAACAGTATTTTTGGTTCTTCGTTTAATCTGTTTAAAATCTCTCTTCCTATCGGTATTAGCTTTTACACTTTTCAGCTGATAAGTTATGCGATAGATGTTTATAAAGATAATACACCGCCTCAGAAAAATATCGTGAACTTTGGTGCTTATGTTTCTATGTTTCCGCAATTGATTGCCGGACCGATTATCAGGTATTCTGACATCAATACCGAGCTTAACAGCCGAAAAGTTACGCTGAGCGAGGCATCTGTCGGAATACGGAGATTCATAATCGGTTTATCTAAAAAAGTGCTTATTGCAAATGTTCTTGGTGAACTTACCGCTGAATTCAAAGGTACTGATGAAAAATCCGTTTTATTTGCATGGATTTATGCAATTTCATACTCTCTCCATGTTTATTTTGATTTTTCAGGTTACAGTGACATGGCTATTGGACTTGGTAAAATCATGGGATTCCATTTTCCTGAGAACTTTAATTATCCATATATTTCCGGAAGTATTACTGAATTCTGGAGAAGATGGCATATATCGCTCGGAAAATGGTTCAGAGATTACCTCTATATCCCTATGGGTGGAAACAGAGTATCGAATATTCATTGGCTGTTTAATATTTTAGTGGTATGGATGGCGACCGGGCTGTGGCATGGAGCTGCATGGAATTTTGTACTGTGGGGTCTTATGTTTGCTGTTCTTCTTATGGCTGAAAAGATGTTTCTTCTTAAATATCTGAAGAAATCTAAAGTTTTAAATCATATTTACGTCCTTTTCTTTGTTATTCTGAGTTTTATTATTTTCGATCACATAAACGTTAAAGACGGATTTAAAGCAATAAGTCAGTTATTTGGAATGGGTGAAATTCCGGTTTTCACTGAACTTAGTGTTTATTATGCAAAGAGCTATTTTTTCCTCATTGCAGCCGGAATAATCGGCGCAACTCCGCTTCCGAGAAATTTGATTAGTAAACTTTTCACTTGTTCTAAGTTTAAATATGTGTTGTATATTGCAGAGCCTGTTCTTTTACTGATTTTGCTTGCTGTGTCAACCGCTTTTCTTATTGACGGTTCATTTAACCCGTTTCTGTATCTCAGATTTTAAGGAGTAATATGATGAAAAATATAAAAGATATTGTAGTTATAGTTTCGATTTCAGTATTCATTGTCGGGCTTACATTTGCTTCATTGTTAATTCCTGATAAAGATATTTCAGAAAGTGAAAGAAGAAACCTAAAGCAAATTCCTGAATTATCTTTGAGTTCGGTTATGAGTGGAAAATATATGAACAATTTTGAAGAGTATACTCTCGATCAGTTCCCTGCTCGTGAAGAATTCAGAAGGCTGAAAGCTTTTACCGCATTCAGCGTTATGCAAAAAAAGGATAATAACAACATTTATATTGCTGATGGTTATGTATCTAAAATTGATTATCCTCTCAACCTTGATTCAGTAAACTATGCCGCTGAAAGATTCAGATATGTATATAACAAGTATATTTCTGACAACAATTGCAGTGTCTATTTTTCTGTTGTTCCCGATAAGAATTTTTTTCTTGCAGATAAATACGGTTATCCGCATATTGATTATTCTGAATTAACAGCAACATTTATTGAAAAGATGGATTTTGCATCTTATATTGATATATTTCCTACTCTTGACATTGATGATTACTATAAAACAGATACTCATTGGCGACAGGAAATGATTTATAACACCGCCAGGGTAATTTGTGAGGGAATGAATGTTCCTTATGCTGATTATGATGAGTATAAAATCTGCGAATCAGATTACGGCTTTTATGGTGTATACTATGGGCAAGTTGCACTTTCGCTTAATTCGGAAAAGTTTTGCTATGCAGAGTCACCTTTGTTTGACAGCATTTCGGTTTTTGATTACGAAAAAAATACTGATATACCTATGGTTGACAAAAACAAGCTGAAAGAAACTGACCAGTATGAGGCTTTCCTTGGTGGTTCTTCCGCACTTATTACCATTACTAATGAAAACTACGCTACAGACAGAGAACTTGTAATATTTCGTGACTCTTTTGGAAGCAGTATTTCTTCCTACTTTGCTGCGGGATACCGAAAAATATATCTTGCCGACATTCGTTATATTCAGCCCGAAAGAATAGGAAACTTCATTGATTTCAAGGACAAAGATGTCCTTTTTCTTTATTCCACCTCCGTTCTTAATAACAGTAAAACAATCAAATAACAATTTGTTCCTTGTGCGGTGTTGTCATAAATATATATGTATAGTTTCAACTGTTCATTTTAGGATAATATGACGATTTTAACAAATGGTATTGAAATATGTCTTCTAAAATGTTATAATTAGTATTATGTGTAAGTTCAGGGAGGAATGTATGAAATTAATAAATGTAAAAAATTCTGACAAAGGTATGCTGACAAAGCTTATGACAGAATGCGGTGTAACCTCTCTGACAGCTGCTGCTCTCGTTTCAAGAGGATATTCTTCTTCTGAAGAAGTATTCAGCAAACTGCAAACGGATGAGCTTTCTGATCCTTTTCTCATTAAAGATATGCAGGTGGCGGCTGATACAATTAATAATGCTATTGATGAAGGACTCAGAATCTGTATTTATGGTGATTATGACTGCGACGGTATAATGGCGACTGCTATTCTGTATTCGTTTATGCTTGAGGCGGGTGCCGATGTTATGTACTACATTCCTGAACGTTCCGAGGGATACGGACTTAATATGAATTCAGTCGATAAACTTGCTGATGAGGGTATTAATCTGATCGTAACAGTAGATAACGGTATTTCTGCAATTGCTGAAGCAGAGCATATTTATGAAAGAGGGATGAAGCTTGTTGTAACGGATCATCATCAGCAGGGAGAGTTTCTTCCAAAGGCAGAGGCTGTTGTTGACCCACACAGACATGACTGCTTCTCCCCTTTCAAATTCTCGTGTGGTGCTGTTATTGCACTTAAACTGGTTGCCGCTATGGATGGCGGTGATTATACAATGGCACTCGAACAGTTCGGTGATCTTGCAGCTATCGCAACTGTTGCTGATATTGTCAGTCTGACAGGAGAAAACAGATTCATTGTCTCGTATGGACTTGAACGTATAAATAATACAGACAGACCTGCACTTATCGCTCTGAAACAAGTATCAGGCATCGCTGAAAAAAAGATAGATTCTCGTTCAATCGGATTTACACTCTCTCCGAGAATCAATGCTTCAGGCAGATTCGGTTCACCTTCGACTGCTCTTCAACTCTTTCTTTCAGAAGATGAACAGGATGCAATGAACATTGCGCTTGAGCTTGACAGACTTAACTCAGAACGTAAAATAGAGGAAAATAAAATTATTTCCGAGATATATGAGATGATTGACAGCAACCCGATGCTTCTGAGAGGCAGAACGATTATTCTTTGTGGTAAGAATTGGCATCACGGAGTTATAGGCATTGTTGCATCAAGAATCCTTGAACAGTTTGGAAAACCCTGTTTCATTGTATCTGAAGATAATGGCGAAATGCGTGGTTCAGCACGTTCTTTCGGAGAATTTTCGGTTTTCTCAGCTTTAAACAGCGCATCGGAATCGCTTGTGAAATTCGGTGGGCATCCCGGAGCCGGAGGCTTCACCATTAAAAATGGTGAAATCGACCGATTCATACAGCTTGTTGAAAGATATGCGTTTGAGATGCACAGGGAAATGCCTGTTTATACAATTACAGCAGATTCTGTCATAAATGCTTCTGATATTACTTTAAAAAATATTGAAGGGCTTAAAGTGCTTGAGCCTTTTGGCGAAGATAATGAAAAGCCGGTTTTCTATATTGAAAACGCTCATATAAATGATAAAATCCCTGTTTCTGACGGAGCTCACACAAAATTAAAATTCCGACTCGAAGGAATGAATTTTGAAGCAATGATGTTCAGAACTTCACCGTATAATGTTCCTGTCAGAGCCGGTGATTATTGTGATATGATTGTATCACTTGATATTAATGAATTCAGAGGAAACGTTAATCCGAGCATAATAATCAGTGAACTCAGACCGCATTCCTTTGAGCAGAATAAATATTTTGCGGCATTCTCGGCATTTGAGACATTTCTCAGAAATGAGGAACTTCCGCAGAATTATTATCCCGTTATGTATCCCTCAAGAGAAGATGTAATTAAAATATACAGGAATATTCCTGACGAAGGAATCAACTCAGATACATTATATCTCAGCGTGTCTGACGGAAGAATAAATTATTGTCGTTTTCTCACTTCCGTTGAGGCATTGCGTCAGCTCGGTCTTGTCAGAGTAACATCTGCAGATTCTAAAATAACAAAGATACAGGTCAGCGGAAAAGCAGATCTTGATTCTGCGCCTGTTCTTATATCCCTCAGAGGAAAAATTCCTCAGAGAAAAATCTGACATACAATATGCAAATACATTAAAGGAGGTTATAATCATGTCGGATGATAAATCTATTCCAATGGAAAAACAAAAATCAGAGATTCGGGTACCAATACCTGATGCAGAAAATCAGGATCAGGAAATGGCGGCAAAGCTTATCAGCAGCATTCCCGAGTATGATGACAATTTCACAATTGAGAAAATCATTCAGAAGATACTCAAGGAAGATAAACAGTATGATCTTAGCAAGATTATTTCCGCCTATGAATTTGCAGAAAAGGCTCACAGAGGTCAGTTTCGTTCTTCAGGACAGCCTTATATAATTCATCCTCTTGCTGTTGCATATATACTCCTTGAATTCAGCATGGATACTGATACAATATGTGCTGCGCTTCTTCATGATGTGGTTGAGGACACACCTGCAACTCTTGATGATCTGAAAAAACACTTCGGACAAGATGTTGCAATGCTTGTTGACGGCGTAACAAAACTCAGCAAAGTTCCGACAAACACCAAGGAACAACAGACTGCTGAGAATGTCCGTAAGATTCTTATTGCGATGTATCAGGATATTCGTGTTATTATTATTAAACTCGGAGACCGTCTCCACAATATCCGTACTCTGAAATTCCGACCGAGACATAAGCAGATAAGTACAGCAATTGAAACAATGAATATATATGCTCCGATTGCACATCGTCTCGGAATTCGTTCAATGAAAGAGGAACTTGAAGATCTTTCGTTCCGTTATCTTGATCCTTATGCTTATGCTGATATAGAAGGAATACTTGAAAGCCGAAAGGAAGAACGTGAAAAGTTCATTGAAACAATAAAAACAAGAATATCAGAACGATTCAGCACAATAAAATTTGAAAATCCGCCCAAAATTGAAGGCAGAGTAAAAAGTATTTACAGTATTTACAAGAAAATATTTGTTCTCGGTAAAAACATGGATGAGATTTATGACAAATACGCTGTCAGAATTATCGTATCAAGCGTGTCTGAGTGCTATAGTGTTCTCGGTCTTGTTCATGATATGTTCAGACCTATTCCAAACAGATTCAAGGACTATATTTCTGCTCCAAAAAACAATATGTACAGTTCTCTTCATACTACTGTTATCGGAGAAGAAGGAATACCATTTGAAATTCAGATAAGAACCTTTGAGATGCATGAGACTGCGGAATATGGTATTGCCGCTCACTGGAAGTACAAGGAGGGCATAAAAGTTAGAGATGGTTCTGATGTGCGTGTTGCATGGATTCGTCAGCTCCTTGAAGAACAGCAGTCAGCAGATGATGTTGAAGAAATTGTTACAGCTATAAAGAATGATATCTCTCCGGAAGAAATCGTTGTTATGACACCTAAGGGAAAAGCTATACAGCTTCCTGTCAAATCAACCTGTATTGACTTTGCATACAGAATTCATACCGAAATCGGTCATAAGACTATAGGTGCCAAAGTCGATGGAAGAATTGTTCAGCTGAACTATGAACTTGAAACAGGTCAGAAATGTGAGATTCTGACAAGTAAGGATCCTGATAAAGGTCCAAACAGAGCGTGGCTTGAAATTGCCAAAACAACTGATGCACGTTCAAAGATTCGCTCATGGTTCAAGAGAGAGCGTCGTGACGAAAATATCGCTGAGGGAAAAATCATATTACAAAAGGCATTTAAAAGATCGGATATTCAGATTGATGAATCAAAGTATGAAGAATTCCTCGGAGATACATTTTCACACCACAATTGTGCGAATCTTGACGATTTCTTTGCATCTGTCGGATATGGCGGAATTACACTCGAAAAAATAATTCCTCAGCTTAAAAATAAATACGACAAGATGGTTTCTGAATCTGAAAAGTCAGATGAGATTCAGCTTGTTGCTCCTCAGAGAAGTAAAGCCGGTATTGTTCTCGATTCAATCAGAGGCATTAATACCAAGTATGCGGGATGCTGTAATCCTATTCCGGGAGAGGAAATTGTCGGATTCGTTACAAGAGGATTCGGTCTTACCGTTCATACAAAGACCTGTACAAACTATATTTCCGCATTACAGAGAAATAATGCAGAAGAACTCGCAAGATGGTGTGAGGTTGAGTGGTCGGGCATTGAACATTGCGTTGTTCAGACAACTATTTCAATTACATCTACAGACAGAGTTGGACTTCTTTATGATGCTTCTGCTGTATTGGCTGAGGGAAAAATTCCTATTCTGCATTCATCATCAAGAAATCTTAAAAACGGAAATGCGTTTCTTGAATTTACAATCGAAATCAAGGGACCTGCACAGCTTGATTCAATTATGACTAAGCTGAAAAAGATTAAGAATGTTATTGCGGTTGAAAGAGGTAACAACCAGAAATAATGGAGGGGATTATATGAAAGTTTATACTCTTCATCTCGGTGAATTGGGGACAAACTGTTTTATTGCCGAGACAGGAAAAGGAAATTGTGTCGCTGTTGATATCGGAGGAGACAGTGAGCTTTTCCTTGAATTTATAAAAAACAGAAATCTTAATCTTACAAAAATTCTTGTTACACATGGTCATTTTGATCATATTAACGGAATAGAAGCTGTAAGGAAGGCAACAGGTGCAGACGTATACATTCATGAGAATGATGCATCAATGCTTGAGAGTTCTGAAAAGTCGCTTCACAATTATATGTCGGGTGAACCGTTTTCCCCTGTATCACAATATATTGTTGTAAGAGACAACAGCATTATTAACGATGGTGATTATAATTTCAGCGTTATGCACACACCGGGGCATTCATACGGAAGTGTATGCTATCTTTGCGAGGATGTAATGTTTTCGGGAGATACTCTTTTTGCTGAATCAATCGGAAGAACTGACTTCCCCGGAAGCAATCCGCATTTCATGGAAAATTCTCTCAAAAAACTAAAACAGCTTGATAAGGATTACAGAGTATACCCGGGACATGGAGAAACTACAACTTTATCAGATGAAAAGAAATACAATATGTTCATGAACAGATTATGATATCAAGGTGAGAGTCAATGAAAATTACAGTAATTTATGGACAGAGTCATAAAGGTTCAACTTATCACGTTGCCCGAATGCTTGCTGAAAAAATCGGAGGAGATATAAAAGAATTCTTTCTTCCGAGAGATTTTGGAGAATTCTGTGTTG
Source organism: Ruminococcus sp. (assembly GCA_045616285.1). Classification (GTDB taxonomy): domain Bacteria; phylum Bacillota; class Clostridia; order Oscillospirales; family Ruminococcaceae; genus Ruminococcus. The sequence continues at coordinate 15,419 of JAZLGM010000074.1, forward strand.
GATGTACAAAATGTTTCATAGAATCAGAAACTAGATGTCCCCATTACAATAAATTGAAACCGATAACTGATGCACTCGATGAAGCTGATGTCATCATTTTGGCAAGTCCTGTTTATGTTTACCATGCAACAGCGGCTATGAAAGCTTTACTTGACCATTATGGTTATCGCTGGATGGTTCATTCACCTGAAGAAGTAATGTTCAGAAAGCAGGCTGTATGTATCTCAACTGCGGCAGGTGCTGGAATGAAATCAACAAACAAGGATATGGCTGACAGTCTGTTTTTCTGGGGATGTGCAAGAATTTACAGGCTCGGCTTCCCTGTTGCCGCTGTGAACTGGGAAAGCATTACTGAAAAGAAAAAACAAGCAATTGATACTAAAACTTCTTCACTTGCTGATTTGATAGTAAAGCGAAACAGCAATATCCAGCCATCATTAAAGACAAAAATGTTTTTCTTTATTATGCATCTTATGCAAAGAAACGGATTCAATGAAAGAGATGTAAAATACTGGAAGGATAAAGGCTGGACGGGAAAGAAGCGACCATGGAAATAAAGGCATATTTTGCCATAAAATAGAAAGGATTACGTCGGGACATATTCTTTTCCGATGTTACAATAATATGAAAAATGATTTAAAAATGCCGATTATTTTAATCGGCAATTCTTTTAAGTATGAAATTGAATCTACTCTTAAACTGTTTTTTTATACTTCAAGATTCAATTTTTCAGAAAATATTAATGATGCTGTCGGTGATGAATTTGTAATTGCCGAAGTATCTGAAACAGAAAACATACATATCAGCACAACAGTTCGTCTGAACGGTGAGGAACCCGTAAAATCCGAAGCTGTACTCCCCTGCTTTACCGAAAGAAGTGTTGTTGAACATGAACTTTGCAGACTTCTATATCATATTTTAAAAGAAAAGACAGGAATTAACCCTCCATGGGGATTAATGACGGGAATACGTCCCGTAAAAAAGATAACTCAGCTTATGGAGAAAAATCATTCGGAATCTGAAATTGAAAGAAGTCTTACAGAAAAATATGAAATATCTCCTCAAAAATTTAAAATTGCTTATGCCACTGCTGAGAATCAGCTTCCTATACTTGAAAAAATAGATAAAGAGGCTGTTAGTTTATATGTTTCTATTCCCTTTTGTCCAACAAGATGCAGTTATTGTTCATTTGTTTCTCATTCTATGGAATCAGCAATAAAACTTATGCCTGAATATGTTTCAGCGCTTTGCAGGGAACTCGAAATAATTGGGCAAATCGTAAGAGACACAGATACCAAGATTGATACAATTTATTTCGGAGGAGGCACTCCAACCTCAATTTCAGCTAATGAACTCAGGACAATAATGGAAGCTGTTGAAAAACATTTCGACCTCAACAAGGTTCGTGAATACAGCGTTGAAGCCGGTAGACCGGACACAATAACAGAAGAAAAACTAAGAGTTATAAAGGCACTTGGTGCGGACAGGATTTCTGTAAATCCTCAGACATTGAATGATGATGTGTTAAAAGTCATCGGAAGAAAGCACAGCGGTGAAGATGCTGTACGTGCATTTGAACTTGCGAGAAAAATCGGATTTACAAATATAAATACTGACCTTATCGCAGGTCTTCCTACTGAATCAGCTGACAGTTTCAGAAACTCTCTTGACAGAATAATTGATCTTTCACCTGAAAGTATTACAGTTCATACGCTGACAATCAAGCGATCTGCAGATTTGTTTAAGGATGGAAAAATGCCTGAAAGTCCTGCTGTAGAAATGGTTGATTACAGTGTAGAAAAGCTTATTGAGAATGATTATCTTCCCTACTATATGTATCGTCAGAAGAATACGGTTGATAATCTAGAAAATATAGGTTACGCTAAAAAAGACTATGAGAGTTACTATAATATTTTCATTATGGATGAAACTCAGACAATTCTCGGTGCGGGATGTGCTGCTTCAACAAAGCTCGTTTATGATGGCGGAAGAATAGAACGTGTTCATAACTACAAGTTTCCTTATGAATATATTAACAGATTTGATGAACTTATGGAAAAGAAAAAGGAGATTACAGAATGCTTGAAAAGAACCAATTGTACACCGTTGAAATAACAGGACTGACATCTGAGGGAAGCGGTGTTTGCAGAATTGATAATATCGCAGTTTTTGTACCTGAAACAGCAGTTGGAGATAAAGTAAAAATTAAAATAGTTAAGGTTCTGAGTTCGTATGCTTTCGGTATAGTAGATGAAGTTATTGTCCCCTCCCCTGACCGTAAAGAACGTATTTGCCCTGTTTATAAAAAATGCGGCGGATGTGTATTTCGTCATATTTCCTATGAAGCTGAATGTATTGCTAAGAATAACGTTGTCAAAGATGCTTTTCGCAGAATAGGCGGACTTAAACCTCAGTTTGACGAATTCATTTCTGCTGATTCTCCCGACAGATACAGAAACAAAGCTCAGTATCCTGTTGCAAATATCAATGGAAAAGCTGTTTGCGGTTTTTATGCTCCGAGAAGTCACAGACTTGTTCCTGTTACAGATTGTCCGTTGCAGCCTGTGATATTCTCAGAAATTCTAAGGTTTGTGATGGATTATGTGAATTCGAGGGGGATATCTGCGTATGACGAAAAGACAAACACAGGTATACTTCGTCACATTTATTTGCGTAAAGGAGAATATTCAAATGAAATTATGCTGTGTTTAGTTGTTCGTAAGGACATTAAACGTCAGCTTATGCCTATTTGTAATTTGATTACAGAAAGATTTTCTGATGTTAAAAGCATTGTTATGAATGTTAATCCTGAAAAAACAAATGTAATTCTGGGTGAAAAATGTGTAACATTATATGGTGCGGATTATATTGTTGACAGAATGTGCGGAAATGAAATTACTATATCTCCCCTGTCATTCTATCAGATTAACACAAAACAGGCTGAAAAAATTTATCGCAAGGCTCTTGAATATGCTTCACTTACTAAAAATGACACTCTGCTCGACCTATATTGCGGTGCAGGTACTATTGGTCTTTCTATGGCTGATTACTGTAAATCAGTAATAGGTGTTGAAATTGTCCCCGAAGCTATCCTTAATGCTAAGGAAAATGCTAAGAATAACAGTATTATTAATGCAGAATTCCACACAGGTGATGCCGGAGCCGTCTTTGAAAAACTGAAAAAACAAGGTCTTTCCCCTGATATTATTGTCCTTGACCCACCAAGAAAAGGTTGCTCAGAAGAAACACTTAAAACAGTTGCAGATGCTGAACCTGAAAGAATTGTAATGATTTCTTGCAATCCATCAACTGCCGCAAGAGATTCTAAATGGCTGTCCGAAAATGGTTATTCTGTTGACAGAGTTGTCGGATGTGATTTCTTCCCTGGCACGAGGCACGTTGAGTGTGTTGTACTTTTGTCCAACATTTCCCACAAAGAAATCACAACTACAATTGACGTAAAATTGGAATTTGGTGAAGAAGAAGGAAAGATTTCTCTAAACAAAGCTCAGAAAAAAGCGAATAAAAATAAGCCTAAAGAAAAAGTTACCTATAAAATGATTCAGGATTATACAGTGGAAAAATATGGTTTCAGAGCACGCTCTGCGCATATTGCCGATGTGAAAAGAAGTCTTGGATTGCCTGTAACTATTCACTCAAATTTCGGCAAGGATGTAAGCAATTCTAAAAATTGTCCTTCCCCTGAAAAGTTTGAGGCTATTAAGAATGCTCTAATACATTTTGGCTTAGTATAAATTAATACTTCTTTGACATTAAAAATTGAATATCCTGAAAGCGGATGGTGTTTCATATAACGTGAAGTGCTGTCCGCTATTTTTATGCCTAAAACTGAATACTGCATAGCGCTTCTCGGAAACGAGAGGCGCTTTTTTATTTCTGCAAGAAAATT
>JAZLGM010000075.1:0-18130 GCA_045616285.1 Ruminococcus sp.
CCTTCTTTAGAAACTTTTTTTCCGAATTTCTAAAACTTCGTTGAACTTCTCTTTCCTCAGTCCCGAACAGCTTCTTCTATCCCTTATTCCGTTCCTATTCTGTATCGCTCTCCCGTCCGACAGCTTTTATATTATATCATCAATTTCCGGATTTGTCAACAATTTACGGTGTAAATTATTATCCAATATTTTCGCTTGATTTTTATTTATTTTTCACAATAGCATTTTTTCTGCCGAAATATGCAGGAAAAGGCGGACTATCGTCCGCCTTTTTGATATTAATACTCTTCTTCATTTGATGGTCTTTCGGGAAGTTTAACTTCTTTTTCGCTGAAAATCCAAAGCCATCTGTAATTCCACTGAGGCGAATCCGAACCCTTGTCTCCTACCTCAAAGCTGAAAGGTATTCCGTCTATTGTACATTCACATCTGAAATGCTGTCCGCTTGTGTACATTTCGAGCATATAGGCATCATATCCCATATAGCTGAGTATCTGTGCCAACGCTCCGTTATACTGAATACACTGTCCTACCTTGTCAACAAGACAATGTGTAACATATCTTCCATCCCATAACACATATTTGCTGTATTCCTCAGCAGTTGCGTACTTAACATTTTCGTGCATCCAGTCAGCAAGATACCATATCTTCTGATAATTTGTCATTCCTGCTTCAAAATGCTCCTCTGCAAACTCTTTGTACACATCAATCTCAGACTGATACACATTCAGAGTACCGTTGCAGAATGGCTCTCCTCCGTGTGAATTATCGTACTTGATATTGTACTGATAAATTGTATTGTGCGGCTTGAGGTCTGCGGCATTTACGAGAAGTTCAAGGTTATTCTGATAAGGCACAGTATATCCCGTAACGCTGTTGTGATCCCATGTTCCGCCTGCATATCCCTCAGAAGCATAAACCTTTCTTCCCGCAAAGATTTTGTAAGGCTTGATTCTGTATCTGTATGCGCTTGTATTCCCGAGCGGTGTATTAAGCTGTGCAGTAAACTGTGCTGTGCTGACATCCCTTGAATACTTGAAAGGCTGACCGTTTTCGTCATACTCCTGATCTGTGTAGAAATCAACAAGATAACCGTCTGCGTCCTCGATAGGATTCCATTTAAGTCCTACCTGCTTTACAGAAGCGTTGTAGCTTTCAGTAACTTTGATATTGCTGTAAATATCAGTTCCGTTAAAACCAATATACTCAGCAAGTTTCTCATCATCGAAATAAATTTCCGTATCAACTATTTCATCACCCGTACTTGTTGACACGTAGCTGTAATAATTGAGTACAGCAGAAGCATCCGAAGCATCAACGTATCCGTCTTTGTTCATGTCCGCTGTTCGGCTTATTCCATAATAATCGTAATAATAGTCAATTTCATCCTTTGTAGAAGCGTCTGCATAGAAAGCAAGGATTGCAGAAGCATCCGAAGCATCAACCAAACCGTCTCCGTTCACATCACCGAGGATGTAGTCAGCGGCAAAAGAAGTAAACGCAGCAGCAGTTCCGAGACATACTGCACCGCATACAGCGGCTGCAAGAGTTTTAATAATCTTTTTCATCCTAATTACCCTCCAAATATAATAATATGCCCTTATCGTTTCACACCTGACACTTGTATTTTTCTGTGCGTCATTCGCATAAAATATTCTGTGAAGCAATACACTTTCTTAGCATAACTATTATAACAAATAGTTTTTCATAAGTCAACGAAAAAAGTTTCAAAACGGTTACAATTATTACAAGTTTGTTGCAAAAACTAAAAAAGGACGGAAAAATACCGTCCTTTTTTGTATATTTAGTATTAAATTTCAGCACAAATTGACGAATTATGCCATAAGTTTAACCATAACAGCTTTCTGAGCGTGAAGTCTGTTCTCAGCTTCCTCGAAGATTTCATCTGCATGAGCTTCAAATACCTTTGCTGTGATTTCTTCTTCTCTGTGTGCAGGGAGACAATGAAGAACCATAGCTTCCTTATTTGCAGCAGCCATAACCTCATCATTAATCTGATAGCCCTCGAAAGCAAGTTTTCTCTTTTCAGCCTCGCCTTCCTGTCCCATTGATGCCCATACATCAGTGTAAACGACATCTGAATCCTTTGCGGCTTCAACAGGTGAATTTGTAAGTATAAACTTATCGCCATACTGCTTTGCAAACTCAAGAATCTCCTTTGGAGGCTGGTAATCATCAGGACAAGCAACTGCAACTGTCATGCCGACTTTAAGACCGCCGACGATGAGTGAGTTAGCCATGTTGTTTCCGTCACCGATAAATGTCATTTTGAGTCCGTCAAAGCTTCCCTTGAACTCTCTGATTGTCATGAGGTCAGCGAGAACCTGACATGGATGACAGAAATCTGTAAGACCATTGATAATCGGAATGCTTCCGTATTCAGCAAGAGCCTCAACCTCAGCCTGTTCAAAAGTACGGATCATGATACCGTTGAGATAGCGTGAAAGAACACGTGCAGTATCCTGTACAGGTTCACCTCTGCCGATCTGAAGATCATTTGAAGAAAGGAAAAGTGCTGAGCCGCCGAGCTGATACATACCTGTTTCAAAAGAAACACGTGTACGTGTTGAAGACTTCTGGAAAATCATTCCGAGAGTCTTTCCCTGAAGATGCGGATGCGGAATCCCATGTTTGAGTTCATATTTAAGCTGATCTGCAAGATTGAGAATATCAATAATTTCTTCTTTGCTGAGATCAAGAAGTTTAAGTAAGTGTTTCATTTTACATTGTCCTTTCGATTAATAAAAATTCAAAGAGGGGCGGCAAAAACACCGCCCCGTTACGGTTCATTCATAAATCAGTTGTTAATCGACTGATTCATATCTGCAAAGGCAAGATCAACTGCAACTGCGAAAAGAGGGATGTAATCATCAAATATCTTGTCTTCGATTTCAAGCCCGTACTGGAAATCACCTGCCGCAGTAAGTCTTGTAGTAATGCTTCCTACTTCTTCGTCACCGTTACGGACGATTTTAAAATCTCTGTGATCCTTGCTCACAAGGTCATACATAACTGCTGTGCCCGATGTATCCTTGCCCTTTACATTGATTGTAGGATCAAGAAACATTGACTTGCATGAAAGAGAAATAATACCCTTTTCATTATGACTTATATTGAAAGCAGGCTTTCTCTCATCGCCTATCTGAGAGAGTGTGTAGAGATTGTAGTTACTCGCATCATGAAGCACGAATTTTCCTTTTCCGAATGCTTTTTTCTTGACAGTATACAGATTACGGTCTTTTTTGTCAGTAACATAGTACTTTCCATTCTTAGCCGATATAATTAACTCCATAATCATTCCTCCAGTATATCCATCAATATTTTCAAGCCTTCATCAAGCTCGCTGTAAGAAATATTAAGCGGAGGGAGAAGTCTTACCTTTGTCTTGGCTGTAAGAACAAGAAGTCCTTTTTCAAGACATTTTTTGGCAATGTCCGAAGCGGTTTTTGTCTTTAATGCAACGCCTATCATAAGACCGAGACCGCTGATTCCTTCAACCTCACTGCATGAAGAAAGCTTATTTTTTATGTATTCTGCCTTTTCGGCAACCTCATCGAGGAATCCTTCCTCATTGAGGGTATCAACAACTGCAATGCCTCCTGCACAGGCAATGGGATTTCCGCCAAAAGTCGAACCATGAGTTCCCGGTACAAGAACACCCTTGCACTTTTCATTCATGAGGCAGGCACCTATCGGAATACCGCCTGCAATACCCTTTGCCATTGTGGTGATGTCGGCTTTTTTTCCGAAGTGTTCACCTGCAAGGAATTTTCCTGTACGTCCTGCTCCTGTCTGAACTTCATCAGCGATTACAAGAACATCCTTTTTGCCGCAGAGTTCAAAAACTGCGTCAACAAATTCCCTGTCAAGTGAGTTTACACCGCCCTCACCCTGTACATATTCAAGCATTACTGCACAAACTGTATCATCAAGTTTTGCCTTTAAATCGTCAATATCATTAGCCGTGACATAGACAAATCCTTCAAGGAACGGGAAGAAGTAGTTATGGAAAACGTCCTGACCTGTAGCTGAGAGAGTTGCCATTGTTCTTCCGTGGAAAGAGTTGACGAGAGTTATAATTGTATGTCTGCCCTTTCCATACTTATCGAAGCTGTATTTCCTTGCAGTCTTAATTGCACATTCGTTAGCCTCTGCACCGCTGTTGCAGAAGAAAACGCCCTCATAACCTGATGTTTTACAGAGTTTTTCTGCAAATTCAGCCTGAACAGCAGTATAGTAGTAATTTGAATTATGCTGTAATTTTCTTACCTGACTGCATACAGCGTCAGCCCATTTTTCATTACAGTAACCGAGGGAATTAGTACCGATTCCGCTTCCGAAATCAATATATTCCTTTCCGTCCTCGTCTGTGCATCTTCTTCCGTTTCCCTGCTCCATAACAAGAGGATACCTACCGTATGACTGTACAACATTTTTATTGAATTTTTCTATAGTATTCATTTTATATCTCCCTTTCAAGAAGCAGGAACGGAAAAAAATCTGTTCCTGAGCATAGTGTAATAACTATTCACCTTATCATTATACCGCTAACACGATATACAAATCAATAGCTTATTAAAATAATCTGTAAACTTTTAATTAAATCGTTAAAATCATTAACTTCTTTTGTGCATTTCGTACAAATAATACATCCGTATATTATACAAACTGAGTACCGATACCCTCATTTGAAAGAATTTCAATAAGAATTGAGTGAGGTACTCTTCCGTCGATAATCACAGCACCCTTAACTCCACGTCTTACTGCTTCAACACAGCATTCAATCTTAGGAATCATTCCTCCTGAGATAATACCCTGTCTCTTTAAATTCGGAACATCACTTACATTTACCTTCGGAATAAGTGTTGAAGGATCATCCTTATCTCTGAGAAGTCCCGCAATATCTGTCATGAGAATAAGATTCTCCGCACCGAGTTCAGCCGCAATTCTTGCCGCTGCTGTATCAGCGTTTACGTTGTATGTATTGCCTTCCTCATCAGTTGCAACTGTAGCGATAATCGGAACATTTCCGTTATGGATTGCATCAAGAACCGGCTTTGTATTTACCTTTGTGATTTCACCTACCCAGCCTAAGTCCTGTCCGTCCTCGGAAACCTTTTTCTTTGCCATGAGCATTTCTCCGTCGATACCGCAGAGACCTACAGCCCTGCCCTTATGCTGAGAGAAAAGCTGTACAAGTTCCTTGTTTACCTTTCCTGCAAGAACCATTTTAACCACATTTACAGTAGCATCATCAGTATAGCGCAGACCGTTGATGAATTTGCTCTCGATATTGAGTTTTTTGAGCATATCATTAATTTCGGGGCCGCCTCCGTGAACGAGAACAACCTTGATGCCGACGAGTGAAAGAAGAACAATATCTTCCATTACAGCATCTTTGAGTTCCTTGTTTGTCATAGCATTTCCACCGTATTTTACAACAACAATCTTATTGCTGTATTTCTGAATATACGGAAGTGCATCAATTAAAATCTGTGATTTATCAGAATTTGAAATATTATTTTCCATTTTTTTCTCCTGTTTATCATAGGAATATTTATTTACTGTACCGATTTATTTCAATCATGGATTTGATTTTCACCATTTGCAGGGAACAGTATCCCCGATGTCCCGATGCCGAAAACAAATCGAAATCCAATTGGGGTGGTCGGGGACGCCCACCCCTACAACATTCTATCCGATTTATTACAAACGTGGTATTGAATTACCGACTGTAGGGGACGGCGTCCTCGACGTCCCGTAAGCTGAGCCGGCTTGACCGCAGTTCGTGTGATCTGTCGGCGCTACCGACCAGCTTGTTAGGAACGGTAGTCTCCGTTGATTTTTACGTAGTCGTATGTGAGGTCGCATCCCCATGCAACTGCTGAACATGAACCCTCACCAATGCTTATGTTGATGTTGATTACTTCCTCCATGAGGATTTCCTTTGCCTTTTCCTCAGAGAATTCAACTCCTGCTCCGTCTTTGCATACATCAATGAATCCCTTTTCAGAACCAATCTTTACATCTACCATGTTTATGTCAAAATCTGCATCCGCATAACCTACCGCACAGAGAATACGTCCCCAGTTTGCATCCTCTCCGAACATTGCCGCCTTGAAAAGGCTTGATGTAATAACCGATTTTGCTACTGTTTCAGCAGTTTTTTCTGTGTCAGCTCCTGTACAGAGACATTCAATAAGCTTTGTTGCGCCTTCTCCGTCACGTGCCATAAGACGACCGAGATTCATGAGTACATTGTAAAGCGCATTTTCAAATTTCTCGAATTCCTCGTTCTCGCTGTTTACTTCCTTTATTCCCGACATACCCGATGCAAGTACGCATACCATGTCATTTGTTGATGTGTCTCCGTCAACGCTTACTCTGTTGAGAGTAACCTTTACAACATCACTTAATGCTCTCTGAAGAAACTCAGGTGAAACTGCGGCATCTGTTGTGATGAATGTGAGAGTTGTAGCCATATTCGGATGAATCATTCCGCTTCCTTTAAGCATACCGCCCATTTTACACATTTTTCCGCCGAGTTCAAATTCAACCGCAACTTCCTTCGGCATTGTATCTGTTGTCATTATTGCCTCAACAGCCTTGTTGTTTCCGTCATAAGCAAGACCTTTTACAAGTTCGGGCATACCGTTTGCAATAGGCTCAATAGGAAGCGGCTGACCGATTACGCCTGTTGATGCAACGATTACATCATTTTCATCAATTCCGAGTTCCTTTGCGGCAAGGCGGCACATAGCCTCTGCCTTTTCAACTCCGTCTGCATTGCAGGTGTTGGCATTTACAGAATTTACAACAACAGCCTTTGCCATACCGTTCCTGATATGCTTCTTTGTAACAAGTATCGGCGCACCCTTAACCTTGTTTGTTGTGTATACTGCCGCCGCTGAACACATCTCATCAGCAACGATAAGCGCAAGGTCTTTCTTTGTGCCTGTTGCAACCTGTCCTGCGTGGGCAAGTCCGCACTTTATACCGTTTGCACGGAATCCGCCTGCAGCACATACGCCGCCATCTATAAATTTAACTTTACCGACTTTTTTAAGTTCCATGTAAATCACTCCTTTTCCGCCGCAGTATTTCCACGACGATATTTGCAAGCCGAATTACTCAGCTTCCTCTTTTATTTTTTCCTCGTGTTTTTTCTGACCTTTGGTCTTGTATTTAACAGGGAATTTATATACAAGGCTTCCGTCATCATAGGCAAGGTAAACCTCTCCGTGACCGTAGCCCCCATGATAACACGTCAGCGTGAATACTTCCGTCTCATTGTCGAATGAGCAGTCATAATTTCCGCTCTCTATACAGTTTACAGCGAACATTGATTCATCAACTTCACCGAGTTTCTTTGCGGTTGCACCGCCTTTAAGATAAACCGTAATGTATGAACGCACTGTTTCCGTATACTTGTTCTTTACGGTTGTTTCCGTCAGAACAATGGATTTATCCTCGCTTATGTGATATTCGTCTTTTATTTTTGTATCGGATATATCCTTAACGAATCCCGTAATCAGACATATCAGACAGAATACAAGCCCGACAGCCGAAACAATTACAGGAAATTCTTTAAGCGAACCATCCTCTTTTTTTCTTGTACAGGCTATATTTAAAATAATCAGAGCCATCATTGATGCAGTCAGGGCGAACACCGTATTTACAGAAAGCATACCGCCAAGCAGACAGAATCTTCCTCCGCCCATGACAGCCATGAGCATAAAAAGTGAAAGCACTGTCGCCGCAAGTGACTGCATTGTAAAGATAGCATCCTTGTTCGTCTTTTTTTTGTCAGCCATTATACAAGACCTGTTGTCTCATCAATGCCCATCATGATATTAAGACACTGAACAGCCGCACCGCTTGCGCCCTTTCCGAGGTTGTCAAGTCTTGAACATACAAGAATCTGCTCATCATTTCCGAATACGAAAATCTGCATCTTGTTTATGCCGCTGAGAGTATTTGAAGCAAGGAAAAATGTCTTCTGCTCATCGTGGCTCATGAGAGGCATAACCTCAACCATGTTTGAACCCTCATAGTGCTTTGCAAACATCTCATGCACCTTTTCGGGAGTTGTTCCGTTCGGGAGCATTCTTGTCTGAATCGGCACACTTACAACCATTCCGCTGAAATAATCACATACCATAGGATTGAACATAGGCTTGTATTTAAGACCTGATACAGCCTGCATCTCAGGAAGATGCTTGTGTTCCTGTGACATTGCATACTGACGGGGGCTGTTGAATTCATAAGGCTTTTCATCGCCCTCATATACTGCGATAGCCTTTTTTCCTGCTCCGCTGTAGCCTGATGTTGCGTATGCAAAAACAGGGAAATCAGCAGGAATAATTCCGTTGCTTACAAGAGGATAGACAACTGAATTGAATCCGCTTGCATAGCATCCCGGAACTGCTACTCTGTTTGATGTACGGATTTTTTCTCTGTGAGCCTCTGAAAGCTCAGGGAATCCGTATGCCCATTCGGGATTTGTACGGTGTGCTGTTGAAGCATCTATAATACGTACATGGTCATTGTTTATGAATGATACAGCTTCTCTTGAAGCAGCATCAGGGAGACAAAGGAAAACGTAATCAGCAGAATTTATAAACTTTGCACGTTCTTCGGGATCTTTTCTTTTGTCCTCGCTTATTTTCATAAGCTCAATGTCGTTTCTTCCCTCAAAACGCTCTAAAATTTTAAGTCCTGTTGTACCTTCCTGTCCGTCTATGTAAATTTTAACTGACATTTCAAATACCTCTTTCTTTTTGGGGGAAACCCTTTTGAAAAAGGGTTATCCCCCAAACCCCTTTCCTAAAACTTTCAATTTATATTTTTTCCATTCGCGATGATAAATAAAAGTCTTGTACAGATTAAGCGAGTGAAACGAGTGACAGCGCGAACTGCGGTCAAGCTGGCTCAGCTTGTGGGACGTCGGGGACGCCGTCCCCTACAATTTTCCGTTACACCATATTCTGTAGGGGCGCCGTTCCGGCGCCCGTGGTTATACGAAATACTAAATGATACAAAAAATATAAAATAAAATCAACAAACTGAAATGTTAATTTTTCATTTGTTCGGTTAAATTCGGGCGGCGGGACGCCGCCCCTGCATCATTCTGTTCGTATTTCGCCGACAGGTTTTATTCGGATTTATTTTTACGCTTATTTACTTTTCTTTCGTACTTTTCAATTTTCGGATCTGTACGGTCTGATTCGTCTTTCATTACGGAATGAACCACGCTTATTATGACTGTAAGGACGATAATTCCCGTAGTCCAGTATGCGTGTACTTTCGGAAGCACAGCCACCCAAAGTCCCATTACAAGTTCACCCGTAACCCAGATTACGCCCATTAACAGAGTAAGTCCGAGTATGAAAACTGCATCTTTTTTACTCATATATCATAGCATTCAAGCTTATCTTCTGCAAGCTTAATCTGATGTGCAACTGCCTCAGGTGAAGGACCGCCCTCTGATTTTCTTTCTCTTACGCAGGTATCAAGGCTGATTGCATCAAATACATCTGTATCGAATTTATCTGTCATAGCCTTGTAATCCTCAATCGGGAGAGTTTCAAGTGTGAGTCCCTTTTCAATGCACTGTGCAACGAGTGTTCCTGTGATTTTGTAAGCATCTCTGAAAGGCATACCCTTCTTAACAAGGTAATCAGCGCAGTCTGTTGCGTTGATGAATCCCTTTGCTGCGGCATTTCTCATGTTGTCTTTGAGAACACGCATTGTTGCAAGCATAGGAATGAATGTCTTAACGCAGAGTTTAACATTGTCAACAGCATCGAAAATTGCTTCCTTATCCTCCTGCATATCCTTGTTGTATGCAAGCGGAATACCCTTCATCATTGTGAGAAGTGTAATGAGGTCGCCGTTGATTCTTCCTGTCTTTCCTCTGATTAACTCAGTAACATCAGGGTTTTTCTTCTGCGGCATGATTGATGAACCTGTTGCAAATGCGTCATCAAGTTCAACGAATTTGAATTCCCATGAACACCACATGATGATTTCCTCTGAGAATCTTGAAAGATGTGTCATGAGGAGTGAGAATGCACAGCATAACTCAACGCAGTAATCTCTGTCGGAAACTCCGTCAAGGCTGTTCGGCATAGGTTCATAGAAGCCTAAAAGTGCAGAAGTCTGCTGACGGTTTGTCTTGTATGTTGTACCTGCAAGCGCACCGCTTCCGAGAGGACAAACGTTCATTCTCTCATAAGCGTCGTTAAGTCTTGAAAGGTCTCTGAAAAGCATCCACACATAAGCCATGAGATGATGTGCAAGTGTGATAGGCTGCGCTCTCTGTAAATGTGTGTAACCGGGCATAATTGTTTCAGTATGCTCTTTAGCCATTTTAATGAGAGTTACAATGAGTTCCTTTACAAGTGCCTTGATTTCCTTTACTTCATCTCTAAGATAAAGTCTTAAATCAACTGCAACCTGGTCGTTTCTTGAACGTGATGTGTGAAGTCTCTTTCCGACATCACCGAGTCTCTTTGTAAGTTCAGCCTCAACGAACATGTGAATATCCTCTGCATTAGGGTCAAGTTCAAGCTTTCCCGAATCAATGTCAGCGAGGATTTCTTTAAGTCCGCCGATTATTTCAAGGCTGTCCTCTTTTGTAATGATTCCGCAGTCACCCAGCATAGTAGCGTGTGCGATACTGCCCTGTATATCGTGACGGTACATTCTTCCGTCAAAGGCAATTGAAGAATTGAAAGCGTTGACACCTGCATCAACCTGCTTTGAAAATCTTCCTGCCCACATCATATCTGCCATATTTTTCTCTCCTGTTGGGGGATAACCCTTTTGAAAAAGGGTTATCCCCCAAACCCCTTTCCTAAAACTTTTAGTTTATGTTAATTATGATTTGTAGGGGCGCCGTTTCGGCGCCCGTGGTAATACAAAATACCACATGATACAAAATATAAAATTGAACCATCATACCGCAATGATTTTTCTCATTGTTTTATATCGGGCGGCGGAACGCCGCCCCTACAAATCAGATTCACATTATATTTTTTTATGGAATCAAACAGGCAGGAGAAAAAACCTCCCCTGCCTGTATAATTTGTATTTACAGAGTAACCCTTAATGAATTACTTGTTGTTTCTCTTCTGGTCAAGCTTAGCCTTAACGTGGATTGGAAGACCAAAGAGGTTGATGAATCCGTTAGCATCTGCCTGGTCGTAAACTTCATCAGCATCAAATGTAGCAACTTCTTCATCATAAAGTGTGTATGGTGAAGTAACTCCTGCATTGATGATGTTGCCCTTGTAGAGCTTGAGCTTAACGTCACCTGTTACAGTTTCCTGTGTCTTTTCAACGAATGCGCTCATAGCTTCACGGAGAGGTGTGAACCACTGACCGTTGTATACGATATCAGCAAACTTGATGCTGAGATACTGCTTGATTCTTGAAGTTTCCTTGTCAAGACAGATTGTCTCAAGAACTTCGTGTGCGTGGTAAAGAATTGTACCACCGGGAGTCTCATAAACGCCTCTTGACTTCATACCAACGAGACGGTTCTCAACGAGGTCTGTAAGACCGATACCGTTCTCGCCGCCGAGCTTGTTAAGAGTTGTAACGATTTCAACACCGCTCATTTCCTTGCCGTCAACAGCAGTAGGAACACCCTTTTCAAAGTGAATTGTTACATAAGTAGGCTTGTCAGGAGCATCGATTGGGGAAACTCCGAGCTCAAGGAAGCCCTTCTTCTCATACTGTGGCTCATTTGCAGGATCCTCGAGATCAAGACCTTCGTGTGAAAGGTGCCAGAGGTTCTTATCCTTTGAGTAGTTTGTCTCTCTTGTAATCTTGAGAGGAATGTTGTGTGCTTCAGCGTAGTCGATTTCTTCGTCTCTTGACTTGATATCCCATTCTCTCCAAGGAGCGATGATGCCCATATCAGGAGCGAAAGCCTTGATAGCGAGTTCAAAACGAACCTGATCGTTACCCTTACCTGTACAACCGTGACAGATAGCGTCTGCGCCTTCCTTGATTGCGATTTCAGCAATTCTCTTAGCGATGATAGGACGAGCGAAAGAAGTTCCGAGGAGGTATCTGTTCTCGTAAACAGCACCAGCCTGAACTGTAGGGATTATATAATCATCAACGAATTCATCCTTGAGGTCCTCGATATAAAGCTTTGATGCGCCTGTAGCGATAGCCTTTTCCTCAAGACCGTCAAGCTCAGTACCCTGTCCTACGTCAGCAGAAACAGCGATAACTTCGCAGTTGTTGTAGTTTTCCTTGAGCCATGGAATAATGATTGATGTGTCAAGACCGCCTGAGTAAGCAAGTACGACCTTTTTGTATTCTTTCTTAGCCATTTTAAAAACCTCCTGAATATTAAAATACTCCGTACAGAAACATTGTGAATCCGTAACCAAAGTATCAATTTACATGATACTAATATTATACACCTATTACAGCAATTGTCAATAGTTTTTGAATAAATATTCATTTATCCGTATAATATCCACATTCTGATGAATAATTATTCATAGCTTATGAATACAGCTTTGATTTTATTCATTATCCGACATCTTTCAACTCATATTCACAGTTTTCAACACAGCGAATGTTGAAACAGTTGAAAACTGTGTTGAAAAACTCTGTTTCAACATTTTTATCAATAGATGTTGATGTCTGATAAACTGAATTTCGGACAATAAACTCCACATTTTGATTCTATATCCAAAAAGCACATAAAATCACCTTTCAGATTGTAAGAAATTAACAATATTGAGATGTAATGAATTATTTTGCTTGATATTTTTATAACACAATGTTATAATAGACTTAGGTCTATTTATCATTAGACTTACTACTTAAAATTTCAAATTATTCGGAGGTCTTATTATGACAGATAATAAAGGTGGAAAGAAGATTACTATTCTCGGCGCAGGAAATGTCGGCGCTACTATCGCTTACACAATGGCAGTTTCCGGCACTTGTTCAGACATCGTTCTCATTGATATAAACAAGGAAAAGGCTAAGGGCGAGGCTATGGATATCCGTCAGGGTGTGACATTCAGCCACAATATCGAAGTTACAGACGGTAATTATGATGATGCCGCAGGTTCTGACATCGTTGTTGTAACTCTCGGTCTTGCACGTAAGCCGGGACAGACAAGAATCGACCTTGCTCAGGCTAATGTAAACATCATCAAGGATGTTATGCCAAAGGTTGCACAGGCTGCTCCCGATGCTATCTATGTTGTAGTAAGCAACCCTGTTGATATCATCACATACACAATTCTCAAGTGTACAGACCTTTCACCAAAGCAGGTTATCGGTTCAGGTACAACTCTCGATACATCACGTCTCCGTACAAGCATTGCTGACCACGTTGGTCTCAGCCCAAGCAGCATTCACGCTTACATTCTCGGTGAGCACGGTGATACATCTATGATTCCATGGTCAATCGCTAACATCGGCGGTGTTCCTATGGAGGACTATTGCAGAGAGCAGAAACAGGCAGATGTAAACAAGGACGAAATCATCGACGAAGTTCGTAAGGCAGGCGGCGAGGTTATCAAGAGAAAGGGTGCTACTTTCTTTGCAATCGCTATGTCAACAAACAAAATCTGTGATAACATCCTCCGTGATTCAAACAACATCATGACAGTTTCAACACTCGTAAACGGAAGATACGGAATTGAAGATGTATGTATAAGCCTTCCATGTGCAGTAGGTATCAACGGTATTGAGAGAGAAATCAATCCTGTTCTTACTGATGCTGAAGTTAAGGAACTCCAGGCAAGTGCAGACGCACTCAAGTCTGTAATTTCACAGCTTGAATTCTGATTTACAAATCAATAATATTAAAAGGACTGTTTGAAAAAACAGTCCTTTTTTGCGTGTCAAAAAAACTATAATTGGAATATGAATATTCGGGCGGTCGGGGACGCCCGCCCCTACGTTCATTCTATTCACATTGTATCAACGGGACGCCGAGGGCGGCGTCCCCTACGATGTTTTATTCTATTCTTTTCTTCCAATATGCACTTTTTTTCCACTCGCTAATTCACTCATAAAATTAATCATACAGATTATGACAGTACCTATTGTATAACACAAAAGGTCTCTCGTTGAAAAGCTTGTGCCGATAAGCACTCTGAGGAAATTATTTTCAATCCCCAGTATATCCACTATATGAATAAGCTGTAAAAATTCAACGATAAACGAGAAAATAAGAATTGCGACTGCAATAATGTATGAGTTCCATTTTTCGGGTGCAAATACTTTTACAAACGTATACAGAACCCATACTATTATAACATCTCCAACGTACGGACGGATGAAATTATCATGCACGAAAATCCCGATAACAAATTCAATCCCCACAAGTACAATAAACCACATTAAATATCCAAGTCTTTTACTCATTTTTTCTCCTGTTATTTTAAGTCATTCCCGAATATCTCAACCGACCTGTCTAATATTCCGTTCATGCAGGCAATTGAAATTCCGTAGTTTGTGAAAGGAATACCCTGCTGATTTGCTGTATTCTGTCGGTATTCCATTTCTTTTGCATTCAGCATACAGCCGCCGCAGTGAATCACAGCCTTGAATCCGCTTAAATCCGTCGGGAAATCCCTCCCCGATGAAAGCTGAATATCCAAATCACAGCCTGTGTATTTTTTAAGAAGTTTCGGAAGCTTCACACTTCCTATATCTCCGCATTGTCTGTGATGTGTGCATCCCTCGGAAATCAGAATCCTGTCTCCGTCTCTTAAATTTTTCAGTTCATACGCACCCTTCACAGCGGTTTCAAGAAATCCCCTGTACCTCGCCATTAATATCGAAAACGATGTAAGCGGAATTTCCCTCGGTACAATTTTATTTACCTCTCCGAATGCCTGACTGTCCGTTATGACAAGTGCAGGTTTTATTTTTTTCAGAGTGTTTTCGAGTTCCTCAACCTGAACCGAAACAGCGCAGGCGTGTGAATCGAGAATATCCCTTATCATCATCTGCTGAGGGAGAATAAGTCTCCCCTTCGGTGCGGCTTCATCAATAGGGATAACGAGAAGAATCACATCTCCCCTGCTGATTTTATCAGCTATGAGTTTTCTTTCCTGTGTGCTGTCCGACAGAAGCGAAGCTGTCATTTCTTTAAGTCTGCCGATATTTTTCCCCTCAGCCGCACTTACGGATATTTCACGTTCACCAAGTATATTTACTCCGCTTATATCCGATTTTGTGTAAACTCTGATATACGGGATTTTCCTCTCCTCAAACAGAGAAATCAGTTCGCTGTCACATTTGTTCTCTCCCGATGTGCTGTCGGTTACGAGTACCGCAATATCGGTTTTCGCAAGAATCTGCCTTGTCTTTTTAACTCTGAGTTCACCAAGTTCGCCCGAATCATCAAATCCGGGGGTATCAATTATTTCGACAGGTCCGAGAGGGAGTAATTCCATTGCCTTGTAAACGGGATCCGTTGTTGTTCCCTTTACATCCGAGACAACCGAAAGTTCCTGCCCCGTAAAAGCATTGACAAGGCTTGATTTACCTGCATTTCTCTGCCCGAAAAAACCTATGTGAATTCTCTCTCCCGAAGGTGTGTCATTAAGTCCCATTTTCATTCTCCTTCAACAGCATTCTTCCCTCCTCAGCTATTGCATCACGTCCGTTTCGTGCAAACTTTTTTATTGCATCTCTGAGGATATTCTGTTTTTCTGCGGAAAGTCCCCTTACAGCCTTTAACATTGAAGTATAAGCCGCCCATTTGCCTTTTGAAATTTCTTTGAGTGTATCTTTTTCGGGGGCCTCAAGTACGCTGAAAAGCGTTTCAACAAGCTTTTTTCTTTCGTCCTCATCCATTTCGTCAAGCCAGCCCGTAACAGCCTTTCTGACAATTGCGCCCGATTTTGAAAGTTCTCCCGCATATATGAAATTCTTTCCAAGAATCTCCCAGTTATACGCAAGATGCTGTTTTATTCCCGCCGCTGTACTTTTTACTATTTTGTGTTCGGCATCGTTGCTTAAAAGAATCCCCACAACTGAAAGTTCGGGAACATAGCTTTTTACTTTCGGTACAGCCGCCCTGTATTCAAATGTATCTGTTATTTCGTCAATAAATCCCGGACCGTCGAATGAATAAATTTCAGTAATCGAGTCTCTGATATGTTCATCACAGAAAGCAGAGGAATAAACCGCAAGATTTCCGCCCTTTGAATGTCCGCCTGTGCGGATAATACGTGAGGTATTCCCGAAATTTTCGTTCATATACTTAACGCTGTAAAACTGACTCGGAGTCTGTTTGTAGCTTATGTTAAGGTCCTCTTTCCATCCTGCGACAGTATCATCCGTTCCGCTGAATGCCACGTAAACGGTACCGTCCTCCAATGTACACGAAACAGCCGAAAACTGCATAACCATTTCAGAATCAATGTAATTCACGTATCCCGAAAGCCTAACATCTCTGAAACGCCTTGAATTCGCCATTTTTTCAAAAAGTATGTTATCCTGTTCAAAGCTGATAATCCTTTTGCATTCCTCAATTTTACTGCTGTCGTAAAGAGAAAAAGCTTCTGCAACCGTTATGCTCATGTCAATTCCGAAAGGCACAATTCCCTCAAGCGGAACATACGCAAACTGAGAAAGCACAAAAGCATCCACATCTCCGAATCCGTCGAAAGACAGAGGAATATCCCCTCTCCAGTCGAGGTAGTCAAGTATATTTCCCATAACTTCTCCTTTCCGTGAGCCAACATTTCAACCGACAGGCGTTGAAAACTCTGTAACCGCACTGACTTTTCAACGAACGAACATTTAAAAGTTGAAAAGTCAGATTTTTACCATGAGTGCGACAGCGTGTGCCGAAATACCGAGTTTTTCCCCTGTGAATCCGAGTTTTTCCTCAGTTGTCGCCTTAACGCTTATCTGTGAAACATCACAGCCGCACACCCTTGCGATATTTTCACGCATTTTCACAATATGAGGTGCAAGTTTAGGAGCCTGTGCGATTACGGTTGAATCGATATTCCCGATTTTATATCCGTTTTCCCTGCATACTCTGACAACCTCCTCCATGAGTTTAAGGCTGTCTGCACCCTTGAATTCCTCTGCTGTATCCGGGAAAAGATGACCGATATCACCGAGTGCCAAAGCACCGAGCATTGCATCCATTACCGCATGAACAAGCACATCCGCATCCGAATGACCGAGAAGACCTGTCGTGTGCGGAATATCCACACCGCCAAGAATTAATTTTCTTCCCTCAACAAGCTTGTGAACATCATAACCATGACCTATTCTGAACATTATTATTACCTCCGTTATTATATAATTTAAATGATAAATAAACAGCAGTTTTGTAGGGGTTTAAGTCGTTTAACAGGAATTCATATAAATTCCACACCTGCTTTTTTTAATTTATCATGTTTTTTTATGACTTTATTTTCCTTAAATACCGTTGCTGTTCCACTTCTGATTATTTCTGCTTTAAACCCTCTTTTAGCAGCACCAAGTGCAGTAGAAGTCACACATCCGCATTCATCCAGACCACATAAATGTAAAACATCATATTTTTCTTTTTTAATCATATTCAAGAGTTTTTTATTTGTAAGAGCATCACCTGATAATTTATCGAAACAATACTCTGATACAATATTGATTCCGGAATATATTTCCGCTCCTTCTGTTCCTGCTATAGAATAGCCGAAGAGCAATCTGTTGGTAGGAAGATTTTGAATGATATGACGTATATATATTACATCAGCATTTTCTTCCTGATACTTTTGTATCAACAGATTTACATTTCTTACAAGACTTTCAGTATCATACGAAAATTTATTTTTGCGTTTATCATACAGATAATCGTTCTGCATATCAATTACAATCAATGCTTTCTTCATTATACATTACCTCCGTTTTATATTTTTGTTTGTTTAGAATTTCGGTTGTGTAGGGGCGGCGTTCCGCCGCCCGTGGTTATCCGTAATTTCCCATGATACATAATATTGCTCCACCAATTAAATCTTGAATTTTTCTGCTTGTCCTGACAGCGAAATACTGCGTCAGAAAACCTTGAAATACGACAGTATTCCTGCGGCTTTCTTCCTTGTCTTTCACTATC
>JAZLGM010000076.1:0-15771 GCA_045616285.1 Ruminococcus sp.
TTCTAAAACTTCGTTGAACTTCTCTTTCCTCAGTCCCGAACAGCTTCTTCTTTTCCTTAATCCGTTCCTCTTACGTATCGCTCTCCCGTCCGACAGCTTTTATATTATATCATCTCTCCTTCTTTTTGTCAACTAAAAGTTTTGGTGGGGTTTATATCATATTTTTTTGCATTTTGTACAAATTTAATTTTTCCGCTTTACAAAATCAACATTTTATTTCGATATACTTGACTATTTTCTTTATATTTCGTATAATAATATCATAGAAATCATTTGGAGGTCTTTATTATGAACAAAAAAATTTTTTCCGTTTTGACTGTTTTATCTCTATTTTTCTCTTTTCATTTGAATTCTTACGATTGTAACGCTGTTTCTTCAGATGATTCTTCAACAGATATCATGTGCATCGGTGACTCTATTACAGACGGTTATGGAATAGCAGGTTCTTATAGAAAATTTCTATACCATTACCTCACTGAAAATGGATATTCTGTTGATATGATAGGTTCTAAAGAAGGATGGAACACTACATATACTGATGAATCAACTGGATATTCTTTCGATTATGATGATGGTAACTCTGGCTACAGCGGTTATTCTGTTAAATCCTATAACGGACGTATCGGAATTTATGAAACACTGCGTGAAACAAACTGTCTTGAGCAAAATCCTGACATCGTTATTCTTCAAATCGGCACTAATAATATAATAGATAACCACGATGAAACTGAAAATATTAATGATCTTTCTGAACTTATCGACTTTATTCTTGACAATATTCCTGCTGATTCCGTTTTATTTGTTACTACCATTCCTAATCTTGACCCTAATCGTTCTGATGTTTATCAATGGTTCAGCAACTATCGTCACTCTGCTGACTGGCAGACTCAGTATGACGATGAAGTTGCTGAAGCAAACGTTCATTCTGCTCTTAACGCATACAACTCTGACTTAAAGGATCTTATCTCTCAAAAATGTAATCCTCGTCTATTTTTCGCCGATATCAACAGCGTCATTACAGATGTAAAGACTCAACTTGCAGACGGCGTTCATCCCAATAATGTTGGTTATGAACTTATGGGAAGATACTGGGCTGATTTAATCAGCAGTTTCCTTGAAAATTCTGATATTCCTGAAACTTCAGTTTCGGATAATAACGATACTCCTGAACACATTTATTCTGTTGCTGACCTTGTAACACTCTGTCGTTTTCTCCTCAATGAGGAAACAGGTCTTAATAGTGATGATGCCTCCTATCTTGATGTTAATGATGATAACTGTATTGACATTTTTGATTTGGCAATCTTACGAAATATTATTACTCAATCAGATGTTTCTTGATTGTCGAAGTAATAAAAATAACAATTAACTTGTAACAAAATATATAATTTACCATTTTTTTGTACAAAAAACTACTGTATTACCTGACATTTTTTTGAAAAGGACTTGATTTTTCTATAAATTGCTATTATAATATTTAATGGAAAACTTGTTGACTGAGAGAGTAGATTTGCTGAAATGAATTCAGAGAGGAACGGTTAGGTGTGAGCGTTCTTTCATTTAACAAATTGAAGTTCACTCACGAGAGGCGGTTCTGAAAAGAGAAATCTGTGTAGGAAACGACGTAAGTCTGCGTTAAGGACAAGAGAGTGTCGGCTCTCCTGACAATGGGTGGTATAGCAAGGTGATGATATCTTGTCCTGTTGGACAGGATTTTTTCATATTCGGCACAAATATAAGGCATCACCTCACAAAGCACTCTTATTGGCTTTGTACAAAAACTTTGTGCGGTATTGTCATAACAATATTTTATTAGGAGTTGAAATAATGAAAGAACAGCTTGAAAAAATTAAAGCTACAGCTAAGGAGGAACTTGATTCCTGCTCTGATATCAAGGCACTTGATGAACTCAGAATCAGATTCCTCGGAAAAAAAGGAGAACTTACTGCAATTCTCAAACAGATGGGTAAGCTCTCAGCAGAAGAAAGACCTGTAATCGGTCAACTTGCAAATAAGGTAAGGGCAGATATTGAAGATGCGCTCAGCGAAAAACTTACAAACCTCAAAGCTGATGCTCAGTCTGCAAAGTTAAAGGAAGAAACAATTGATATCACCCTCCCCGGAAAACACGCTCCTTTCGGAAAACTTCATCCGCTTACAAAGGTTGAAAACGAAATTCGTGAAATCTTCATGGGTATGGGATTTGAAATCGCAGATGGTCCTGAGATTGATGACGACTACCATGTATTTGAAGCTCTCAACCTTCCACCTGACCATCCTGCAAGAGATACACAGGATACATTCTATATTGCAGGAACAAATGAAACTGTCCTCCTCAGAACACAGACCTCCTCTGTTCAGGTTCATGTAATGGAAACACAGAAACCTCCAATAAGAATAATCTCACCGGGAAGAGTTTTCCGTTCAGATGCTGTTGATGCAACACATTCACCTCTCTTTCATCAGATTGAGGGACTTGTTGTTGATAAGGGCATTAAAATGAGCGACCTTAAAGGTACTCTCGAAATGCTCATGAAAAAACTTTACGGAAACGACTGCAAACTCCGTTTCCGTCCGCATCACTTCCCATTCACAGAACCAAGCTGTGAGGTTGATATTTCTTGCTTCAATTGTGGTGGCAAGGGATGTTCAATGTGTAAGGATGAAGGATATATTGAACTTCTCGGTGCAGGAATGGTACATCCGAAGGTTCTTGAAAACTGCGGTATCGACAGCAATGAATATTCAGGATTTGCATTCGGTCTCGGTCTTGAACGTATGGTAATGGGAAGATATGATATCAACGACCTCCGTCTCCTTTATGAGAATGATGTCAGATTCCTTGATCAGTTCTGATTTTTGATATTATAAATCATAATATTACTGATCAAAAATTAATTTCATTACGACACAGAATTATTATCAGTATCGTAATTTTGATTTATTAATACGCAATATATCATATTCGGAATGTTAATTATTTCTGAAAAAATAAAAATGAGGATTTAAAATAATGAAAACAAGTATTATTGTACTCGTTTGCTTTCTTATGACGTTATCAGCTTCATCTTGCCAGTCACGAAACTCAACTGATGATGCTGCAACAGGTAATTATTCAGATGAAGACTGGGATTTTGTCAATTACAAAGATCAGCTTATGGAATCTATGACTCAGACAACTTCAAGTGTAACGACAACAACTCAGACAACAACAACTGCTGATATGACTGAATCATTGGGTATCGGCTATGTTGTCGGCGGTGAAGAAAAAGGATTTGTTCTTATCTATTCACAGCCCGATGAAAAAAGCAATACCCTCGGAACTGTTGCACATTACGAAACAATTGAAATTTTCGGTTTCAATGATGGATGGCTGAAAGTCAGATACGACGATATAGAAGGCTATATGTTGGGAAAAGATGTTAAATATCTTATGAAGGGCGACGAATTCCATGAAACTTCAACGGAAACAACATCAACAACAACCTCAACATCCACGACTACAACAACCACGACTACTGTACCTCAGACAACAACTACTGAAACTCTCCCTTCAGTTGTCTCAGAAGCATTTACACATATCAATATACCGCAGACTCCTGTATATACGGAACCTGCAATAAGTAATCCGCCAACTTATACTGAACCAGATTACAGCGCAAGAACACCTTTCATCGGTTCAGCAAGTGTTTACTGCACAAGAAGTAAAAACGGTGAAGGATACACATATTATGCCGATATCATTGGTGATTATGACTATTTCTATGTAACATGGACATTTGATGTCGACTCAGAAAAGCCGTATAAATATGAAAAAATGATTTATCATGATGAAACCCCGAGTTTCGGTGAACACTCCTACGGAAAAAGCATAAGAGTATACATAACACCTTACTGTATCAACGGCAGTGAAATAGTTGAAGGAGAAACATATAAGGTACCTCTTTATGAAAATCCATACGTCTGATAACAGACAGAAACATTAAAGGCAACACCGCACAAAGCCCGTTTTTGGACTTTGTACAATATTACCTAAAAATAACCCGAAAGGAAATAATAGAAATGAATTTATCCATGAAATGGCTTTCAGACTATGTGAAAGCCGATATGCCGATAAAAGATTACTGCCACGCTCTTACCATGAGCGGCTCAAAGGTTGAGTGCTACACAGTTGAAGGCAGCGAAATCAGCAATGTCGTTGTCGGAAAAATACTCTCAGTAGTACCTCATCCTGATTCAGACCACCTTGTTATCTGTCAGGTTGAAGTCGGTGAAGATGCTCCGATTCAGATTGTAACAGGTGCTTCAAATGTTAATGCAGGTGATATCATTCCTGTTGCAAAGAACAATTCAACACTTCCGAACGGAGTAAAAATCAAGAAGGGTAAGCTTCGTGGTATTGAGTCAAACGGTATGCTCTGCTCACTCGGTGAACTCGGACTTGATAAGAGAGATTTCCCTTATGCAATTGAAGACGGTATCTTCATTATGCAGGAGGAATGTGAAATCGGACAGGACATTCAGTCTGCTATAGGTCTTAATGATACATCCGTTGAATTTGAAATCACTTCAAATCGTCCTGACTGTCTCAGCGTAATCGGTCTTGCAAGAGAAACAGCCGCAACATACGGAACAGAACTCAATGTAAAGACTCCTGAATTCAAGGGCGTTGACGGAGATATCAATTCAATGCTCAAGGTTGATATCCACAATACTGAAAAGTGTCAGAGATACTGTGCTGGTATTGTAAAGAATGTAAAAATTGAACCTTCTCCAAGATGGATGAGAGAAAGACTTCGTGCAAGTGGTGTACGTCCTATCAATAATTTCGTTGATATCACAAACTATGTAATGCTTGAATACGGTCAGCCTATGCACGCATTTGACCTCCGTTATGTTGAGGGCGCACATATCAATGTAAGAAATGCTGTTGACGGAGAAAAAATCATGACTCTCGACGGTGTTGAGCGTGAACTCACATCCGATATGCTTGTAATCGCAGACGATAAAAAGCCTGTTGCAGTTGCAGGTGTAATGGGCGGAGAATACAGCGGTATCATGGATGATACAACAACAGTTGTATTTGAATCAGCTTATTTTGAGCCTTCACAGGTAAGACGTACTTCAAAAGCACTCCGTCTCAAATCAGATGCTTCATCAAGATATGAAAAGGGTGTTGACAGACTTATCTCAATGACCTGCTTAAAGAGAGCATTCGAGCTTGTTGAAGAACTCGGTGCAGGTGAAGTTGTAAAAACTGTCATTGATTGTGATTACACAGACAAGACAAAGGCTGAGGTTGAATTTGATTCAGCATGGATTAACGATTTCCTCGGTACTGATATTTCTGAAGCAGATATGATTGGTTATCTCAATCGTCTCGGATTTGAAGTTAAGGACGGAAAGGTTATCTCACCTACATTCAGAATTGACATTGAATGCAAGGCTGATATCGCTGAGGAAGTTGCAAGAATCTACGGATACAACAAGATTCCTTCAACAGATTTCAGAGGTGTTGCAAGAGCTGAATTCACAGAAGAACAGAAATTTATCCGTACTCTCAGAAACACAGCAGTTTCACTCGGAGGATATGAAATTGCAACATACTCTTTCGTATCACCTAAGTATTTTGAAAAAATCAGACTTCCTGAGGACAGCAAACTCAGAAATGTTGTTAAGATTATAAATCCTCTCGGTGAGGACACAAGCGTTATGCGTACGACTTCACTTCCATCAATGCTTGATATTCTTTCAACAAACTACAACAACAGAAATGAAAAGGCTTGTCTCTTTGAGGTTGCAAAGGAGTATATCCCTGTTGCAGAAAAGAGAAACTATGAAGGTGCTGAGGCTCTCCTCGTAAACAACGGAAAGCCACGCCATGAATATGACTATCAGCTTCCTGATGAGCCACAGACACTTAATTTCGGTATGTATGGCGGCGATGCTGATTTCTACACAATGAAGGGCATGATTGAACAGCTTCTCGCTGAAATCAATATTTCTGATGTTGAGTACAAGCGTGCAATGGATTGTGATGTATTCGATGAAAAATATGCTCTCCATCCAGGAAGAAGTGCAGTAATCGTAAAGGGTGACACAGTTCTCGGATTCTTCGGTGAAGTTCACCCTGAAGTACAGGAAACATACGAAATCGGAGTCAAGACATACGTTGCAAAACTCAGAATTCCTGAACTTATGGAATGTTCTGTAAGCGAAATCTCATACACTCCGCTTCCGAAGTTCCCTGCAACAACAAGAGACCTCAGTCTTATTGTTGATGACGAAGTGCCTGTTGCAGAACTCGAAAAGGCTATCAAGGGTGCAGTAGGAAAGATTCTCGAAAAGATTACCCTCTTTGATGTATACAAGGGTAAGCAGATTGCTGACGGAAAGAAGAGTGTTTCTTACTCGATTTCAATGCGTTCACATGATGGAACTCTTACAGATGAACAGGCTGACAGCGCAATGAAGAAGTCTCTCAAGGCTCTTGCAGCTATCGGCGCAGAACTCAGAGGTTAATTTAACATACAAAAACAGCACTGATTTTTCAGTGCTGTTTTTAATCTGTTCTGTATTTTTTGCGTAAAAATTTATTTTCATACATACGTTTATCTGCAATTTCAAGGTAATACTGAAAATCCTTGTCCTCCTCAACATTTCCGCAGTAATATCCGAGACTTGCCCCAACTTTATAATTCTTTTCAGATGATTTGTTATAGCGTTCAAAATACTCATTTATATAATCAATATATCCATTGATTATTTCTTCCGTATAATCATAGCATCCGACAATCGCATACTCATCTCCGCCGATTCTTGCGCATATTTCATTGTTTTTACAACAGGTATTGAGTCCGTTTGCACATACGGTAATAGCATTGTCACCTTCAATATGTCCGAAATTATCGTTAATATGTTTCAGCATATCAAGATCAGCCATTAGGACAAAAAGCTTTTTGTTTTCCTTTTTTACCCTCTTAAAAATCTTTTCAGAATATCGCTTGAATCCCTGTCTGTTATATACACCTGTCAGTGTATCACGGAGAGAACTGAGTGAAAGACGCTGATTTATCGCTGTAAACCTCGTTCTTACACGCAGAAATTCAAGAGCGAGACTTATATCTCTGTTCCATGATGAAAATATATGACTTACGGTTATATCCGCATCTTTAAATTTGAAAACCGAATAACCGAAACATCTGTCCATAAAATGCAGCGGCATCAGGAAATAGGTTGAAGGTTCAGGGTTATACTCCCTCGAAAAGCTCGGAATTATCTCTTTGCTTTCAAATTCGTATGTACCAAAATCATACTCCCCGAAACGATAAAACATCTGAACATCAAGTTTTTCAGGATAACCTTTTCTGAGATAAGCATCTTCATCCGGATTTTCAAAATCCGCCCAGTTCTTATCAACACAAAGCATAAAAATATCGAGATCAACAAGCAGATATATGAAATGCGTTATCTTTCTCAGCAGATGTTCAAGCGTTCTCGCCTTGCTGAGGCTTTCTATCATACCGCTGTTATTGTAATAGGTTTCATACTGCTTTACAAACTGAGCGTAGTTCGTTCTCTTTCTGACAACATAATCAAGCCCTTTGTTACATCCACAGCTTCCGAGGAACAAAAGTGAACCTCCTGTGAATCTGAGTAATTCGGCATTATCCCCAGTAATAAGATGGTGCAGACTTACAGCGGCTTTTGCTCCGAGTAAGTCATTATCAGGAAAAATAGTTGTAATGGAAGGAACATTTTCTGTTGCATAACGTGAACAGTCATATCCCGAAATCATGACATCCTCAGGTACTCTCACACCATTGTTAATGAGTGAATTACAAAGAGTAACCGCCATAGAATCATTTGCACATACTATCGCATCAGGCATTTCACGTGTTGCGCTGACCAGTTCTTCCGCAAGTTTGGAAGCTGACATTTTCCAGAAATCACCGTAAATAATGTTTTCTTCTTTGATTTTTATGCCATGCTTTGCAAGTGAACGCTTATATCCTTTAAGTCTTGACTCAGATATTTCCACTCCCTCTATACCTGTAAGACACATTACGTTTCTGCATCTGTGCTGTTCTATAAAATGATCTGTCATCTGCTCGAAAAGAACAGAATCATCAGGATAAATACATTTTTCTCCGCTGACTTCCGACTCGACAGAAACCATGGGTATTCCCATCTTTTTAACTGTATCAGATATTTTCGAGAGAAGTCCGCTGTTGAGAGCATTTCCGAGGAGAAGTATCACTCCGTCAACACTTTCATTGTTTAAAAGGGTAAAAATATTTTCCTCTCCAAACTGTATCTCAGTATTATTTCCGATATTGAAAGCCATTGTAAGGATTATTAAATCATATCCCAGTGCATTTGCCTGTTTTGAAGCCCCAGCACATATACGGTTCATATAGTCATTACTGATATCAGACGCAAGAAGAGCCATAGTTCTCCTTGTATTCATATTCTGCACCTCCTCTCATTACTTTATTTCAGTTCAACAATTGTAACGCCGTCCTCACCTTCACCATATACACCGGGGCGGAAACTTTTTACTGACGGATGCGATTTAAGTCTCCTGTGTACAGCCTGTCTTAACAGACCTGTACCCTTTCCATGTATTATCGTAAGCATTGAGATATTCGACATGACAGCCTGATCCACGAACTGGTCAAGCTGATAAACTCCGTCATCGCAGGCACATCCACGAATATCGAGTTCCATCTTTCCTCGTCTTTCGGCTTTAACTCCGACTTTGCCGACATTTCGCTGTTTCTTTACAGCCTTATTTCCGACAGTAACTTTCGGTGCTTCTTCAAGTCTCAGACGTGAAATATTCATTTTGGTTTTCATGACACCCATCTGAACAAAAACAAAATCACTTCCGTCAGGATCGCCCGATACAATTCCTTTTCGCTGTAAATCAACAACGTAAACCGTATCACCTCTCCTGAGTTTTCTCGGAAGAACATAACCCTCATTAGGATCACGTCTTTCAACAGGATTTGCTGTGTCATACATCTTGTTGAAACTCTGCTTTGTTCTCGACTTCATTGATGATACATCCTGACTGAACGATTTTTTCTCCTTTTCCTTACGGAGTTTTTCAAGTTCGTCAAGAAGTTCATTTGATTCGGCTTTCGTCTGCTCAATGATTGTCATTGCACGAAGTCTTGCTTTTTCAAGCTCATCAGCCTTGAATTTTTCAATCTCCTCACGCTCTCTGCGGAGAGTTTCCTCATGTTCAGCCGCTTCTTTTTTAAGTCGGCTTACTTCCTCACGCTGACGCTCAAGCTCCATTCTTGAAGCTTCAAGCTTACTGATTACTTCTTCAAGACGACTGTTCTGATCGCTGACAAGTGACTTTGCTTCTTCAATAACATCTACAGGCATTCCGAGACTTTCAGAAATAGCAAAAGCATTTGATTTTCCGGGTGAACCGACAATAAGCCTGTAAGTCGGACGGAGAGTTTCAAGATCGAATTCACATGATGCATTTTCAACATCCGGGCTGTCGATCGCAAAAACTTTAAGTTCCTGATAATGTGTAGAAACCATAAGTTTTGCGCCATTAGCCATAATTCGCCTTATTATCGAAACAGCAAGAGCCGCACCCTCAACAGGATCTGTTCCTGAACCCGGTTCATCCAGGAGAACGAGAGATTTTTCATCCGCTGTTTCAATAATTTCAATTATTTTATTCGTATGAGCAGAAAAAGTAGAGAGATTCTGCTCAATACTCTGACTGTCACCGATATCAACAAGAATATGGTCAAAAACAGAAATTCTGCTTCCGTCCGATACGGGTATAAGAAGTCCGCACATGGTCATAGCCGAAAGGAGACCTGCTGTTTTAAGTGCAACAGTCTTACCGCCTGTATTAGGACCTGTGATTATAAGTGACTGGTAATTATCACCTATCGCAATATTGACTGGAACAGCTTTTTTTCTGTCAAGCAGAGGATGACGTGCTTTTTTCAGGTCGATAACACCGTCATCTGAAATTGAAGGCATCGAGCATCTGAGTTTTGCGGCAAGATTGGACTTTGCAAAATACAGATTGAGTTCAGCACAAACCTTGTAATTCGCACAGAGAACATCTGCATAATCCCCCGCCTCACTACAAAGCTCACGAATAATCCTTTCAATTTCTTCCTGTTCCCTTCCCTGAAGAATACGAATGTCATTATTAGCCTCAACAATAGCCATAGGTTCAACAAAAACCGTCTGACCTGTTGCGGATGTATCATGTACAAGACCGCCAATCTGCCCTCTGTACTCAGTTTTTACAGGGAGAACATATCTTCCGTCACGCATTGTGACAATACTCTCCTGCAAATACTGCTGTGTAGTCTTGTTTTTTATCATTTTGTCAAGAGTTTCCCTGAGCTGCATTCCCGCACGATTTATTTTTCTTCTTATAGCCGCAAGTTCAGGACTCGCCGCATCGGAAATCTCATTTTCAGATACAATTGATCGTTCCAGCTTTTCAAGAAGCCAATCGTTCGGCTGAAGCTGTGAAAAAAGATAACTGAGTTCAGTCTCCACATTCTCGCAGGAACCATACCATTTGTCAAGGTCACGTATCTGCCTCAGCATTGCGGCAATATCCATGAGGTCACGAAGTGATATTACAGCACCCGATTTTGCTCTTGCCGCAACCGATGATATATCCTTGAAATTGCTGAAAGGCGGTGTTCCAAACTGTACCGAAAGAGAAAGAGCCTGATTGGTTTTCAGATTTTCATAACGTACTCTTTCAAGGTCTGTTTCAGGACGCAGGGCAAGAGCCATTCGTTTTGTTTCCTCGTTTGAAGCCTCCTCAGAAAGCATTTCAAGTATTTTATTTAGTTCAAGTGTTTTAAGATATTTATTCATAGTAATTTAATTTCACCCGAAAATATAGTCTGTATCTCAGAGTCACACTACTCCACGATAGAATTCAAGTGTACTGAAGCCACGTTCAAGATGCGACTTCAGGTAGGCTTCAGAAACTGCTGAAAGTTTGCTGAGAGCCTTGTCTGAGACACGAAAATTGTACATTCTGTTATAATCTGTAAGCACAATATGACGAATTGCCGAAAGAACAGATAATTCTACCTTAAATTCATCATCGTCGATTCTCCTGTCAGAACAATCACAGCATCTGAAACTTCCGTCAGAAACACTGAAACGAAGATTCTCAGGTTCAAAGCATCCGCACACCTTACAGGCTACAATATCGGGCATATATCCTGTTTCTGACATAAGACGAAATTCAAATATGCTTTTCAGCAGTGCCTCACTCCTTATTCCTTTTTCAAGATAATGAAGTGTATTCAGAAAAAGACGAAGTATCTCCTCACCATCTGTGCGCTCCTGTACACAATACAAAAGCACTTCTGCAAAATATGAGGCAAGTGCAAGGCGGGAAAGTGAATCTCTCAGACCATAAAATATATGTATCGGTTCTGCACTGTTCAGAAAGAACCTGTCTTTCCTTGAATTAATGCAGAACCTTGAATACGCAAAAAGCTGAGTTGAACTTCCGGAAGTACCGTTGATTTTCTTTGCTCCTCTTACAGATACTTCTATTATTCCCATATCCTTTGTCAGTATATCAACAAATTTATCCTGTTCACCCACAGAACGTTCTCTGAGGACAATTCCCTCTGTTATTGTCATCTGTTCTTTCCTTATCAGCCGAATAGATAAGATAGTCCTCTATCGTGCCTGATTCAGCAAATTTATTCCATAAAATATCATCTTTCATTTTCAATGCTCCTTTGCTTAAGGCGATACCGCATAATTATTGTGCAGTGCTGCCTTGATACTGTAAAAATATTATTTTCTGCAAAAAAGCAAATATAACAGTAATTATTTGTCAGAAAGGCCGAAACTGCGGATAAGTCCTTCTCTGTTTCTCCAATCCTCTTTTACTTTTACCCAGCATTGGAGATTGACTTTAATCTGAAAGAAATCCTCAAGTTCCATACGTGCCTGAGTAGATGCCTTTTTAAGCATGGAGCCGCCCTTACCTATGATGATGCCCTTATGTGAATCTCTCTCACAGTAAATTACAGCAGAAATATCAAGTATATCTTTATCTTCACGCTCAGACATTTCCTCAACTCCGACGGCAATGCCATGCGGCACCTCGTCTTTTAGAAGTTCAAGAAGCTGTTCTCTTACCATTTCAGCGGCAATAACCTTTTCAGGCTGGTCTGTAATCATATCATCCGGAAAATAGTGGACTGATTCCTCCGAGAGTTTAATTATCTCATCAATAACAATATCCACACCATTATTTTCTTTCACGCTTACAGGAATTACTGCCTGAAATTCGATTTTTGAAGTATACTCCGTAATAACAGCCGCAAGTTCATCCTTGTTTTTCAGAAGGTCAATCTTGTTAAGTACAAGGATTACCGGCATTCTTGAATTATTCAAGGATTTCAGAAGTTCAAATTCCTTCTCATTAGCCTTCTTTGTACAATCAGCCATAAATATTACAGCATCAATATCACTTACCGACTCCCTTACTGTGTCAAGCATATGTTCGCTGAGTTTATTCAGCGGCTTATGAAGTCCGGGTGTATCAAAAAATACAAGCTGTACATCATCTATGTTTCTTATTCCTGTAATACGTGTACGTGTAGTCTGAGGCTTACTGCTTACAGATGCTATTTTCTCTCCGACAATCGCATTGAGGAGAGATGACTTTCCTGCATTGGTTCTTCCCGCAATGGTAACAAAAGCTGTTCTTGACATTATTCATTATCTCCCTGAACTACAAAAGTTGCATCACGTGAAATTCCGAGTTTTTCAAGAACTGACTCTTCCTTTTCACGCATAAGTCTCTGATCAAGCTGACTTGTCTCGTGGTCATATCCGAGAAGATGCAGCATTGAATGAACAGTAAGGAAGCCAACTTCTCTTTCGAGTGAGTGACCATAATTCTGAGCCTGTTTAACAGCAGTTTCAAGTGAAATTACAACATCACCAAGCTGTACTGCATTTGTCTCAGGATTAACCTCCTGCTTTCCATCCTCACTTGTGAGCGGAAAAGAAAGAACATCTGTAACGCTGTCCTTGTTTCTGTAAATCTTATTGAGATTTCTGATTTCATTGTTGCTTACGAATGAAACGCTGACTTCAGCATCCTTTCCGAATTTTTCTGTAATAAGTACAGCCTGACAGCATCTTCTGATAAGAAGTCTGATTCCGACAGGTACTTTTACCTCTGTCTGATTATTTTTAACATAAACTTTAAGCTTTGGCATATATGGTTCTCCCTTCACCTTTAATTTATAATCAACCCTTATTTGACGGATTATTATATTTTTCATACGCTTTTATAATATCCTGTACAAGTCTGTGACGAACAACATCCTTTTCTGTAAAACGATGTATACCGATATCGCTTATTCCTTTCAGTACCTTCACAGCCTCTACAAGTCCTGATCTTTTCGGATCAGGCAAATCTATCTGAGTAACATCACCCGTAATAACCATACGGCTGTCATTACCAAGTCTTGTAAGGAACATTTTTATCTGTTCAGAAGTTGTATTCTGAGCTTCATCAAGAATAATGAAAGCCTCATCAAGAGTTCTTCCTCTCATATAGGCAAGAGGTGCAACCTCGATTATGCCCTTTTCCATATATCTGCTGAAGCCTTCCGCACCAAACATATCAAAAAGTGCATCATACAACGGACGGAGATAAGGATCAACCTTATCCTGCATATCACCCGGAAGAAATCCGAGCTTTTCTCCCGCCTCAACTGCCGGTCGTGTAAGTATTATCTTTTTAATTTTGTGTTCCCTGAATGCACGCACCGCCATAGCAACTGCAAGATAAGTCTTTCCGGTTCCGGCAGGTCCGATACCGAGAACAATCGTATTGTCTTTTATAAGGTCTATATACCTTTTCTGACCGACGGTCCTCGGCCGCAGAATTCTGCCTGACGAAGTGACACAAACTCCGTCACCGTCAAGTTCGTCAAGCTGTTGTTCAACACCCTCAGCGACCATTGAAGTGACATATCTTACTGTCTGTTCGCTCAGCGGACGACCTGTTCCGCTCAGTCTGAGAAGTGCCTCAGTCGCTTTTGCCGCTTCAGATACGTTAGGTTCATCACCTATTATTTTAATATTTCCGTCTCTGCTGACAACAGAAACTCCGTACTGCCTTTGTATTTTTTCGCTGTTTCCGTCAAGCTGACCGAAAAAAGCCGAAAGCTGTTCGCTGTCCCCGACAGCAACAAATTTTTCTGCCATTCAATTTTCTCCTTTTAATCTTCAGGAAATCTGCCGGATTTGGCAAGCTCTGCGTTGGAATACAGCTTTTCTCCCGTAACTTCCCTGATAACATTGACATTATCGGGAAAAAATATTTCCTGTTCCGGTGATTCAAGTTCAAGCTCCATTACAGCATATTTCTCCGAAAACGGGTAAGTATCGAGTTCAAAAAACTGATTAAGATACATGAAACAATAACGTGTCTTTATTATAGGCACATATTCGCTTTTCTTTTCTTTCAGCAGTTCTCTGTATCTTACCTCATCGATTTCATATTCATCCTCTTTTCGGGTAACGGACGTAATAAAAACCTTTTCAGTATATGTATACATGATTTTTCCGTTATCTTCAATACGTCTAACCCTTCGCTGAGAGCCGTTCTCTCCGTTTATGAGGTAGGTCTGTTCAATGCTGATTCTCCTTCTGACATCAAGGTCATTAATCTGCGGAAAACCGACAAGAAACTTCCTTTCTATCTCCATTCCCTCTGACATCTGAACACTCCGTTTCTTTAAATCTTATATCTATACATAGTCGTATTTCTATTATACACTTTTTTTTGAATATTGTCAACAAAAAAATTAATGCCTCAAAAAACAAATTGAGAATACTTAATAAAATTCTTATACAACCATATCAAAAACAGATATATCAAAATGACGAAAAATGTTAAAAGCACAGCTGAAAAAATGTATTTTTTAAAATCTGTTACCCTCGGTTAATGCGTTTATTAATCAAACTTTATATTTTTTCAAAATAATCTATGGTAATAATAGCCAAATCAGAACCTCAAATTTTATAAACAAGTACAAATATGTATAAATCTGTTACTTTCTTCAATTAATACTTGAAAAATCAGAAATAATGGAGTATAATATAGTTGTAAATTTTTTTAGGAGGT
The DNA here is from genome assembly GCA_045616285.1 of Ruminococcus sp. GTDB lineage: Bacteria > Bacillota > Clostridia > Oscillospirales > Ruminococcaceae > Ruminococcus. Next base: position 15,188 of record JAZLGM010000076.1, read on the forward strand.
AATTTAACAATGTCAGTTAAAGTTGCTATTAATGGTTTCGGCCGTATCGGTCGTCTTGCATTCAGACAGATGTTTGATGCTGAAGGTTATGAGGTAGTTGCAATCAACGATCTTACAAAGCCTTCAATGCTTGCTCAGCTTCTCAAGTATGATACAGCTCAGGGTGGTTACTGCGGAAAGATCGGTCAGAACCTTCACACTGTAGAGGCTAACGATGAAGCTGGTACAATCACAGTTGACGGAAAGACTCTCACAATCTACGCTAAGGCTAACGCTGCAGAGCTTCCTTGGGGTGAAATCGGTGTAGACGTAGTTCTCGAGTGCACAGGTTTCTACTGCTCAAAGGACAAGGCACAGGCTCATATCGATGCTGGTGCTAAGAAGGTTGTTATTTCAGCTCCTGCTGCTAACGATCTCCCAACAATCGTATACAGCGTAAACGAAAAGACACTCACAAAGGAAGACAACATTATCTCAGCTGCTTCATGTACAACAAACTGTCTCCCTCCTATGGCTGATGCTCTTAACAAGTATGCTCCAATCCAGAGCGGTATCATGAGCACAATCCACGCTTACACAGGCGA
>JAZLGM010000077.1:0-2137 GCA_045616285.1 Ruminococcus sp.
ATGGTACTTCATGCATGGAAACGTAACACATTATTCAGTATCAGCATTGCAACAATATTGTACATGGTCTTGGTTCAGATGGTGTTTTGACAAAAAATCAGAATACAGAAAGGAGAATAAAATGAGAATAGCGTTATACCAGATGTCAAACAGTGGCAGTCTTGAAAGAAATCTTGAAAAAAGCCTTGACGCAATCATAAAAGCATCTGAAAACAAGGTTGATTTAATCCTGTTTCCCGAAGTTCAGCTTACAGAATTTTTTCCTCAGATTAAAGGCAGAAACGTTGAAAAATACAAAACTTCAATCAATTCAGATATAGTAAATTCGTTCCGTAAAGCCTGTAGGGAAAATCATATTATGGCAGTACCAAATATTTATCTTGAAGAAGGTGGAAAATGCTATGATGCGAGTCTGATGATTGATAAAAATGGTGAGATTATCGGAATACAGAAAATGGTTCATGTTGCACAGGCTGAGAAGTTTTATGAACAGGATTATTACACACCATCTGATGACGGATTTCATGTATTTGAAACAGAATATGGAAAAATTGGAATTGTGGTCTGTTTTGACAGACATTATCCCGAAAGTATACGCACAGAGGCTCTTATGGGAGCAGATTTAATTCTGATTCCGACAGTAAATACAAAAGCAGAGCCTTCTGAAATGTTTGAATGGGAGTTGCGAGTACAGGCATTTCATAACAGCGTTTTTATTGCAATGTGCAATCGTGTCGGAAAAGAAGCTGAAATGGACTTCTCAGGTGAATCAATTATCATTGACGCAAACGGAAACACACTTCTGAAAGCTGATGATACAGAACAGCGTATTTACTTAGATATTGACCTGAAAACAGCAAGGGAAATCAGAAACAAACGTCCGTATACGAATTTAAGGAGAACGAAATTTTACCTATGACATTACAGCAGTTAAAATACATAATAACCGTAGCAGAATGCGGAAACATCACAGAGGCGGCAGAAAAGCTTTTTATCGCACAGCCAAGCCTTACTTCTGCAATCCACAGTATAGAAAATGAACTGGGAATAACAGCATTCATCCGTTCAAATAAAGGCGTGGAGTTGACAAGGGACGGAGAGGCTCTGCTCTCATATGCAAGACAGGTTTTGGAGCAGATTGATGTTATGACGGAGCATTTCAATGGTGAACGTTCACAAAAACCGCATTTCAGCGTTTCCTGTCAGCATTATTCCTTTGCGGTAAATGCTTTTGTAGACGTAATCAGAAAGTATAACGCTGATGCGTACAGCTTTACACTCAGAGAAACTCAGACTTATGAGATTATTGATGATGTTTCTGTTGGCAGAAGTGAAATAGGAATTCTGTATCTTAGTCAGCACAATGAATCTGTATTATCCAAGCTGATATATAAAAATGATTTGATTTTTGAGGAAATATATGTTGCAAAGCCTCATGTTTTCATTTCAAGAGAGCATCCGCTTGCAAAGAAAAATATGATTACTGTTGAGGATTTAAAGCCTTATCCGTATCTTGTATTTGAACAGGGAAAACATAACTCATTCTACTTTGCAGAAGAATTTCTTAGTATGCTTGACCTTCCGAAAAATATAATGGTTCGTGACAGGGCAACTCTTTTCAATCTGCTTATCGGACTTGACGGATTCACTGTAAGTTCGGGAATTATTGATTCAAAGCTGAACGGAGAAAATATAATTGCCAAACCTCTTGAAAGCGACTGCAATATGAGAATCGGCATTATTACAAAGAAAAATTCTATACTCAGCAGATACGGAAAAAGCTATCTTGAACAACTGAAAGTGAATCTGTCCATAGACTGAAACTATGAATGATAGAGGTTTAAAAGTATTTTACTATTCACTCTTTTCGTGATATAATCTAAACATAGAAATCCGATAGGGATTACACAAATACAAAAAAGAGAGGTAAAATACTATGAGTAACACAATCACATCACCATATCGCTATGATTTCGTAGGAAGCTTTTTAAGACCTGAAAATCTGAAAAAGGCAAGAAAGGATTTTGAAGATGGTATCATCACAAGAGAACAGCTTACAGCTGTTGAGGACGAAGAAATCACAAAAATCGACGCAAATCAGAAATCCGCTGGCTATCACATCATCACAGACGGAGAA
>JAZLGM010000078.1:0-4761 GCA_045616285.1 Ruminococcus sp.
ATAAATCTGCATAAGTACATCAAAAGCATATACCAGTATATGACCTGAACCCATGCACGGATCTATTGAAGTACCGATTGTGATACAATTCTGCAGATACACCTGACTTGCACCCATTGGGTGCATCTGTGACTTTTTGGGTGCATAGTACCACAAACACCATAAATACGGCGTTTGAAACAACCTGCTGTTCAAAATGGTATGTCCCTCCTAATCAGCGTATTATTAAATTAATTATACTACATTTTTACATAAAACTCAATAGAGGCACCCTGCTTAAATTGCAAGGTGCCTCTATCACTTATGTTTATTTATATTTCTGTACCGTCACGAAAAGTAACAGTTTTTGTTCCATCACCATGTACGGTGATGAAGTCAACCAGTGAACCCCATAAGGCACTGTCGAATTCAGTAATCTGTGCATTCAGAGATTCAAGCGTTTCCTGAAAGTGCCTGAGATTCTGACTTCGGAATTCGATTTCAGATATCCTTGCTTCCAGTTCATCGTATTTGGTCTTGGCATTTTCAAATTTAATGCTGAGTTCATCATTCTTCTTTCTGTATTCATCCTGATCTATCGGAACGCGTGCATTTTCAAACATTGCTGCTTCTACCATTTCTGCTGTTTCCATCATCTCATTACTGTACTTTTCCTTTTCATTTTCAAGATCTGATGTATCACTCAGAATGTCGCATATCTGTTTGACATTAGCAATAAGTTCATCCCGGTTCTTGAGCAGACTGTTTAATGCATTAATAAACACAGCCTTGATTTCTTCTTCCATGATATGCGGCGTCGTACATCTCTGTTCCCCGTATTTATTATTGCATCGATAAATAACCTTGCGGTATTTGTCTGTTGAATGCCACACTTTTGAGCCGAACCAGGTCCCACACTGTCCACACTTAACTTTACTTGAAAACATACTGACACCGCTGTACTTTGATTTTCCTCTTTTTCTCTGCTCAATTAACTGCTGAACCATATCGAAAACGTCTGGTTCAATAATTGCCTCATGATCATCTTCAATATAATACATCGGTATTTCGCCGCAGTTCTTTTTTGTCTTTTTTGTAAGGTAATCCACAGTAAACCCTTTCTGAAGTAGTGCATCACCTTTGTATTTTTCATTTGACAGCATTCTCCTTATTGTTATTTGATTCCATACATCTTTTCCTGAAGGAGTTTTAATTCCTTTTTCAGTCAGTTTCCTGGCAATGGAATGTGGTGTCATTCCTTCAATGAAAAGCTTAAAAATGAGTTTTACTGTTTCTGCCTGTTCCGGATTAACAACAAGTTTCCCGTCTGAACCTTTATCATATCCGAGGAAATGGCTGTACGCAAGACTTACCTTGCCGTCAGCCATTCTTTTTCTGTGTCCCCAGGTTACATTTTCTGAAATTGATCTGCTTTCTTCCTGAGAAATGCTTGACATGATGGTGATAAGTAACTCACCTTTTCCGTCAAAAGTCCATATATTTTCTTTTTCAAAATAGCACTCAACGTTATGTTCCTTTAATTTTCGTATCGTGGAAAGGCTGTCAACGGTGTTTCTTGCGAATCTGCTTACGCTTTTGGTTATAACAAGGTCGATTTTTCCTGCCAAAGCATCATCAACCATTTTTTTAAAACCTTCTCGCCTCTTGGTGTTTGTACCGGTAATGCCTTCATCCGTATATACATTTACAAATTCCCAGTCATCCCTGCTGTTTATGTAATCCGTATAGTAGCTTATCTGTGCAGCATATGAGGTAAGCTGTTCCTCACTGTCGGTTGATACACGTGCATATGCTGCTACCTTTCTTTTTGCAGGTGATGCAATAGGTAAAGATGAGTACCGGCTAATTGATGCCGGTATTTTTGTTACTCTTTTTGCCATGATTTTTCCTCATTTCTCTGAATAATACACTCGCTTTTTGCCTTCTTTCTTCTGTCCAGCTTGCTTTTAAAGCCGCAGACTTTCGTGCTTTTGCTTCCTCTGAAAGCACTATTTTTGGATGCTTCGGAGGAATATATTTATCAGTAACTGAACGCCCGTCTTTGAAACAAAATTCCAGTTTATCAATGGTAACATTGATTCTTTCAATGTTTTCAGAAAAGCACTTTTCGTCGAATTCATCTGTCATCAAAATACGAGAAGCTGTTTCTTTTAATACATCTTCACATAATCCTATACAACCATTCATATGTCTGGAACATCTCCAGTAATTTTTATCAATACCCCCGCTGCTTTGTCTTCTGAAATTACACAGACACTGAACACATTTTATTTTCTTGGTAAAACAAGATCCACCTTTAGCATTTCCGGCCTCATTATTCAATCTGGTTAATGAAGCCCTAGCGCGTGCTTCCGGAGTCCAGCATTCTTTTCTGCCGTTATTTTTACACTCTTTTAAATGTACTTCACCATTTTTCAGATGCACTTCAATTGTTTCACGCTTTGGAACAACGATGTAATCAACTTTCTCGTAAAAAACATCATCATTAAATTCATCGATACCAAGAATTTCACAACAGCATTTCTTAAGTTCGCTGTGTCTTATGCTTCCTCCAACCGGACAATGTCCGCCTTTTTTCTTTCTGCTGCAGCAAGTCCAGTATTCCTGAAAACCTCGGTTGGTTCTTAAATTATGAACATAACTCATATTGCAGAATGGACATTTGATTTTACCTGTAAAACAGCTTATGTTCAGAGATTTATTCGCACGCGGTCCAAGCTCTCTTCTTCTGGCCATTTCGTCCTGTACCCATTGAAATGTTTCCATATCAATAATTGGCTCATGAGTATTTTCTACCAGGTACTGCGGCAATTCACCGTGATTTTTTCTTCTTTTTTTATTAATCGGATCTTCGATAAATTCTTTTTGAAGTAATAAGTTCCCTGTGTATGTAATATTTGAAAGAACACATTTAATATTACTGTCAACCCATCTACAGCCTTTTCTGGTTTTTATACCTTCATTCTCAAATTCACGTTCTGTTTCAAGTCTTGACTTTCCATCAAGAAAATTCTGAAATATTCTTTTTACTATTACAGCCTCTTCAGGAATAACTATAAGTTCATCGCCTTCCCATCTGTAACCGAACACAGGATTTTTGCTGCATGAAATCCCCATTTCATATCTTCTTCTGATGCCCCATTTTACATTATCAGATATACTTCTGCTTTCTTCCTGTGCGAAAGACGCAAGAATACTAAGCATTAGTTCTCCATCAGCTGAAAGTGTGTGAATGTTTTCCTTTTCAAACTGAACTTCAACTCCAATATTTCTGAGGCGACGCACAGTTTCCAGAATATCTACAGTATTTCTTGCAAATCTGGAGATGCTTTTACACAATATAATGTCAATCAGACCTTTTTCACAATCCTCAATCATTCTCTGAAACTCAAGTCGATTACCGGTTTCAGTTCCGGATATAAAGCTGTCAGCATATACTCCTGCATACTCCCATTTAGGATTTTTCTGAATCAGTTCGCTGTAGAAACTGATCTGTGCCGCGAGTGAATGTGCCAAACGTTCGGTTTCAACTGAAACTCTTGCATATGCTGCAACTTTTAATTTCCGGGGCAGTTCAATTTCTTTAGGTTCAATTTTTATGATTCTACTCATAATATAAGTACCACCTTTCGGTACACATATTAACTCTGTTCTGCAGGTAAGTCAACGAATAATGTACCTAATTTTGGTTCGTACTTATCCCTGAATATTGTATCAATCTGACGATATTCATCCTTTGTAATAAGGCCTTCATTAAACATTTTACGTGCGATACTCATTGTTGTCTGATACATCAGTTCGTTCTGTAAATTCATCATTTTTTCCTCCGAATCTCGCATTAACATAACAATTTCTGCTGCAGTATTTTCTATGGTTATTTCCATATGCCTGAAATTCAATGCCGCAATTCTCACATTTAAAAGTATATATGGCCTTTCTGTTAATTTCTGAATAATGTTCTTTCCACCAAAGCATACGGCATTTATAACAGCAAAACTTTTTTCTTCGAACCTTTTCAGGTTGCTGAATGCTATTACCACAATACATGCAAAGATATAGGTCTTTATTTCTGCTACAGAATGATTTTACAGTATTTACTGAGAGGCTTAGCTGATTTGCAATCTTTGAGATAGAATTTCCCTGCGTCCTTAACTGTAGTATCATTGCTTTTTCTTGTCCTGTCATAAGATATTTCACCTCCTAAACTCCCCCTCACTTCTAATAGGACACTAAACTGCACTTTGGGCTGAAATATACAGAAAAAATTCCATCTTGTATTAAAAGCTGAAATATGTTAAGATTTATAATGTAATTTCAAGAAGAACGAGGATGAAACAATGACAGTAAATGTAATCGGAGAACAGTTATCTCAGCAGGAAATAGATGCTTATGTAGCGTACAGCAAGGAGAAGTATTCAGACAAAATTATTAAGTCACTTACCATCAGGGCAGACGGTGAATTTGTCGACCTTGATACTGAGTTTGAAAATGTTCCTTTCGACAGAATCAGAAGGATTACCGGATATCTTGTAGGTACGCTTGACAGGTTTAATGACGGTAAACGTGCTGAGGTTGAGGACAGAGTAAAGCATGGGGTATAACTGGGTGAATCAGTTATACAAATATGAATTTGCAGGGATAATAAATCATAATTTTATGTGGAGAATCTGAATGAAACAAACACGATATACACCGAATCCGAACCAACCCTTCGGTTTTCATGACTGTCATATTAACGGTATTGATGTTGTTGGCGGCAAT
>JAZLGM010000079.1:0-7484 GCA_045616285.1 Ruminococcus sp.
TTTCGCCAAAGGGCGCTCGAAAAAATAAAAACCTCAGAAATGAATTTTTCATCATTTCTGAGGTTTTTTCTGTATATTGGTGTTTCAATTGGGGTTCAATTTATTTTCGGTGTCGGGACGCCGAGGGCGGCGTCCCCTACAATGTTCTACCACGATTCGTTTCAAACGTGGGATTTACTTCGATTCCGTAAAAAACGAGCGAGGAACGAGCGATAGCGTGAACTGCCTGTCGGTGCTACCGACCGACCGCCCCTACAATTATCATTTATATTTCCGCAAACAAATAATCCCCGACATAAATCGGGGATTTTGTTATTTTATTTATCTGATTTTTGAACCAACAGGAACGGAATCATCAACGAATAATACCTTTACACCGTCGGGAGTGTCTGCGGCACAAATCATGCCGAAACTGTCAACTCCACGAAGCTTTACAGGTTTGAGGTTTGCAATAAGCTGAATCTTCTTTCCTATTATGTCTTCGGGTGTGTAATACTGTGCAATTCCCGAAACAACCTGTCTGCCGCCCATTCCGTCATCAAGCTGTAAGCAGAGAAGCTTATCTGACTTCTTTACCTTTTCAGCAGAAACAATCTTTGCTACTCTGATTTCTACCTTTGCAAAATCGTCGATAGTGATTTCGGGTGCGAGTTCAATCTTCTCAGCAGGTGCTTCAGCCTTTTCGCTTGCGGAAAGCTTAGACTTTGCCTCAGCCATGTTCTTTTCAATAATTGCATTGAGTTCGTCAATTTCCTTGTCAACGTCAATACGTGGGAAAAGTATTTCTCCCTTGTGTACTGTCACATTCTCAGGAAGCACACCGAATGCGCTTAACTTTTCATACTCTGTATCACTTGCTGATGCACCAATCTGCTCCCATACCTTCGGCATTGTTGCAGGCATGAATGGTGAAAGAAGTGTTGAAATGATACGGATTCCGTCGAGGAGGTTGTAAAGCACAGAAGCAAGTCTTGCTTTCTTTGTTTCATCCTTTCCGAGTTTCCACGGTTCAGTTTCATCAATGTACTTGTTCGCTCTGTCAACAGCCTTGAAAATTGCTTCGAGTGCGCCCTTGATTCTTGTACCGTCCATTTCTGTTTCAACTTCTTTGACTGCGCCGAGTACAACAGACTTGAATTCCTCATCAAGTGCGTCTGCTTCTCTTTCTGTCAGAAGTGTGCCGCCGAAATATTTACCTGCCATTGCAACAGTTCTTGAAACGAGATTTCCGAAACCGTTCGCGAGGTCTGAGTTGATTCTGTTAATCATGATTTCATTTGAGAATGCGCTGTCTGAACCGAGAGCCATTTCTCTTAAAATATGATATCTGATACTGTCTACTCCGTATCTCTCACCGAGGAGGAACGGATCAACAACATTTCCGAGTGATTTTGACATCTTCATGTTTTCGCCCGACTTGCTTACCATTGTAATCCATCCATGTACTGCGAGATGCTTCGGGAGAGGCAAATCAAGTGCCATGAGAATTGCAGGCCAGATAATTGCATGGAATCTCATGATATCCTTTGCAACCATGTGTGTATCAGCAGGCCAGAATTTATCATAGTCATTGTAGGCATCGTTGAGATAACCCATTGCTGAAATATAGTTTGTGAGTGCATCAATCCAAACGTATACAACGTGACCTTCATCAAAGTCAACGGGGATTCCCCATTTGAAAGTTGTTCTTGATACACACAAATCCTCAAGGCCGGGCTTGATGAAATTGTTTACAAGTTCGAGCGCTCTGTTCTTTGGCTGGAGGTAATCTGTTTCTGTGAGGAGCTTTTCAATTCTGTCTGCGAATGGTGACATCTTGAAGAAGTATGCTTCCTCCTTTGCCATTGTTACAGGTCTGTGGCATTCGGGACAGCATCCGTGTTCATCAAGCTGTGAGTCTGTCCAGAAGCTTTCACATGGTGTACAGTATTTTCCTGAATACTCTCCCTTATAAATGTAACCCTTGTCATACAGAGTTTTAAAAATCTTCTGTACTGTTTCGATGTGGTAGTCATCTGTTGTTCTGATGTATCTGTCATAATCAATGTTCATGTACTCCCAGAGCTTTTTGAAGACAGCAACAATTTCATCAACATACTCTTTCGGAGTAACTCCCTTTTCTGCCGCTTTCTGTTCTATCTTTAATCCATGCTCATCTGTACCTGTAAGGAACATGACATCATAACCCTGCATTCTTCTGTAACGGGCGATTGAATCACAGGCTACTGTTGTGTAGCAATGACCAATGTGTGGGTTGCCCGAAGGATAATAAATCGGTGTAGTAATGTAAAATGGTTTCTTTGACATTTCTATCTCTCCTTTTTGTAGTCGTTTGTATTCCTATTATAACACATTATTTTCCTTTTGTCGAGTATGTAAATAATATTTTCATATCACATATCATAAATTTGTTTGTTCCCAAATCGGGACGTAGGGGACGCCGCCCCTACAGATTCATTTCAAACGTGGGATTTATTTTGATTTCATAAAAAACGAGCGAGGAACGAGCGATAGCGTGAACTGCCTGTCGGTGCTACCGACTGTAGGGGTGGGCGTCCCCGACCACCCCAATTTGGGTTTCAATTTATTTTCGGTGTCGGGACGCCGAGGGCGGCGTCCCCTACAGATTCGTTTCAAACGTGGGATTCATTTTGATTTCATAAAAAACGAGCGAGGAACGAGCGATAGCGTGAACTGCCTGTCGGTGCTACCGACTTTTTGTTTCACATGGAACATGGGGTATAATATAGTTTTATTTTACATATTAATATTACAGATATATTTTAGTGTGTTAAAGTCTCCGGGTTTTCATTGTCTCCCCTGCTCCCCCACCGCATAAAATAGGGAAATTCTAACAGTAGGGGAGTGGTTAAGAAGTGGTAAAAATCAAGGCAAAATCCTCAATATTTACAGTATAAATTTTTAATCTTTTATCCCCTCCCCCGTCAATTACCAATAATCGACACGATTTTTTGTATAATTTGCCACTATTAAAATGCATCATGTTATGGTATAATTTTAGTGTAATTCTGAATTTTACGCAGAATTCAATTAGAAAAATCAGATTCGGAAAGGAGTTTTGCAGTATGAAAATCACGCTCAACCCCGACAAGGAAATCGTTGACAGAATAAAAAAAGGTCTTGAAATGAAGGACGGTTACTGCCCTTGCAGACTTGCAAAGACACCCGAAAACAAATGTATGTGCAAGGAGTTTCGTGACCAGATAAAGGATCCTGAGTTTGAAGGATTCTGTCATTGTATGCTGTATTATAAAAGTCTGGAGGATTAAAAATCATGGCTGAAATTAAAATCACAAAAGAAAATTTTGACACAGAAGTGAGGAACTTCAAAGGCACTCCGATCGTTCTCGACTTCTGGGCATCATGGTGCGGACCATGTTCAATGATTGCACCGGTACTCGCTGAGATAGCTGAGGAGAACTCAGATGAGATACGTGTCGGAAAAATAAATGTAGACGAACAGCCCGAACTTGCAATGGCTTTCAAAGTAGAAAGCATACCTATGCTTGTCCTTGTGAAAGACGGTGTGATTCAGAAACAGGCTGTCGGATTCATGCCGAAAGATGACATAACTGAATGGCTTGGAATATGACAAAAAAGAATATTTATAAAAAAAGAGAGCATAATATTACACGAGGTGATATTATGCTCTTATTCATTATAGGATTGTTCTTCGGGGGATTGACAGGCGTTATGACGATGTGTATGTGTTTCTGTGCTAAACAGGCGGATAAAAAAATGGGTATGGATTAATTCACATCCATATTGTTATATCATTTAATTTGTTGCCGGTGCTACTGACCGTAGGGGTGGGCGTCCCCGACCACCCCCGATTTGGGTTTCAATTTATTTTCGGTGTTGGGACGTCGAGGACGCCGTCCCCTACACGAGCTGAGTCAGCTCGACCACAATTCGTGCTGTCACTCGCATTCGCTCGTTCACTTTGTACGATACTGTAGTTCTTATCCACGATTGAAATATTTCGGGATTGATTATGTAGGGGCGGCGTTCCGCCGCCCGTGGTAACCAAAAATATGATTTGTTTATTGTAAAACCAAAAGGGCGCCGAAACGGCGCCCCTACACGAGCTTGCTAAACTTGTTACTTTTTGTTTGGTACAGCAATTACATCCTTGTGCATATATGGTCTGAGTGCCTCAGGGATTCTGATTGAACCATCCTCATTGAGGTTGTTTTCAAGGAATGCGATAAGCATTCTCGGTGGTGCAACTACTGTGTTATTGAGTGTATGTGCAAAGTATTTCTTCTTGTCTGCTGCCTTGTACTTGATGTTGAGACGTCTTGCCTGTGCATCTCCGAGGTTTGAACAGCTTCCTACTTCAAAATACTTCTTCTGTCTTGGTGACCATGCTTCAACGTCGATACTCTTAACCTTGAGGTCTGCGAGGTCTCCCGAACAGCATTCGAGTGTTCTTACAGGGATATCAAGTGTTCTGAAAAATTCTACTGTGTAACTATAAAGCTTGTGGAACCAATCCATGCTTTCCTCAGGCTTACATACAACAATCATTTCCTGCTTTTCAAACTGGTGGATTCTGTAAACTCCACGCTCTTCGATTCCGTGTGCGCCTACTTCCTTACGGAAACATGGTGAATAGCTTGTGAGTGTCTTTGGAAGCTCCTCCTCAGGTGTGATTGTGTCGATAAACTTACCAATCATTGAATGCTCAGAAGTTCCGATGAGATAGAGGTCTTCGCCCTCAATCTTGTACATCATGCCTTCCATCTCTGCGAAACTCATAACACCTGTAACAACAGATGAACGAATCATAAATGGTGGGATATAATATGTGAATCCCTTGTCAATCATGAAATCTCTTGCATAAGAGAGAATACAGCTCTGAAGCTGTGCAATATCTCCGCAGAGATAATAGAAACCGTTACCGCTTGTCTTTCTTGCGCTGTCGATGTCAATTCCGTTTACCTTTTCCATGATAGCTGTGTGGTATGGCACTTCAAAATCAGGAACTGCAGGCTCACCGAAACGCTCAACCTCCACGTTTTCGCTGTCATCCTTTCCTATCGGAACTGAATCATCAATGAAATTCGGGATAACGAGCATGATTTCACGAACCTTTGCTTCGAGGTCTGTTTCCTGTGGTTCAAGCTCTGCAAGTCTGTCGTTGATGTTCTTAACCTCTGTCTTTGCGTTTTCAGCATCCTCTTTCTGTCCCTTTTTCATGAACATTCCGATTTCCTTGCTCTTTACGTTTACGAGATTTCTGAGGTTGTCTGCTTCATTCTTTACCTTGCAGTATTCGTCATAAAGCTCAACTACCTTGTCAACGAGAGGAATCTTGTCAACTCCGGGCTTTCCGTTTTCGTCAATTTTATTTCCTGCCTGAAACTTCTTTCTGATATTTTCCTTTACGGCATCGGGATTTGCCTTTAATACTTTAATGTCAATCATTTTTCTAACTCCTTTGGATATTTATATTTCGCCTGTCAGCAGTTTTGCAATTGAATTGAGGTCGTCCTTGTCGTAGAATTCGAGAACAAGTGTTCCCTTATTCTTTCCGTAGTCAACCTTGACCTTTCTGCCGAGGGTTTCATTTAATGAAAGTTCCATTTCGACATAATAATTGTCTGACGGAATCTTAATTTTCGGTTTTGATTCGCCCTTGCTCTCCGACATTTTCTGTGCGAGTTTTTCAACCTGACGGACTGTAAGACCTCCGTCTGCCGCCCTTTCAGCCACTTCAACTATGACTTCCTCGTCGCTGAATGAAAGCAAAGCCTTTGCATGACCTGTTGTCAATGCTCCGCTCTGAAGCATCTTTCTCACCTTTTCGGGGAGTGCAAGAATTCTGACAGCATTTGCAATTGCGGAACGTGACCTGCCCACCATTTTTGCAACCTTTTCCTGTGTCATTCCGTAGGTTTCAATGAGTTCGTTATAACCCATAGCCTCCTCGACAGGATTGAGATTCTCTCTCTGGAGGTTCTCAATAATAGCTATCTGCATTGTCTCGGTGTCGGTGAGTTCCCTTATATTTACGGGTACTTCGTCAAGTCCGAGCATTCTTGCGGCACGCCATCTTCTTTCGCCCGCCACTATCTGATAACCGCCGAGCGGCATGGGGCGGACAAGTATCGGCTGGAGAATTCCATGTTCACGAATAGAATCAGCAAGTGCTGTTATAGCTTCCTCGCTGAAAGTCTTTCTGGGCTGGTTTCTGTTCGGTTCAATTTCGGAGGTTCTGAGCGTTTTCTTTACCTGAACCTCACTTGTATTGTCGCTGAACAGGGTATCAAGACCTGCACCCAGTCCACCAATAGCCATAAGTCATCAACCTTTCTTATGATTTCTTAAATGAGAACAACCCCATTTTGCGTTTCTTTACAACAAGAGGTTCTTTCAGCATCTCATGACAGAGAAGCTCATAGTTTTCGGCACCCTTTGAGGCTCTGTCGTAGTACATAACAGGCTTTCCATGACTCGGTGCTTCGGAAATTCTGACATTTCGGGAAATCTTTGTTTCAAATACCTTTTCCGGAAAATACTTCTTAACCTCTGCAACAACGTCATTTGCAATTTTAAGTCTGCTGTCGAACATTGTAAAGAGGATTCCCTCAATGTCAAGAGATGGATTGTAATTTGATTTTACTATTTTAATTGTATTCACAAGCTGTGAAAGTCCCTCAAGCGCAAAGAATTCTGCAAGCATCGGGACAAGCACAGTATCACACGCAACGAGTGCATTGATTGTGATAGTGCCGAGTGCAGGAGGACAGTCAATGAAAATATAATCATAGTCAGCCTTGCAGTTGAGAGTCTGCATTTTAAGTCTGTTCACTCTGCTGTCAACGGAAGCAAGTTCAAGTTCACAGCCTGCAAGTGCCTCAGTAGCAGGGAGAATAAACACATTTTCGCATTCTGTCTCAATTACAGCTTCCTGTATTCTCGCCTTGCCGATAAGTATGTCGTATGTGGTTGCCTTTGCGGATTTCTTTTTAACTCCGAAAGCAGTTGTCGTATTTCCCTGCGGATCGGCATCAATACAAAGAACCTTATATCCTCTTGAGCCGAAATATGCGGCAATATTAACGACAGTCGTGGTCTTTCCCACGCCGCCTTTCTGATTGGCAACAGCAATAATCTTACCCATACGGATTCTTCCTTTCTTTCTGTTTTTTGCAGACAGAAGAACCCGTCCGCATCTTTACATTATAATATTATAACATCTTTAATTGCATTTGTAAATACAAAAAAAACATTTATATGAGAAAATTTTGTTCCACGTGAAACTTTAAAATTATTGAATTGCGAATGTAGGGGACGCCGTCCCTCGGCGTCCCGTTTCGGTATTCGTGTGTTTTTGTGGGATGTATTGTAGGGGCGGCGTTCCGCCGCCCGTGGTAATCCGAAAAGCCACATATTACAAAAATATGCTTTGTTTATTGTGAAACAAGAAGGGCGCCGAAACGGCGCCCCTACATTCA
>JAZLGM010000080.1:0-21582 GCA_045616285.1 Ruminococcus sp.
TCTTTGTTCAGATGTTCTTTGTCGGTGTTTATGGCGCAGAGGTCACACCCGTTCCCTTTCCGAACACGGAAGTTAAGCTCTGCTGCGATGAGAATACTTGGTTGGCGACGACCTGGAAATGTAATTCAATGCCGGCTTTATGAGTCCATTCTTTTATGAATGGACTTTTTTTTTTACTTTTCATCTTTATTGACAATACAAATATAAAATGCTATAATTACAATAAATATTGAAATTAGGAGATAGGTATGTCAACTACATTATTCAGCGAAATTGAATATTTAAAAGGTGTTGGAAAAGCAAGGGGAGAAAAATACCGTAAACTGGATATAACAACTCCATTTGAACTGATATACCATATACCGAGAGCTTATCTTGATTTCCGCACACACGTTCCTGTGCAGCAGGCTGAAATCGGGCAGTATAATGTTCTGAAACTTACAGTTACCCACAAGCTTCCACCTCAGAGAATAAAAGGGGGACTTGTTATCTGTAAGGCTGTTGCAACTGACGGTATAGATGATATAACCATTGTTGTTTATAATAATGTGTATTATTTTCAGTCTTTAAAAGACGGAGAAACGTATTATATGTATGGTAAGGTCTCCGGAAATTTTCTTCGCAAAGAATTAAGTTCTCCTGTGTATATCAAGGAGAATGAGGATGTTCTTATTCAGCCTGTTTATAGGCTGACACAGGGACTTTCAATTACAATGGTCAGAACTAATATGCGTCAGGCACTCGATCTGATGAAATCTTCCCCTTTTGAGACGCTTCCCGAATACCTCCTTAATAAGTATAATCTTAAATCTTTGATATGGGCTTTGGAGAATATTCATTTTCCTGAAAGCGAACTTGCATCCGAACAGGCACGTCAGAGACTTGCATTTGATGAATTGCTCAAATTACAGCTTGGTATGTCAATCATGAAAACCGATACACGCAAAAGTACCGCTTACTGTATGGATAAATCAACGAACATAAGCGAATTTACAAACGGGCTTCCTTTTGAACTTACAGAGGGACAAATTAAAGCTGTAACCGAAATTACATCTGATATGTGCAGAAACATTCCGATGAACAGGCTTTTACAGGGTGATGTCGGAAGCGGTAAAACTGCGGTTGCGGCAGCGGCTTGTTTCTTTGCGGCTAAAAACAGAATACAGTCAGCACTTATGGCTCCTACTGAAATTCTTGCATCACAGCATTACAGAACTCTTGCTGGATTTCTCGAACCTTTTGGTCTTAAAGTCTGTCTGCTGACAGGTTCGATGACCGCTAAGAAAAAAGCGGAGGTCCGAGAAAGAATCGCATCGGGCGAAATAGATGTAATTGTCGGAACTCATGCTATAATTCAGAAGGATGTTGAATATAAATCTCTCGGACTTGTAATAACTGATGAACAGCATCGTTTCGGAGTTAATCAGAGGGCTGCACTCGCTGAAAAAGGCGGTTCACCGCATAAGCTTGTAATGTCTGCAACTCCGATTCCGAGAACTCTTGCTCTGATAATTTACGGAGACCTTGATGTTTCGGTTATTTCTCAGCTTCCGAAAGGAAGAAAACCTGTTAATACCTATGCAGTTACGGGTAAACTGAGACACAGGGCTTTTAATTTTGTCCGTGCAAGACTTGATGAGGGGCGGCAGGCTTATGTTGTCTGTCCGATGATTGAGGATAGTGAAAGCGATCTTTTTGCTGTCAAATCCTACGCTGAAAATGCGGCTGAGGGAGACCTCAAAGGATATACAACCGCACTTCTTCATGGAAAAATGAAAGCTAACGAAAAAGAGAAGGTTATGAAAAAGTTTCGTGACGGTGAAATACAGGCACTTATCTGCACGACTGTAGTTGAGGTCGGTGTTGATGTTCCGAATTCTGCTGTAATGGTTATTGAGAATGCTGAGCGTTTCGGACTTTCACAGCTTCATCAGTTAAGAGGACGTGTCGGACGTGGCGAATATGAAAGTTCATGTATTCTCATAACAGACAACACTTCAGACGAATGTATAAGGCGTATGAAAATAATGTCCTCTACAAATGACGGATTCAAAATATCTGAGGAAGATTTGAAAATGAGAGGTCCCGGAGATTTCTTCGGAAGCGCACAGCATGGACTTCCGCCGCTGAAAATTGCGGATATAGCCTGTAATATGGATATCATGCAGAATGCTCAGAAATGTGCAGCGGAAATACTTGCCGATGATCCTGAACTGAATAAACCCGAAAACAGACCTTTGAAAATGGATGTCATGAGACTTTTCAGCAAGGATATAACAGGATAATTGATAAATTTATTTTATTTATACATTTTTTCAATGAAATTAATTGACAATTTATTAATTTTGGTTTATAATATAGTTATATAGTATTCTTCACTCAGAAAGAAGGTTAAAATTATGGCTAACGAAAAGAAACTGAAGGCTCTTATAGTTGATGACGATAGAAATATATGCGAAATGCTCAAGATGTACATTGAGAAAGACGGTTACAGCTGTATTCTCTCACATGACGGAGAGGAAGCTGTTGTAAAGTTCAATGCTCTTAATCCTGACATTGTTCTGCTTGATATCATGCTTCCCGGTATTGACGGATATGAGGTGTGCAGACGTATCAGAAAGAAGTCGAATGTTCCGATTATCATGATTACTGCAAAGGGTGAAACATTCGATATGATTAACGGACTTCATCTCGGTGCTGATGATTATATTGAAAAGCCATGTGATCCTAATGTTGTTGTTGCACGTATAAACGCTGTTACAAGAAGAATGGGTATGGTAAATACAGAACCCGAAGTACAGGAAGTGCGTTACGATAAGCTTGTTGTAAATATGACAAAGTGCGAACTCAAAGTCAACGGAAAAGAAATCGAGACACCTCCAAAGGAATTACAGCTTCTTTATTACCTTGCATCGAATCCGAACAGGGTGTATACTCGTGACCAGCTTCTTGATGAGGTATGGGGATTTGAATATTACGGAGATTCAAGAACAATAGATGTTCATATCAAGAGACTCAGAGAAAAGCTTGAAGGAGTTTCAGATAAGTGGGAACTCAAAACAGTATGGGGCGTAGGCTATAAGTTTAAGATTGACGAAGAAGAATAAGTTAATCGGGCAGCATTGTCGTCTGCGTGTATCATAATATGAATAACAGAATCGGGGCGGATATTATGTCCGCCCGATGTTGTATTACTCCACCAATTAAATCGTGAATAATTTATGCGATGAACTGACAGCAAAAGACAAGCAGAAATTTCAAGGTTTAGGCAATACTGTACAAGGTTCAAAAACGTGCTTTGTGCGGTATTGCCTTAATTGGTGGAGCAATATATACGGAAATTGGTACAGCCTTTTGGAAGGATGAGAAAATTGGATATTAAAAAAAGCTCTTATTACAGAATTTTCAGATTTACGGTATTTCTTGTGCTGTCAGTTATGATTATAGTGGGTGTAATAAGTGTCGGAATTAGTTCAGCTGTTTACAAGAAAGCAAAGCTTGAAGCTCTTGAATCTGAAGGCGGTATTTTCATTGAATGCATAAAGAACGATGATTTTACTGAAAATGAAATACAGATTCTTATGAATTCTTTTTACAGCGATAACGGAACGCTTGTTTATATCTTTGACTCTGATAAAAACTGCATCATGCAGAACAACAGCGAAATACCTGATAAAAGCATCACAGAACATTCCGGTGAGGAAGCATATCTCGGAGTTATGTCAAAGGACATATCCTCAAAGAGACCGTATATGCTTTATATAACAAGATTTTTCCTTAAAAGCGACTCTGTTGAGAATCAACAGGCGTATGCGGTATTCTGCGGAGACACACAGGATATTGACGATTTTACGCTTAAAGTTACAACCTGTTATGCGACAGTTTCGCTTATTGCATTTCTCTTTGTATATGTCTTAATGAAAAGGCGTACAAAGAGATTCATGGAGTATGAATCAAAACTTGTAGAAATAAGCGGAAAGTATGCAAAAGGTGATTTTTCTGAGAAAATTCCCGATGATTCATCAGGAAATCTCGCTGAACTTGCAAAGCATATAAACTCACTTGCATCTGATGTTGAAACAAGTGAGGAAACAAGCAAGACGTTTATGTCAAATGTATCTCACGAACTAAGAACCCCTATTACCACAATAGGAGGATTTGTTGGCGGAATACTTGACGGAACAATCAAAAAATCACAGCAGACCGAATATCTCGATCTCGTACATAAAGAGATTCAGAGGCTTGCAATTCTTATAAGTTCAATGCTTAATATGTCAAGGTTTGAATCGGGTACGCTTACCCCTAATTTCAAGGAGACAAATCTCACAGACCTTGTGATACAGATTGTTCTCATGTTTGAGAAGAAAATCGAGGAAAAACATCTTGAAATAGAAGAACTTGACAGTTCAAGACTTATTGCTGTTGTTGATTCTAATCTCATGCAGCAGGTAATATACAATCTTGTTGAAAATGCAGTTAAGTTTGTAAATGAGGGCGGTACGCTTTCATTTGTATTTGAGGAGAAAGACGGCACCTGTATTGTAGGAATCAGAAATACGGGAGACGGTCTGAAAGATGAGGAAATACAGCAGGTTTTTGACAGATTCTATAAAACAGATTCATCAAGAGGCAAAGACAAAACAGGGCTTGGTCTCGGACTTTCAATTTCAAGAAAAATTGTACATCTCCACAAAGGACATATAGTGGTAAAAAGTGTCTACGGTGAGTATACAGAATTTCAGATTCAGATTCCGAGGGATCTGACAGCGGGAAAGGGGTAAATTATGGACGATAATGAAATGATGAACAACAGCGGTTCAGAATATCCTGAGATAAACCCTCAGGAGGAAACTGCAAGAAGACCTGTTTATGATCCTTTCATGTATGAACCTATCGGATTTGATACTTTTGACAAGGAGAAAACAGAAGAACTTAACAGAATTCAGGCTGCGGAGGAAAAGAAGCGCAGAAGACGTCAGGAAACAACGATACTTGCTACTTTTTTCCTTATATTTATAGTGGCGGCGGGACTTTCGGGGTATGCCGTATATACTGATATGAAAAGAGGAATTGAATCGGCTGAAGGACTGAAAGTGCCTAACAGCATAGTAATTTACCAGAATTCAAAGCCTGAGGGGGCAAATGATCCTGAGAATTTCGTTGATGAAAACGGAAAATACACTCCCGAAGGTGTTGCTGCGGCAGTAAAATCCTCAATAGTTGAGATTTACACCTATACGGATTCGATGAAAATGAATCTTTCGGGTACGGGTTCGGGAGTTGTGCTTTCAGATGGAGGTTATATCGTTACAAACGCACACGTACTCAGCGCAGATGGTTATCACGAGGTACATACAGTAGACGGAGATGTTTTTGATGCAAAAATAGTCGGCAGAGATGCTAAGACTGATATTGCTGTAATCAAGGTTGAAAACAACGGATTACAACCCGCAGTACTTGGAAATTCCGATGAAGTTATTGTAGGTGAAAAGGTTATTGCAATCGGAAACCCTGCGGGACTTTCAAGTTCTGTAACGGATGGTATAGTATCGGCTGTCGGAAGAAAGATTAAAAGTGATTCAACCGGATTTGAAATGAGTTGTATTCAGACAGATGCCGCAATAAGTCCGGGTAACTCGGGCGGTGCGCTTGTAAATATGTACGGTCAGGTAATCGGAATTACATCATCGAAGTATGTAAGTTCAAGCTATGAGGGACTTGGTTTTGCAATCACAATAAACGAAGTTAAGCCTATTATTGAGGAACTTGTTGAAAACGGTTACATGAGTGGAAGATTCAGAATCGGAATTACTCTTATTGACATGGAAACAAGCATTAAAGTCAAGAATATCGAGGAAGCACTCGGATTTGAACTTCCTGAAGGATTTGAGGGAATTTATATAAGTTCCATAAGTGATGACAGCGATGTAAAAAATACAGAACTCAAAGTAGGAGATTTCATTACTGCTATAAACGGAAAGGATGTAAGCACCTACGATGAGTTTTATGATGCAATAAGCAGCAGATACAAAGCAGGAGACAAAGTACCTGCGACCTGTGCGCATATTGACAAGAATAAAAAAGTCACATATTACAATATAGAATTCAAACTGCTTGAAGATACATCGGGTAATTATTAATCGGGTATTATAAGGCAACACCACACACATTAATTGTGAGGTATTGTCTTAACAAGTCGTGTTTTTGAATTTGTACCTGTTATTCCTCCTGCTGAACATGAAAAAATCAGCAGGAGGAATTTTTTAATCGGAGTGAAATTCCCGAATATGCACAAAGAAACAGAACAGAGAATAAAATATAATGCTGTGGCTGTAAGAAGTCCGATAAGCAGTCCGTTTTTTCGGCGGTGCTTACAGCAGAAAAATACACATGGAAAGGTACCTGTAAACAAGGCGGCGGATGAGAAGAAATCCGAGTAACCTATATCAGCGAGAACGAAGCAGACAATTACAGAGAATATAAATTCCGAGACTAATATTCCTAAAATACATGAAAATAAAGAGAACGTAACTGTCAGAGGAATGTATGACCATATATTTTTGTGATTTTTACGCATAAAAAACCTCCGAATAGAAATTACTAAATTCTATTCGGAGGTAAATGATTTTATTCAGCGTCGCTGTTTTCCTTTTTATTTTTCTTTGACTTCTTGTCTGGTTCATCCTCTGAAAGACCTGCTGATGAAACAGAAGGACCGCTTTTCTTTGCTGCATTTTCAGCTGCCTTAATTCTCTCGGTTGCAGAAGTGTTTTCAGCAATAGCCCATGTCTTTATACGGATTTTTGTTCTGTCACCGCCTGTTTCAATAACGACATTATCTTCACCGATACGAACTATCATTCCGATTATACCGTCTCTTGTGACGATTTCGTCACCGACTTCAAGGCTGTTCTGCATATTTTTAAGTTCCTGTTCCTGCTTCTTCTGAGGTCTGATTGCCATGAAGTAAAGTATGGCAAACATAAAAACGAGAGGAAGAACAAGTGTAAAGAGCGGATTTCCTGTCTGTGCTGATGCAGTTGTTGATGAAGCAGTATCATCTGCAAAAGCATTCATAGCTGTCAATACAGTAGTTGTGATTGATGAACCGCCGATGATTCCAAAGATTTTCTTTTTCATAAGTAATTTCTCCGTTCTGCCCGAAAGGGCGGTAATTTTTAATTCCTGAAATTTATTATATCATAATTTTTCAGGCATTTCAAGTAGTTTTTTATCTGCGGCTTGTTTTCGGTGATTTTGTCAGTGAATTGGTGTTTTTTTGATAAGAATTAGTTAATAATTTATTACTGATTTCAGACAATTCAATGAAAGTTTAATTAAGTTATTGACTTTTAATTATATTTATGATACTATAATTATCGTACAAATATAGCATTTGTATTTAGGCAAAACCGCACAAATACTGTTTTAAAGTATTTGAGCGGAATTTCCTGAGATATATTTCCATGAATAAGGAGGAATATTATGGATAATAACATTCAGAACGGATATGAAGATTCCGTAACAGGGGTAGAAAACGTAACTAAGAAAGGCAAGGGCAAAGGGGCTGCTGTTGCAGGTGTGGCTGCTGTTGCAGTAATTGCAGGCGGCGGAGTTGCTGCTTACAACCTTTCAGACTATGTAAAGAATCAGGTTAAACTTGCAATAATGAAGCCTGCTGATTACTATGCATGGGTAAACGAAGAAAATTCAAAGACACTTGCTCAGGAAGTAAGCAAGAGTTACAGAGAGAGTCTTGATAAGATGGAAAGAGGAAGCAGCGCAACAGTTGCTCTTGAGTACACACCAAGCGCACAGGTTAAGGATATGCTCATTGAGGAGACAGGTCTTGGCGGTGCTGATGATGAGGAGAGCAAAATGGCTCTTGACATCATAAATAATCTTAATTCAATTGAAATCGGTTCAAGCGCAGAGGTTAAGAAGTCTGAGATTTCAGGAAGTGTATTCGCATCACTCAACAGCGATAAGCTTGTTTCACTTGATTATGCAATGGAGCAGGCAGGTATGGAATACTTCATGCGTATTCCTGAGCTTTCAGAAAAGTGGCTCAGCATGGATATGAATGAACTCGGTGAAGAACTTGATTCAGAATCACAGGCTGTTCTGGATGCATACAGCGAAGCTATGATGAATCCGCAGGATATTATTTCACCTGAGGAAATAGAGACACTTTTTGCAAAGTATACAGATGTATGGAGCAAATCAATCAGCGATGTAACACTTGAGAAGAAAGAAAGCGTTGACATCTGCGATATTACAGTTGAGTACACAGTTATTTCAACAGAACTTACAGAAGAAAAAGCTGCTGAAATTTGCAAAAACTTTATTGAGGAAGCAAAGAACGATGATATAATCAAGGGCATTGTGGTTGATAAGCTTGAAGTATGTTCAGAAGACGAATATACTGATGTACTTGAAGAGGCTCTTTCTGGTATAGAAGACAATCTTAACGGTGACAGTGATGAAACTGTAAACTTTAATGTATACGTTGATCCTAAGGGCGTAATCAGAGGCTATGTTTTGGATGCCGGTGATGAAGGTTATGTAAAGTGGGCAACAGGTATGTCAGAGGATGAAGTACGCTGTGAGTTCATTTTCAACAATGAGGGCGAAGATGTTGCTGCCGCTGAACTTAAAGCAAAAAAGTCAGGCGAAAGCTACAATGGTTCTCTTGAAGTTAAGGCAGAGGAAGAAACTGTATCTGTTGACTTTGAGAATTTTGAAGTTGTAAACAAGGAAATGGGATACATCAAAGGTGTATTCACAATCAACATTCCTGAAGTTGATCCTATTGTTGTAAAGTGCGATACAGATGGTTCATCACTCAGCGTTTCAACAGATGTGACTGTTGAGGATATAAACATCGGTACATTTACATTAAAGCTTACAGGTGCATACGACGCAAATCCGAGCGTTCCTTCATCTGATGACGCAATCAAGGTAAATCCTGAGTCAGATGACTTTATCAAGGAATATGTAACAGAAGAAGAAGTACAGAATTTTGTAAAGGAACTTCTTCTCAAAATCGGTATCAATGAAGAATATTCAGAGGAACTTTCAAAGTTAGCTGCTGATTCAGCATTTAATGAGGGCGGCTTCGGAGGCGCATCATACTATGATGACTACTATGATGACTATGATTTCGATGAAGACTTTTCTTATTCTTATGAAGATGAGTATGCGGCAGATGCAGTAGAAGCTGGTGAAGGAGAAGCTTATCTTTCAGTAGCTGATACAGATTTCGAGGCTTACTACACAGGCGGTATATACAGCGAGAGCCTTTGTTACAATGCAAAGGTTGCAAAGATAAACGGTGATGGAACATATACAGTATCTGTAACAGCAGATACAGACGGTTACAAAAATATGTGTGAAAACAAGCCGAACGGTCTTTATATGCTTTCTGTTGAGTGCGATGAGCCCGGTATTTCTGAGGATGCGGAAGTAGTTGTCAAGTCAGTAAAAATTGACGGAAAAGAATATGAGCTTGACAGCGATGTAATTGCAGAGAATTATGGTGATATGTTCTCAGCCTGCATTTACTTTGATGGCATTGATTATGAGTGTCACATTGACGGAGGATCTGTCAAAGAGTGGACAACAATTGAAGTAACATTTGAAATTAAGAATGCATAATAAAAAATCCTGTACGGAATAACCGTACAGGATTTTTAAATTTCATACAGATAACGTGACGGGGTGCCGCTGATATATCGGCATCTATACTGTTTTTTTACAAACCGAAACTATGTATTTGTTTTTTATAATATACTGAGCGAATTTACAGTCTTTCTGATTTGAGATTATTTCACCGTCTGAAAAACTGAATTCAACTGTATTCATAGGGTAGGAGACACCTATTCCGATCATTTTTACATAAGATTCTTTCAGTGTCCATAATCTGAAAAAAAGCATATCACGTTCATCTTCGGGAGTGCTTTCAAGCAGGGCTTTTTCAGACTCAGAGAAAACACGTCTTACAACGTTAGGGCGGTATGGTCTTATTCCTTCACAATCAATACCGCATTCGTTGTCAGATACGATACAGGCGGCTACACCGTCAGCGTGTGAGATATTGTAATGAATATCGGGATAGTCTCTGAGAGAGGGTTTACCCAATTCGCCTTTAATGATTTCAGTTTTTTTGTTGTACTCTACACCGTAATGCGAGAGACATTCTCTGAGCAGTTTGTGAGCATGAGAATGTTGCTCACTTTTTGGTATATCCATAACAGAAATAAGCAGCACACTGATTCCTCCTTAGAGTCTGTTTCATGTCTTCAGTATTTTTTCAAATTCTGAACAGATTTTAAAAAAATACCCCGACACTAAGTCGGGGGCGTCTTAAATGAAATAAAACAAAAAATATGTGTAGAACAAAAGAAAGGAGACAACAAAACGAGTGTTAATAATTTAAAGATTATTTAACACTACACTTATTATAGCGGATTTTCGGGTTTTCGTCAAGCGAAAATAGAAAAAATTTATCATATATGCTGAAAGATTGTCATTTTTCACAATATCTATATGAGGCTTTAAGCAAAATATACAATGATAAAGGGGCTTAAAATTGCTTTATTCAGTTTTTTCTTAAATCATTTTTTTATTGCCGCATTTCCTGTCGTAAGAAGGATTGCAGGAGTAAAAATTACGTGAATCAAGATTATCCTGAGTTATTCTGAGAGCCTCGCCGAATCGCTGAAAATGGACGATTTCACGTTCTCTGAGATAGCGTATCGGATCACGTACATCATAATCATCAGCAAGTCTGAGAATATTGTCGTAGGTTGTTCTTGCTTTCTGTTCAGCCGCAAGATCTTCATGGAGGTCTGTAATAATATCACCTTTAGACTGGAAATACGTTACAGTAAAAGGCATACCTGATGCCGCAATGGGATATATTCCTGTTGTGTGGTCAACGAAATAATCGCTGAATCCACCCTCCTTGATTTCGTCAATTGAAAGACCTTTTGTAAGCTGATAAAGAATAGCCGAAATCATTTCAACGTGTGCGAGTTCTTCTGTGCCTATATCAGTAAGAAGTCCCTTGACCTCAGCATAGGGCATGGAGTAACGCTGATTAAGATAGCGCAGGGATGCACCGAGTTCACCGTCAGGACCGCCAAGCTGTGAAATGATGATTTTTGCAAGTTTCGGATTCGGGTTTTTGATATTTACGGGATATTGTAATTTCTTTTCATACTGCCACATAAAACTCAGCTCCTTTCCCATGGCCACGGGTTATCAATCCATGTCCATCGTTCTGTATTTTCATTATCTTCAGCCGAAATACATCCATATTTTCTGTTGTATTCTTCAACAGCTTTTTTGCGGAGGTGGTTGTATTTTCTGAACATTCCGAGTGCATTTCTGCAATAAGGGTGTGTGTCGAGGTAGAGTGTGAGTTCCTGCAAGGTAAAGTCATACTGCATTATTTTTTTCATAAGAATACTGCGTTCATTCATTTTACAGCACCTCCCTCAAACGGAAAGACAAGATCCTTGAAAATTGTACCGCATTCAAGTGCCTTGTCGTGCGGAATTATCTCTCCCCATTCCTGATATGGAACGTATGCCATAGCAAGGGGTGTTTTATTTGGAAAAACAGAGGTTTTTTCTTCCCGATACATCATGTCGGGTTCGTTTTCAAACCCTTTTTCGCTCATGACAGGGAAGCCGCTGTCATCAAAAAGATTCAGATTCATAATATTTTCTCCTTTACAAGAAAAACCGTACAGAATTAATGCTGTACGGTTTATATTATGCTTTCTGATTAAATTGTGTTACAGATTAACTGAGGCTTCAAGAGCAATTTCCATCATATTTCGGAAAGTTGTCTGTCTTTCTTCAGCGGTCGTTGAAAGACCTTTAAGAGGACAATCCGAAACTGTGAGGATACAAAGAGCATTTTTTCCAAGTCTTGAAGCGTTCATATAAAGTGCAGCGGCTTCCATTTCAATACCGAGTACACCCATTTTCTGCCATGAAGCAAGGCTGTCTGCATCATCATAAAAGGTATCGCTTGAAAGTATATTACCCACATGATAAGTACATCCCTGTTTCTTTGCGGATTCAACAGCGGCAGAAAGAATTTTCCATGATGCTGTCGGTGCATACGTTCCCGGAAGGCGATACTGTGCGGCATAGTTGGAATTTGTACTTGCGCTCATTCCTATGATTACGTCACGAAGATTCACATTATCGGCAACAGCACCTGCTGTTCCGACACGAATTATGTTTTCGACATCATATTCATTAAAAAGTTCCCATGAATAGATACCGATTGAAGGCATACCCATTCCGCTTCCCTGAACAGAAACGGGAATCCCCTTGTACGTACCTGTAAATCCGAGCATTCCTCTTACTTCATTATAGCAAATCGGATTCTCAAGGTAATTTTCAGCAATAAATTTTGCTCTTAAAGGATCTCCGGGCATTAATACTGTTTTGGCAATCTGTCCCTTTTCAGCATTGTTATGAGGTGTTGACATATAATTTCACTCCTTACAAAGAAAGGACGAACCGAGGCTCGTCCTTTAATATCATCTTAACTTATCTCTGCTCACAGATTAACTTGATAGCAGTTCTTTCTTCACCATCAATCTGAATGTTTGCAAAAGCAGGAATGCAGATAAGGTCAATACCTATGGGAGCGAGATAGCCTCTTGCGATAGCAATTGCTTTGACAGCCTGATTTGCGGCACCTGCACCAACAGCCTGAACTTCAACGGCTCTCTGTTCTCTGATAACCCCTGCGATAGCTCCGGCAACAGAATTCGGTGATGATTTTGATGATACTTTTAAAATTTCCATGATAGTAACCCTCCTGTGATTGGATTTTGTAGTAATACAGCTTAACAGCTATATTACAGCTTTATTGTATCACAGTATTTCAATAAAATCAAGAGAAAATAAAAAATTTGTGTATTATCTAATAATAACACGTTCTATTTTGTGCGATTTGCCACATTTTTCGTCGAATTCTACGTAAACACCGCACATGAAACATTCGCCTTCAGCTTCTTTGAATTTAACAGGCATCTTGTAAAGCATTTTGTTTATGATAATATCCTTTTCGACACCGAGACATGAATATTCAGGACCTGTCATTCCTGCATCAGTAATGTAAGCTGTACCGTTTTTCAAAATAGTTTCATCCGATGTCTGCACATGGGTATGAGTACCGAAAACACCCGTAACTCTCCCGTCAAGATAGTATCCGAAAGCCTTTTTTTCAGAGGTTGCCTCTGCATGAAAATCAACAAAAATATTCGGGGTATCAATCTCTCTGAGAATCTCATCAATTTTATGAAAGGGATTATCGAGTGCATCAAGATACACCGTACCCATCATATTGACTACAGCGACAGAAAAAGAACCCATATCAAGTATAGTATATCCTTTTCCTGTACATCCGCCTTCGGGGAAATTTGCCGGACGTATGATACATTCGTTTTCAAAAACCTTTGTGTAGTCTCTCTGACGGAAAGCATGATTTCCGGTTGTGATTATGTCAGCACCGCCGTTGAATATCATATCGGAGGAAACACAGTTTATACCGTTTCCCTGTGCAGAGTTTTCACCATTTACAACAGTAACGTCGATATTGTATTTTTTTTTCAGTTTTCGGAGATTCTGATAGAGAAATTCACATCCGTTTTTTCCTACAACATCACCGATAAATAAAAGTCTTTTCATTTAAGCACCTCAAATCAATATACATACATACATACAGTATATCATTATTTTTAATTATATGTCAAGATTATTCTTGATTTTTCTGAGATGATATGTTATAATTTAATTTGATATTTTCATAACAGAATGATGAAACGATTATTTCAAAGGGAGGAAATATAAATGAGTATTTTTGATGTGTTCGACAGAATATCGCAGAATTCTGCGTCATCAGGTGGTAAAATAGAATATGTTATCGTCGGACTCGGCAACCCCGGCATGGAATACGAAGGTACAAGACATAATGCAGGTTTTTTCACAATTGATACACTTGCATCACAGCTTGGTGTACAGATTGACCGTCTGAGGTTCAAAGGAAAAACAACAGAGGTAAACATCGGAGAGAAAAAATGCCTTCTTCTCAAGCCTGCAACATATATGAACAACAGCGGTGAGTCCGTTGTTCAGGCACTTAATTTCTATAAGGTTGATGAGTCAAATTTAATCGTGATTTATGATGACATATCACTTGATCCGGGAAAACTCAGAATACGCAGAAAGGGCAGTCATGGAGGACATAACGGAATCAGAAGCATAATTGAACTTACCGGCAGAGATGATTTTCCGAGAATCAAAATGGGAGTCGGAAAAAAACCGCATCCTGATTATGACCTTGCAAAGTGGGTGCTTGGAAAGTTCAGACCTGATGATTCCGAAAAACTCGGTTCTGCGGCTGAAAATGCCTGTGAATGTATAAAACTCATGGTTCAGGGAAAAACCGACGAGGCAATGAATAAATTTAATTCATAACAGGAGCAGAAAATGAAACTTTTTAGAGAACTGTTCAGCGAACTTTCGGGATGTAAAAGTGTTCGTGAGGCATTGGATAAAAATATATCACCCGTCTCTGTGACGGGCCTTTCCCATATACACAGAGCGCACCTTATAAGTACGGTTTCAGATGCAAAGGTTAATCTTGTAGTAACAGGAACCGAGGCGGAGGCAAAAAAACTCTGTGACGATATAAATATGATGTCGGGTACTGAAACAGCAGTTCTGTTTCCTTCAAAAGAACTTGTACTCACACCTGTTGACAGTGCAAATGGTGAATATGAGTATATGAGAATTTCAGCACTTGCAAAGTCAGTGAAAAATTCGTGTCATGTAATATGTGCGTGTATTGAAGCTGTAATGCAGCCCGTAATTCCATGCGAAACTCTGATAAATTCAATTATCGAGATAAATATAGGTGATGAGATCAACACTCAGGAACTTGCATCAAAACTGTCGGAATGCGGTTATCAGAGATGTGAAAAGGTTGAAGGTGCATCACAGTTTTCGATCCGTGGTGATATTATTGATATTTACCCTGTTCAGGCTGACAGACCTGTTCGTATAGAGTTATGGGGAGATGAAATCGAGAACATAACCGAATTTGATACGTACACGCAGAGAAGATTTGATGAAAAGCTTAAAAAGGCGGAAATACCCCCTGCGAGTGAAATTCTTTATGATGTGAATGAACTTGCCGATAAAATCGAAACGCTAATGAAACGTGTTCGTGGAAAGAAAATGGAAAGCATAAGAGAACATCTCGGATCAGATGTAAGAAGACTTCGTTCGGGTGAAATTCTTGCGCATGGTCAGAAATATTACCCCCTTGTTTACGGTGAGGGGGCAACGGTATTTGACTACATAGACGGATGTGTATTTTTCAACGATTATTCTGAGATAATGGAAAATTCAAACGGTATTTTCTCACGCTATAACGAGGATATAAAGATTCTGCTTGAGGATGGTCAGCTTTGCAAGGGACTTGACGGATATTATCTTGATCTTGAAAAAGTCGGATTGATTGCCGAAAAGAAAAACTGTCTCTATCTCAGCAGTTTTGTACAGGGCGGAGATAGAATAGACTTCCGCCGGCTTATAAGCTTTGAGGCTATGCAGACAGCTTCATGGAGCGGAGAGTTAAAACAGCTTGTTGAGGATATGAACGAATACAAGCGCAGAGGATACCGAATGATTCTCGTTGCAGGAAGTGAAAAGACTCTGCCGATAATAAAACAGGATCTTGAAGAAAACGGAATACCCTGTGATATTGCATCAGACAAAATAACTCCGCTTATGGGCAGAGTAAGTCTTATGTCGGGAAGTTTCAGCGGAGGATTTGAATATCCCGAAAACAAAACAGTACTTATTACACAGGGACGATCACTTGATACAACACGAAGAACCCGAAAGAAAAGACAGACAAAAGCAGAGGAAATAAGAAGTCTTGCGGATATTACAGCAGGTGATCTTGTTGTACATTCAACAAGCGGAATCGGAAGATTCATAGGTATAAACAAACTTGAATTCGACGGAGTTACAAAGGACTACATTACGATTCAGTATGCAGGAACGGATAAACTGTATATACCCGTAACTCAGCTTGATATGGTTTCAAAATATATCGGTCCACGTGATGATTCGGGGGTTAAACTAAGCAAACTTTCATCGAATGAGTGGCAGAAAACAAGAAATAACGTAAGACGTGCCGTAAAGGATATGGCACATGAACTTACGGTTCTTTATGCAAAACGAGAGAAAAGCGAGGGATTTGCTTTTTATCCTGATGATGAAATACAGCATGATTTTGAGGACAGATTCCCATACGTGGAGACGGAGGATCAGTTACAGGCAATATCTGAGATAAAAGCTGACATGGAACGTATACGCCCTATGGAGAGACTTCTTTGCGGTGATGTCGGATTCGGAAAGACAGAAGTTGCATTCAGAGCCGCAATGAAATGCGTTCTCGGAGGAAAACAATGTGCAATACTTGCACCGACCACCGTACTTGCATATCAGCACTATCAGACAGCAACAAGAAGATTTGAACATTTCCCTGTAAACGTAGAACTTCTTTCAAGATACAGAACTCCGAAACAGCAGACGGAAATAATAAAAAAGCTGAAAGAGGGAAGAATTGACATCCTCATAGGTACGCACAAGATAATACAGAAAAGCGTAGTGTTCAAAGATCTCGGACTTGCGATTATTGATGAGGAACAGCGTTTCGGAGTTGCCCATAAGGAAAAATTCAAACAGACTTTCAGCGGAGTAGATGTGCTTATGCTTTCGGCAACTCCTATTCCGAGAACTCTTAACATGGCGATGAGCGGAATAAGAGATATGTCTGTACTTGAAGAACCTCCGCAGGACAGATATCCTGTTCAGACCTATGTCATCGAATACAATGTCGGAACGATCGTACAGGCAATTTACAGAGAACTCAGGCGAGGCGGACAGGTTTATTATATACATAACAGAGTTGAAACAATACGTGCCTGCGCCGCAAAATTACAGGAGCTTATCCCCGAAGCGAGAATTGCATTTGCACATGGACAGATGGACGAGGACGAAATGTCGGATATATGGGAGCAGCTTGTTGAACATGAGATAGATATTCTTATATGCACCACAATCATAGAGACAGGCGTTGATGTTCCTAATGTAAACACGCTTATAATTGAAGATTCCGACAGATTCGGACTTTCTCAGCTTTATCAGCTCAGGGGAAGAGTAGGACGTTCAAACCGCAGAGGATATGCATACTTCACATACAAGAGAGACAAGGTTCTTACTGAACTTGCAACAAAGAGACTTAATGCAATGCGTGAATTTACACAGTTCGGAAGCGGATTCAGAATTGCCCTGCGTGATCTTGAGATAAGAGGAGCAGGAAGTATTCTCGGCGGAAGTCAGCATGGACACATGGAGGCTGTCGGATATGATATGTATTTACAGCTCCTTGCTGAAGCGATTGCAGAGGAAAAAGGCGAGAAACCCGAAAAAGTCCCTGAATGTCTTGTTGATATTCAGATTAATGCGCATATCCCCGAAAATTATATTTCAAGCGTAAATCAGAGAATAGATGTTTACAGAAAGATTATGCTTGTAACGAAAGATGAAGATAAACTCGATCTTGTAGATGAACTTCTCGACAGATATGGTGATCCTCCGAAGGCTGTCATGGGACTTATTGAAGTTTCCCTTCTCAGAAACAAGGCGGCACATCTTGGAATAACGGAAATTACTCAGAAAAATGGTTCGATGTATTTTTATACAGAATATCTTTCAGCTGAACAGGTAGCGGCATTGTCAGCCTCATACAAAGGAAATATTACGTTCAATGGATCGGGAAAGTCGTATGTTTCGGTAAAAATCACACCTAAGACTAAACCGTTCGACCTTATGCGTGAGGCTGTGGAAGTAATGTCGGCTTCAAAATGATATATGAAATTTAATGCAATATTCCACAATGATTTGTTTATGCTGTCAATTGATAAAACACTTCAATTGTGATAAAATATAGGCAATACCGTACAAATATGACTGTGCGGTGTTTGTTCAAACTATATTTTGAATATTGGTCAAAACGAAGGGAGAAGAAAATGGCATACAGAAGAATTCTTGCGGCTGCTGTTGCATTTTCACTGACTGCTGCAATGTCATCATGCAGCAGAGGAGAAGAGATAAAAAATGACTCCGAAATAACAGCAGAGACAACGGAGGTTACAGAGGCAGTAACTGATGAAGAAACGACAACAGAGGAAGAACTGATACCGCCTGTTCCGTCTGAGGCAACAGATCCGAATACATTTACTTTTGACGATGATGAATTCGGCTTTGCAAAGGCACAGACAGGGGATATTGATTCTGCACAGGGTGAACTTGAAATTGTTGAAGTAATGGGAAATAAGATGCTGTGTTTCAAAGACAGCGGAACATCTGCGGCAGAAGAAAAAGTACAAAAGATACAGTTTGATGCGGCACAGCTTCTTGCACCGGAGGATTTGCCGAAGGTTCGTTCAATTCAACTTGATGTATATGCAGACGCAACTGCTGAGGATTTTGTAAATGATGATGGTGAAAACATAAAAGCACCCGGCTGGATTGGCGGCGGCGGTGGTGCTAATGTAAGCGGTGACAAGTGGTATGAATTCGCTGAGTGGGAAGGCGGAGAGTACAACTTTGATATGTCAGGCGCAGTACATATAAATCTTAAATTTCTTCTTGCCGCAGGAGGATTATGCTGGGATGAAGAAATGGAAGAGGCAACAGTTCTTATCATGCGCTGGGGATTGAAAAACGAAGGAAATATGTATATTGACAACATTGTTTTCTACGATGAGGACGGAAATTCAATTCCGCTTACAGTAAATATAAAATCCGATGAAGATGAATCAGAAGCAACTGAGGAAACAGCAGAAGAAACAGAATTGACAGAGGAATCTGAATGATAAAAAGGGAGGTTTTTTAACCTCCCTTTTCGTTTGCAGTATTTATTCAAATGAAAACAGTTCTTCGACGGTAGTGCCGAATATTTTTGCAATATCCATTGCGAGTTTCAATGAGGGGTTGTATTGTCCCTTTTCAAGCCTTATAATAGTTTCTCTTCGTACCTCTGCTTTTTCAGCAAGTTCAGACTGGCTCATGTCGAATTTGGCTCTGTATTCCTTGATTTTTGTATGCAGTTCAGCCATTATTCATCCTCACTTTCACAAGACGGAGTTCTGTCGAGTACAAGGAAGATTATGCTTCTTAATCCGATTGCAGAGAAGAAGATGTAAAAATAGACATCTGATGCAAAAGCTTTCAATGCTGTATGATTTTCAATATTTTCTCCGATTACAGCAGACAATATAATAAAAGCCATTACAATCCAAAATGTTATTCCTGTTGCCTTGTTGATGTTTTCCTTTGTAAGCTCGTCACCCTTTTCAATGGGACCTGAATATCTGCATAAAAGGAAACACCATAAAACCATAAGAATAAAATTTACGAGCTTTGTATGAACAGGGAAAATAAAAGACAGAATCTGTCCGAGTATCATATATAATACCCAGCCAACAATAAAAAAATGTCTGTTACGATAGTTCTTCTTTACCATTTTATATTACTCCTATACAGCAGTTATTCGTTAATACTTTCTTTCATCGGAACGAAATCAAAAATAAGGAAAAGAATACTTCTGAGTGCGAGCGCAGAACACATTACGATTAATATCTGTGAAACGGTTATTGCATGGAATCTTGCGTACATAACGGATATGCAAAGAATTGCGAAAATAAGCCACATTGTAATGGTATTTGCTTTAGCAGTATTGATTTTTGCAAGCTCGTCTTTTTTTTCAGATTTTCCGTCACAGAAAACTGCGACGAAAATACAAATCCAACAGGATAAATCGTTGAGATTATCGAAGAATAATACAGCTAAAATTTCCAGAATTGATGCAGCGATAACTACAGCGTGCTGATACCTTAGTGATTTGACATTGTTTTTGTTTTTCATAAAACCTACTCCTTTTGTGTGTTACTTATTTATCACTTTATGTGACAATTATATCACACAAAATATAGTATGTCAACAGTTTTGTGACAAATAAATCACTTTTGTATGAGTATACAATTTACGAGACTTAATAAATTGCTGTGTGATGTATTTGTCACAAATTTGGAATAAAGCCAAGAACTTTTTAAAACAAAAAATCCTCCCGAAAAATCGGGAGGATTTTAAATTAACCAAGAACTACTGTGATTTCGTTTACTGCATTGAGCTTGTCAGCAGGAATGTAGTTTCCTTCAAGCTTTTCACCATTGAGTGTTACAGCCTTTACGCCGCTTTCAACGTGTGCTGTATTGTCAATGCTGATGTTGAGTTTCTTGCCTCTGAAATTCTTCTCAATCCTGAATCCGTCCCATGATGAAGGGATAGAAGGATTGATTTCAAGTCCGTTGAGGTCAGGTCTCATACCGCAGATACCCTCTACACAGCCTACCATAACTGTTGAAGCTGTACCTGTGAGCCAGTGAACGTGTGAACGTCCCTCGTATGGTGAAGCCTTTGACTCTGTGAACTGACCATGTACGTATGGTTCCATAACTCTGATTTCAGCCTTATCATTCATAGCGGCAGGTGAGCTTTCCATGAAGTATTCAAATGCTCTGTTACCATGACCGAGGAGTGATTCAGCGAGAATGAGCCAGCCCTGTGACTGTGAGAAGATACCGCCGTTTTCCTTTGTGTCATCGTTGAAGATGTGCATTAATGCACCGTCGAAGTAATGCTTCTTGTATGGTGGTTCGAGGAGCTTTGCACCGTATGGTGTGTTGAGGATATCGTGAACGCTGTTCATTGCTGTGTCAGCCTGTTCGCCTGAAGCAAATCTTGAAATTACGCTCCATGACTGTGGGTTGAGCCACATATTAGCCTCAGGATCTTTCTTTGCGCCAACGATTGTTCCGTCCTCACGGATACCACGGATAAATCTGTCCTCATCCCAGCACTTTTCAAGTGTTGCGCCAAGCTTAGCCTGTGCATCTGTGATGTAAGCAACGTAGTCTGAATCGCCTCTTGACTGTGCCATGTCCTTGATTACTGTCATAGCGTAGTAAAGCTGGAATGCAACGAATGTTGATTCACCCTTTGCACCAAGACGGAGACAGTCGTTCCAGTCTGCGTGGAGACCTGCAGGCATATCGTGATCGCCAAGTCTCTCCATTGAGAAACGGATTGCATTCTTGAGGTGGTCGTAAACTGTATCTTCACCGCCGTTAGCGTATACGATAACTTCGTCAAGGAATCCCTTGTTTCCGCTTTCACCGAGGTACTTTACGATAGTAGGGAAGAGCCAGAGAGCATCATCTGCTCTGTATGAAGGATGACCTGTTTCCTTAACGTATGAAGGATCATCAGGAGTATTTTCGTGACCTGCATTGTGATTGAACTTAACGAGTGGGAGTCCGCCGCCATTGTCAACCTGTGCAGAAAGCATGAATCTGATTTTCTCAGCAGCCATTTCTGGATCGAGGTGAATGATACCCTGAATATCCTGTAC
>JAZLGM010000081.1:0-23723 GCA_045616285.1 Ruminococcus sp.
AAGCACTGTTTCAAATAATACCGTAACTGAATCAGGTAATAATAGTTCTTTAAGCTGGGAACAAACAACACAGACTCAAAGACCGAATATATCTGCTCAAAATGGTGAATATGATGTGGATCTCACGATACTGGATGCTTCGATGATGTATGCCCAGGTCTATGATATGCTTAATAATCCCGATGATTATAACGGCAAAACTGTCAAAGCAAGAGGCAATTTTTCCTATTATCAGGATCCGGAAACACAGGCGGAGTATTTTGCTGTTCTAATTTCAGATATTACTTCCTGCTGCGCACAGGGTATTGAATTCAGACTTGACGGTGATTATTCATATCCCGAAGATTATCCGCCGCTTGAAACTGAGATTACAATTACAGGTGTCTGCGATATTTACAAGGAAGGCTATTCCACTTATATGCAGCTTCTGAATGCCAATTACGAAATGTGATTTTTTACTTGACAGCATCGCCAATCTGCGCTATACTCAATATATTCCCCGGCAACACTCTGACAACAAAAAATCAGGTACTCAAAATTCAACATACAATACAAGCAATAGAGATAACGTGAGCTAAATCGTCTAACGGAATTCCGTTAGAGCAGCAGATTTAGGAGCGAGTGGGAATAATCACCGCCTCATGTGCAGAAAAATATGCATCATAGTTAGTAAGAATGAGAAAATGCCCTCCGCAGAATGAAAAAACTGCGGGGGGCAAATTTGATAATATGAGTTTTGATGCTTATGAAAAAACTCATGATAACAATTTGATAACAATCCGCACTCTCACTTCGTCCAATGTCTTCTGTACTGATCCGACCTGTATTCAGAGGGAGTCAGACCACAGTATTTTTTAAAACATTCGGTGAAGTGACTCTGAGATGCAAAACCGAGATACTGAGAGATTTCAGAACAGCTGAATTCTGAGTATACAAGCATATTCTGAGCGGTCTGAATTTTGGTGCATCTGATGTAATCGGAGATATTCTGACCTGTTTCGGATTTGAAGAGTTTGCTGAGATATGTCCTGTCAAGACCAAGATAATCAGCGGTTTCCTGAACAGTAACTGTCTTGTGAAGATTATCGGAAATGAAATCCATTGCTTTTATACAATGAATCGAGAGACGTTTTGCGGAGTTGATTTTCTTCATTCTTTCAGCGTAGTCAAAAATGAGTTCCTCATGTAGTTCAAGCAGAGTATCCACCGAGTTTGCCTTGTCAATTTTCTTGATGTATATATCGCTTAGACCGTATGAAACTCGTTCATCAAGACCGCCTTCAATACAGAAGCGGGCAATCATGGCAAGGGTAACAATTATATGATATTTCATATTGCGTATGCTGTCGTCGGAAAGTACACCTCTGGCCGGAATTGCGACATTTTTGAATTCACCGTTCTTTTTTCTTTCCATAATGGCTTTTATATCTCCCGACTGAACAAGCTGATAAAAGGCAAGTTCTGTGTCGTATGTCGGGTGTGCAAGACCGTATTCACGCTGTGCAAATCTTTGCAGTACAAGTTCCTTGTTTATATCTTCTTTCATAGTAACACCTCAAATACAAAAAATA
The DNA here is from genome assembly GCA_045616285.1 of Ruminococcus sp. Lineage (GTDB taxonomy): Bacteria > Bacillota > Clostridia > Oscillospirales > Ruminococcaceae > Ruminococcus. The sequence goes on from JAZLGM010000081.1 coordinate 1,572, forward strand.
TAACACATATATTATATCACATTTCAATAAAAAATGCTATACTTTGTACAGAAAATATATCTCAGGAGGTTGAGAACATGAAAAAACTTGACGGATTTCAGAAAGGTGTTAATCTTGGAGGATGGCTTTCACAGGGAAGCCTTGAAAAGGAACACCTCGATTCATTCATAGGCGAGAGCGACATAAAGAAAATTGCTGAATGGGGATGTGATCATCTTCGTCTCCCTGTAGATTTTGAGAATATCGAAACAGTTGAAGGTGAAATCATAGAAGCAGGTTACGGATATATCGAAAGCTGTATCTTGTGGTGCAAAAAGTACGGACTTAATGTGGTTCTTGATCTTCACAAGACTTATGGTTATATATTTGATGATGCTGAGTATTCAGCAGGCTTCTTTGACAACAGGGAATTACAGGACAGATTCTGCCGCACATGGGACAGACTTTCATCAAGATTTGCAAAGTATTCCGATATGATGATGTTTGAGCTTCTCAATGAGGTTACACTTTTTGAGTACGCTGACAGATGGAATGAAATTGCCCTTCGCTGTATTGATGTTATCAGAAAGAATGCACCTGCTGTAAAGATTCTTTACGGTGGTGTTGGATACAGTGCAGTAAACGCTGTAAAGCTTCTTGCAATGCCTGTTGATGAGAATATTGTTTACAATATTCATTGCTATGAGCCGCTTGTATTTACACATCAGACAGCACATTGGGTAGACGAAATGCCTGCTGATTTTCACATGGCTTATCCTGATACTGCTGATAAGTACAATGAATGCACAATGAGCATCAAGGGTACAATGAATGGTGTTTTTGCAGACGGAAATCCGAATATCAAAAAAATGGATGCTTCATTTTTTGAAGAAATTTTTGCAGAAGCTGTACAGGTTGCCGAAGAGAGAGATGTTTCGCTGTACTGCGGTGAATATGGTGTAATCGATCAGGCTCCTGCACCTGATACACTCCGCTGGTATAAGGATATTAATTCTGTATTTGTCAAACATGGAATCGGAAGAGCTGCATGGACATATAAAGAGCTTGATTTCGGTCTTTCTGATGAACATTACAAAGATATTATTTCTGAACTTGTAAAAGTTCTTTGATATACGTACACGAATAAAAAGCCACTGTCATGTTGACAGCGGCTTTTTGTTTATTAATCGTCGTTTCTTTTCATAACAGAGAAAAGAATAATCACAGAAACCGAAATTATCATAAACAAAGACCATGAAACGGCATTTGCATATCCGATATTATTGTATCTGAACATTTCATTGTAAATAAGCAGGGCAATTGTGTTTGTACTTTTCACAGGACCTCCGCAGGTAAGCATATATGGTGCGTTGAATTCCTGAAATGCCGCAATTGTCTGCAATACAAGATTGAGGAAAATAACATTTCTCAGCAATGGAAGGGTTATCTTGAAAAATGCCCTTATATGTCCGCATCCGTCAACTTTTGCCGCTTCATAGTATTCCTTAGGAATTTCCCTCAGCGCATTCAGAAATATTATCATTGCCGATCCGAATTCCCATAATCTGAGGAATACAATTATAAGTATTGCGTATTTTGAATCACCATACCAGCTTACGGGTGAAAAATCCGCAAGACCGAGAATCTGATTCACAAGTCCGTCAGAAGTAAAGAGAAACTGCCACATTACCACAACAGCAAGGTTTGAGCCGAGAATTGACGGTATATAAATAATGGTTCTGTATATTCCTATTCCTTTGATTTCGATATTCAGCAGAATTGCTGTAATAAGCGAAAAAAACAGTTTCAGCGGTACAAGTAAAAGTGTATATCTGATTGTTACGGATAATGAATTTATAAATTCATAGCTGTTAAGCATATTTATATAGTTTTCCGCACCTGTAAAACGCATTTTTCCTATTCCGTCATAGTCGGTGAGACCGAGAACAAATGATGAAACAAAAGGATAGACCGTAAACAGCAAAGCACCGATGATAAAAGGTGTGACAAGCATCAAGCCTGTGTATTTCCCGACACCGACGGGATTCTGATATGTTTTTCTGTTCATCTTCTGATTTTATCGAGATATTCAGTTATTGAAGTGTAAAGTTTATGGGCGGCTGACTGTGTGTCGGATATATTATAGGATATTGACTCTATTGCTGTGTTATAAAATTCTTTCATACGTGGAAGTTCCATATACGGACTTATGGTGACTGTATCTGAGTTTTCAAGCATTTCGTCAAGTTCGTGTGAAAGACCTGTAAGTTTCCCAGTTTTTTCAAGGCTTTCTTCGGCGTATGATGAAATAGGAATACCTCTCGTTGTTCCGAGAATTTCAGCACAGTCTGTATTATTCAGCATAAAGTCTATAAAAGCCGCCGCTTCGTCGGGATGTTCTGTATTTCCCGAAATCGTGTACAGCATGGAAGGTTTTATCATCCAGCCTCCCGAATTGCCGTTTTCGCTTTTAAGCAGAGGACCTGATTCAAGAACTCCGTCGGGTAGTACCATTTCATATTTCCCGACAGAACTTCCCCATTCAAGAACACCTGCAACTGAACCGTCAATAAATTCGGATGACTGGTATAATGCGGCATTTCCGTCCTCATCGATTCGAGCCTTTACATCTCTTATAACGTGATTATCTTCAAGCTCCTTATAAAAATCAAGTGCCATTTTGAGGTCATCCTCGCTGAATCCGAGATGCCCGTCAATAGACAAAAATTCTCTGCCTGTCTGTTGCTGAACATACACAACCGCAAGATACCATGCTGTACCTCCGTTCTGTATATCAAGGTCAAGAGGATGAATATCCCTGCTTCCGAAAATTTCACCGAGAGAAATAAGTTCATCCCATGTTTCGGGATAATCCGCCCCAAGATTTCTGTATACATCTGAGTTATAGAACAGACCTCTTCCGCTCAGTGATACGGGGACAGCATAGGTTACACCGCCGATTTCCCCGAATGACAGTATTTCTTCATCATAACCCGAAAGATTAATTATTCCGTCAATTTTTCCAAGATCATAAAAAACGTTTTCGGCTGATGTAAGGGAAATAAGCCAGTCATAGTTGATCTGCATAACGTCAGGAGCGGTGCCTCCGCTTATCTGAGAAGCAACTTTTTCTGTCCATCCGTCCCACCCTCCGTATTCGGGGATAATTTTAATATCGGGGTGAATCTGTGACCAAAGGTCAATTGCTTTAAGTGTCGCTTCATGACGGTCATCACCGCCCCACCATGAGAAACGAATTTCACAGGGATTCAGAATACCGTCAGGTTCAGTAACAGTAATTGTATTTTTTTTTCCACAGGCTGAGAGAAAAACGGTACAGCACAAAACCGTTATTGCATATATTACTCTTTTCATACTCTCTTACCTCTGATACCGCTGAGCGGTTAATATAATGATATTTCTAATTATACACCATAATAATGAATAATTCAAGTTTTTTCGGCTGTAAATAATCATCAAAGGCAATATTTTCATCTAATTTGTAAAAAATCTCTTGACAAAAGCAATGCATAGTGGTATACTTAATTTGTTGTTTAATCCGCTTTAAAGCGTTACAGTGTGAAAATAAGAAAGGAACAGATGAAATGAAAGAAATTTCTAAATTAATGGATTACAGACCTGACATAAAGGTTGTTGACGCTACACTCAGAGACGGAGGACTTGTTAATGACTTCCGTTTTTCAGATGATTTTGTAAAGGGACTTTACAATGCTAATCTCCGTTCAGGAGTTGACTACATGGAATTCGGCTACAAGGGCGACAGAGAAATGTTCGATGAGAGCAAGTTCGGTCCATGTAAATTCTGCGATGATGATTACATCAGAAGCATTGTAGGCGAGAATAACACAGACCTCAAGATTGCCGCTATGGCAGATGTTGGAAGATGTAACTACAAGAGAGATATTCATGACCGTGCAGAGTCTCCTGTTGACCTCATTCGTGTTGCAACATACCTTCACCAGATTCCTACAGCAGTAGATATGATTGAGGATGCAAAGAAGAAGGGCTATGAGGTAAGCTGTAACATTATGGCTATCTCAAACGCACAGGAAGCAGATGTAAAGGTTGCTCTTGATATCCTCGGAAAATCACCTGTTGACGTAATTTATATCGTTGACAGCTTCGGTTCACTTTATCCTGAACAGATTGCACGTATTTCAGCAGTATATACTGAGGCAGGCGAAAAGTACGGAAAGAAAATCGGTATTCACGCTCACAACAATCAGCAGCTTGCATTTGCAAATACAATTGAGGCTGTTGGTGACGGTGTAGACTGGCTTGATGCAACATACTCAGGTATGGGACGTGGAGCAGGTAACTGTTCAATGGAACTTCTCCTCGGATTCCTCAAAAATCCAAAGTATAATATTTACCCTGTAATTCAGTTTATCGAGAAGTATATGCCACAGGTTATCGAGGCAGGTGCAGTATGGGGATATGATTTCCAGTACCTCATGACAGGACTTCTCAATCAGCATCCGAGAACTGCTATTGAATTTACAAAGCAGGGAAGAAAGGACTATGCTGAATTCTACAAGGAAATCATTGCACAGGACTGATATGAATAAAAAAACCGTAGTATTTATTGTGCTACGGTTTTATTATTGCTCCACCAATTAAATCGTGAATAATTTATGCGACGGACTGACAGTAAAAGACAAGGAAGAAAAATGCAGTAATACTGTCGTATTGCAAGTTTTTCTGACGCAGTATTTTACTGTCGGGACAAGCAGAAAAATTCAAGATTTAATTGGGGGAGCAATATATGTTCTTAATTATACCAATCAAAAGCCCCTGAGAAAACTCAGGGGCTGATTTTTTTTACTGCATAACAGGTTCAATACCTGAATGACTGCAAAGAAGATTATATGAATCTATCATTGAATCCATAAAGTTTTTATTTGCGAGGGAACCTGTATACTCTCCGTCAAAGAATACGTAGCATACTCCGTCATCACCGCTCTCAACCATGCAGAGTTCAGCTATATCACCGCTGTCATATTTGTATTTTACGGTGAATACAGGGTTTTCAAGTTCGGGCTTCACATCTACATCAATATCGGAAATTGTTGTATATGCAAAGGAATTGTAGAAACTCTTGAAGAAAGTGAGAAGTTCATCATTGTAAAGGTCGATTTCAGTATCTCTGCATTTTGCGACACCGTTGTCATTATCAATTGTAAATGAATCTGAACCACGCTCACAATCAATCTCAAATCCGTTGATTTTATACATTGATGCACCTTCAACACTATGTTCCACAAGGTCGAAAATCTCATAGTTTATGAAATTGATATCAGCGGTATAATAAGTTTCTGTAAATCCTGCATCCTCAAGGTATACATTTGTATATGTTGCAGACTGTGTTTTTTCTTTGCTGAAAAGGAATGATTCTGTGTTTCCGTCGCTGCCTGTTATGATGAATTCGGCATAGGGTTTGTCAAAACCGTATTCTTCAAACGCTGAAGGATCATCAGAGAGCATTCCCTGATGTGTAACTCTTGCAAGGATAGTAACCATTGAAGAAACGGTTGCAAGGTCGAGTGTCAGCATATCATACTTTTCAGGTAAAGTCCAGCATTTTTCCTCGTCATCATATTTAAGGTCATAGACAGTCTTACCGTCTCTGATAAGCTTCATACCCTTGATTGTGTTATCTCCGTAATATGACATTTTAGATGAGATAAGATCGTATTTCTGTGCGAGGATTTCAGTTGCGTCGTTGTATGGGATAGCGTAGATATTGTCTTTGCCCTCTGATGCCGCATAATAGTAATCACCTGTTGCACTTTTATCACCGATATACAGAGTATGTTCACCTTCAGTATCGGTAAATGTAATGGTAAACGGTGTATCAAGTCCGTACATTACCTTTTTGTCAGCTGTTGCCTCACCATAATTATCTGAAGCTGTAAGCTGTGAAATGTAATTACAGATTCCTGAAATTTTAGTATCATCAAGAGGGAAGAAGCCATTATCCGAATCAGTCAGCATCCATACCTCGTCTATGTATTCAGCTGTGAAATTTCCATCTGAATTTTTTATTGTAATTTTTGTGATTTCATCTGAATCCGTCTGAAAAAGCACATTATCATCAATAATTTCCATCTGTTGCTGAACTTCAATGTCATTTTTGTTTTTTACTGTCAGAAATGCTGTAACAGATGCCGCTGCTGCAATAACGAGAACTATAACAGCAATTATGATTTTTTTCATTATGCGTATCTCCTTTTGAACCATACAGCAACGCCGATAAATGCAACAAGAACAGGTATAATCATGAAGATTCTGAGTACTGATGATGCTTCATCTGCATTTTCAAAATACATTGTATCATAGGAATTTGACTTAACGCCTATACCCATGTCGATATCACTGTCGAAAAGCCATGTGTTTGAGAAAAGTGAAAGAACTCTTGTTCCGTAAGTTGTAATACATACTCTTTCATTGTCGATTACATCATCTGTTCCGACAACGAAAAGCTTAGCATTTGTCTGCTTGTTGTATGAGTAGAAGCCGAGTTCAGCAGCCTGATATGAAAGCTGTTCAGCCTCAGCCTTTGTCGTATCATCACCGCCGACAGGTGTACTGATTACAGTATAGCTGTAGTTATCCATTGACTGCGGGAGACTTTCGATAACAGGAGCTTTTTCAATCATGAGTGAATTCTGTGCGAGTTCCTCAAAGCTTCTTGTGTTTGAAATACCTGCAACATAAAGACCGTCTGTGACAAGCTGATTAATGTCTGTTGTAAGGTCTACTGTATATTCTTCTGTTGATAATGAAGGGTATGATACTCTGAAGAATTCTGCAACCTGCTCAACATCATTATTCTGAAGCTGATAACCTGTATTTGATTCACTGATGATGTTATAGTTCATTTTGATTTCAAATTTTTCGAGTATGAATTCAATGTTTTTAAATCTACCCTTTGTTTCGCATGGAGGAAGGAACATTGAAATCGAGCCGCCGTTATCAATGTAATTAACGAGTTTTTCTTTGTCGCTGTCTGAAAGATCCTTCTGCGGAGCGGCAAGATAAACGATGGATGCGTTTGAAGGAACAGCATCAACAGAACTGAGGTCAAGTTCCTCAACCTGATAGTTGTCTGTTCTTATTTCATCAGCATAAATGGAGTAGTTGTCTTCAAGTGTCTTGTCGCTGTATCCTGAGATAAAATATACAGTCGGAAGATTACCAGTTGTACAAGCATAGATTGCGCCTGCAATAAGTTCCTCTCCTGCATATTCAAGAATACCCTTTGAATCCTGCTGGAATATTTTTCTGAAGTCGATTTTCTTTGTGAAACCGTCACAGGTTACGAAAATATCACCGTCATCCACATCGAAAATTCCATTCGGATCGAGAGCATCAGCTTTTGCTTTTTCCTTATTAGGATCATAGCAGTCAAGAGTAATGTTCTCACGTGCCTCAAGTTCTGTAAGTGTGTGGTAAAGCGGGAGATATCTTGGAACTTCAAGTACATATTTCATTTCAGAGAGAAAAGCAATGTCAATGTGCTTGTCTGATGTTTCATCAAGGAGTTCCTTGGTTTTTTCGTTGAGAGTGTATTTACCCGAAGGAGTCATGTCAATTACCTTGTCCGAATAAGTGAAAATAAGGTTAATCGGAACAAATACAGCAAGTACAATCAATGCGATAAGGAATGAAACAGGACCGGATAAATTGAATTTCTTTTTGTTCTTCATTATTGATTACCCCCTGTTCCAGCGTCTCTTTTCAATGGAAATATAATTCCATATAAGACATACCAAAATTGCTGATATAAAGAAAACAATGTCGGAAATTCTTATGAATCCCTGTGAGAAATAACTGAATCTCGGCTGTGCCGCAAATGAGTAAAGAACAGACTGTAATGTCGGGAACTGACCGATAAATGCTGTCTGAGAGAAATCATCAACAAAGAGGAATGCAAACATTACAATTTCTCCGATAATAGCGGCAATAATTGAGTTTTCTGTAAATGATGAAACAAGCATACCGATTGCGATATACATTGCGCCCCAGAAGAAAAATCCTATGTATGCGCAGACAAGCTGACTTACGACAACTGTTCCGTTTAGTGCAGTTACAATAGGAAAGAGTGAAGAACCTATAATCATAAAAATGAAAACAGTTATGTTTGCAAAGAACTTTCCAAGAACAATCTGGAGAACATTCACAGGCGAGGACATAAGCAGAACCTCAGTTCCGAATTTTCTTTCATCAGAGAAAGTTCTCATGGTTAAAATAGGAACAAGGAAGATGAAGAAGAAAATTACATTATAGAAGATTTCTGTGAATGAGAAAGAATATGTGCTTGAATCAATATTTCCGAGTGACGTATTGAACATATACGTAAAAAGGAACATGAACAAAGCTGTTATTGCGTAAGCAAAAGGTGTGTAGAAGAAGGATTGAAGATCCTTTTTGTAAATTGAAAACATTATTCATCAGCCTCCTTTTTCTCTTCGGGAGCGGTTTCAGCAGACTTATCATCGGCATTTTCGCTCTCGTCTGAAACTCCGTATTCCTCCATAAGGTCGGAAAGACCTTTCTTTGTGGAAGTCTGATTAATCATCTTGATGAAAATATCTTCAAGGTCCGGCTTTTCGGTGAAGATTTCAACGATCTGAATTTTGTTTTCAATAAGTTTGGTCATTACTGTACTGCGTACCTCATCAGTATCGGTTTCCGGAAGAATTACGAATTCAAAGAAGTCATTTCCCTCTGAATTAACGGATTTGATTTCCTTTACACCGTCTGTAACCGCAATGACAGAAGATGCCATTTTTCTGTCGCCCTTGATTTTAATATGTATAAGGGAAGTAACATTTGCTGATTTTTCAAGATTTTCAATCGTATCAATTGCTTTTATGTCACCTTTGTTGACAATAACAACTCTGTCGCAGACTGCACTTACTTCGCTAAGAATATGTGAGCTGAAAATAACAGAATGCTCTTTTTTGAGGTCTGTAATGATACTTCTTACCTCAGCAAGCTGATTTGGATCAAGACCTACGGTAGGCTCATCGAGAATAAGGAATTTCGGGTTTCCGAGGAGTGCCTGTGCAAAACCGACACGCTGTTTATAACCCTTTGAAAGATTCTTTATGAGTTTTTTGCTGACATCCGTAATTTTGAGAAGTTCAGAAACACGTTTGATTTCTTTGCTTCTCTCCGCAACGGGGATACGTTTCAGTCCCGCACAGAAACTGAGATATTCGCATACTCTCATATCAGGGTATACAGGCGGAATTTCAGGGAGATAGCCGATATTTCTCTTTGCCTTTACAGGATCTTTTGTGATATCATATCCGCAGATATTCACAGAACCCGAAGTCATAGGCAGAAAACCTGCTATCATGTTCATGGTTGTGGATTTTCCGGCACCGTTAGGACCGAGGAAACCCAGGATCTCATTATCGTTTATTGTAAAACTGATATTGTTAACGGCACGATTCTTACCGTAATATTTCGTAAGATTTTCAATAGTGATCATGAGCGTCTCCTTTCATTAATATAATGTAAGATTTTTCCTTTATTCTGTCAGATTAGGAAATAAAATATACGTCATGAAATTATGTGACATACACTTATACATTATCGCAGATTTTTGTGAATAAAGTATTAATAAATTGTTAATAAACTGTTAATTTCAAAAACGCAAAAAAATTAGTTTGAAAGATACTACAATAATTATATATCAAAGCTGTGAAAAAAATGTGAAGAAAGCTTGTAAAATGAATGAATATTCCAACATAAGATAAATATAAAATCTTATTAAAAAAATATTAATACAGATAAAACGGGTATATTTTTGTTAATAGGCATTTTATACAAAAAACATATTGCTTATGTGTGCATTGCAACAAAAATTTCAGTTGATTTCTCTAAAAAATTCTAAACTGTTGACATAAAACGAAAAGTGGAATATAATTAATCTTGAAAATAGTCTGAAAATCGTGTGGAGGTATGTCCGAAACACAATGGACGAGATGTTTTCGTGTACGTTTCTCCGCTATGCGGGGAATAAAAAATATTCATCACAATTTACTGAGAGGGGTAAAAAGCTATGATAAGCAAAAAGAACAAAGCTTTAACAGCAGGCGTACTTGCAGCAGCTATTTCAGCTACAGCAATTATGCCGACATTTGCTTCTGCTGCTACTGAGTACGCAACAGAGGGCGGAGCAAATGAATCATACGCAAAGATGTTCGAGTCACTCTATGACGACGTTATCACAAACGGTCAGAAGAACGGATATCTTTCAAAGAGCAACAATGGTAGTGGTTCATTCGGTATTCCTTACCACTCAAAAGAGACTCTCGTTGTTGAGGCTCCTGACTACGGTCACGAGACAACATCTGAGGCTATGTCTTACATTGCATGGATTACAGCTATGCATGATGTACTTGCTAACAAGGGCGTCATCAGCGGTTCAACAGGCGATTTTGAAAAAGGCTGGAAAACACTTGAAGCTTGTATTCCAGGCTGGTCTGTAAACGCTTACGGTTCAGACTTAAAGTACAGCACAATTTTCGAGCAGGAGAAGCTCAAGGCTGATACAGCTACTGAGGAAGATGATCCTTCAAAGTATCCTTCAAAGCAGAATGGTGTTGACGCTCTCAACCCACTCTACAGCGACATGAAGAAGGCTTATGCAGGTGATAACGGTTACTACCTCATGCACTGGCTCGCTGACGTTGATGACTGGTATGGCTTCGGCGGCGGCAAAGGCAAGTACACATTCATCAATACATTCCAGAGAGGTGAACAGGAGTCTTGTTTCGAGACTGTTCCACAGCCATGTATTGAAGAACTCAAGTATGGTATGACAGAAATGAAGGACGAGAACAACGGAAGTGGTATCAAGGCTATCTTCAACGGTGTTGGTAAGGTTCCTTCACAGTATTCATTCACAAACGCTCCTGACGCTGAGGATCGTGCTATTCAGGCAGTTTATTTTGCTAACCAGTTCGGTGTTGACTGCGGTGAAATTTCAGGTCTTGCTGGTAAGATGGGTGACCAGTGCCGTAACGATATGTTCGATAAGTACTACAAGGCTATCGGATGCTGGAAGTCAAGCGGTATTGATACACAGTCTTCAGGTCTTGAGTCACAGCACTTCCTCATGGCTTGGTATACATCATGGGGCGGAGCTTACAAGGCAAGCTACGGTGACTACGGTTGGGCATGGCAGATCGGATGCTCACACTCACATCAGTTCTATCAGAACCCACTTGCTGCTTACGCTCTTGCTACAGATAAGTACATCAGCAGCGGTATGAAGGCAACAGGTGCTGTTTCAGACTACGAGAAGTCACTCCAGAGACAGATCGAATTCTACCTCTGGCTCCAGTCAGCTGACGGCCCGTTCGCTGGTGGATGTACAAACTCACCAGGAGGACAGTACGATAAGAAAAAGGTTGAGAAGGAAGGCTCAGAGTTCTATGATATGGCTTACGTTGAGCACCCTGTATACGCTGACCCAGGTTCAAACCACTGGATCGGTAACCAGGTATGGTCAACACAGCGTCTTGCTGAGCTTTACTACTATGTAAAGACAAAGGGCGATGCTCTTCCAAACCAGACATACGGCGGACTTTCACTTGAAGAAGCTCTTGAGACACTCCTTTCAAGATGGATTGAATGGTTCCTCGGCGAAGTTAAGTTTGATTACGTTGCAGAAGACGGTACAGAAATGGCTTACTGTATCCCTTCAAACCTCGACTGGTTCGGTGCACCTGCTAAGTGGAGCGGCAAGTATGATGCAAGTGCAAACAGCGGTCTTACTTGTAAGGTTACAGGCTACTCACAGTCTGACGTTGGATGTGTATCATCACTCTGTAATACTCTCGTATTCTATGCTGCTGCTAATGGTGTAGATGCTGCTGTTGGTAACGGTACTAAGGCAGCTTCATCACTTGCTGAGCGTGGTCTTGCTACAGCTAACAAGCTCATGTCAATGCAGTGGAATATGGGCCGTGACGAAGTCGGTGTTGCATTTGAGGGTAACAACGGTTCTTACGACAGAATCTTCGAGCAGACAGTTTACATTCCATCGGATTACTCAGGTACAATGCCTGATGGTTCAAAGCTTGAGAGCGGTGCTACATTCAGCTCAATCCGTGAAAGCTACAATGATGATCCTATGTATCAGGAAGCTAAGAAGTACTATGAAGGTAAGGGCGACGATAACAATGGAGACGGCGTAGTTGACATTAAGGACTACTACTTCACAGTTCACAGATTCTGGCACATGGGCGATATCCTCATGACAACAGGTACAATGGCACTTCTCTATCCTGATGTTACACCACTCGGCGATGATGAGACAGGTACAACTGAGGGCGGTAAGACATTATGGGGTGACGCTAACGTAGATGATGAGGTTACAATGGCTGACGCTGTTGCTATTCTCCAGTATCTTGCTAACTCATCTAAGTATCCACTCACAGAGCAGGGTCTCAAGAACGCTGACTGCTGCGACAACGGTGATGGTGTATCACCTATGGATGCTCTTTCAATCCAGATGATTGACTCAGGTAAGATCTCACAGAAGGATCTCCCTGTAAATAGCTCAAAGCTTTAATTCATAAATTAAACTGATTTTATACGGTCTCGTACTTCGGTGCGGGATCGTTTTTTATTTACTTTTCAGAAAATGAACATCAAAAGGTATTGCAATTTTCGTAAATGCGTGATATAATATTAAGATAGAATAGTTTTGCATAAATTCAGAATTATATTTCAAATTATTATGAAAGCAGGGGATTAAGTGCTGAGAAGTATGACCGGCTACGGAAGAGCTCAGGAAATTCTCAACGGTCGTGATATTCTTGTGGAAATTAAATCGGTTAATCACAGATATTACGAGTACAGTTCAAGAATGCCGAGAGCTTATAATTATCTTGATGAAAAACTCAAAGTATTGCTGAAATCGGGAATTACAAGAGGTAAAGTAGAGGTTTCAGTGTACATTAACAATATAGAGAGTCGTGATACCGAAATTGTTGTTAACAAGGGCGTTGCAGAGGGTTACATAAATGCTCTCAGAAGTGTATCACAGGAACTCGAACTTCGTGATGACCTTACACTTTCAAAACTCATAAAGCTTCCTGATGTTTTCAACATCTGCAAGACTCCGGAAGATGAGGAGCAAATCTGGAATGATGTTTCAAAAGTAGCTTCAAGTGCGCTTGAAGGCTTTGTGTCAATGCGAACAACTGAGGGCGAAAAACTCAAAGCAGATGTCATTTCAAAGGCTCAGTTTATTCTTGAAATGGTTTCGGAGATTGAAAAACTTTCACCTGTAACAGTGGAGAACTACCGTAACCGCCTGTATCAGAAGCTTTCAGAAATACTTGAAAGCAAAGAAATTGATACACAGAGAATAATCACAGAGGCTGCGATTTTTTCTGAAAAAATTGCAGTTGATGAGGAAACAGTCCGTCTGAGAAGTCATATTTCACAGCTTATGAATATGCTTGATTCAGATGATTCTGTCGGCAAGAAGCTTGATTTTGTCGTTCAGGAAATGAATCGTGAGGTTAATACAATCGGTTCAAAGGCACAGGATGTGAATATAACAAAGCTTGTTGTTGATATGAAGGCTGAAATCGAAAAAATCCGAGAGCAGATTCAGAATATTGAGTAGGTGAATTATGAAACTCATAAATATCGGCTACGGAAATATGGTTTCTTCATCAAGAATAGTTGCAGTTGTAAGTGTTGAATCCGCTCCGATAAAGAGACTTATTCAGGAGTCGAAGGACAGCGGAAAGGCAATAGATGCGACTTTCGGAAGAAAAACAAGAGCAGTCATAATCATGGACAGCGGACACGTTGTACTGTCGTCCCTGATTGCGGATACTCTTGCGGCAAGAATAAATGGAAACGGAGGCAATGATGAAAATGAGTAAGGGCAGACTTATCATTTTTTCAGCACCGTCAGGATGTGGAAAAGGAACTATGCTTGCGGAAATTCTCAAAGATGAAAGATTCCGCTGTTCAATATCAGCTACAACAAGAAATCCACGTGACGGAGAAAAAGACGGAGTGAATTATCACTTCCTGACAGAAGAGGATTTTAACAGAAAAATCGAAGAAAATGCTTTTCTTGAATATGCTGAGTATGTAAAGCATAAATATGGAACACTTCTTTCTGAGGTTGATCCTTATCTTGAAAAGGGAATTGATGTAATTCTCGAAATTGAGGTACAGGGTGCAATGAAGGTCAGAGAAAAAAGACCTGATGCGCTCATGGTATTTGTTGTACCTCCATCAATTGGTGAACTTCGCCGCCGCCTCAACAAAAGAGGTACGGAGGCTAAAGAAGTTATAAATGCAAGAGTTGCTGAAGCGGCAGGAGAAATCTCACAGTCTCTGAAATACGATTATATTATCGTAAATGACAGACTTGAAGATGCTGTAAAGGATTTCTTAACTGTTGTTGAAGCTGAAAGAATGAGAGCCGAGTATTCGGACGAATTAATTAATGAGGTGGTAAAAAATGCTTAGACCTGCTGTAAACCAGATTATTTCAAAGAACGAAAGCTGTTATTCACTCGTAATCGCTGTTGCTAAAAGAGCAAGAGAGATTTCCGACGAGCTCTATGAGAATAGTTTAACTCTCGAAGAGAAGCCAGTTAAGACCGCTGTTGAGGAACTCGCAAGCGGAAAATGCAAGATTGTAAGCACAGTCGGAGAATAATATGCCCCTTATTGCTGAAATTGCTGTCAGCGGTACAGCATATTCATTTGATATGCTGTTCAGCTACGGTGTACCCGAGTACATGATTGTCCAAAGAGGATGTCGTGTACTTGTTCCTTTCGGCAGGGGAAATCAGCGCAGAATCGGCGTTGTAATGGGATTGTCAGAGGGGAATTCTGACAAGCTGAAAAGTGTATCAGCTGTAGTTGATACCGAGCCGGTAGTTTCTGATGAACTGCTTGAACTTGCGGTTTATCTCAGAGAACACACGTTCTGCACTTATTTTGATGCTGTAAAGACAATGCTTCCTCCGGGAATGAGCGTCAGAGTCAGGGAGAAGTTCCGTCTCTCGACGGGAATACCGCTGAATATTTCATTGTCTGATGAAGCAAACAGACTTCTTGAGGTGCTGAAAGGTACTGATGGAGATCTGATAACCGAAGCCGTTGAGGATTATATTTCACGTCACGGAAGAAGATATGCCGATGAACTTTGTGAATCGGGGCTTCTCGTCTCTGATAATATTTTCCGTCAGGCTGTCGGTGATGCATCAATTAGAATGATCAGATTATCAGAGGATTATTTATCATCCCCTGAAAAATACAAATTAACTCCTAAACAGAAGACTGTTGCGGAATTTCTTATGGAATTCGGTTCGGCATCTGTCAGGGAAACAGCCTATATGTGCGGTGTCACAGAAGTGGTGCTGAAAAATCTTGCCGCAAACAGAGCGGCTGAGGAATATGAGGCTGAGGTTCTGCGTAAAGTAGAAAGCGGAGAGACGGTTTATGCTGATCCGAGAAATACTGTTCTTTCCGAACAGCAACAGAGAGTTTACTCTGAGATTCTTGAAGGAATAAAGGCTGAAAAACCAAAGGTTTTTCTTCTTCATGGCGTAACAGGAAGCGGAAAGACATCGGTATTTGAAAAACTGATATTTGACACCATAAATATGGGAAAGAAAGCAATGCTTCTGATTCCTGAAATCGGACTTACACCGCAGGTTCTGAAGCGTTTTCGTTCTCTTTTTGGTGAAAGGGTTGCTGTAATTCACAGTGGTCTTTCGCTTGGTCAGCGGCTTGATGAGTACAAGCGCATAAAGCGTGGGGATGCGGATATCGTAATCGGTACGAGAAGTGCTGTGTTTTCACCATTGTCAGATATCGGTATCATAATCATTGACGAGGAGGGAGAACGCTCCTACAAGTCAGACAGTTCACCGAGATATCTGGCTCATGATGTTGCAAAGCAGAGGTGTAAAAAGCATAACTGTGTATTGTTGCTTGCATCTGCCACACCATCGGTTGAAAGCTATTATTATGCAGAAAAAGGTATTTATACTCTGCTTGAACTGACAGAGCGTTACAGCTCAAATCCTCTCCCCGAGGTAAGCATTGCAGATATGAATATTGAACGTGCCGAGGGAAATCCGAGTGAATTCAGCCGAAAGCTTGTTGAAGAAATACAAAACAACCTTAAAAACGGTGAGCAGAGTATTCTTCTTCTTAACAGGCGAGGCTATCAGACGATTATAAGTTGCTGTGACTGTTATCAGCCCGTTTATTGTCCGAATTGTTCTGTGCCGCTGACTTATCATAAGAAAAATGATAAGATGATGTGTCATTATTGCGGATATGCAACGGAAATTGTTGAAAAATGTCCTGTCTGCGGTTCGGATAGAATGAAGAAAATGGGATTCGGTACTCAGAGACTTGAAGAAGAACTTAAAATGTACTTTCCGACAGCAAGAATCCTCAGAATGGACGCTGATACAACATTTTCAAGGTTTTCCTATGAAAAAAACTTTACTTCATTCGGAAATGGTGAGTATGATATAATGATTGGTACTCAGATGATTGGAAAAGGTCTTGATTTCCCGAATGTAACCCTTGTCGGAGTTCTGTCTGTGGATAAATCCCTTTATATGGGGGATTTCAGAAGCTACGAGAGGACATTTTCACTTATAACGCAGGTTGTTGGCAGAGGCGGAAGAAGTGAACGTAAGGGAAGGGCGGTTTTGCAGACTTTTATTCCCGATCACTATGTAATGAATCTCGCTGCTGCACAGGATTACAAGGAATTTTACAGACAGGAAATATCTGTAAGGCGACCGCTTATTTTTCCTCCTGTGTGTGATATGTGCATTTTCTGTCTGTCAGGAAATGATGATGTAGAGGTAAAGAATGGTTCGGATGCCGTAATTTCACTTATGAACGTGAGACTAAGGGAGTTACAGCCTAAAAGTCCTGTTCGTGTTCTCGGACCTGTAAAGTGTTCATACGGAAAAATAAACGGAAGGTACCGTTACAGAATCATAATGAAATTTAAAAATACCGCAGAAATGCGAGGTTTTATAAGCAATATACTTACAGAGGGTTCAAAACTCAGGGAGATGTCAAAAATTTCCCTTTATGCCGATATAAACGGTGATGTCGGAGTATAGGAAAGGATATAATGAAATGGCTTTAAGAAGAATTTTGAATGACAAAGATGAGTCACTTCACAAGGTATGCAGACCTGTCGAGAAATTCGACAGCAAACTTGCTGTACTTCTTGATGATATGCATGAAACACTTGAAAAAGCTCAGGGTGTCGGACTTGCGGCTCCTCAGATAGGAATATGCAGAAGAATTTTTATAATGCACCTTGAAGATGAGAGGATAGAAGTGATAAATCCTGAAATAATATATAAAGACGGAAAACAGCGTGTTCAGGAGGGATGTCTTTCATGCCCGAATGTATGGGGATATGTGACCAGACCTCTTAATGTTCGCTTAAAAGCACAGGACAGAAACGGTGAATGGTACGAGCGTGATTTCACAGAACTCGGCGCACAGTGTACCTGTCACGAAAATGATCACCTTGACGGTCATGTATTTACTGAAATTGTCGAGGAATTCTTCACTCCTGAGGAGGATTGATGATGAGAATTGTTTTTATGGGTACCCCTGATTTCGCTGTTCCGTGTCTCAGAACAATAGCTGAAAGCGGTCATGAACTTGCGGCAGTTTTTACTCAGCCTGACAAACCAAAGGGCAGAGGGTACAAGATGATTCCAACACCTGTAAAGGCGGCGGCAGTTGAGTATAGCGTTCCTGTTCATCAGCCTCTTTCACTCAGAAAGGGTGAAGATGCAGAGGAAAGCATGAAAATTTTGAACGATATTGCTCCCGACCTTATAGTTGTAACAGCATACGGACAAATTCTTCCGAAGGAAGTACTTGAACTTCCGAAATACGGATGTATCAACATTCATGCATCAGTACTTCCGAAGTACAGAGGTGCAGCACCTATAAATTGGGTAATACTCAATGGAGAAACTGAAACAGGTGTTACTTCAATGCAGATGAGTGAGGGACTTGATACAGGAGATATGCTGATTGTCAGAAAAACTGAAATAGGCGAAAATGAGACGTATCAGGAACTTTATGACAGACTCTCTGCAATGGGTGGAGAAGTTCTTGCAGAAACACTTGATGCAGTTGAAAACGGAACACTCAGTCCTGTGAAACAGGATGATTCACTTTCTTGCTATTCACCTATGATACGCAAGGAAATGAGTGCGCTTGATTTCAGTAAATCAGCACAGGAAATACACAACACAATCAGAGGTGTAACAGGATTTACAACTCTTGGCGGAAAGCGTATCAAAGTGTTTAAATCTGAAATATCGGATAAAATTGCTCAGGATTATGAATTCGGAACAATTACGGATGCAGACAGATTTGCTGTCGTATGCGGTGACGGAAAATCCGTAATTTTCAGAGAGGTTCAGCTTGAAGGTTCAAAACGTATGAAAACTGAGGATTTTCTCAGAGGAAAAAAACTTACAAAGGGTGAAAAGCTCGGCTAAGGAGGTATTGTTATGGATTTGATATTAATTCTTGTAATGCTTCTTCTTCCTATTATTGCGCAGATTAATGTTACAACGACATTTAACAGATATGCCAAAAAAATGAGCAGGAGAGGTCTTACAGCAGATCAGGTTGCGAGAATGATACTTGATGAAAACGGATTGACTTCTGTTCGTATTGAGAGGATAGGAGGAAAACTCACAGATCATTATGATCCGGTTTCAAATGTAGTCCGTCTTTCAGATTCAGTTTACGGAAATTCGTCAATTGCATCAATCGGAGTGGCTGCACATGAATGCGGTCATGCCTGTCAGCACGCTGAATCTTATGCACCTATTGTGCTGAGATCAAAGATAGTACCCGTTGTAAATATCTGCTCAAGATTCTGGTATTTTGTGTTTATTGCAGGAATTCTGTTTTCAAATGTAAGAAGCACAAGTCCGCTTTTGTATGTAGGAATAGCAATGTTTGCGGCTGTTGTATTTTTTCAGATTGTAACACTTCCGACAGAATTTGATGCGAGCAGACGTGCGATGAAGACGATAGAGGGATATTCTGTATTGGAAAGTGACGAACTTTCGGGAACAAGAAAGGTTCTCACTGCTGCTGCAATGACGTATGTTGCGGGACTTGTTGCGTCAATTCTGCAGCTTATGAGATTGCTCCTCAACGCAAGGAGAAGATGATGACAGATCCGAGATATCTTGCGGTTAAACTTCTTGTAAAGACATTCAGGGAGAGCAGTTACTCGAATATTCAGCTTGACAAGGGACTCGACAGCTCCGATATGGGAGAGAAAGAGAAGAAACTCTGCTCGGCTGTTTATTATGGTGTAATTGAGAGAAAAATAACACTTGACCATATTATCGGCGGACTTTCATCACGTCCGCTGAACAAACTTGATTTAGAAATTATAACTATATTGCGATGTGGAATTTATCAGATTCTGTATATGGACAGTATCCCCGACAGTGCCGCAGTAAATGAAAGCGTGGCACTTGTAAAAAAACTTGGAAAAACGAGCGCATCGGGAATGGTCAATGCGATTCTGAGAAATTTTATACGAAACGGAAAAAAATATGAGCTTCCGAAAAACAGCAAAAAGGCGGATTCTGTGAAATATTCCGCACCTGAGTGGCTGATTGAAAGCCTTGAAAGAGACTATGGCCATGAACTGATGGAGAATCTGCTTTCTGATTCAATCGGACAGGCAGGTATTACGGTACGCATGAATAATACTGTGTGTACAGAAGATGAATTTCTCAGTTCACTTGGAAATATATCCGCTGAAAAGATAGATTTTCTTCCATATTCATACAGGCTCAGCGGAGGTGTTCCGATTCGTACAGACGCTTTTAAGAAGGGATTTTTTCATGTTCAGGACATAGCATCGCAGCTTTGCGCTCTTGTGGTTTCTCCGACAGAGAATGATGTGGTTCTTGATGTATGTGCCGCCCCCGGAGGAAAGACATTTACTATGTCTGAATACATGGGAGGCAGAGGCAGAATTTATGCGTATGACCTCCATGAAAAACGTGCTGAACTTGTAAGAAAGGGCGCAGAAAGGCTTAAACTCGAAAATATTACCGCCTCTGCCGCTGACGCTTCAAAGCTTGAAAAAAAGATTGAAGGAGTAACTAAGATACTTTGTGATGTTCCGTGTTCCGGAGTAGGCGCAATAAGGAGAAAACCCGAAATAAAATATAAAAATCCGAAGGACTTTGAGAGACTTCCTGAAATTCAGTACAATATTGCTCTTAATGCGGCAGGACTTCTTGAAAGCGGAGGGGAACTTGTTTATTCAACCTGTACCCTCAGAAAAGCGGAGAATGAAGATGTTGTCGAAAGACTTATGAAAGCAGTTCCGAGTCTTGACCCGATACCGCTGCCTGAACCGCTTGGCAGTGTTTTCGGAAGCAGGGCAAGTATATTCCCGAAACATTTCGGAAGTGACGGATTTTTTATAGCCAAATTCAGAAAAAAATAGTCTGTAAAAGGAGGTGTTCGATTGGAGAAAAAAGATATTCTTAGTCTTGATTTGAGTGAACTTGAAAATGCTCTTCTGGAAATGGGAGAAAAAAATTTCAGGGCAAAACAGATTTTTTGCTGGCTTCATGAGAAACGAGTGACAGATTTTGACAAAATGACTAATATATCTGCCCAATTGAGAGACCGACTGAAAGAAAATTTTTGTATAAATGGACTATTTATTCGGAAAAGGCTTGAATCTCATATAGATAATACTGTAAAATATCTATATAGGCTTTCTGATGGTAATTATGTTGAGACCGTTTTGATGGAATACAGCTACGGTTACAGTATATGTCTTTCAACTCAGGTCGGGTGCAGAATGGGGTGCCGTTTCTGTGCTTCGGCAATTGCGGGGTATGTAAGAAATCTTGAACCTTCGGAAATTCTTATGCAGCTTTATACTGCGGAAGCTGACTCGGGCAAAAAAGTTTCGGGCATTGTTCTTATGGGTATAGGTGAACCGCTTGATAACTTCGATAATGTAATGAGATTCCTTAAACTGCTTTCGCACAAGGACGGAAATAATTTCAGTCTCAGGCACGTTGCACTTTCAACTTGCGGAATAGTTCCGAGAATTTACGAACTTGCGGATATGAAAACAGGTCTTACGCTTTCGGTATCACTTCATGACCCTGACAATGAGAGCAGAAGTGAACTGATGCCTGTAAACAGGGCTTACAGCATACCGAAACTCATGGAAGCCTGTCGGTACTATATCGAAAAGACGGGAAGAAGGATTACCTTTGAATATGCGGTCATTGACGGTGTTAATTGTTCTGAAAGAGAGGCAGATAAACTTGCGGCACTTCTCAGGGGAATGAACTGTCATGTCAATCTGATACCTGTAAACAAGGTAAAGGAACGAAGCTACCGTACAACAAGGAGCAATGCTTCAAAGTTCTCAGAAATGCTTGGAAAACGAGGAATCAACGCTACTGTGAGACGTACCCTCGGAAGCGATATTGAAGCCGCCTGCGGACAGCTTAGGCGGGATGCGGACAAACAGAATAAGGTGAATGGAGGTGCAGAAAATTGAGGTTCAGATTTGCTACGGACATAGGTTTGAAACGTGATGAGAATCAGGATAATGTACGATGTGAGTACTTCGGACATAATGTTCTGGCGGTTATTTGTGACGGAATGGGCGGAGAACAAGCCGGAAAAGAGGCGAGTTCAATGGCTATGGAGGAGTTTTTTCACAGATTTTCTGCTGAGTACACCGAGAGCCTTGATGATGAAGGGATAAGACGACTTCTTATTTCCTCTGTATCGGCGGCGAATTCTGTGATTTACACAAAGGCAAAGCTTGATTTCAAGAATTTTGGAATGGGAACAACCTGTGTTGCGGTATTTGTTACGGCGAAATCGGCATTTGTTGCCAATGTTGGCGACAGCAGGGCTTATCTTATAACAGACAGCGGTCTGTCTTGTATTACAACAGATCATAACGTTGCTACATTGCTTTATGAACAGGGGAAGATAACCGAAGCAGAGCTTGCGGTTCATCCTCAGAAGCATATGCTTATCAGAGCGGTCGGAGTTGATAAAACT
>JAZLGM010000082.1:0-66123 GCA_045616285.1 Ruminococcus sp.
TCTTGGGATATCCCAGCTTTTCAATTGCCTTCTGAATGCTTCCAAGTTCATAGTACATTTTCACTACTCGTATCTTTTCCTTTTCGCTATATCTCATCTTACTTTCCTTTCCTGTTAGTCCAACTTTTTGTCCGCACCTCCTACCTGTAATTTCCATCAACATTTCATTGTGATAAAACGCACATAATAATTTCTACTATTGACAGCTTTTTTATTATATGTTAATATGGTATTGTAAATTCAGAGATGAGGTGATATTTTGGATTATACAATAAGCATTACAAATAAATGCAATCTGCATTGCAGTTACTGTTATGAAAGACATCTGAATACCGATTACGGATGTATTGACAGCGAAACCAAACTGAAAATTGCTGAATTTGTCAATCGTCAGGCAAATGCAGGAACGGTTTATCTTTTCGGTGGTGAACCTCTGCTATATAAAGATACTGTCAAATACTACTGTGAAAACATTATGGCACAGCAATTTGTTATTACAACAAACGGAACTCTGCTTGATGAGGAATTCATTAAATGGTGTGCAGACAGAAAAATAATTATCAATATGTCTCATGACGGAATCGAATGTACTGAGCGTGGTGCAGATGTTGAACTTCTTAATTCAAATCTGAAATTACTGCTTAAATATCAGCCCGAAACCCTTGTTCAACTTGTCTATACAGAAGAAACACTCCCGAAATTATACGATAATATTGTTTATCTGAAAAATCTTGGAGTAAAAAAGGTTTCTGCGGCAATGGATGCATTTCTTGTTACGGATAATCCCGATGAATTTGGTAATATTTTAAGGGAACAATGGAAGAAAATCTCGGAGATTCAGGATTTGTTCGTTTACGAGCTTGCTGTTAAAAAGAAAAACATCAAAGAAAACAAGCCCAGCACCTGTGAAATCTGCAAAAAGAAGATTTTTATAAACTGGGATGGAAACTTTTATCCATGCATTCAGTTTCAGAATTTGCCAGAATATCGCTGTGGCAATGTAATCGTCGGTATTGAAGCCGAAAAAGCAAGAAAAGAGCATCCTGATTATTCAATGGTTTCAGAAAGATGTGAGGGATGCGAAATAGCCGCTTACTGCCGTAATTCCTGTGCCTGCAGAAAAATGGCAACAACAGGAACAGTAAGGGATATTTCAGAAACAGCCTGTATGGAAGAACAGGTGCATATACTTACTGCACTTGAATTATTATCTAAAGAAAACGGAGGTACAAAAGTATGAGAAAATTCACAAGAGAAATTGCCGCACTTTTAGCTGCTGCAACTGTCGGAGCTTCTGTTGGTACAGCTTCAACTTCGGCAGAAGAAATAGTTGAAACTGCAGGTGTTCCGATGCTGTCAGATGATAACATCGAACAGGAAGAATTACCACCTACCGAGGGAGTGCCTATGATGTCGGATGAAACCATCGAGCAGACCACACAAACAACTGTTCCACCACTTGCAGGAGAGCCTATGCTTTCAGATGAATACATCGAACCGATGACAACTACCACAACTATAGTGGGAACTTTTATGACAACAACAACTACTATACCTTTAGCAGGAACTTATGTATCGACAACAACTACGACTACAACTACAGCTACAACAACAACTACTACTGTTCCTCCCCTTGCAGGAGCTTTGACAACAACAGCAACAACCACAGAAGAACTGCCGCCGATTTTAGGTGACATGGCAATTTCTGACGGTGATGTTAATGATGACGGAGTATTCAATATCGCTGATATTGTAATGTTCCAGAAACATCTTTTGAATCCTTCAAAAATCAGTCTCGAATACGAATACGCTGCTGATATGAATTATGACGGGAATCTTGATGTATTTGACCTTGTATGCATGAGACGTAAGATTATCAACTCAAAAAATACTATCTATGAATATGACAGCACACCCGTATTAAGAATTGACGATAATATCGGCGGAGAACGAAATTTCAGAGTAATTACTGCTGACGGATTAAGATATACATCAGGTGCGATTATGTTTAAACCCGATGCAAAATTGAATCTTGAAAATATTATTGACGCTCACATGAAAGATAGTGTGAAGGAGAGCTATATCACACAAAAATCAATTCTCAACAAGATTTCTGATATATCCCAAAACGCAGAAAACCTTAAAAACTGCAGTTATACTAATGTAAGCTTCGACTCAACGAGTGATATTGGTCTCGATTTATCCGTTTTATACAGAGATAAAGACGGTACAATGAAGGAATTACTGCTGTACAGCCTTTACGAACACGGAGGAGGCACAATCCTTGATAACGAGGACGTTAAAGACCTTGTAAGAACTCTCATTGAGAACTATTATATCGAAGGAACGGATTTTCTTGATTATATGGATGGGAATAAAAAGGACTTAATAACGATCAATGATATCATCGAGCTTTCTCAAAAGGGCTACGACCTGACTTTCAGCGATTTTGAAAGGTTTGAATATACCGATATCGGTTCAGGACTTGAGATCCTGGATTTTCCAACGGATAATCCCGATTTTGTATTTACGGTTTCAAGAGGAAACAATGCCATTCTCTATGCAAAGCTTGTATCAATCAAAAATCAGTCATACATAGACATCCGTAATGGCGGTGTTGAGGCATTCGTTGAAGAAAACAGCACATCTCTTCTCTAATCATGACATCTATTTTTATTCATGACACCGAAAAAAGCGTTGACTTATTCTTTCTTTAATGATATAATATACTCGTAATAATAAACTGTGAGGTGCAGCATGAAAAAAAGAATCATCATGTCAGCAATCGGTGTGTTTATGTGCGGAGTAAGCGTTGCTGTTTTTAAATTAGCATCATTCGGAGTTGATCCGTTTCAGTCGCTTATGGGCGGTATTGATAAACTAATTCCGATCGGATTCGGCACACTATACATGATTGTAAATGCAATTTTGCTTATTTTCAGCCTTGTATTTGACAAACATTATGTCGGGGCAGGTACGTTCATCAATCTGTTTCTGCTTGGATATGTAACAGAATATACTCTTAAATTCTTCCGATTTCTTGCTCCGGAACCGTCTGTACCGCTCAGAGTAATCTGCTTTATAATTGCAATTGTGCTTATCAGTTTCAGTTGTTCGCTTTACATGACAGCCGACCTCGGAGTTTCGACGTACGATGCAATCGCACTAATAATTGTTAACAAGTGGAAAATCGGGAAATTCAGGGTTATAAGAATCTGTACCGACCTTGTATGTGTAGTCTGCGGTGCTGTTCTGTTTTTCATAAGCGGAGGCAAACTAAGTGAAATTTCGGCAATAATAGGAATCAGTACCATTATTACCGCTTTTTTCATGGGACCGCTTATAGATTTCTTCAACAACAGTATCTCAAAAAGAATCCTCGGAAATGCAAAACAATAAATAAAGCCACGATTTATTGCAACACAAAATGCAACAAATCGTGGCTTTTATTCTATTAACGAACTAAAACTTCAAAAGATATACAGTCAGATTCAGGTGCAATATTCCGTCTCTGAACAAATGTAATACCATTGACAGTCTTTGCAGATTTCTCCCAGTAAATCAGCTTTAATTATTTTTTCTTCTGTGATTTTCTGAAATTTATTCCAGCTTATTTCTGTTCCATACTTTAATCCGCAGATTCTGACAACCTCATTGTCATATCCCGATGCTTTTGATTTACTGCCGCAGTCTGAGTTAATATGCGGACAGTTTCTGCATATTATGTCATACGAATCAGTAATTATTACTGTCGGATTATTGTTTCTGAGAAACGCTGTTTTTTCAGCCATATTTTTTGTAAATTCATCACTGTATCCTTCACCTTTGAAAAAACCTGTGCATAATACATGATGTGGTCTTATATCAAACTTTTGCATATTTCTTTACTCTGTTCCCTACTATTACAGCCACCACAAGTTTTATAATGTCAGGAATTAAAAAAGGAATCACGCACCATTTCAATGCTGTTGTCAGGTCTATTGCTTCCGTATTATGAGCATATACCACCATGAACCACGCTGTTCCGAATGTATAACAAAGCACAAGTCCGACTATCAAAGATACAATACCTACAACGAAATTTCCTTTTGATATTTTCTCACCAAGCCAATAGACTCCTGCAAGTACGAGGAATCCCATTATATAACCACCTGTCGTGCCAAGAAGTATTCCTATTCCGCCTGAGAATCCCGAAAACACCGGTATACCGATTGCCCCAAGAAGAATATACACCAATACGGAAAAAAAACCATTTCTTCCGCCGAGTACTACAAGAGAGCAGAATACTGCAAAAGTTTGCAGGGTAAACGGTACTTCCGACGGAATTGAAATCCATGAACAAATAACAATAACCACCGACATCATTGCGGTCATCACAAGTTCTCTCACTGTAAACATCTTTTTTGAATTCATAATAAAACCTCCATATTATTGCTTTGTCTTAAAAAAACTATGATTTTACTATAGTTTATTATATCATAACCTTTAGTTTTTGTCAACCACATTTTGAAATTAAGTTGACCACGTTTTAATCCGAATTCAGATAGTTTTAGCGTGAATTGTGAATTTTTGTGTAAGAAAGGTGAAACATATTCATTTCAGTTGATGTTTATTTTACATTATGCTATAATTATATCATTAAGATAAGGAGGTCAGATAAGATGACAGTTGACAAAAAAGAACTAGTAGCTACTATTGCATATATGATAGGAGTAAAAAAGAGCGTTGTAATTTCATGTTTTGATGAAGAATGCCATGAAACTCTTGAAATTCTTTTTTCTCATCAGGCCGCTACAACAATAAGATATTTATGTAAATTACGCTCAGTATTAATGCAGAAATTTAAAAAGACAGATGATGAAATGCGTTTTAATCTCAAAAATCTTGACAGACTTGAATGGTATGACAGAGATAACATCAGACAGCTTGAAAAATGGGGAATAAATATTATCAAAGTCAATTACAGATCAGAAAAATATATGGTCGATATTACAAAATTAATCAGTGAAAATATTGATAAATGTAAGGATTTATTTTATGACTGGATAAACTGGGCATATATACGAGATTTATTCTGTATTCCAAAATATACTAAAAATGGAGTAATTAAGAAAGAATTTGAAAAATATATGGATAAAATAGAGTTTTATCCTTTTCAGATGTATATTCACTGGGAGCCTGCGGACTATGGCAGTATTCTCTACACAGACGGAAAATTCCTCGATATTATATACCGTCAGCATGATGACAGATTTGAAGACCGCTCAAAATATCGTGATGCTCACATTGAAACCAAAAACAGTATATATGACTTCGTAAGGAAAAGCAATCGTGCTGTCATAGCTGTAGATTGTGAAAATTCAGATGTTTACAAACTGTATGCGGTTTTGAAAAATCTTGACGGAGATGAACTTACAAAAATAGAAAAAATTTATCTGTATGACGACTATCACACAACAAAGGGGTGGGACTGGCTCTATACTTTCACAAGAATTCCTGTTGAACACATAGAAGTCCAACGTGTAACGGACAGAAAATCTCTTGTCGATATTATGATGACAGCGGGAGTATGCAGAAATTATTATGATGATGGTATTGATTCGTTTATTCTTGTTTCAAGTGACTCAGACTACTGGGGACTGATTTCTTCTCTCCCTAACGCTAATTTCCTTGTCATGTATGAGTACGGAAAATGCGGCTCAGATATAAAAAATGCACTTTCAGAGCATGATATTTATTACTGCTCAATCGATGATTTCTGTAGTGGAAATGTTGATCAGTTCAAGAGGACTGTTCTGTTTGATTACCTCGATAAGTATTTGCCTGATATTCTTTATGTCAACGGAAAGGAACTCGTTTCACAAATATATGAAGAAGCACGAATAAACGCATCTGAGACCGAAAAAGAGGCTTTTTTCAACAAGTATATAAAAACGATTACTGTTAAATGCGACTCAGAAGGTAATTTTAAAATTATCATTAATAAATAAACTTAAAATCATAACCACAATTAAATGTGGTTATGATTTGTTTTGTACGGAGAATTATTTATGAAAAACACTTTATATGTATCTGCTGTTATCTCCGCCGGTATACTCTGGGGAATAATCAGCCTGTTTGTCAGAAAATTATCATATTACGGACTTGATCCGATACAGATTGCATTTGTCAGGTTATTTGTTGCAGCCCCCGTTTTCTCAGCGGCTGTCGCTTTAATTGACAAAAACAAACTGAAAATAAGATTTCGTGATATATGGATGTTCATAGGAATGGGAATAATAAGTATTGTACTTTTTAATTTCTGCTATTTTTACACTATGGTTCATTCGCAGACATCTGTTGCAGTTGTACTTCTTTATACATCGCCTGTATTTATAATGTTGTTGTCAGCCTTGCTGTTCAAAGAAAAAATAACTTTGCTCAAACTGTCTGCACTCGTTCTTACGACAGGCGGATGTATATGTGTATCTGAATTAAAAAATGGTTCAGGGATTTCATTGTTAACTATTGCTATCGGTCTTGCTTCGGGTTTATTTTACGGTCTTTACACAATTTTCGGGAGATTTGCACTCCAAAAATACTCTCCGCTGACAGTAACCGCATACGCTTTTATATTCGGTTTAGCTGGTTCCTCACCTTTGAGTCGTCCCTTTGATGCCTTAAAAATTCTTTTTTCATCTTACGAACTTATGCTTTATGGTTTAGGAATAGGAATAATTTGTACAGTTCTCCCCTATTTTCTTTACACATGGGGACTTTCAGGAATGGAATCAGGAAAAGCCGCTGTTCTTGTGGCTGTCGAACCGCTTGTCGGTGCAGTAATGGGCATTTTTGTTTGGCATGACACTCACAGTCCGGCAAAAATTATCGGAATTATTCTTATACTCTCCTCATTGATTATACTGAATATTCCTATAAAACAGACTAAAAAGTCTGCAGGCCCAAATAAAACTTATTCAAAATAAGATTTTGAGCAATAAGTTGATTTTTCACTTACAATGTGTTATAATCAAAACAGCGGAAAATATGCAGGTATATGCATTGCAAAGCTGTTAATGTGTTGTCACAGGCAGTACAAACAATGACAATTGTCACTTATATTGTGACTTCAGGCATCTTACCTTTCAAGTAAAAAAATGGTAATATTTAATTACACTAAAACACACGAAAGGTGGTCTGAATATGAACGAATTTATATTGTGGACAATTATTATTTTTTGCATTGCATCACCTATTATGGCTCTTTACGGAATCATTCGCTTTATTGTATGGCTTGTAAAAAAAATAAAAGGTGATGAATCATCTTTTACTGAGGCGGAGGCGGTTTGTAAGACCGAGACTCTCAGAAAGGAAAGAAAAAAACTCAATTCATCCGCAGTTTTGCTGCTCATAGGAACAGCATTTGTAATTCTGTCAGGTCTTGCTTTAACAGCGGCAAACTGGGTAAATACAACTCCGATTGAGAGAACACTTATAATACTCGGCGGAACGGCTGTTTCATTTATTGCAAGTATTCTCTTACGTTCACTTGCAAAACTCGAAAACACTTCTGCGGCTTTCTATATTGTCGGAACGTTTTTTTCAGCAACAACTTTTCTGACAGCAGGATACTACGGACTTTTCGGAGACTGGTTTTCTGCATACGGAGAAGGTTCAATGCTTATGTATGCTGTTTGTTTCGGAATTGCAGCAATAATCCTTATCAATGCGGGAAGAATTTTTAACAGGTCTGTATTTGATTATGTAGGACTTTCTGCTGTATATATTGCTTTAATTTTCGTCGCAGAACAAATTACAGAATCTTTCGGAGATTTCGCAGTGCTCCTTATTGCTTTTCAGGCTCTGATTACTGCATCTGTTCATATTCTTAATATTGACAAATCATTACCTTTTGCAAAAGCTTTCAGACACACATCTGATTTTGCATCTGTTTTGTTTGCTTTTATTTCATTATGTCATCCATTATCGTCATTTTATGATACCGATTATGCAGCATATCTGATTATAGTTCTTGTAATAATTCAGCTTACAACATACGGAATTATCAAAAATAATAAAACACTTACAGCGGCTTCATGCATAGTGGAATTGTTCCTTGCGCTTGTTATATGTTCTGATCTCAGCTTAAAAGACAATTATGCTTCAGCATTATTCAGCTCAATGACAATGCTTATATACATTGCAAACAGGTTTATTCCGAAGAAAAAAACTACTTTCGGTGAAACAGCTTCTTTAACAGGCATGATTATTTCTTCAATGATATCTGTGTTCTGCCTTGATATCAACACTATCGGTTTATCCTTGTTTATCCCGATTATCTGCTGTCTGACAGTATACAGCTATGCTTATCACAGCAATAAAATAATTCAGGCTGTATTCGGAATAATATCACCTGTTCTTCCACTGATAATTGCCGGTATGGTAAATAACGAGCTCTACAATTCATTCCTTCATAATAATTCTGACTACTCAGATAAAATAACATCAATTGTATTGAGTATTCTTTCAGTTGTTCTGACTCTTATTACAGCATTCCTTAATTCAAAACAGGAAATTGTATTAAGAAATATCCATACACGCAAAAGCAATACTGTTCTGTACTCAAATATGTTTGTCAGTGCTTTTGTGATTTTCATGACAATACCCGAAACTGACAATTATTTCCTGTTGCTTGCAGCCGCTCTTATACACTTTTTTGTATCTGAAAAACTCCCTGTAAACATCTCTTCAGCAGGTTCTGTTATCAGTATTTTTACAATCATCGGAAATCTTCTGGATAACATTAATTCCGACAACGATGCCGTACTTACAATAACAGCTTTATTCATGTTTGCTGTTTTAATCTTCATTTCAAGATTTATGTATCGTGAATCATTGTTCATAAAAAATGAAAACGAATGTAAGGCAGATTATATACAATTACTCTTATGGGTTGCAGTAATCATTTTCGGTATCAACTGCGATACAACAGGTTTCGTGAATCAGTTAATGACAGCAGTATTCATAGCAAACTTTATAAGAAAAAATACAAAAGCCGAAACAGCAAGGATTCTTATTTCAATTTCAGCTTTATCAGCAGATTATGCATTAATAACAAGACCAGTCCTTCTCCCTGAAAACATTTTAATATCAAGCAAGATTACTCTTGGTTTAATCGCACTCCTCGGAATCTGCTACCGCTATATATGGAGAGCAAACGAAAAAGCATCACGTACCGCTTCAACATTACTTTATATAACAGCATTTTCAGGACTGATTCTTGATGCAATGCATTTCAGCAACGGAGGAAATACTATTTTTGTTCTTTGCGTAACATCTGCAATTCTTATAATTTCATTTATGTCCAAAAGTAAAACATGGTTCTCTGTTTCATCAATTGCTCTCATGGTTATGACATTGTGGGCAAGCCGTAAATATCTTGAAACTCTAAGCTGGTGGATTTATCTCTTTATAGCAGGAATTATATTTATTATTCTTGCGGCAGTCAATGAGTATTTCAAGACAAAGGGTGAAAATGTTAAAACAGGATTTTCCAAAGCATTCAGCGACTGGAAATGGTAAAAAATGATCGACAGGGTGGTTTACGACCGCCCTGATTGGTCTGTAATAAGGAGGAATCTAAATGACAGCTGTCATCATTAAAACCACTCTTCTCTTCACAGGTCTTGCAGGAATGACAGGTACTACTGCATGGGTTCTGCGCAAAGGAAATAATAATCGCCAGACTAAACTTTTTACAGCCTGTCAGTTTTCAATTGTTTTGTGGCTTATTTCACAGCTTCTTATTCTTTTTTCAGAAAGCGACCGACAGTTGACAATCAGTTATCTTATAGGAAATACAGGAATCTGCTTTTTTGCACCATTATGGTTGTTATTCTCGGCAGAGTTCGCAAAATCAGGTCCTTTGACTAACAAAAAAGTAAATTATGTTCTGCTGATATCCGTAATATCTCTGGCAATTACAATTTCTAATCCCATTCACCATTTATACTATTCCGAATTTGGTATGAACGGAATAAAAAGAGGAATACTGTTTTATGTTCTACAGGCTGTTTACTACAACTGTCTCGTTATATCAATAATTCTTATGCTGTTCAAATTAAACAACGAAAGCAACAAAAACAAGCGTCAGATATTATTGCTTATTCTGTCAACAGGTGTTCCTCTTATCGTCAACACACTTACACTTACAGGAATAATAAACGCAGGTATAGAACTTACACCGTTGTTCTTCTCTTTTTCAAGTATAATGGTTATAATTGCATTCAGCAGATACGGACTCCTTAACATAAACCGTATCGCTATTACAGATGCAGTTGACCATATAGAAAACGGAATACTTGTTTTCGGAAATGACGGAGAACTAACCTACTGCAACAAAACAATAAGAAATAAAACAGATATTCAATTCGGTAATTACTCTGAATTTGCAAATATTATAACAAAGTATTCTGAGAATGAATATAAAAATAAAGATAAAATCCAAAACATTAAAATTAATGACAGATATTACAGTATACAACAAAATCTTATTGATAATCAAAGCGGAAATATAATAGCAAGAGTCATTATCATTTCCGATATTACTGAATTTCATAATCTTGCAGATACTGAAAGAAAACTCAGTATCGAACAGGAAAGAAACAGAATAGCACAGGAAATACACGATTCAGCCGGACATACTTTTACTATGATAAGTTCACTCGCAAGACTTCTTTCCGTAGAGAAAGAAAATGTTTCTGAAATTGAAAAATATATTTATGAAATAGACGGATTATCAAGAAGCGGTATAACTCAGCTTAGATGTTCAATTAACAACCTCAGGAACGATGAATTTCTTTCAACTGTTGAAAGTGCTGTAAGAACCGTTGCAGAAGCTGTAAGAGGCATTAAAATCGAATTGTTTGTTCAGGGTACAGAGGATTCTTCATTCAAATTCTGTATCAGAACAATCTACGATAACGTAAGGGAACTTGTAACTAATTCCATGCGATATTCATCGGCAGACAGAATTGATATAATACTGAAATTTTTGAAAGACCACATTGAACTGTATGTATTTGACAACGGAAAAGGATGTTCTGTTATAAATGAAAACAACGGACTGCGTGGAATCAGAGAAAGAACAGAAAGCCTCGGAGGTACGGTAAAATTTACATCTGTGGAAAATGAGGGATTTAATACTGTGATAAAAATACCTGTAAAGGAGATTAACGAATAATGATTAATGTAATTATAGCTGATGATGTACAGATTCTGCGTTCAGGACTTAAAGCTGTTCTTTCACAGGATGAAAACATAAATGTAGTTGCTGAGGCTTCAAATGGTAAAGAAGCCTTTGAACTCAGTGTAAGATATAAACCTGATGTTGTTCTGATGGATATGAGAATGCCTGATTATGACGGAAGTTTCGGGATTCGTGAGATTAAGAATAAGCTGAGTGGAATCAAAGTCCTCGTTCTGACAACGTTTGACGATAAGGAAACGGTTGACAAAGCACTTTCAAGCGGCGCTGACGGATACATACTTAAAGAAATGAACAATGAACAGATTGTAAATTCAATAAAGGCTGTTTCCGGAGGAATAAATGTATTCTGTGATAATATTTTCCGTTCTATACGTCAGGAAACAAATTTATCATCGGATTCAAGATGTTTTGACCTCACAGACAGAGAAAAGGAATTTCTCAGACTGATTGTTGAAGGATATGACAATAAAAGCATTGCATCAGAATTATATCTCGCAGAGGGTACTGTGCGAAACAGTATTTCAAGACTGCTTGAAAAACTGAATCTTAAAGACCGTACACAACTTGCGGTTTTTGCTGTTAAAAATAATTTATGCTGAAACGGAGGATAAAAAATGATTAAGGATATAGTAAGAGATCCGATTTTTCTTTCACAAAAGTCGGAAAAAGCTGATAAAGAAGATATGCAGGTAGTTGAGGATCTGCTTGACACTATAAAAGCTAATTCCGACCGCTGTGTAGGACTTGCAGCAAACATGATCGGAGTAAGAAAAACAATTCTTGTCGCACTTATTAAAAATAAATTTCAGATTATGATTAATCCTGTTATTACAGATAAATCAAAAGTGTGTTACGAAACTGAAGAAGGATGTCTTTCACATATCGGAGAAAGAAAAGTAACTCGCTATAAAATAATTACAGTTGAATATCTCGATCAGAAGTTCAAAAAGAAAAAGCAGACATTCAGAGATTACGAAGCTCAGATTATTCAGCATGAAATGGATCATTTTGAGGGAATTCTGATATGAATTTTATCAAAAAATCCGCTTTATCTGTAATTTCAGCATTATTGGTTTCATGTTTTGTCTCTGACTTCAAAGCAGATTCAAAAGAAGAATTACCAAAAGGTTGGTTGTTGTGGCATAGTTATTCGGGCTATTCAGATATGGACAGCAAACTTTTTTTGCAAAGCCCGAATAATACTATCAGGGAAATAAAAGGAAATTTCATTCACGCTATGAATGGAAGTTTCGGAAATACTCCCGCTGACATTGTATTTATGGCAATTGACGAAAAAGCTGATGAATGGGATGTTTTCCTTTATAATGCGATTGATGAATGTATTACAAATCTTACCGAAAAAAGCGGATTCAGAAACGAAGATCCGAAATTTTCACCCGACGGACAAAAAATAGTCTTTAAAAGAGGTGTATGGAATCATCAAAAAAATGATTTCACATATAATCTTGCAGAGATTGACATTGAAACAGGAAATATAAATTATATTACCTGCGGAGAAAATGAAAAAGCTATGCCTTTTTATTCTGCTGACGGAAAATCAGTCTACTACACCGAATATGACAGCAATGGTTCTTCAATCCAAATGGTTAATCTTTCAGACGGTTCGACAGAAGAAGTATATCACGCTGAAAATACAGTTTCATACTATCCCGTTGTTTATAATGATGTTCTTTATTTTACACGCTCATTTTCGTTGGAGAATCAAAATGACTCCATTATACGTATTCAAAACGGAAAAACAGAAGTAACATCATTCAGTTCGGAATTCTACAACTGCTCGGATCCATGTCCTGTTGATTATGAATCTGTAATATACAGCTGTACCCAAAACGGAAATTACGATTTGTTTTTCTTCAACGGAAGCGAATCAACAGCTATTGACAATTGCAATACCGAAAAGCACGAACTCGGATCATCGTTTTATTCTTTTGAAAAATTTGAGAATTATATAAAGAACATGAATGATTTTATATTAGGACAGGACTCTGTTATTTCTGATTATGACTTTAATAACGACGGAACATCTGATTGTTTTGATATGGTTCTTGCGAGACAGCATTATAACTCTGAAATATATTGTGAATAATCTATGGACAATCAGAGAGATTTATGTTATAATGGTTGAAGGCTAATCTGAAAGGAAGATAAAATATGAATAACGAACTTACAGTCAGCGAACTTAATCAGCTTTCTGATGACAGCTATATGCTCGTTGATATGCGTGATGACTACGCTTTCTCTTACGGACATATAAACGGTGCTGTGAACATTCCTCAGAATGAAATTGAAGAATATAATTTCCCCAAGGATAAAAAGCTTGTAATATGCTGTAAAAGCGGACTTATTAGTAAAGAAATATCCGATAAACTCTGTGAAAAGGGTTACGATGCCTATAATCTTACCGGAGGATATGTTGAGTGGCTTCGTCTTGAACTTGAAAATCGTGAAATAACAGAACAGGTTGAAAAAAGTATTCAGAAAAAATTTCATCAGACTTTATGGAGTAAATTTGCCAAAGCAGTAATAACATACGAACTTGTAAAACCGAATGACAAAATAGCTGTATGTATCTCGGGAGGCAAGGACTCAATGCTTATGGCAAAGCTGTTTCAGGAAATGAAAAGACATGACAAATTTCCGTTTGAACTTGTATTCTTAGTAATGGACCCCGGATACAGTCCCGAAAACAGAAGCGTTATAGAGAAAAATGCCGCTTCAATGTCTATTCCGATTACAGTATTTGAAACGGATATTTTTCAGTCTGTTTATAACGTCAATAATAACGCCTGTTACCTTTGTGCGAGAATGAGAAGAGGACATCTTTACAATAAGGCAAAGGAACTCGGCTGTAATAAAATCGCACTCGGTCATCATTTTGATGATGTAATTGAAACAACTCTGATGAGTATGCTTTACGGCGGACAGGTCAGAACAATGATGCCTAAGCTTCATAGTGATAACTTTGAAGGAATGGAAATAATACGTCCTATGTATCTCATTCGTGAAGATGAAATCAAACATTGGCGTGATTACAACAATCTGCACTTCATACAGTGCGCCTGTCGATTTACTGACACCTGTACAACCTGTAATCCCACAGGACCGGTTTCAAAACGTCAGGAGATTAAACAGCTTATTGCACAGCTTAAAAAAGTAAATACACAAGTTGAAATGAATATATTCAGAAGTGTTGAAAACGTGGATTTAAACGCTGTTGTACAATATAAGGATAAAAATGGAATGCATCATTTCCTTGATGAATACGACAATTTATGAGAACAATAACGCAGAAAGCCTTAGATGCGCTTCCTGCGGTGACATTAAATTCTTATACTGAGAATTTGCGAATACTTGACAGAAATTCCGCAGTAATCCTTACTGCGGTGTTTTTGTAATTCACACCCATTAAATACCTTGAGGAGAATAAAATGGAGCTTAATAAACTAATAAATTTATGCAAAAATAAAAATGTCTGGATTCAGACACATAATTTCCCTGACCCCGATGCAATAAGTTCGGCATACGCATTAAAAGAACTTCTTTCTCATTTCAATATAGAAACAAAACTTTGCTACGAAGGTGCAATTGATAAACTAAGTAGTACGAAAATGCTGAGTTTATTACAGATTGAAATGTATGCACACAGCGAAATTACGGATATTCTTCAGCCGACTGATATGATTATACTCGTCGATTGTCAGAAAAACGGTGGAAACACAACTGATTTGACAGGAGAAGAACTTGCAGTAATCGACCATCATCCAAAGAATAACAAAGCAGAGTATGAATATACTGATATACGCATGACAGGTGCTTGCGCTTCTATTATTGCATCATATTTCAGAGATAATGGCATAACACCATCTCAGAATACCGCAACTGCTTTACTTTACGGAATACGAATGGATACACTGCAGTTCAGCAGAGGTGTTACTGAATTTGACGTTGAAATGTTCGGATATCTGTTCCCTCTTGTTAATCATTCAACAATGCAGCTTCTTGAAACAAACAATATGGAATTCGACGATTTACAGGCCTATGGAATGTCAATTAAAAACACAAGAATATATGGAAAAGTCGGTTTTTCATACATAGATTTCAATTGCCCTGATGCACTCGTTGCAATTCTCAGTGATTTTCTGCTTTCGCTCGTTGAAGTCGAAGTAGCTATAATTTATGCTAAAAGAGATGACGGTTACAAATTCAGCATAAGAAGTGAACGCACAGATGCAAACGCAGGACAGATAGCAAATCTTGGACTCAGCAAATGGGGTAACGGTGGAGGTCACGCTTTTATGGCAGGCGGATTTGTTCCAAAAGATAAGGTTAATGTTAGCAATGAAATTTTTTATGATGAAGTGCGTTCACATTTTACCAAACTGATGAAGAAAATATGTCCGAATGCTCTTTAATGAGGGATACTATATGAATGCAAAAGAAAAAATACAGGAAATAAGAGTCAACTGGGCGATTGCAGATAAAAAACGTGATGAAGGTCTTTCAACTCCAAGTGAAATCAGACGATTTGATGATATTCATTACGGACCTTATGGAGTCGATAACCTTCTTGACATTTATGTTAATAAAAACGTTTCGGAAATACAGCCTTCTATCGTTAATATTCATGGTGGAAACTGGGTGTACGGAAACAAAGAGGTATACCAGTATTACTGTATGAATCTTGCCTTGAAAGGGTTTACCGTAATTAATATCAATTATAGACTTGCCCCTGAAAACAAATTCCCCGCCCCTTTGGAAGATATAAACAGAGTAATGGAATTCATTGAAAAAAGCGGAAATGAATACTATGTCGATAAAGATAATCTTATTATGGTCGGAGATTCAGCAGGGGCACAGCTTGTCAGTCATTATGCTGCGGTATTGACCAATAAACCATTTTCCAAATTGTTCAGTTTCAAAGTCCCGAATATTAAAGTAAATGCACTTGGTCTGAATTGTGGTATATATGACGGGATATCTGTAATAGAAAACTCAAAGGATTTATTGTTCAATGAGTATCTTGGAATCGGAAATAAAACTCCGTCTGAAAAAATCATGAAAATGATTGATACAATAGGAAATATAACCTCCTCATTTCCGCCATCATTCATTATGAGCAGTAAATCAGATTTTCTTCTTCCCGAAGCAGAACCGATGTTCAGAATACTTCAGAAACATGGTGTTCCCTCGGTATTAAAAATATATGGAAAGGAAAACAGTACTGAAACCGGTCATGTTTTTCATATAAATTGCAGACTGGAAGAAGCAGATAAATGCAACAGTGATGAATGTGAATTTTTCAGAAAATATACAGTATAAGGAGTATAATTATGTTCAGTAATAAAGTTGCAGTAATAACAGGAGGTGCAAACGGAATCGGAAAATGTATTGCTGATGAATTTTTAAAAAGAGGAGCATCAGTCTGTATCATAGACAAGGCAGACGGAAATCACTTTGTAGGAGATATTTCAGATAAACAGATTCTTGAATCATTTGCAGATGAAGTAATAAGAAAACATAGCAGAATTGATTATTTGATTAATAATGCTATTCCGATTATGAAAGGAATAAATGAATGTTCTTATGAGGAATTTCAATATGCTGTTTCGGTCGGAATTACCGCCCCTTTCTATCTTTCAAAACTATTTATGCCTTATTTCAATCATGGAGGAAGTATAATTAATATATCTTCATCACGTGACAGAATGAGCCAGCCTCAGACTGAAAGCTATACAGCAGCAAAAGGCGGTATTTCTGCTTTAACACACTCGCTCGCTGTAAGCCTCGGTGGTAAAGTAAGAGTAAACAGTATATCTCCCGGCTGGATTGACAATGAATACAGAGAGTATAATGGTTCAGATGCTGTTCAACAGCCATGTGGCAGAGTTGGTAATCCCCTTGATATAGCTAATATGGTGATGTTTCTTTGCTCTGATAAAGCAGGTTTTATAACCGGAGAAAACATCTGCATTGACGGAGGAATGACTAAACTTATGATTTATCATGGTGACAATGGCTGGGAATTAAAATAAAAAAGAGGAGAATAAAATGAAAAAAACTCTTTCGGCGATTCTTAAACTATCAGGTGCATTAATACTCCTATACTTTACAATAGGATTTATGATTTCAAATAATGAACGTCCACAAATTGGAATAATCGGCGGTGCTGATGCTCCAACAGCGATTTTTCTTACTTCAGCACTTTTCAAAACTCCTGTTCCATATCTTATCATACTTGGAATCCTACTTATTATCACGGGAATCATTATCGGTAGAAAAAACAAAAACAAATGATGATTTCATTATCTCTGAGTGTATAAAAACTATATTCTGCTCGGTTATTTTCGGGCGCCGTTTCGTCGCCCGCATTGTTTTATGAGTTTTTCAACAGACTGAAATAATGATTTCATTATTCACTATTATTCTGAAAATAAAAAAAACAGTCGTAACCCATACGACTGTTTTTTCATCTGATTTGCCCTTTACAACAAATTCCTTTTATAATACCGCAGTTGTGATTGTGCAGATACAACTGCGGATATTAACATTAAAACCCTTAATTCCACTTGTCTCTAACCTGGCGTCATCAATTAAATGTCACTAAAATTATGTCTTATCCTTAACAGTTCCCTGCCTTATGAGAACTGCCACCAATCGAATGATACGTCTCCGCTGAATACGAAGTAGAGATCTGTGCTTCCTGAAGCATCACCAACTACTGATGTTGAAATCTCTGTAGCCGAGCCGCCAGCCGGAACATCAATGTAAGCAATTGCCTCTCCGGATGTGCTGCCCTTACATACCTTAATTACAGCACCACTCTTAGAAGATGCCTTAGCAGTAAGTGTAGATGCACCATTCTTGAAATCTACGCCCTTAACACTGATCCATTCGCCCTTTGAACCTTCAACCTTTGTATCACTGAATCCGCTTGTTGAAACCTTCTTTGACTGGTTAGCCATTGTTTCAGCCTGAACCTTGTCATACGGGCTGAGCTTTTCAATCTGTGATACACCTTCCTGTGAACCGCTGCAAGTAATCTTTGTGCCGTTTACAGTTGCCTTATCAATACAAGGTGAACGATAGTTGTGATCCTTACCACCCTCCATACGCATTTCAAGCTGACGTGAGTGATAAAGTACATAGTAGCTTCCCTTGAACTCAATGATTGAATGGTGATTGTTACCACCGTTATCAAGTCTCTGTGTACCTGTATTCTTGAATACAACACCGTTGTATGTGTATCCGCCAAGTGGATTTGTTGAAATCATTGTTCCGATATCAGCACTTCCGAAAGAATTGCCGTTGATGCTTGTACCACCAGGAACATTCCAGTTATGACAGAATGAGTAAACCCAGTTATCACCGATTTTAATCATGCTTGAATCCTCAAAGAGATAAGGAGTACCAGGATCAATAGGTGTGCCAACAATTGAAATCATATCGTCACCGAGTTTAGCAATACGTCCCTGCTTTGTTAAAGCTGCCTGTCCTTCCGGAACACCACCACCGTAAGCGATGATACCTGTATTAGTCTTTTCATCATAGTAAACGCCTGGATCAAAGAGCCATGTTACATTACTATTTGGAGTACCTCTTGAAATAAGCTCCTTGCCAAGTGGATCCTTCGCACTCTTGAATGTAGGATCGTCAGCTGTAATTACACCGATTCCTGAACCGTTGTTTGCAAAGTAAAGGAAGAACTTGTCCTGTCCGTTGATATTCTTCCATGCAGCATCAGGAGCCCATGCATTGTTAGCCCAGCCTGCAATAGCACTACCCTGAATATTTGTCTTTGCAACCGGAATCTGACCATGATCTGTCCAGTTCACGAGATCAGCTGTAGATAAGCAGTTGATATAACCTGAAGCGTAGGAGTTATCCTGAAGCTGACCGTTCTTATATTCAAACGCATCAGCAGTTGTGTAAACATAAAGTCTGTCTTTGTATACAAGCCAACCCGGATCAGCACCGAAACGCTGTGTATAAAGCGGATTGTTTTCTGTTGCCTTCTTCCAGCTCTCAGCAATAGTTAAACCGCTGAAGATACCCTCATACTTTGTAACATCTACAGGTTCAACTTCCTTTTCGCCAAGTGGGAATTCTTTAATCTTTCCGATAACATACTCGCTGAGGAGAACAAGATCGTTAACGCCAACCTTACCGCTCTGGTCTACGTCGGCTGCCTTCTTCTCTGCTGCTGAACTTGCTCCGTTTACTGAAATTACACGAGCAGGAACAAGATCGAATGCATCAATTACACCATCGAAGTTTGTATCACCGATAATTACATCTGTTACAGAAGGCTGTGGAGTCACAGAACCCTCACCTGCTATTGATGTACCTGCAACAGCTCCGATTACTTCATCTACATAGAAATCTGTAAGTGATTCTTCTGTCTCAACGTAGAGCTTAATATTTGAAGCACCCTCAGGAATTCTGTAGTTAGTATTAGCAAGCTGTACCCATTCACCTGAAACAGAACCTGAGCTTGCAACTTCATCATAAGCAGTTTCGCCGCTTGCATCTGTGTATTCAATCTTCATCATGAACTTAACGTTATCGCCTGAATTCTGCTTAACGTGTGCTGAGAAGCTGTACTCCTCACCAGCCTTGAAGATTCTTGAGCTGAGTGGAACTGCAGCACCCATCCATGCACTTGTTCTGTCTGAAACGAGGAGTGAGTTACTGCCCCATTCTGTATAATGTTCTTTGCTACTCTGAGCAACACTGTTTCCGCCTCTGTCTGTGAATGAACCTACTCCATCCTCAAAACCATACTGGAACCACCAGTTATACTCATTTGGTGTAGGATCTGCAGCCTCTCCGCCACCGAAATCATCATCTGAGAACGGACCATTTCCATCACCAAGCTGCATAAGTGCTGTATATGCTGACTTAGGATTGTTGTTCTTATCATAGAGAAGTGGGCTCTTGTCACCACTAATCCATGTATTAGCATCGTTAGGACCCCAGAACTGTACGAGGTTTACTCTGCCCTTGTACTTTCCGCTTGTGTTTACGTCCATAACGTGCTGGAGAATATTCTTATATTTGGTTGCCTGATCATTAAGTGACTGACCATTGTCAAGTGAAACATCAATTTCAGTAATCTGTACATCAATGCCAAGTGCAAGGTACATATCCATAGCATTAAGATAATTTACTGTACCTGAGAATGTGGTGTGGCCTGCATCAATATGAGACTGCATACCCATACCATCAAGCAAGCCCTTAGCTGCAAGAGGCTTGAGGATATTATTTATGATACTGTCACGCTTGTGATCCCAGTACTCATTGTAGTCATTGTAGTAAAGCTGACATGTGCTTGGAGCATACTGTCTTGCATAAGTAAATGCCTTCTCAATGAATGAGTTGTCACCATAAACCTGAACCCATGGTGACTTGCCATTACCGTAACCAGGTTCTCTTGCACCGCCATAGTTCTTTGTTCTGTTAGAATCATCAGAAGTAGCCTCATTTACAACGTCGTATGCAAAGAGGTTAAGTGTAGGATACTGTGTAGCGAACATATTGAACATATTCTTGATATAGCTTTCAAGACGTGCGTTCATTGTTGAAGCATTTACCCAGTTACCACCGTCCTGAAGATTATCCTTGAAGAACCACTGTGGTGTCTGGCTGTGCCATACAAGAACATGACCTCTAAAGCCCATGTTGTTCTTTACACAGAAATCAGCGATAGCAGCAAAACTGTTTGATCTTACGCCGATATTATTTCCTGAAGATGCACCCTGATTAAGTGTAGCATCAGGCTTTGTTTCATTTTCGCACTCAATAGCGTTGAAATCCTTGATGTAATTTGCAAGAATAGCATCATTTTTTACTGTACCGCCATTAAGAATGTTACCAACTCTGAATCCGTATCCCTTGAAAGCATCTTTAAGACCTGAGCCTGCAGCCTGAGCCTCAAGACCTGCAACCTTCTTCTTTTCCTGTGTTGTAACAGTGAAGTTATCGAAAACGAAGTCATTTGTACTTTCTGTTGTGATTGTGATAAGGAATTCATACGAATTCTCAGGAGCTGTGTAAGAAGTAGAAATATTTGTCCACTCGCCGCCCTTTGCATACTGCTTTGCGAGTTCAACAACTGTCTCTTCCTCTGTATCTCTGTCCTTGCAAAGAACAGTTACATGGAAAATTTCGTCCTGTTCACTGTAAACCTGAACACCATACTCGTACTCTACTCCGCCCCAGAGATAAAGTCCCTTTGAAGAAGCAGCACCATCCTCAGCAGATGCTCTGTGTGTTACAGCCATACCTCTCGAATTATCAACACCAATGCCGCCTACTGCTGTAATGGAAGATGATTCGCCGTTTGCATACCAGCCTTCGTATGTTGTTTCAAAATCATTATACACAGTCTCTGAAGCCTTCGACTGTGTAAGCTCAGGAACTACTGTGATAAGACTTGCTGCACAAGCCATTGAAGTAAGTCCTGAAATCAGTTTTTTAAATTTCATTACTACCATATCCTCCCCGTATTTATTTAATCTTATTCACCTTGTAAACATTTTGTTCACAGTTCTTGATTATATTCTACAGTAATAAAAAAAAACTTTCAACCTACAAAATGAATATTTAGTGGACAAACTGAATATTTTGTGATATAATATAGATACGGGAACAGTCAAATTCTACTTTTTATAGTCAAAACACACATTTTATTTCAAAAGTATTAAATTATATACATTTAATATTACATTATTTCACACATTAGTAACAATATAATAATGTATTTTTTGATACATAATTAATCATTTTAGCTATAATTCAATCCTCAAATTTGATTGTTAATTAATATTATTTATAATTTACGGGTAATTATTAAGAGGGTATTATATGGAAAACAACAAAAAGACACCTGTCATAGGTGTCGTAACAGCAAAAATCACCGATCATTCGCAAAAACAGCAGCTTATAGGAATACTTGATGCTGCTGTCAGTCTCGGCGTAAACGTGGTGGTAATATCAAATATCTACAACTGTTTCAGCTACTTTGCAGATGTTGATATCGAAAATAAGATTTATGATCTGATTAACTCAAAAAAACTTGATGGGCTTATCCTGAATGGCGAGGCTATCCTGAACAACGATTTAAAAAAAGATATCTTTAACAAACTTATCAGCAGAAATGATGTTCCTGTAATTGTTACAGGAAATAACATTCCTGAATTTGAATACATCGATAATGATGTTTCTGTTGATACCGAAATTCTTATCGACCATCTTATTGATGAACACGGATTCACCAATATTGATTTCATTACAGGATACAGCTATATTCAGACATCTGTTGACCGAGTAAAAGGATACAGAAAATCCCTTGAAAAACATGGGATTCAATATGATGAGAATAAAGTTATTTACGGTGATTACTGGACAATCAGCG
The DNA here is from genome assembly GCA_045616285.1 of Ruminococcus sp. Lineage (GTDB taxonomy): Bacteria > Bacillota > Clostridia > Oscillospirales > Ruminococcaceae > Ruminococcus. The sequence goes on from JAZLGM010000082.1 coordinate 22,683, forward strand.
GAGTAAACCTCGCAAAGGAATACATAAGCGGTACACGCAGACTGCCACAGGCAATCGCCTGCGCAAACGATTTTATGGGATTCGGAATTCTTGATACGTTTATAAATTCAGGTATTTCTGTACCTGATGATGTTTCTGTCATCGCATACGAATATTCAAATGAACGATATCTCCATTATCCTGTTCTGACATCTTATCTAAGAAACAGAGAGGCTGTTGGTGCAAAAGCACTGATTACGCTATACAACAAAATCACAGGCAGCAATCATCCTATGCCTTCAGCGGAAGGCAAACTGCTTCATGGTTCAAGCTGCCCATGCTGCACAAATATGAAATTCTATAATCAAGAATTATCTCTTATACGAAGAGAACAGTTTTACAGCGGAATGAACTACGAAGGCAACTTTGAACAGCAGCTTACAACCTGTCACTCACTTGATGATTACATAAAAACGCTCAGAGAGTTCAACTATCTCATTCGTGATGTCAACGGATTATATCTCTGCTTGTATGACAACTGGTGCAGTTCATCGGCAAAAGACTCAAATCTCATGATGTGCTGCAGCATTAAAACTCCTTCATTTACAAATCCCGACACAGTTTTTTTCAGAAAGAATGAACTTTATCCCGAATCAGTTATTTACGATACTAAAAACGTATTTCTCTATTTCTGCCCTGTTTTTTATGCAGGGAGGGATTTCGGATACTTCATCCTTCAATACGACCATTCTGATACTTATGATAAAATTTTCAGAGAGTGGCTGAAAATAGCCTCAAATGCTCTTGAATATCTGCGTCTGAAAAATGATATCCACACCCTTATTGAATGCAGTAACCTTTCTACTCACCATGACGCGGAAACAGGATTCTATAATGCCGACGGTATACGAAGTGAACTCGAATTCATCTCAAACACGATTGATAACACAACATCCGTAGGAATGGCTCTTGTGCAAATGGGCTGGAGCAATGATTTTTCAGGTCTTGATGACGCTGAAACTGAATCTAAAATCCGAAAGGAAATTACAAACATTCTTAGTTCAGTCGATGAAAACGGTCTTTACTGCGTAAGACTTGAAAACAATCTGTACGCACTCATTATTGTAGGAAACGAGGACAGTATGGATACGATTGTCGATAAAATATACGTCAAACTTCTCCACCTGTATCTCAGATATGGTAAAGTATCAGGATTTCCGATTATAAAGTATCTGTCTTCATGCAAAAGGGATTTCAGCTTTGATTCCGCTCTTGCCGAATTATCAAAAAAAGTTGCAAAAGAATCAGATGAACATTCAAAGGCAACAGCAAATCCAAATTTCAACGGATATCTCGATATAAGACTTGAAATATGGAAAAATCCGAAAGATGAATACAGTACAGATGACTTATGCAGAAGATTCAGCCACAGTGAAGCTTATTTCCGAAATACTTATAAAGAACTGTTCGGAATAAGTTTTCGTCAGGATGTTATACGAAGTCGTATACATCATGCAAAATATCTTCTTCTCACAACTCAAATGAGTCTGACAGCAATAGCTGAAAAATGCGGCTATGATGATGAAAAGTATTTTTTCAGGAGATTCAAAGCTCTCACAGACATGACTCCAAATCAATATAAAGTTAATTAAAAAAAAGCGGTTCAGTTTTCTGAACCGCTTTTTTCTGATTATTCCTCTGTTTCGTCTTCCTTTGCAGGACGTCCGCTGTTAGCAGGAATTGGTTTCATTGTTGGGAAAAGAAGTACATCACGAATTGATGCGCTGTCTGTGAGAAGCATTACAAGTCTGTCGAGACCGAATCCGAGTCCACCCGTTGGAGGGAGACCATATTCAAGTGCAGTTACGAAGTCTTCATCAACCTCAGCGTTTGCACCCTGAGCTCTCTTTGCCTCAACCTGCTTTACGAAACGTTCCTTCTGATCAATCGGATCGTTAAGCTCTGAAAATGCGTTACCCATTTCACGACAATAAATGAAATATTCAAAACGCTCTGTGAATGCAGGATCACTTGGCTTTCTCTTTGCAAGAGGAGAGTTCTCAACAGGATAATCATAAATTATTGTAGGCTGAATGAGTTTTTCTTCAACGAATGCATCAAAGAATGCGATAAGTACGTGTCCCTTTGTTGCGCTTTCGCCTTCATCAACCTCAACGCCTTTTTCCTTTGCAACTGCTCTTGCCTGTGCATCGTCAGCCCAGTCATTATAGTCAACGCCGGCATATTTCTTAACAGCCTCAATCATTGTGAGACGTTCCCATGGGCTTCCGAGGTCAATTTCAACACCCTGATACATAACCTTTGAAGTGCCGCAAACCTTTTCAGCAATGGTTCTGTACATATTCTCAATGAGATCCATCATTCCGATGTAATCAGTATAAGCCTGATACATTTCAACTGATGTGAACTCAGGGTTGTGTGAAGTATCCATACCCTCGTTACGGAAAATACGTCCTACTTCGTAAACTCTGTCAAATCCGCCGACAATAAGTCTCTTGAGATAAAGCTCTGTTTCGATACGCATATACATATCCATGTCAAGAGTATTGTGGTAAGTAATGAAAGGTCTTGCTGATGCACCGATTTCAAGTGTATGAAGAACAGGTGTATCAACTTCAGTATAGCCAAGATTATCAAGGTAGTTTCTTACCTCTCTTGTAATCTGACTTCTCTTTACAAATGTATCCTTAACCTCAGGATTTACAATAAGGTCAACATATCTCTGACGGTATCTTGTATCCTGATCTTTAAGACCATGCCATTTTTCAGGAAGCGGGAGAAGAGATTTTGAAAGAAGCTGAATGCTCTTTGCGTGGAGTGATATTTCACCCTTACGTGTTCTGAAAACAAAACCTTCAACACCGATGATATCACCGATATCCCATTTCTTCTTGAATTCTTTAAATAAATCAGCTCCGACATCATTTGAACGGATGTAAACCTGAATTCTGTCTGTTGAGTCACGAAGGTCAATGAAGTTTGCCTTTCCCATGTCACGCCAGCTCATAATACGACCTGCAATGCGTACCGTATTCTGCTGAAGTGCCTCAAGAGATGCGTTTAACTTTTCTTCATCATCGCCAGCCTCAGCCTTGAGTTCAGCTTCCTTAGCTTCATATTCAGCCTTTAAATCAGCAGCCTTTCCTGTAACATCAAACTTTGTTGTCTGATACGGATCAAAACCGCCTTCACGAAGTGAAGCAAGCTTGTCAAGTCTGTCCTTCTTTAATATGTTAATATCCTGTTCTTCCTGAACAGGTGTATTTGCCTGATTTTCGCTCATTGGTATTATTCGTCCTTTCGGGAATTATTTAGATATTTCGAGAACCTCAAAGATAAGTTCTCCGATTGGTGCTTCAACAATAAATGTATCTCCAACCTTCTTTTTAAGAGCAGCCTTGCCGATTGGTGATTCGTCAGACATCTTTCCGTTTTTGATGTCAACATGGTTTGTTCCAACAATTGTGAATTCCTCAATTTTGCCTGTATCAACACGCTTAATCTTAATCTTTGAACCCATACCGATTTCATCAACAGAAATGTTTGAATCCTCGATGATTTCAGCATTGTCAACTGTGTACTGGAGTTCCTGAATCTGTGCTTCAAGAATAGCCTGTTCATTTTTTGCTTCATCGTACTCAGCGTTTTCTGAGAGGTCTCCGTATGAACGTGCAACCTTGAGTCGCTCTGCGACTTCTTTACGTTTATTAATTTTAAGGTCATCAAGCTCCTGAACTAACTTTTCGTAGTTGGATCTGGACATCTGTTTTGCCATAATTAACATCTCCTCATAAAAATCTGATACCTATAATTATATTACAATACCTCTGATTTGTCAAGTTTTTAATCACTAATTCTTATTATAACGAAAAATTTTCTTTCATAAGCGAAAAGAATCATTCCGAAATGCTGCATTGTTTCGGAATGATTCTAAAGGCAAGACCGTACAAAGCACGTTTTTGAACTTTGTACGGCATTGCCTTAATTAATGTTTGCGTAATGCAATATATCAGCCCTTCTTCACCTTTTGAGATTCTCCGCATATAATACGGTTTCTTCCGTTTTTCTTAGCAATGTAAAGAAGTCTGTCTGATTCGCTGTAGAGTTTATCGAATGTGTTTAATCCATCATTGGATACAACTGCACCCATAGATAATCCGGAAAAATTCATTGACGAAAAAACAGCCGAAGTCAGTTTATCATACACCTGTTTAGCTCTTGCATATATTATTTCCTCATCAATATCATTTTTAAAAATCATTGCGGCTGAAAACTCATCTCCGCCCATTCGACAGGCAAAATCTTTATCCCTGAGTATTCCTGAAAGAGTATGTCCGATGAAAACAAGCAGATCATCACCTTTTCTGTGACCGAATTTGTCATTATACTGCTTGAACATATCTATATCAAGCATAATCATAAGAACCCTGTAATTGTTTGAAATAAGCTTTGCCTCAACATCATTTCTGTAGGCAATCCTGTTCATCAGACCTGTAAGCGGATCACTTCTGTACTGACTTTCCCACTGTTTCAGACGTTTCTGAGCCTTGTTCTGTTCCTGATTAACCATTATCTTTACAGCCTGAGTGTGCATGATGTTTGAAATATAAATATTCGTATTTATTTTCTTTGTTTCGGGATTAATAAATTCAGTTCCGAGGCAGAGAACCTGAACGCAGTCTCCGTCTTTTTTCTGAAGTCTGTGTTCAAAATAAGCACTCGGCCTTTTAGCAAGCTGTTCATTTACAAGATAGAAATACTGTGTACGATCAGCTTCAGGTATAAGATCTGACTGAGTAAGTTTTCTCTCTACTGCTTCTGTATTTGAATAACCTGTAATATTTTCAAATTCCTCATCCGCATCAATTATTACAAGTTCATCATCAACCGTATATCTTGAATAAACAACCGGACTTACATTTTCGATTTTCTCTTCCTCTACATCCTTGTCTCCCCTGTCACGAATAATAGAAAACGAATCAGCCGAACCAGCCGATAAATCAATTGACTTATTAAATCCGTTTTCTGAAATCATTGTGATAAATTCTGTTACAATTCCCGGATCGAACTGAGTTCCCGCACACTTTTTCATTTCAGCAATTGCTTCTTCTCTTGTCATTGCAGGTCTGTAAACTCTGTCATTCACCATGGCATCATACGAATCAATAACAGAAATCATCCTTGAAAGAAGAGGTATTGACTCTTTTGAAAGACCGTCAGGATATCCCTGACCGTCCCAGCGTTCATGATGATGGAGTATCATATCCGCAATAACGCTGAGTTCCTTTGAACTTGAAGCAATCTGATAACCTTTTTCGGTGTGAGTCTTCATAACTATCCATTCTTCATCCGTTAATTTTCCCGGCTTGTTGAGGATATGATTAGGTATTCCTATTTTTCCTATATCATGCAGCAGACAAAGAAGGGAGAGATTGCTGAGCTGAATATCAGATAATCCAAGACGTATACCGAGTTTTTCTCCGATAATTCCTGTGCGCTGAACATGATTTTTGGTATCAGAGTCACATTCTTCAAGAGCTTTTACAAGCGTATCGAGTATCTCTGAGTGCGTGGAATTCATATCCTGAAGCTTTTTGGTTTTCATAGCCTTTTCTGCATCAGATATAACATCTATTATATCATCATATTCATCGGACAGAGAATTAAGGGCATACTGAACGCTCAGATTGTAGTCATTTTTTATCTTATCTGCACGTTCACGCATAAATTCTTCATTCACGTTGTTTATTACTGCTATAAGATGAGCATCATGTCCTCTGACAAAATATGTATTATCAGGAAAATAATTACGCATCATATCGGAAAGTTCTCTTATTTTTCTGTCTCCTTCATCACGTCCGAATGTGTTATTATATACTGCAAGGGCATTGATATCAATTACAGCAACCTGAACATTCTCTGAAAACTGTTGTCTGTTCGTTCTCGCAAAACTTTTAAATCTCTCCCAGTTATGGAATCCTGTAAGAATATCTGTTTCATCTGCCGCATCATTGAACATAAACAGATAACAGACTATTTCCTTTTCCTTGTTTCGGATAATTTTGTAATCACAGCGAACGTGAACAACGCTTCCGTCCCTTTCAAAACACGTCTGAATCGAATGATTACTGTCAGATTCGATATCAACACGTATTTTATTTTCCTTTACAAACTCCTCAAGAGTAATATCTTTTCTGAAAGCACTTTCTGGAATGAGTATATCGGAAGAGTGATTATAAAGCATCAGCTTACGCTCATAATCAAATAATATAATTGCTTTGTCAGTATTGTTAAATACTGATGTCTTGAAGATTTTAAGCATTCCGCTTGTCGAATACTTATAGAAACTCCAGTAAATAAAGGCTATTCCGACTCCGTATGTAAGCGTCGAAACATCAACCCTTTTTACAAATGATGAACCGTCTGCAAAAAGGAAAACTGCATTTATAAATATTGCTGCTATTATTGAAATAATCGCATATTTATATGAGCCACGATATTCTGACGGAACTTTTCTGCTTTTGATGAAAAGACAAAAAATTGAGATAAACACCAATGAATACGTAAAAACCAAATGATACTTATACAAAAGATGTATATCGTATTCAAACCTCGGCCATGTATCGGGATGTTCAATCAATCCTTTTGTTTCTCCCGTACTAACATTTATGAAAAGGTGAATTATGTCAAGAAGCGTTAAAGACATTGACATAAACGATATTATCATAGAAGCAATCGTTGTTTCCTTCCTGTTTATCGTGACAGAAAAACCGAGAAGCGAAATAAGCATAAAATCGACTCCGACATAATACGAAGTTGAGAGAATAACAAACAACCCTTTAGTCGAAACAAATACACTTCCACAGCAGACCGCACACACTATTCCCGAAAACAAACTTGTTAGTCCGAGAAAAAAACTTCCTCTTTTTCTCTTTTTAAACGATTTTAAAGCGAAGTTTGTATTTACAACCGTAACAGTGATGCTGATTAATACGTATAATATAATTAATGCAGAATCCATGACTTACCACTCCTATCATATTTAATATAAATCTATAAAAAAACTAAAAATATATAGCCATACTATTATTATAACACATTCATTTATTTTTTACAATACCAAATATATTAATTATTTATATTTTAAGAATAAATTATTACAAAAAAACGGAACAGTAAATAAATACCGTTCCGCTTTTCAATTATTTTTTCTTTTCTTTATCAGATTTTTTCTTTTTTCCCTTTTCATCCTCTTCATTTTTCTGAACTTCGGGTTTAATTTCATCTGATTTCTTCGATTCTTCTTTTAATTCTTCGAGCTTTTCAATAACGTCTTCCTCGTTGTGTTCACTCAGATTTTTTTCCTTAAAAGAAGAATGATCACGCTCCCATTCTTCCCATTCCTGCTGCTGTTCTGATTTTCCGGTTTTTCTGTTTCCGCTTCTGTAAGCATTTCCATAGTAATATCCGTAATGATTACGGTTTCCATTAAGATATTTAACACGATTAATTACACAGCCCATTAAATCCATATCTGACTTTTCAAGTCTCAATAGTGAATCTCTTATTATTTCAAGCTGTGTACCGTCAAATCTCACGACAACAATAGCAGTATCTGCAAGTCGGTTGAGTGACATTGTATCTGCAACCTGTCCTACCGGTGCTGTATCAAGTAAGATTATATCATATTTTCTTGCGAAATTACTTACAAGTCCGAGGAGTGCCTCATCAATCGGAAGCGGCTTTCTTTCAAGTACAGCAGGAAGAATATCAAGTTTTCCTGTCAGATGCGTAATTGCATCATCCGAAAGTATATCACCACGATAAAGCGCATTTATTGAATGCTGATATTCAACCTTATCAAGGAAATGACCTCCGAGCATAGGATTTTTTGTATCAAAGTCAATCACAAGAACTTTCATTCCGATTTCAGAAAGATGAACAGCAAGATTCGCTGTAACAGTTGTCTTTCCCTCATTCTGCGAAGCAGATGTTATATAAATACATGAAGCCTCTTTTTTTCGTATTTTCTGCCTTACAATGTGAGCGATAGATGAATAGTTGTCTATAACGCTGAAATCGGGGTTATCATCTTCATCGTAGTGCAGTGCCTTCCTTTTTTTACTGAAATATGCTTTTCTGTCAGGTATTTCGCCAAGTATTTCGAGTGAAAAATAGTTTTCCATATCGGAAGGATCAAGCAGAGTCGGTCTTAAAAGCAAATCAAGTATTGAAAGTCCTGCACCGACACAAAGACCAAGAATTGCAAGATATCCCCATACATTCGCATTGATGTTTCCTCCTATGAGATACTTGGATTTCGGCTCATTAACAATAGAAACATTGCCTATTTTGAGTGTATCAATCAGAATATCCTGTGAAACAGCGGCTATTGCATTAAGTATCTCCACACCTTCCTGTGCGCTTCGCCAATATAAAGTGATTTCAATAATCTGTGTTTCATTATATTGTTTCATATCAAGATTGTCATAAACGTCCTTAGTTGAAACACCTATAAGGTTAAGATGTTCTATCGCTGCATTAAGCATCTTGTCGCTCTTCATCACATATATTACAGAATCAACCATTTCTTCAGCAAGATACACATCACGCTCACCCGGATTATTCGACGATGACGTAAACAGACCATTTTCATTCTGTGAGGTTACAGCTATCGAAGAAGTAATAGCATACCTTTTTGCCATTTCTCCTCTCATATATGAAACCACAGAAAGTGCAATACCTACTATAAGTCCGATAATGGTACATATTACTATCAGAATATGATGTTTTCTGAATGCGTAAATAAAATCAGAAATTCGTATCTGCTTCTGCTCATTTCTCTGATTTCCATGCGAGTTCATCGGTTTTCCGATATTTTCATTTGACATATTTCTTATTTAGTCACCTTTCCTTTACGTTCATCCTTTTTTTCTTTTTTTCTTATGAAATATTTTACCATGAATATTATAAACACAATTAATACAATGCCGAGAACAATCACAATTATAGTATCTGTTGTAGTCCAAAGATAATAAGTGTGAATCTGAATATCAGAAATTTTCTCAACCATTATCTTTCTGCCCTTATCTTTTCTTCCACTCATAACAAGCAGATATTCACCTTCATCCAAGCCTTCAATAAGTTGCTCAAGTCCTGTACTGTTCCAAACCTTCAAAGCATTATCATTTGAATCGTACAAAGCCATATTCACATCTGAAATCTGTCCTCTGAGAAGAAAATCACATACTCCGAATGATAGTCGGGTACAGAGATTCTCTATATCAATCTCATACGTCACAGAGCTGTCAATAAAACCTTCCTTGTCAACTGTAAACGAATATACTTCCTCGGATTTTTCATACAATTCATCTGTTTTGTCCTGTTTCAGACGATATGCAGTATTCTTGTCAAGGTCAGTTATTGTGAACTGACCATAATCATCAGTTGTGTATTTACCGACAAAAACATCATTGCCCTTTGTAAGAGTAAATTCAGCGTTGGTAATGTTTACAGTATCATACAGCGCATCACTTACCGCGACAAGTACCTTTGTCTTAGGATCCGGAATTTCATTTACTGCCGGAGTTCCCTTTGTTTTATCAGCTACATTTACATTAAGATTCTCTGTCTTGGCATAATAATCGGGAATCAGCTTCTGTCTTAATGTATATTTTCCAAGATACAGTTCAATACTTTCTCCGTAACCATTTTCGTCAAGCTTTATCGTATCCGCTACTGCACCCTTCTGATACCTTACCGTATCATCTTTTGTCTTTATGTCCTCTGCGGCAACAACCTCAAACGTCGAGCCTGTCAGATTTTTCAGCGTTTCTGCGTCTTTAAGCTGTACTCTTATGATATTCTTTGAAGGGAACAAAGGAATCGTAACAACAAAAGGCTCACCCCAGTCATAAGACTCCTCAATCTTGAATGAAGCATTATCAGCTTTATCATAACCCGGAATTGTTGTGATATTCTTAAAATAGTAGCTGTAGAGATTTATCTTTTCAGGAAGATAAAAAACTCCCTTTTCATCAGTTTCAAACTTTTTATATTCAATCTTCTTCGGGTAGTATGTATTAAGAAGCTGAAGAACATTACTGCTTGTGAAAAGTTCAAACTGTATTCCCTTGGATTTTATTGTTCTGTTTGTTTCGCCGTCAACAACCTGTACATACACAGCCGCCTTATCAAGCCCGTCTCCGTCTTTTCCGGGATCAGGATCAGGAAAATCGTCTTCACCGTCACCTTTTCCGGCTCCGCCGCCTTCTTCATCGTCTTCATCTTTATCGTCTCCGACGATTATTATGTCTCTTCCATCATCATAATATGTAGTGGGTTCAGTATATCCTTCATCGTCATCATCATATTCGTGATATGTGTTTCCGAGTTCATCATCTATATTATTGTTGCTGTCATACCGAATTATATACAAAATCAGAAGAATTACAACAAGGAGAATAAGAAACAGCAGCCCTATTACGCTATCCGCCATCGATTCCCAGTAATTGACTTCATCAGTTTTCCTGTTTTTCTTTTTCATTTACCATCACTCCTGACCGGATAAAACTTCATATTCCTCCACACTCATTGGTTTATGGTAATAATATCCCTGCCCTGTCTTACATCCGTTGCGTCCGAGTACTGAAACCTGTTCAGCATTTTCGATACAAGCGGCATTCATCTCAATTTTCAGCTTTCTTGCTTTTTCAAATATTTCTCCAATTGAAGCTTCGCTTACATTCTGCATATATCTGAAATCAAGGCTGAGTGCATCCACTTCTGTATTTTCAAGCATATTTACAGAAATAAAATCACCGTCGAATCCGTCCATGATGACCTTGAATCCTTTTCTTCTCAATGCTGATGCAGCCTCACGAGTTATTCCGGGATTCTGCACGTATGCATTCTTTGCGATTTCAATCTCAAGATTTCTCGGAGGAAATTTGTACTTTTCAAGCATACTTTCAAAAAAAGCCGCAACATCCATTGCAAGAATATCTGTCTTAGAAACATTGACAGAAACAGGAAAAGGTCTTTTTCCTGCATCTATCCACTCTCTTATCATTCTGCACACCTTTTCCCATATATATGAGTCAAGCCTTACAATAAATCCGTTCTGCTCCAGCAAAGGAACAAAACTGCCGGGCATCATAAGACCGAGTGTTTCATGTTTCCATCTTACAAGTGCTTCCGCTCCGCAGATTTTCTTATTTTTCACATCAACTTTCGGCTGAAGGTAAAAAATAAACTCTCCCTTTCGTATTCCCTCTCTTATCTGAGGCATCATAGTCTGCTCCTTTGCAGGATTAATCACCATTCCACCCTCTGATGACAATGAATAATCATTCATTTTAGGGAGTCTGTCAAGTCGTGCCAATATTTTCTTCATATTGCGCTGATTCCTGAGTCTTACCTGTTCCTCAGCTGAGGGGATAACCTCCTTATGGAATATATCCACGAACATTCCCTGTTCTCTGAGCATTATATTCCATGTCACACGATTCATAATATTGAATACAATCGAAAGAATAACTCCTGATACAGATGTATAGAACGCAAGTTCAATACCGTTTAAGAGAACTGTCACGCTTTCAAGAGTTGCTTCAACAGAACTGAATCCGATACCGCTTATACCTGTTATAAGTCCGATAAAAGTACCGAGTATTCCAAGACCTGTTAGTGTTCCCGGAATCTGAAGTACAAGTCCCTGCCATGTTCTGACATAAAGCATATCTTCGCTGAAATATTCTTCTATATCGCTTTCAATTTCATCGCTGTCCTTCTGCATTTCCACTCTTGATTTGTAGTCTCTGTATATTTTATCGAGTTTTTTATTTCTGAATAAGATATCATTCTTAAAAACTGCAATCCATGATTCTGATGACTGCATTCCTATTATTTCGCTTATTGATAGTCTTGCATTCTTGAATCCCTCTGAATACAGAATCGAAGGTATAACTCCAGCCGTAAGTCCTGCTGCTATTGCGATACACATAAGCGATACCACTATTATTGATAAAGTATCAGGTGCAAGTGTTATAAGCATTGCCCCCGCAATTATCATCAGAGTAATCGTACCGATTACCGAACCTTTCATAATATAAATCCTCCTGTTTTCAGATTTTCCAGTTTATTCGGACTCTCCAGATGAAACGTACAAGAACATATCCGATTACCGAACCCACCGTATTTGCAATAATATCATCAACATCGCATTCTCCAAGCTGTGCTGTAAGCTGACATCCTTCAATCAAGGTACTGAGAATAAGTCCTCCAAGCATCGAGAACGACCATTTTTTCAGTCTTTTTGGATTCATCGCAGGAATAAGATAACCAAACGGGATAAAAAGAACAACATTCATGAACATATGCCTCAGAAGTGATAAATCACCTGTTTCAAACGCTCTGCTGAAATCATCAAAAGGCATTATTTCAACACTTGTATTTGTTGAACCAACACGCATGAACAATGTCAGGTAAAGCAAGGTTAGAAAGTACGCAAGAAATATGACAATAAAATTCGTTTTCATTGTATCTTTGTTTTTATAGCAGAAGTGAACAAATGATATAAGCATTATGCCCACCCCTATAACAAGAAAATAGAAAAGAATAATTGAATCATAGTCTGAAAATACATATAATATACTTACAATGTACCCGACAAGTATGTACATTGATGCAACAATGAGGTCAATAAGCCATATAAATCTTCCTGCATAATATGACTGTCTTGCCACTCCGTTTATAATCTGTAATATTGCGAATAATCCTGAAACAGCCAATATTCCTATCAGCAGCAGCTGTATATCTGTCAGTGGTATCATAATTTCCTCTTCTGTATTAATTCCAGGGCAATACCGCACAAAGATTTTGTACAAAGTCCAGAAACGGGCTTTGTGCGGTGTTGCCTCAAGCTGAATGTATTATTTGTTTATAAGTCTGCTGTTGAACTCTTCGGGTGTAACAAATGTCGGAACCATATCGTGAAGTGCCTGAACTGCTACCGCTTCATCGTTTTTTTCAGCCGCTTCACACAGAGTATTAAGTCTTTCTGCAAATGTGCTTTCATCAATTTCAATATGTTTGCCGATAAAAATAAGTTTATTATCTGTTTTCTGCAAGCCTTCCTCATTCATAAGCAGTTCTTCTTTAAGTTTTTCACCAGGTCTCAAACCGGTAAATTTGATTTCAACATCTTCGTATGGTTTTTTTCCATAGAGACGGATAAGATTCTCAGCAAGAGCAAGTATCTTGACGGGTTTTCCCATATCAAGTACAAATATCTCGCCTCCGTTGGCAATTGATGCCGCCTCAAGTACAAGACTGACAGCCTCGGGAATTGTCATGAAATAACGTATTATATCAGGATGTGTCACCGTTACAGGCTTACCCTGTTCAATCTGTCTTTTAAATAACGGAATAACTGAACCGTTTGAACCAAGAACATTACCGAAACGTGTTGTTACAAACTCGGTCTTTCCGTCTTTCTGCTGTGAAAGATACTGTACGATCATTTCACAGCATCTCTTTGAGGCACCCATGCAGTTTGTAGGATTTACCGCCTTATCTGTTGAAATCATAACGAATTTCTCCGCATTATGATATTGAGCAAGCGTTGCTGTATTGAATGTACCCATGACATTGTTTTTTACAGCTTCCATAGGTGAATCCTCCATGAGCGGTACGTGCTTATGTGCAGCTGCATGGAAAATTATCTGAGGCTTGTACTTCTCAAAAATCTGGTTCATTCGGAAATAGTCACGAACCGATGCAATAAGAGTGACAAGGTTGATATTTCCTGCATATTCCATTCTGAGTTCCTGCTGAATATCGTATGCGTTATTCTCGTAAATATCGAGTATAATAAGCTGTTTTGGATTGTATTTCGCAATCTGTCTGACAAGCTCTGAGCCGATTGAACCGCCTCCTCCTGTTACCATACACACTTTGCCGCTGACAAAATTTCTTACATTCTCATTATCGAATGTAACAGGATCACGTCCGAGAAGATCCTCAACCTTAATATCTCTTATCTGATTCAGAATCTGTGGATTCTGTTCGTCAAGAATAATTCCGACAAGTGTAGGAAGAACCTTTACAGGTACCTGAGTTCCGGAACAAATATTAAGTATTCTCTGTCTGTTTTCCTCATCACATGACGGAATTGCAAATACAATCTGTTCAATTTTATATTCATTTACAAGCTTCTGTATTTCACTTGTAGTGCCTATGATTTTTACGCCTGAGACTTCCTTTCCGATTTTTGTACGGTCATCATCCACAATACAAATCGGATTAAGTACAGCTGATTTCTGCTTCATGGGGTTGTCTGATCTCTTTGCTTCCCTTACTTCATGAATAATTGCCGCACAGGTTGCACCGCCTCCGACAATCAGGGTTCTTTTCAGTTTTGCATCCTCTTCGCCCATTTTTGTGAGATCAATGAATACTGTTCTGAAAATCATACGGAATACGCATATTCCTATCAAAGACCATGCCGCATGAACAAGTGCATAATCAATAAACACATAGCCGAGTACAGCGTAGAAAATAACACTGCTTGCGGAAATACCCACAATCACTCCGAAAACACACGACAAATAGTCACGAAGTCTGAAAAATCTCCACATTCTCGTATATGCACCGCAAAAAAACAATGCAAAAAAACAGCATATTACACTCAGCACTATTGATGCTGCGAGATAATGTCTCGAATACATGAGAAATGTATTTGTCAGAACTGCTGAGATAGCTACAATAAAAGCATCTGCTGCCGACAAAGCTATTTTTCTGAACGTAAAATTCTTTATCATATCTTTCCCTCTCTTAATAAACACCTCACAAATCAATATTCATTAATTAATTGTGAAATATTGAAGTCAGTATCAGACTTTTGCAAGTACTTTCTTATTGAATTCCTCAGGGGTTGTGAATGTTGGTACCATTTCATGAAGCGCATTAACTGCTGCTTCACAGTTATCCTCTGATGCCGCATTACGGAGTATGTCAAGTCTTTTTGCAAATGTTTCAATATCAATGTCAATATGCTTTCCTATAAAGATAAGCTTATTTTTAGTCTTTTTCAAACCTTCCTCGTTCATAAGGAGTTCTTCCTTTATTTTCTCACCCGGACGAAGTCCTGTGAAAACAATGTTTTTACCGATTTCAGGAGTAATTCCATACATACGAAGCAGATTTTCCGCAAGTGCAACAATACGTACAGGCTTGCCCATATCAAGTACGAATATTTCTCCTCCGTTCGCAATTGCTGCTGCTTCCATTACGAGACTTACAGCTTCGGGAATGGTCATAAAATAGCGAATAATGTCAGGATGTGTTACAGTTACAGGTTTTCCCTGTTCAATCTGTCTCTTGAACAGCGGAATAACTGAACCGTTTGAACCGAGTACATTACCGAATCTTGTTGTA
This sequence comes from Ruminococcus sp., assembly GCA_045616285.1. GTDB lineage: Bacteria > Bacillota > Clostridia > Oscillospirales > Ruminococcaceae > Ruminococcus. The sequence goes on from JAZLGM010000082.1 coordinate 38,118, forward strand.
ACAAACTCTGTTTTCCCCTCATGCTGCTGCGACAAATACTGTACAATCATTTCACAGCATCTCTTGGATGCACCCATTACATTGGTCGGGTTTACTGCTTTATCCGTAGAAATCATTACGAATTTTTCAACATTATGATACTGTGAAAGTGTTGCCACGTTGAATGTTCCCATTACATTATTCTTAACAGCTTCCATAGGCGAAACTTCCATCAGAGGAACGTGCTTATGCGCCGCCGCATGGAATACTATCTGAGGCTTGTATTCCTCAAAAATCTGATTCATTCTGTGATAGTCACGAACAGATGCAATAAGTGTCACAAGATTTAATTCTCCGCCGTATTCCATCGTAAGTTCCTGCTGTATGTCATAGGCATTATTCTCGTAAATATCAACAATTATTACCTGCATGGGATTATATTTCGATATCTGACGCACTAACTCAGAACCGATTGAACCTCCTCCTCCGGTAACCATACAAACCTTGCCGCAGATGAAGTTTTTTACATCCTCATTATCAAATTTAATCGGATCACGTCCGAGAAGGTCCTCAACCCTGATATCATGAATCTGATTCAGCAAGGTCGAGTTATTATCATCAAAAATAAGTGAACCGATATAAGGTATAACCTTAATCGGTACTTTTGTACCTGAACATATTTCAAGGATTCGCTGTCTGTCACTTTCCTCACATGACGGAATTGCAAATATAATCTGCTCAATATTATATGTATCAACAAATTTCTTGATATCATAAGTCTTGCCTACAATTTCAATACCATTTATTTTTTCGCCTATTTTTGCGTTGTCATCATCAATTATGCAGACAGGTTCAAATACAGCTGTTGCCCTTTCTTCAGGTTTATCTGAATTAATTGAATTAAGCATTTCGCTGATAAGCATTCTGCCGGTCTGTCCGCCGCCGACAATCATTGTTCGCTTATACTTTGATTCGTTTGCGCCAACTTTAGTAAGCTCAATGAACGTATTTTTGAATATATATCTGAAAGAGCAGATTCCAATTGTGCTGATTACCGCCTGAACAGACGCTTTCGCCAGTGGAAATGTACCCACCAGCACTTTATAAATAATACAGACAATGAATACTCCTGAAAAAATACCGATAACGCATGATAAATAATCTCTTGCTTTAAAATATCTCCACAGCTTGTTATACGAGCCTGTAAAGAAAAGTGTAAGAAAACAGCATATAACATACACTATCATCGCCATCATTATATTTGTTCTGCCGATATGGAATATAAAGCCTGTTATCAGTACAGACATTGCCACTATAAATGCATCTGCAAACGCAAGTGCTATTTTTCTGAATTTAAAATTCTGAATCAACTCTTTCATATACAATCTTCACCTTTCCCACAGCCATAAAACCTGCAACAGCACCCAACGTGTTGTGAATAATGTCATCAAATTCAAATAAACCTCTTGTTGTAATCAATTGCAGTATCTCTATGGTAAAGGATACTGTCAAGCCGATAAACAACACTTTCCATACACTTTCGATATTTTTAAACCAAACCCGTATAAGCACTCCAAGAGGAACAAGCATGATTATGTTACCGATGATATACTTCATCATCTCTGAATCGCCATGAAAAAACTCCCATATTTCCCAAAACGGAAGCTTTATTATCCTCTTATGAGTTGTTATTCTGTCAATCAGAGTTATCCATAATACAATAAATATATATGGAAAAGTAAGAATCTTCGCTGACTTTTCATATAACTTCTTAATATTAATCACTCCGTACTGAAAAAGAAACTTTTTATCTTGTTGTTTATCTTACTGTTACTGCGCTTTTCGTTATGCGGATATTCCTGAATCCTGCTCACATAATCAAGGCTGATTATTTCAAACTTATTGTTTTTCTTTTCAACCTTTATCCAGCCGTCTTCAATCTCTCTGATAAATCCTTCAACGAAACCGGAGCCGCCTGAAACGTATATTATTACTTCCATGCCTATGAATGATTTTATCATCTCATTCATATAACTCACTCCCCTATCCTTTTTTCTTTTGAATCTTCTTCTGATTTCATTCTGATTTTTCGTATTGATAATCGGAAGGAAAATACAAAGATAGATAATCAGTAAAATCCAAAAATAATTCATTTTTCTGGAATAACACCTCTGAAATCAATTATCACCAATATATCTGTTTAAATATTTAACACTATGTATAATTTCTCATTAAACATATATATATACATTATACGATTTTTTTGTCTAATCGTCAAGGTTTAAATTAGAATTTTTATAATGTTTACTATGTATTTTGCCTTACCTTAATATTTTTGTATCAGCGTTACAATATAACAGATATTGCCTATACTAAAAAACAAATATGGGCGCCGAAAAAGCGCCCATATCGTTGTATAATTAAAATATGCCTTTGCTATTATTTTTCAGAGCAAAATGTAACTTTCTCTCCGTTGAGAATCATGTTTGTTGTACGCACAGCACACATTTTTCCACACATTGAACAGGTATGTCTGTCTGCAGGTGGTGTACTTTCAAAGTATGCCCTTGCCTTTTCGGGATCAATTGCGACTTCAAACATCTTTTCCCAGTCAACCTCATGACGAGCCTCCGCCATTTTATTATCTGCATCTGTTGCGTGCGGGATTCCCTTTGCAATATCAGCGGCATGAGCGGCAATTTTACTTGCCATGATTCCTTCTTTAACGTCGTCGATATCGGGAAGTCTTAGATGTTCAGCAGGTGTTACATAGCAAAGAAAATCTGCACCGTTTGCGGCGGCAATTGCCCCTCCTATTGCAGAAGTGATATGGTCATATCCCGGGGCAATATCAGTAACAAGAGGTCCGAGTACATAGAAAGGAGCATTATGACAGATACGCTTCTGCATTGTCATATTTGCGGCAATTTCATTCATTGCCATGTGTCCCGGACCTTCAACCATAACCTGTACATCCTTAGCCCATGCACGTTCTGTCAAAGCACCAAGCTCGATAAGCTCAGAAATCTGTCCTGCATCTGATGAATCATCAATACATCCAGGTCTGAGTGCATCTCCAAGACTTATTGTAACATCGTATTCTCTGAGAATTTCAAGAACCTCGTCATAATGCTCATAGAAAGGATTTTCGTTTCCTGTCATCATCATCCATGCAAAAAGAAGTGAACCTCCTCTTGAAACGATATTCATTTTTCTCTTGTCACGCATGAAAGCCTCAACAGCACGTCTGTTAATTCCTGCATGAATGGTCATAAAGTCTACGCCTTCCTCAGCGTGCGCCCTTACAACTCTGAGAAAATCCTCTGCTGTGATTTCAAGCAAGTCCTTTTCAAGATAGCCGATAGCATCATACATAGGTACAGTTCCGATCATTGCAGGAGACTTTTCAACAAGCTGTTTACGGAATGTATTTGTTTTTCCGTAGTTGCTCAGATCCATGATAGCTTCCGCACCATATTTAATGGATAAGTCAACCTTTTTCATCTCGTTTTCATAGTTGTTGCAGTCACCAGAAATTCCGAGATTTACGTTGATTTTAGTACGCATTCTCTTTCCGATGCCTTCGGGAGAAATTGATGTATGACGTACATTGCATGGTATTGCAACCTCACCCTTTGCAACGAGTTCACGAAGTTCCTCTGCATCTATGTATTCCTTTTCAGCGACAATTTTCATTTCGGGAGTAATGATTCCCTTTTTAGCCGCTTCCATCTGTGTATAGTAAGCTTTTTCGCTCATATTTATTCTCCTTAAACAATTATTTTAAAACCATGATTCATGGGACCGCTTCCTTTTCCAAGATCAAGCATTGCGCCCAATGCACCCGAAATATATTCCTTTGCTTTTTGTACAGATTCCGAAAGTGTCAGTCCCTTTGCAAGATTTGATGCAATTGCACTTGAAAGAGTGCATCCTGTTCCATGCGTATTCGGATTATCAATTTTCTTTCCATGAAACCATTGAGATATATTATCGGAATAAAGATAATCATTTGCATCATTCAGGCTGTGACCACCCTTTAAAAGAACAGCACATCCGAATTCATCATGAATTGCTTTTGCAGATTTTTTCATATCCGATTCATTTTTTATTGAAATTCCGCTTAACACCTCGGCTTCGGGAATATTCGGTGTAATTATATCAGCAATTCTGAAAAGCTTTGATTTCATTATGCTGACAGCATCATTATCAATAAGACTTGAACCACTTGTGGCAATCATTACAGGATCAACAACCACATTGACAGCCTTATGTTCAATGAGTTTTTCGGAGATTACAGAAATCAGCTTTCCCGACGATACCATTCCTATTTTAACTGCATCAGGGAAAATATCCGTAAATACGCTGTCAATCTGCATTCCAAGAAATTCGGGAGTTACTTCCATAATTCCTGATACTCCCATGGTATTCTGTGATGTAAGGGCTGTAATCGCACTCATTGCATAAACTCCGTTGGCAATCATGGTTTTGATATCAGCCTGTATTCCTGCTCCGCCGCTTGAATCACTCCCTGCAATAGTCAATGCTGTTTTCATTTCATTCCCCTTTCAGTTCAAGAAACGCACTCTTTAACTGTGCTGTAGCTTCGCATGGATTCTCAGCTTTCATAATTGCTGATACTGCACATATTCCGTCAATTCCCGAACCTTTTAACACATGAATATTATCCTTGTTAAGTCCTCCTATTGCGTTCACCTTAATCGGAACAGACTTAACTATTTCGGACAATGTTTCAACGGAGGTAAGGACGGTTTTAACCTTTGTGGTTGTGGGATAGATTGCTCCTACTCCGAGGTAATCGGCTCCTTTTTCATACGCTTCAAGTGCCTGTGGAACAGTTTTTGTAGTTGCGCCGACAATTTTGTTTTCTCCCATGAGTTTTCTTGCAATATCAACGGGCATATCTGATTGTCCAACATGAACACCCTCTGCATCAACTGCAAGAGCAACATCAACCCTGTCATCTATGATAAGGGGGATATTGTACTTTAATGTAATTTCATGAACAGACTTTGCAAGTTCAATATACTCACGGGTTGACTTATCCTTTTCACGAAGCTGAATTATTGATGCACCACCCTTACAGGCTTCTTCAACAATATCAAGGAATTTATCTGAATCCACGCTTGTGCTGTCAGTAATGAAGTACATGGTTGTGTCAAATTCTCTCATTTTCTCACCTCACACATAAAGATAATCATTAAGAACAGGCTGTAAACCCTCATCGGACATATCCTTATACATTTTATCAAAGCTTCTGCCGTCGTTGATTTCAAACTGTTCATCACCCTCAGCAGAATCTGATTCCTTACCGCTATACTTACTTTCATGGTCACCGATTCCCGTTGAAACTCCCGCAGATACTTTTGTTGCGGCAATTTTAACTATACCGTTTCGGAAACTTTCGCTCTCTCTTGATGATACAGTAATTCCACAGAAAGGAAGGAATATTCTGTATGCACACAATACCTGACAAAGCTGCTTTTCATGTACATCAAGAGGGTTAATTTCCTCATTATTTATAATCGGGCGAAGTCTCGGACATGAAAGTGAAATTTCAGCGTGAGGATATTTTCTCTGTAAATAATAAACGTGCAATGCACTCGCAAGGGCATCTTTTCTGAAATCCGATAGTCCAAGCAATGCAGAGCAGGCAATTCCACGCATTCCTCCCATTAAAGCACGTTCCTGCGCTTCAAATCTGTAAGGAAATACACGCTTGTGACCGAGTAAATGAAGCTGTTCATATCTTTCACTGTTATAAGTCTCCTGAAATACGGTTACATAGTCAACACCACATTCATGCAAATAACGATACTCCTCTGTGTTTACGGGATAAATTTCAATTCCCACCATTCTGAAATACTTTCTTGCAAGCTTACAAGCCTCACCGATATATTTAACATCACTTTTTGCTCTGCTTTCACCCGTAAGAATCAGTATTTCTTCCATACCGCTTTCAGAGATAATCCGCATTTCATTTTCAATCTGCTCCATATTAAGCTTCATTCTTTTTATGTCATTATAGCAGTTGAATCCGCAGTATACACAGTAGTTTTCACAATAATTAGCAATATAAAGCGGTGTGAAAAGATAAACCGTATTTCCGAAGTGTTTTCGTGTTTCAAGTCTTGCCTTTTCAGCCATCTGTTCAAGAAACGGCTCTGCCGCAGGTGAAAGAAACGCCTTGAAATCCTCAACGGTACATCTGTCATGTTCAAGTGCTTTTCGCACATCATCAGCAGTATATGAATTATAATCATAGTCGTTCATCTGAGTAATGACTTTTTCCATAATATCGGATTTTATCCGTTCCATTCCTTCCATGTATTCCATGTGATTTGTTCGTGCGGAAGGTTCATTTTCAAGCTGATGCTTTTTCTTTAAAGCCGATTCCGAAAGCTTGTCGGAATCAATAAAATAATTATTCTCCATTGTATCACTTCTCAGTCCCTAAGAAATCCCGTAAGTGAATCAGATGCAGATGCACCACGGGTAAGAACTCTGCCGAGTCCCGAAAGATAGGCTTTTCTGCCTGCTTCAACAGCCTGACGGAATGCTTCTGCCATTACAGGCAAATCCCCTGCTGTTGCAAGCGCTGTGTTTGACATTACTGCCGCAGCACCCATTTCCATAGCTTCACAAGCCTGTGAAGGTCTGCCTATTCCTGCATCAACAATAATCGGCAAATCAATTTCATCAATAAGAATCTGTATGAAATCCTTTGTTGTGAGTCCTTTGTTTGAACCAATCGGAGAAGCAAGGGGCATTACGGATGCCGCACCTGCATTTACGAGGTCACGGGCTGTATTAAGGTCGGGATACATATACGGCATTACAACAAATCCCTCATTTGCGAGAATTTCAGTAGCTTTTACTGTTTCAGCATTATCGGGAAGAAGATACTTTGTATCACGCATGATTTCTATTTTCACAAAGTCTCCACAGCCGATTTCCCTTGCAAGTCTTGCAATTCTTACAGCCTCATCTGCGTTTCTTGCCCCCGACGTATTCGGAAGAAGTGTTACTCCTTCGGGAATATAATCAAGTATGTTTTCGTGTTCAGTTGTATTTGCACGTCTTACAGCAAGGGTAATTATCTCTGCACCTGCATACTCAACAGCCGCTTTTATTAGATTAAGGGAATATTTACCCGAACCAAGAATAAAACGTGAATTGAATTCATGTCCTCCGAGTATAAGTTTATCATTATTTATCATTTATATCACTCCTTATGCTTCTTTTTCACCTGCGATAATTCGCAGTATCATATTAGCTTCATGTGCAGCGCAAACCATAACCCTTGATGAAATAAGTCCCAGACCTTCGGAAACATCACTTTCACCGTCACCGCAAACGAAGAAATGATTTGTAATTTTTCTTGTAACAATTGTATTTGCTGTTGATATCCCTGCCATGCCTGACGCTGATACAATATATTTTTCAGGCATATTTTCAAGAACATAATTGACAAGCATTGCCTTTGATTCGGCATTATCAAAAGCCTCACATATTATTTCCTCTGCACCGAGATATTCAGAAATGTTTTCCTCTGTCAGCCTGACACAATCTGCCTTTATTTCACAGTATGGGGAAATCCTGTTAAGAATTTCTCTGAGTGCATCAGTTTTCAACATTCCAAGCTGTTCAGGAGAATACTGCTGACGGTTAAGATTTGAAATATCAACTCTGTCAAAATCTATTATGTGAAGTCTGCCAACTCCTGCCCTCGCAAGCGCAATGCAGACATTTGAACCAAGTCCTCCGAGACCACATACAGCAACAGATGAATCTGATATTTTTTTCTGTAATTCCTCTCCATGACGTTCAGCAAGTGCCTTGTACATTTCCTCTCTTGTCGGAATTCCCATATCAGCCTCCTCCGACAAAACTTACAATTTCAACTCTGTCTCCGTCGTTTATGACAGTATCTTCGTAAACTGCCTTTGGCACAATTACTTCATTGATTTCAACAGCCACTCTTTTTTCATTGTATTTCAGTTCATCAAGAAGCTGTTTAACTGTCATTCCGCCGATATCCATTTCTTTTCCGCTGACATTTACCATAACATACCTCCGAAAAAAAGGGACAGCTATACGCAGTCCCTTTATTAATCAAGTATAAGGTCCCTACGTTGGCATTACCCAAATCAGGTTAAAGGGTCGGAACGATGCAGTTCCCTCTCAGCCTGCTCGGGCAAGCTCCCCTGTAATTATATTATACCACTTTTTTTCAAAAATGCAAGTAATATTTTTCAACTCATTTTTTCCTGTTTCTGTTATATCCAATATAACATTTCATAAATAATGAAGTGTAAATCAAAAATACTACGACCCACATTATTCTAATTCCAAAAACCGATGTTTCCCCATTGAACGCATCGATAAATCTCGGGGTAACACAGCATAAAAAAATAATCAGTATAGGAAGCATTCTGCTCCTGAGAATTCTTTTCATCATATCAAGCTTCGATTCATTATCACTGAATATTTCAAGGTCATCAGTTTCGTTATTTTCAACTGAATCAGCACTTTTTCTGAAATAGACAAATCTGTTGAACTCCATTAGATACTCCCAGCCGTAATCCTCAAACATTGAAAGATAGTTTTTTCTGTCTTCAATATCACTCTGAAAGTCAATTTTATAGATTACATCCTCAGGCTCGCATTTGTCAAAGGTGTAAAAAAATCCGCCTTTTCTGAATTTCCAGCCATTTTTGTGCATTTCACGAAGCCACTCTTCCTCTTTGTCATAATCAAACAATGTAAAAAGTCTGATGCATCTTTTAACTTCACTCATAATCTTTTCCTCCGATATTTCTGTAAACACGTTTAATTCTGTTGATTTCAATTTCAAGGACTTCCTGTCCAAGCGATGTTATTTTATAAAGTTTTCGTTTTTCTTCCTCACGAACAAAGCCTATCAAACCGTCCTTTTCCATTTTTGAAAGACTGCCGTACATTGTTCCCGGACTTATGATAACCTCACCATCCGTCATTTCTTTAACCTTCTGAGTAATGCTGTATCCATGCTGTTCATTCTGAAGACAAAACAGAATATAAAACCCTGTTTCCGTCATCGGGATGTACACACGCCTTATCTTATCTGTCATAACAATGCTCCTTTCTATACATTGTCCTACGATATATCGTAGTGCAATGTATCTTACTGCAATATAGTATATCACACCTCGATATATTTGTCAATATTGCATTTCATAAATCGTCAGTAATAACAATCGTTCTGCACGGTCAAACTTTAAATATAGTATTTTTGTACAATTTAATACATAAAAAATCCCGAATCATAATGATTCGGGATTCAGAATATTATTCAACTGTTACGCTCTTTGCAAGATTTCTCGGCTTATCTACATCATATCCCTTAGCAACAGATACATAGTATCCAAGAAGCTGAAGTGGAATTACTGAGAGACTACCTGCGAAATGTGAGTCTGTCTGAGGAATATAAACTGTAAAGTCTGCTGTATCCTCCATGCTGTAGTTTCCATAAGTTGTAAGTCCCATGAGTGATGCACCACGACTCTTTACTTCAACCATATTGCTGACTGTCTTTTCGTATAAATCCTGCTGTGTAAGTACACTTATTACAAGAATTCCGTCTTCAATAAGGCTGATAGGTCCATGCTTTAATTCACCTGCCGCATAAGCCTCTGAATGAATGTAGCTGATTTCCTTCATTTTAAGGCTTCCCTCAAGGCTTATTGCATAGTCAATTCCTCTGCCGATAAAGAATGCATCCTTAGCACCTGCAAGTTTGTTTGCAAACCACTGAATTCTCTCCTTATCCTCAAGGATTTTTTCGATTTTTTCAGGGATTGTGTAAAGTTCATCAATAAGTGACTTGTATGTATCGTCATCCATTTCGTTTCTTGCCTTTGCAAACTGCATAGCAAGGAGATAGCCTGCGATAAGCTGTGTGCTGTATGCCTTTGTTGTCGCAACGGAAATTTCAGGTCCTGCAAGTGTATAGAATACGTTATCTGCTTCTCTTGCAATTGATGAACCAACAACATTTACAATGCCAAGAGTCTTTATTCCGTTATCTTTAGCCTCTCTGAGTGCGGCAAGACTGTCTGCTGTTTCACCTGACTGACTGATAATGATAACAAGACTATTCTTGACAAGTGTCATCTTTCTGTAACGGAATTCAGATGCAAGTTCAACTCTTACAGGAATGCTTGTCATATCCTCAATTACATACTGTACAGCCATTCCGACATGATAAGCAGAACCGCAGGCTACAATATAAATCTGACTGATTTTCTGCATTTCTTCATCAGTAAGTCCGACACTGCTGAAATCAATCTTTCCATCCTTGCATACTGAATTTATTGTATCTCTTACAACCTTCGGCTGTTCATGGATTTCCTTTAACATGAAATGCTCATATCCGCCTTTTTCAGCCGCTTCTGCATCCCACTTGATCTCTGTGAGAGGCTTCTCAATCTCCTCACGATCGATGTTGTAGAAAGTAACTTTTCCTTTTTCAAGCTTTGCAATTTCCATATTGCCTATGTAATATACATTTCTTGTATATTTGAGGATTGCAGGAACATCAGATGCAACGTATGTTTCACCGCCTGTAACACCGATAATCATAGGGCTGTCTTTTCTTGCTGTATAAATCTCGCCGGGGAAATCATTGAACATTACTGCAAGAGCATACGAACCTCTGATTCTTATCATTGCTCTCGCAATTGAATCAACAGGTCCCATTCCGTATTTTTTATAGTAATAGTCAACAAGCTTGACAGCTACTTCTGTATCTGTCTGTGAAACAAAAGTATATCCGCTTTTTGTAAGCTTTTCTTTAAGTTCCTGATAATTTTCAATGATTCCGTTATGAACCGCAACAACATTTTCATCATCACTCGCATGAGGATGTGCATTTGTAGTTGAAGGTTCGCCATGTGTTGCCCATCTCGTATGACCTATACCACAGTCACCCTTAACAGCCTGACCACAGTTTGTCATTTCTGAAAGAACCTTTAATTTTCCTTTTGCCTTAACAATTTCAGTATCTTCTGAACCATTTCTTACAGCAATACCTGCTGAATCATAACCTCTGTATTCAAGTTTTGAAAGTCCGTCAAGCAGAATCGGAGCCGCCTGATTAACACCTGTAAAACCTACTATTCCACACATATAATGCTACCTCCCGTAAAATCAGCCTATACTATTTCAAAATATAAGCACTAATATTCTTATTATATATCAATAAGAATCTTTTGTCAAGTTTTTTCAAAATCATTTACATTATTTGTATTATTGCCAAAAAAACAAACAAAATAGGAACTCCTCTAAAATAAGAAGAGTTCCTTTGTTAAATTATTTCGCTGTTTCAATAACAAGCTTAAACGGAGCATATCTTCTGTATGCCGCATTGTTTCTCGATGTATCAGAATTCTTTGTCTTTTCATCCATATCTGCTGTAAATTCGTCGTAATACTTCATCTGGAGAAGCTGTGTTACATAGTTCTCTGACCAGTAATCTTCCTCTGTCATACGCTCTCTGAGGTCACCCCTCATAACAACGTAAATTGTCTCATCATCATAGTCATATACAGTAGCCTTACCAATTCCGAGTTCTCCGAACACGAAGTCATTAAAGTCCTTACTTGCCTTATCACTTGCAGATGTTGTGGTTGTTTCTTCTGATTCACTTTCTTCCTCAGAAGTTGTAGTCTGCTTCTGAATAAGTCTTTCGTTCTCATAAGGATTTGTTGTGGTTGTTTCTGTGGTTTCTTCAGTATCAGAAGTGGTTGTAGTTGTTGTGGTAGTTGTTTCTGTGCTTCCCGATTCATCTGTTGCAACTGTTGTCTGAGTTTCAAGATACTCATCGTATACTTCGCTCTGAGCGTCAATTTCCCACATTTTCTCGATTTCCTTAGACTTCTTGTTAATCTTTGAAACGTAGTCATCAGCTTTCTTGCGAAGTTCTCTCTGCTTGTCCTCTGAAAGCATCTCGCCTTCTTCATCAACAAGACTGATTGTGAAATACTTTACACGTGCAAAATTCTCATCAAAATAATCCTTGAGATCATCCTCTGAACCGCCCTTTTCGCTGTCGAATCCATAGTAATGCTCAAAAATAGCCTGTTCCTTATATGTACTTTCAGCAATAGACTTCATTGTTTCAAGTGTAACACCATTTTCAGCATATCTTGAATCATAGCTGTAGTAGTAAGCAGCCATCTGCTCGATTTCATCAAGCTCCTCGGCAGTAAGTTCACCGCCGATTCTGTCAAACTCCTGCTGTAAATGAACATATCCCTCACAATATTCCGTAGCCTTATTCTGAATCCACTCTGTTGCATCAAGGTCATCAAGATGAGCGCCCTTCACGTCATCGTATGCAGGTGTTTCGCCATTCTGCTCTGAAAGAACAGAAACAGCCTCCTGATATGCCTGAAGAGTGTAGTAAATAAAGATACCTGCCTTTACTTCATAACCGTTTACTGTAACTGCATATTCTGTATTTCCGCCGATTGTTGGTGAACATCCTGCCATTGTCGATGCAAGAGTTACCGCTGTTACAGCAGAAACAAACTTGTTGAACTTTCTCATTATAGCTGATTCCTCCGATATTTAAAATTAAAAATCCGAATGTGCAAAGCCAAGAAGCTTTTTTCATTCAAATTCACAAATACTAAAATATTATACAACATTTTTTTTCATTTGTCCATAGCTAAATGAAATTTTTTTGAAAAAACTTCAATTTTTTATTCATTTTCAATTTTTTGTCTCATTTATCTTGACTTGCACAGCAAAAAATGATAAAATATTATATGTATGCAAAAATGATACTGCGTTACCACTATCAAAAGGAGTTCTGTATTATGAAGGTTACTTTACTTGCCCATACTCCCGATCCAGAAAAAACTGTTGCCGCAGCCGCTAAACTCTGCTATTCGTCTGATGATATCGGTTCTGTACGCAACGGACTCGAAGATGGAGAAAAGACAAGAAAATTCATCGAAATGCTCATTTCAATCGGTCACGAAAGTGTAATGGAACACGTCAGCTTTACTTTCGGAATAGAAGGGATTTCACGTGCCTGTTCACATCAGCTCGTCCGTCATCGTATCGCTTCATATTCACAGAAAAGTCAGCGTTATGTCAGCGAGAACGGTTTTGATTTCATTACCCCTCCCTCCGTCAAGGAGATTCCTGAAGCTGAAGCTGAATTTGACAGGATTATTACTGAAATATCTGAAAGCTACAACAGGATTGCTGACCTCTTGACAGAAAAACACAGAGCTGAATTTATCGCAGAGGGAATGGACGAAAAAACAGCATTATCCAAGGCAAGAAAACTTGCAAATGAAGATGCAAGATTCATCTTACCGAATGCGTGCGAGACAAAAATCATTGTTACAATGAATATACGCTCTCTTTTCAATTTTTTCCGTCACCGCTGCTGCAGCAGAGCTCAGTGGGAAATACGTGCTGTCGCTGAGGAAATGCTCCGTCTGTGTATTGATACTGCACCTGATATCTTCTCTCATGCCGGTCCGTCATGTGTTGCCGAAGGAAAATGTCCCGAAGGAAAAATGACCTGCGGTAAAATTACAGAAGTCAGAAACAGATATTCCGAATTTGTAAATAATTCAAGAAACAAATAATCGGGAGGTACTATGATAGAATTCAGAGATATACAGATTTCCGACAGAGCAAAAATTGAATCCGCACTCAGAAAATCCGATTTCATGGGTTGTGAATACAGCTTTGCCAACAATATGGCATGGAAAAGACTTGCTGATTCAAAAATATGCCTGTACGAAGATTTTTATATAAACTGTGCTTTCGATAACGAGGATGGTTTTCTGCATTTTGTATTTCCTTGCGGGGACGGAAACTATACGAAGCTTTTTCGTGAACTCGAAAAATATGCACATTCGCTGAATTCACCGCTTATTTTCACAGGAGTTACAAATACTTCTCTTGCTGTTCTGAATGAGCTTTTTCCTGACAGATTTTCAGCCGAACCCTACAGAGACGGTTTCGACTATATCTACAATACTGACGACCTCATAAATTTAAGAGGGAAAAAATACCATGCAAAACGAAATCACCTTGCCCGTTTCAGAGAAATCGACACAGAATTCTCCTTGCTGACAGAAAAGGATTTCGATGATTTTATAAAATTTACGGCTGACAACTATAACCGCCGTACAGATAATCCCGACAAATCATCGGTTGCCGAGCAGTATGCTATAAATACCTATCTCAGTTATTTTGATGAACTCGGATTATGCGGCGGAATTATAAGAATCGGCGGAAAAACTGCTGCTGTAACAATCGGTGAAAGACTGAATTCAGAAACCTTCTGTGTTCACATCGAAAAAGCTGATACATCATACAGCGGAATCTATACAGGAATATGCAACACATTTGCAAGCGAGTGCATGGAAGGATTCAGATATGTCAATCGTGAAGAGGATATGGGGATTGAAGGTCTGAGAAAGTCAAAACTCTCCTACAACCCTGTGTTTCTTCTTGAAAAATATATTGTTACGTTTAAATGAAAGGATATTGTTATGATTTACGTTTATCTTGCAGAAGGATTTGAGGAAATTGAAGCCCTCTCTCCTGTTGACCTGCTCAGAAGAAGCGGTAAAAATGTTATTACGGTCGGCGTTGGCGGAAAAGTAATAAAGGGTTCACATGGAATCCCTGTTACAGCCGATATTACAGAATCTGAAGCATTGCTTTCAGATGAACTTGAAATGATTGTACTTCCCGGAGGTATGCCAGGCACCCTCAATCTTGAAAAATCAGATTATGTTCAGTCTGCAATTGACTATTGCGTATGTAACGATATTTTTATCGGTGCAATATGTGCTGCTCCGTCAATTCTCGGACACAAGGGTATTCTGAACAAAAAGACTGCTGTATGCTATCCCGGTTTTGAATCTCAGCTTGAAGGTGCTGAAATCGGCAATGAATCTGTCGTTGCTGACGGAAAAATCATTACTGCAAGAGGTGCAGGTGTCGCAGTTGATTTTGCTCTGAAACTCATTGAAGTTCTGATTTCTGAGGACGAAAGCAGAAAACAGTACAATAATATTATCTGCGGCTGAGATGAATAAAAAAGAATACAGAAAAAAATTCACTCAGATAAGAAAGGCATCCAAATCCGAAGAAAAGGATAAATGTATTTCAGAGCGTTTTCTCTCGGATGAACAAGTTGTTTCAGCTGATACGGTTCTCTTGTTTGCGTCTTTCGGTTCTGAGACAGATACATATTCAACAGCGGAAAAACTTATAAAATCCGGGATTCCCGTTGCTTTTCCAAGATGCGGAAAAAACAGAAATATGACATTTCATGTTGTTTCTTCCCTTTTGCAGCTTAAAGAAGGAATGTATGGTATTCCCGAACCGGAAGAAAGCCTGCCACGACCTGTTATTACTGAAAAAACGGTATGCATGGTTCCAGGACTTGCTTTCACAGAAGGCGGAACTCGTCTCGGTTACGGAGGCGGATATTATGATGTTTTCATTTCCGCAAACCCTTTTATACACACAATTGCTGTTTCATACGAAAGCATGATTACAGATTTCATTCCTGTTTCAGAACTCGATATGAAAATAAAAAAAATCATTACTGAAGAAAGGACGATTATTTGCAATGAATAATAATGAAGGCAATTTCATGGAAGATTCCCTCGGAATGAATGGTAATGTTCCTGTAAATGAGGCTGACTGCGTATCTCAGAATGTACCTGTGTATCCAGAACAGCAGTTTAAGAATGATGCGGATTTTCAGCCTGTATATCCTGAAATGCAGGGAAATTATCCGCCACCGCCCGTAAGAAACCCACAGAACAGAAAAAAGAAAAAGCGTAAGAAGAAGCACAGAAGCAGACTTCCGGGCATTCTGATTCTCACAACACTTATTTTCGGTGTTTCAGTAATTCTCTCACTTGTCGTAATTGGTTTCGGAAAAGATATGTTCGGTATCGGAAAAAGCGATCAGACACATCTTATTGTAATTCCTGAGGACGCTACAATTGAGGATGTCGCTTCTATGCTTGAACGTGACGGAATTATCAGATCACCAAAGTTCTTCACCATGTTCTCTGAAATGCGTGATGATGATCCGTATATTCCGGGTGAACACTTTGTACGCCCGAATATGGCTTACGAAACCATAATCGAAGAACTTACAAATATGGAAGAAGACGAAATCAAGGAATCTGTTGAGGTTACATTCCCTGAAGGAATCACTATTATTGAAGCCGCTCAGATTCTCGAAGAGAATAATGTTTGTTCAGCAAAGGATTTCACATTCTATTTCAACTCCGGCGGATTCGGATTCGATTTTGAGAATCTCCTTCCGACAGATACATCAATCAAGTTCATGCGTATGGAAGGTTACCTCTTCCCTGATACTTATTATTTCTATGTCAATATGGATCCTGAACAGGTTTGTCAGAAGATCTATCTCAACTTCAGTCAGCACCTCACTCAGCCGAGACTTGAGAAAATTGAGTCACTTGAACTCTCACTTGATGAGGTTATCACAATGGCATCTATCGTACAGAAAGAGGCTGCTACAACCGGTACAATGACACTTGTTGCATCAGTATTCTGGAATCGTCTCAGAAATGCGGATGTATTCCCTCTCCTTCAGTCTGACCCTACTTCAAACTACTCAAAGCTTGTTGTAAGACCTAATATGGAGGTTGTTGATGAAACAATTGTAAACTCTTATGATACCTATAAGAGTGCAGGTCTCCCGCCGGGAGCAATCTGTAACCCCGGTATTGACGCTATTGACGCTGTACTTGATGACTATCCGTCAGACTACTTCTACTTCATCGCTAATATCAATACAAAGCAGACACGTTTTGCCGCAACACTTGAAGAACACTACGCAAATGAAGCTGCAATTGAATTGGAATATGAAGAAGCAAGGCAGAATGCCGTTGATGGAGAATAAAGGCACAACCGCACAATTAACGCTTAACTGCTTTGCAACGAATATATCTGCATTGCAATAATTATGCGGTGTCGCCTAAAATCTGATAAATATATACCCTGTCAGCTTTTTCAGTACAGACAGGGTATAATTTATAAGAGGAGGAACATTATGTTGAGAAAACCCGAAGTTCTCGCCCCAGCAGGTGATGAAGAAAGATTTAATGCTGCACTTAACTATGGTGCTGATGCTGTATATCTCGGAAGAAAACAGTTCGGAATGAGATCATCACCAATGAATTTTGAATTTGAACAGCTTGTAAATGCTGTGAATCAGGCTCATGCAAAAGGTGTCAAAGTCTATCTCACCTGCAATACACTCCCGAGAAACAATGAAATTCCTATGTTTGAACAGTTTGTCCGTGAGGCTGTTGATGCAAAAGTGGATGCTCTTATTGTTGCAGATATAGGATTACTTATGATGATAAAACGTCTTGCCCCTGACATGGAGATTCACATTTCCACACAGACAGGAATTGTCAATTATGCAACTGCACGTGAACTGTATGACATGGGCGCCAAAAGAGTTGTTCTCGCAAGAGAACTTACTCTTGATGAAATTGCGGAAATACGTGCAAAGACAAATCCCGACCTTGATATTGAATGTTTTGTACATGGTGCTATGTGCGTTTCTTTTTCGGGCAGATGTCTTCTTTCACAGTATCTTGTAAACAGAGATGCAAACCGTGGAGAATGCGCACAGCCTTGCAGATGGGGTTATCACCTGATGGAAGAAAAGCGTCCTGGTGAATATTTCCCGATTTTTGAGGACGAAAAAGGCACTTATATCCTTAACGCTAAGGATATGTGTATGATTGACCACATAGATAAACTTGTTAAAGCAGGTGTTTACAGTCTTAAAATTGAAGGCAGAGCCAAATCAGCCTACTATGTTACAGTTGTCACCAACGCATACAGAATGGCTGTTGACGAATACTGGAAAAACCCCGATAATTTCGTTCTGCCCGACTGGATTCGTGATGAAGTATTCAAAGTAAGCCACAGAAAATACTCAAACGGATTTTTCTTCGGTGTGCCTGAAAATTCTCAGTATTACGAAAACAGCGGATATATCAGAAATTTTGATGTTGTTGCTGTTGTTGATGAATGCAGAGACGGTACTGTTTACTGTACACAGCGCAACAGATTTTTTAAGGGTGATACAGTTGAAATACTTGCACCATCAAAAAAACCTGTTGAATTGACTCTTGATACACTTTACAATGAAAATAATGAAGAAATTGATACTGCAAACCATGCTATGATGAAATTTTCATTCAAGTCCGATATTGAATTCCCATCAGGTTCAGTTATCAGAAAAGATATTGCGGATATTAAGAAAGGATGATATAAAATGGCAAGAAACAGAAACAAAGACGGAAATAATAACGGTAATTTTGAGATTCCGAGACCTGTATTTCCGAAAAGGGCAGTTGTTACGGGCGGTATGCCTTATGGAAACAAGGAACTTCATTTCGGACACGTTGGAGGTATGCTTGTTTTTGCTGATACTTATGCACGTTTTCTTCGTGACAGAATCGGAAATGATAATGTAATTTTTGTCAGTGGTACAGACTGTTATGGTTCTCCTATCGCTGAAGGCTGGAGAGTTAAAGTAAAGAATGGTGAATTCAGCGGCACTCTTGAGGAGTTCGTTGAAAGAAATCACAACAAACAGAAAGATACACTCAATGCTTATGGTATATCACCTAATCTCTTTGCCGCATCAGGACTTGGAAGAAGCAAGGAAATTCATGCAGAAGTTACAGACTGGTTTATCAGCTCACTTCACAAAAAAGGTCAGCTTGAACAGATTTCAACTATGCAGTTTTTCGACGAAAAAGCAGGTGTATTCATAAACGGAAGACAGGTTGTTGGTAAATGTCCTGTTGAAGGCTGTTCTTCTGAAAAAGCTTATGCAGATGAATGTGACCTCGGACATCAGTTCATGCCTGAAAATCTCATTAATCCTGTCAGCACTCTCACAGGTGAGGTTCCTGTTATGAAGCCCGTTACTAACTGGTATTTCAAGCTTCGTGACTACGAAACACTCATGAAAGAATGGACAGAGAATCTCTCAAAGCGCAAGGATGTCAGACCTGTTGTTCACAAAACTATTTCTGAATTTCTCAAAAATCCTGTTATCTATATAAAACGTGAATTTGAAGAGAAATACTTTGAGTTAAAGGATTCAATGCCTGAACATGAGTATATAGAAGAACCTAAAAAACCTTCATTTACAATTGAATTCGACAATCTCCCATCATGTGATGAAGCTTGTAAAATCCTTACAAATAACGGAATTCGTTACAGAACGGGAAAGACTCTTGTTCCTTTCCGCCTGACAGGTAACATTGAATGGGGCGTTCCTGCACCTGTTATGGATGGAGTTGACGGACTTACGGTATGGGTATGGCCTGAGTCTCTCTGGGCTCCTGTATCATTTACTCAGGCTTATCTTGAAAAAGAAGGCAGAAATCGTGAGGAATGGAAGGATTACTGGTGCAGCAAGGATTCAACAGTTTATCAGTTCATAGGTCAGGACAATATTTATTTCTATGGAATAGCAGAACCTGCAATGTGGATGGCACAGCAGGAAAGTAACACAAAAACTTCTGATCCTGCTGAGGGTGAATTACAGTTACCTGTTATTGTAGCAAATCATCATATTCTTTTCCTTGACAAGAAGGCATCATCATCAGGTGCAGTAAAGCCTCCTATGGCTGATGATCTTCTGAATCACTATACTGCTGAGCAGTTACGTATGCACTGGCTTGGTCTTGGTCTTGGACAGCGTTCTGTCAGCTTCATGCCTAAGCCTTATAATCCTGATGCAAAGCCTGAAGATGCTGATCCTGTTGTAAAGGATGGTCTGCTTCTTTCAAATGTATACAACAGAATGATACGTACTGCTTTCTATACATTGCAGAAAGAATTTGACGGAATACTCCCCGATATTGCACCAGAGGAAGAATTCCTCGCAGATGCAAAGAAATCTGTACTTGAATATGAAAGACATATGTCAAAATTTGCGTTCCATCAGTGTACTTACGTACTTGACAGCTATATCCGCAACGGAAGCAAATATATGTCAAAAGCAATCAAAACTGACGGGCAGGACAAGGATGAACTTGCACAGGTTCTTGCAAACCTGTTCTACATCATAAGAATCACAGCTGTTCTTCTTCATCCTATGGCTCCTTTCGGAACTGAAAAACTCAGAGAATATTTGCAGACAGACGATAGAATATGGTCATGGGATACAATTTTTGAGCCGATTAATTTCTTCACTGGAAATAATCATAAACTCAAATTTCTTCCGCCAAGAACTGATTTCTTCACACGCCATGAGAGTCAGTTTGCACAGAACGAAGAATAAAAACAAAAACGGAGACTGCAAAGTCTCCGTTTTTTTATTTAAGAATCCCAAGCCCTTCAAGAAGAAGTTTTATTCCGATAATAACAAGAACTGCGCCTCCGGCAATTCCTGCTTTCTTTTCGTACTTGCTTCCAAAACGATTGCCGATGAAAACACCGCCAAGCGATAGAACAAATGTTATAATTCCTATCATTGAACATGAGAAAAACAAGCTGACCTTCTGCGCAGCAAAAATTATTCCGACAGCAAGTGCATCAATGCTTGTTGCAATTGCCATCATAAGCAGTTCTTTATGGTCAATCCTGTACTCTTCTGCTGAATTTTCACTTTCATCATCCTTCAGCGTTTCATAAATCATTTTTCCGCCAATAAACAGAAGCAGAATAAACGCTATCCAATGACTGAAACTGCTGATAATTTTCTCAAATCTGCTACCAAGAAAATACCCTATCAGAGGCATAAGAAACTGAAAGAATCCGAAGTACAGGGCTGTAATAACAGCACCTTTGTAATTAATTTTCTTCATGCTTAGTCCCTTACAGACAGCAACAGAAAATGCATCCATTGCAAGTCCGACAGCCAATAAACAAATATCAGTTATACTCATTCTATATTTTCTCCCTTAAATTCAGGTAATTCCGCATGATTATTGCAAATCAGGTATATGCGTTGAAAATCCGTCGGGCATTAATTGTGCGGTGTTACCTTTAGTCTTTGTATTATATACTATATTCAAAGATTTGTCAAGAAATTTTGTAAGTCAATCATAACTCATAAGTAAAAATATAATCGTCCATGACATATCCGTTTCCGATATCTGTTACAGCTTCATCAGTTATCTTAAAACCAACAGCCTTGTATACTTCAATTGCATGATCATTATGTTTGTTTACTGTAAGATATACTGATTCTTTGCCATGTTTTTCAGCCTCTTCAAATACACGATTCAACATTAGTCTTGCGATTCCTCTGCCTCGTTTATCTTTCCTAAGATAAAGCTTACTGAGGAAGAATTTTTCATCATCTTCTGGTTTTACGCCGATATATCCGATTAACTCACCATTCTCACGCACAGCAAGATAATAATAATTCTGATTCTCAATCTGATCTGTCATTGCTTTGAGCGACTGATACTTTTCAACCATGTAGTCAATCTGCCCTTCTGTTATGATATCAACAAAACATTCATGCCATATTATTTTTGCAAGTTCAGATACTTCACGAAGTTCAGGCAGATATTTTACCCTTGTAATTTCAACTGACATAATTATAACCTCCAAAAAAAGGAATCTGCAAAATGCAGATTCCCCATAATCATTATTCCTCTGTCATTTCCCAGTTGTGGTAAACATTTTGAACATCATCATTATCTTCAAGATGCTCAAGAAGCAGATTCATCTTCTTTATGTGATCTTCATCTGTAAGTGTTGTATAGTTTGCAGGAATCTGCTCAACCTCAGCTGAAAGAACATTATAACCCTTTTCTGTAAGTCCCTCTCTGAGTGCGTGTACACTCTCAGGAGCACATTCGATTTCAACAGTTTCCTCGCTGAAATCAAGGTCATCTCCGCCAAACTCAAACACATCATCCATGACAGAATCTTCATCAAGTCCTGTATTTTCAAGAACTACAATACCCTTTCTTGTAAACATGAATGATACACATCCGATTGTACCAAGATTTCCGCCAAACTTATCAAAATAATGACGAACATCACCTGCTGTACGGTTTCTGTTATCTGTAAGACACTCTACAATAACTGCAACACCGTTAGGACCGTATCCCTCATAAGTGATATTCTCGTAGTTGTTCTTATCTTCGCCGCCTGCTGCTTTTTTGATAACTCGGTCAATATTGTCATTAGGAACGTTATTAGCCTTAGCCTTTGCAATGAGGTCACGAAGCTTACTGTTGTTATTAGGATCAGGGCCGCCCTCTCTTACAACAACTGTAATTTCTCTGCCGATTTTAGTAAAGATTTTACCCTTAGCAGCATCTGTTGCCTCTTTTTTACGCTTTATATTATTCCATTTTGAATGTCCTGACATTGCTATTATCTCCTTTCGATATCAAGATGAGATATAATTTTCATCTGAACCCTTACTGATTCTCTCTTTGTTCTTTTTGTGTTCATCACAGTAATCAATTACAGCAACAACTGCTGCTCCAACTGCGAAACCAAGAACAAAACCGGCACAGGCACCAAGTACAGTGCCATAAAGGTTTTTATCATTGTTATTATTCATCGCAATTCTCGCTTTCATGATTTTTTATGCAGTTTTCCGTTATCATCAGAAACAGCTGTCTTATTCTGTCGTTATTTCCTGTAAGATATAAATATCCGAAAAGAGCCTCAACCGCTGTTGCACGCCTGTAATCGGCAGCATCAGCGTGCTTCGGAACAGTATTTCCTGTTGCGTTTCTACCTCTTTTCAATACTGACAGTTCATTTTCAGAAATAACATTTTCAAGAAAACCATAAACCTCCGACTGAAATTCTGCACAAACATATTTTATCTTTTCTGAATGAAGCTTACCTGTCGGCATATTTGCCTTTTTGAGAAGATAATCACGAACAAGTGTATCGTACACGCTGTCTCCGAGAAAAGCAAGTGACAGTGGGCTGTAAGCCTTTGCTTCACGTTCAGTAAAAAAATTCAATTCCATATCAGTAAACAAAGTCGAATTCAAATCCTTCAAGGTCAACTGTATCACCTTCGTTAATGCCCATCTGCTCAAGTTTTTCAATTATTCCGCTGTTAATAAGAACACGCTGGAAATACTGAAGCGATGAATAGTCATCAGGATCAACTGTTCTCATAATCGGTCTTATCCATGGTGCCTCAATATAGTAAACATCATCTTCAACCGTAATCTCGAATTTCTTGTCTTTGCCCAGCATTTCATCAAGTTCAGCCTGAGGTACAGGTTCAGCCTCAAATTCCTTTATTGGAGGAAGTGTGTCAAGAACCTCTGTAACTTTCATAACAAGTTCATGTGTACCTTGCGTTGTAGCCGCAGAAATACAGAAGAACGGTATTCCCTTACCCTCAATAAACTGTCTGAATTCTTCAATCTGTTCTTCAGTTGCCATATCAGATTTATTAGCAGCAACAATCTGTGGGCGTTCAGCAAGTTCCTCATTGAATTTTTTAAGTTCGGAATTTATAATCTCAAAATCCTCCATAGGATTACGTCCTTCAACTCCCGAAACATCAACAACGTGAACAATAAGCCTGCACCTTTCAACGTGTCTGAGAAACTCATGACCAAGGCCAACTCCATCACCTGCACCTTCAATAAGTCCCGGAATATCTGCCATTACGAATGACTTTTCCTCGCCTGTTCTTACAACACCGAGAACGGGAGTAAGTGTGGTAAAATGATAGTTTGCGATTTTAGGCTTTGCCGCACTGACAACAGAGATTAATGTAGATTTTCCTACATTAGGGAAACCAACAAGTCCAACATCGGCAAGAAGTTTAAGTTCGAGTGATACCTCGAATTCCTCTCCGGGATATCCGGGCTTTGCAAATCTCGGAATCTGTCTTGTGGAGGTAGCGAAATTCACATTTCCCTTTCCTCCCTGTCCGCCCTTTGCAAGAACTTTTGGTTCATCGGTAGACATATCAGCCATAATTCTGCCTGTGACAGCATCTCTTATTACAGTACCTCTTGGCACCTTAACAATAAGAGGCGGTGCACTTTTTCCAGTACAGTTACGACTTGAACCGTTCTGACCACGTTCTGCAACGTATTTTCTCTTGTATCTGAAATCAATCAGAGTTGAGAAATTATCATCGACCTGAAAAATAACATCACCGCCACGACCTCCGTCTCCGCCGTCGGGACCTCCTGCCGCAACATATTTTTCACGATGGAACGAAACAGCGCCGTCTCCTCCGTCACCTGCTTTAATTTTAATTTTCGCCTGATCAACGAACATTTTCCGACCTCCCCTCTTAGAATATTTCCAGCATAAATGCTGAGAAACATAATAATACTTTTTAAGAAAAAATCCCAAGCAAAAGAGCTCGGGATTTATTTTCAAATCATAACAATCTCAACTGACTGTCAAAAACTGTAATTACTGCTCTGTATAAACAGAAACCTTCTTACGATCACGTCCGAGACGCTCAAATCTTACTCTTCCGCTAACTGTTGCGAAAAGTGTATCATCAGAACCGATACCTACACCCTCACCCGGATGAATGTGTGTTCCTCTCTGACGAACGAGAATGTTGCCAGCCTTTACAAACTGACCGTCAGCTCTCTTAACGCCAAGTCTCTTAGACTCAGAGTCACGACCGTTCTTTGTAGAACCAACACCCTTTTTATGAGCGAAAAACTGCATACTGATCTTAAACATACTTACACCTCCGAAATAGTGATTTTAATTGTTTTCGGGAACTCTTCAAGAATTGCTTCGAGATGAAGCTTCAGCTGTTTCAAAATAGCGGAAGCTGTGTGATGAGAAGCAGAAATCCGACATTCAATCAAATTCTCTCCGACATCAACAACAGGCTCACAATCGAATTCATCCAGAATATTTACAATGAGCTGAACAGCGGAAGAAACTGCTGAACAAACCACATCTCTGCCACTCTCGGCATACCCCGCATGACCTTCAATGCTGAATCCTGAAAAACATTCCCCTTGCTTTTTAAATTCTGCTTTGATCATGATCAAGCCTTGATAGCTTCGATCTTAACCTGAGTGTAAGGCTGTCTGTGACCCTGCTTCTTCTTCTCGCCCTTCTTAGGCTTGTAAGTAAATACAGTGATCTTCTTAGCCTTGCCGTTCTTAACGACCTTAGCTTCAACAGTTGCTCCTTCAACATAAGGTGTACCGATCTTAAGACCAGCCTCTGTTCCGAGAGCTACAACCTTATCAATAGTAACTGTTTCTTCAGCTTCAGCAGCAAGCTTCTCAACGAAGATTACATCGCCCTCACTAACCTGATACTGCTTTCCACCTGTTTCAATAACTGCGTACATTCTATGGCACCTGCCTTCTTTAAAAACTCGCTGTTACAGGCGCATTTTTCAATGCTTTTACAAACCTGTTCACATGCGGCAATATTATCTTACCACATATTTCTGCTTTTGTCAAGCTTTTTTTTAATCATACTGTTGTTTTATTTTTTAATTTTCATTTCATCGAAAATAAATATACATATCCGTTAGGTATGAATACATTTCCAACCAATTCTTTCCCGTTTCCGTCATTCAATTCATCTATTAAACTTGTCATTTCTTTTTTTGACATCATCAACAATTGTTATGTTGATCTTTTTACTATTTTTTCAAACTTCTATTGTAAACCAACAATTGCTGTATAATTTTAAAAAAATCTCACTTGACAAATCTCATACAATATTGTATAATAGTACCATGTAAAAAAAGCGTTGACGAAGAAGAGTAGGCTTGTATGCTGATTTCAGAGAGTTCCCGTTGCGGTGTAAGGGAATATCAGTATCATGTTGAAGGTAGCTTCTGAGCTTCATCGGTGAAGAGAAATTGCGTAGCTGATGACGTACTCCCCACGTTACAGGGGCAAGAGTGCAGGAGATTTCCTGAATTCAGGTGGTAACACGGACTTCGTTCGCCCTGAGTCTTTATGACTCGGGGCTTTTTTATCACTCACTCTGAAAAACAATACTTTAATGGAGGAATTCAAAATGTCAAAGGAACTTGCAAAATCATATAGCCCAAAAGATTTTGAAGACAGAATTTATGCTGCATGGAATGAAAAGGGATGTTTTCGTGCAGAGGTTGACCCTAAAAAAACTCCCTATACAATAGTAATTCCGCCTCCGAACATCACTGGTCAGCTTCACATGGGCCACGCTCTTGATGAAACTTTACAGGACATTCTTATCCGTTGGAAGAGAATGAGCGGTTATTCTGCTCTGTGGCTCCCAGGTACAGACCATGCTGCAATTGCAACTGAAGCTAAAATCGTTGAGGCAATGAGAAAAGAAGGCGTCACAAAGGAAGACCTCGGACGTGACGGATTCATGGAACGTGCATGGGAATGGAAAAAACAGTATGGAGGACGCATTGTTGAACAGCTAAAAAAACTCGGTTCTTCATGTGACTGGTCGAGAGAACGCTTCACAATGGATGAAGGATGCTCAAAAGCTGTTAAGGAAGTTTTCGTAAAATACTACGAAAAAGGTCTTATCTATCGTGGTGAGCGTATAATCAACTGGTGTCCGAAATGTAAGACATCTCTTTCAGATGCTGAGGTTACTTACGAGGATCAGGCTGGTCATTTCTGGCATCTTCGTTACAAGATTAAGGATACTGACGACTATCTTGAACTCGCTACAACTCGTCCTGAGACACTTCTCGGTGATACAGCTGTTGCAGTAAACCCAAATGATGAACGTTATAAGAAACTCGTTGGAAAGACAGTTATTCTCCCACTTGTTCATCGTGAAATACCGATTGTAGCTGATGATTACGTTGAAATGGATTTCGGTACAGGTGTTGTTAAGATTACTCCTGCACATGACCCTAACGACTTTGAAGTTGGTCTCAGACATAATCTTCCTATTATTAATGTAATGAACGATGATGCTTCTATTGTTGATGAATATCCGGCTTATGCAGGCATGGACAGATACGAGGCAAGAAAGAAGATTGTTGAAGACCTCGAAAAAGAAGGCGCACTCGTTGAAATTGAGGATTACAGCCACAATGTCGGCACTTGCTACCGCTGCGGAACAACTGTTGAACCAAAGGTTTCAACTCAGTGGTTCGTAAAGATGAAGCCTCTTGCACAGCCTGCAATAGATGCTGTAAAAAATGGTGATACAAAATTCGTTCCTGAGAGATTCGACAAAACATATTTCCACTGGCTTGACAACATTCGTGACTGGTGTATTTCACGTCAGATATGGTGGGGACATCAGATTCCTGCTTTCTATTGTGATGAGTGCGGCGAAATGATCGTAACAAAGGAAGATTCATGCACTTGTCCTAAGTGCGGAAAGCAGATGAGACAGGATCCTGATACTCTCGATACATGGTTCAGTTCTGCTCTCTGGCCTTTCTCAACTCTCGGCTGGCCTGAAAAAACTGCTGACCTTGATTATTTCTACCCGACAAACACTCTCGTTACAGGATATGACATCATATTCTTCTGGGTTATCAGAATGATGTTCAGCGGACTTGAAAACATGGGCAAAGTACCATTCGACACTGTTCTTATTCACGGTCTCGTTCGTGACACACAGGGACGCAAAATGTCAAAATCCCTCGGAAACGGTATCGATCCTCTTGAAGTTATCAATGAATATGGTGCTGATGCTCTCAGATTCATGCTCGCAACAGGTAACTCACCAGGAAACGATATGCGTTATATTGACGATAAGGTTAAGGCTGCCCGTAACTTCGCAAACAAACTCTGGAATGCTTCACGTTTCATTATGATGAATCTTCCTGAGGACTTCGAGTTTACAGGTCTCCCGACAGATCTCGAACTTGAGGATAAATGGCTTGTAAACAAGTTCAATCAGCTTACAAAAGAAGTAGACGACAACCTCGACAAATACGAACTCGGTGTTGCATCACAGAAGATTTACGACTTTATCTGGGACGTTTACTGTGACT
>JAZLGM010000083.1:0-61189 GCA_045616285.1 Ruminococcus sp.
CAGCTATTATGAAAGGACAAACAAAAAATGAAAAAACTTATGCTTGGAAATGAGGCTTTTGCAAGAGGTCTTTATGAGGCAGGGTGCAGGGTTGTATCAAGCTATCCCGGTACTCCTTCAACTGAGATTACGGAAGAAGCCGCAAAGTACGATGAAATATATGCAGAGTGGGCTCCTAATGAAAAGGTTGCTATGGAAACAGCACTCGGTGCATCAATCGCAGGTGCAAGAGCATTCTGCGGAATGAAACACGTAGGTCTTAATGTAGCCGCAGATCCTCTTTATACAGCCGCTTATACAGGTGTAAATGCAGGTCTTGTTATTGCAGTTGCGGATGATCAGGGAATGCATTCATCACAGAATGAACAGGACAGCCGTCACCATGCAATTGCCTCTAAAGTACCAATGCTTGAACCATCTGATTCAGCTGAATGCAAGGAATTCGTAAAACTTGCATTTGAACTTTCAGAGGAATATGATGCTCCAGTTATTGTTAGAATGTCAACAAGAGTTGCACATTCACAGAGCGGAGTTGAAATGCTTGAAAGAGTCGATAACGGACTTAAAGAATATGTAAAGGCTCCTCAGAAATATGTTATGATGCCTTCAAATGCAAAGGGCAGACACGTTTTTGTTGAGGAGAGAACAAGAAAACTCGTTGAGTACGCTGAAACTTCACCGCTTAACAGAGTTGAAATTTCAGATACAGCAGAATTCGGAGTAATCACAAACGGTGCGGCTTATCAGTATGTCAAGGAAGCACTCGGAGACAAGGCTTCTGTGCTTAAACTCGGAATGGTAAATCCTCTTCCTGAGAAGCTTATTCAGGATTTTGCATCAAAGTATGAAAAGGTATATGTAATTGAGGAACTCGACGGAATAATAGAGGCTCATTGCAGAAATATCGGTGTCACAAATGTACAGGGCAAGGAAATATTCGGATATATCGGAGAACTTCCGCAGTCTGTAATAGCTGAGAAGCTTCTCGGAGTAAAGAAGGAATATGCTGAACTTGATGAGAATATTCCTGTACGTCCTCCTGTTATGTGTGCGGGATGTCCTCACAGAGGTCTTTTCTACTGCTTAAAGAAACTCGGAGTTACAGTATCAGGTGATATCGGATGCTATACCCTCGGAGCAGCGGCTCCTCTCAGTGCAATGGATACTACTATCTGTATGGGCGCATCAATTTCGGGACTTCATGGTTTCAACAAGGCAAGAGGTCACGAGTATGAACACAAGAGTGTTGCTGTAATCGGCGATTCAACATTCATGCACAGCGGTATGACAGGACTTGTCAATATCGCATACAACGATTCAAACTCAACTGTCATTATCCTTGATAACTCAATCACAGGTATGACAGGACATCAGCAGAATCCCACAACAGGAAAGAACCTCAAGGGCGACCCTGCGGCTGCTGTTGACCTCGAAGCACTCTGCAAGGCACTCGGAATTAAGAGAGTAAGAGTAACAGATCCTTATCATCTTGCCGAAACAGAGCAGATTATAAAGGAAGAACTTGCGGCTGATGAGGCATCAGTAATTATTTCCCGTCGTCCGTGTGCATTGCTTAAATATGTAAAGCACAATGCACCATTCAAGGTTGATAATGACAAGTGTGTAGGCTGTAAGGCTTGTATGAAGCTTGGCTGTCCTGCAATTTCAATAAGAGACAAAAAGGCAGTAATCGACCATACACAGTGCGTAGGCTGTGGAATATGCAAGGAACAGTGCAAGTTCTCTGCAATAGAATAAACGGAGAAGATAATATGTTACAGATGGATATATATGAGGAGTTTTCAGCATGGCTGGACAATCTCCTTGAAAACAATGAAATGCCTGCGGATACAAAGGCATACTGTTTCAATCTTTATGAGGAATCAGCAGAAGAAAATCTTTATGCAGTACAGATAGTGGCTGCAAATGCCTTTGACGCAAACGATGCTGACTGGGCTTGTGAGGAAGTATGGTCATCGGAGGAGGATATTTTCTGCATTGATATTTCTGATGAAGATGAAAAGACATGGAAACACGCTCTTGATCTTTTCACAGAAATGGCTGTAAATTACCTTGCAAAGGGAAATTTCAAGGATGTTCTTCTTAAACATGAGGCAGTGGGAATCGGTTTTGTTGACGGTGAAATTGACATCATCTACAAAGCATGATGAAATAGACATAAGGAGATAATATAGATGGAAACTAAATCAATTATGATAGTCGGCGTAGGCGGACAGGGTTCACTTCTCGCATCGAGACTTCTCGGAAATGTGCTTCTTGCTCAGGATTATGATGTAAAGGTAAGCGAAGTGCACGGAATGAGTCAGCGTGGAGGAAGCGTTGTTACTTATGTAAAATATGGTGATAAGGTGTATTCACCTATCGTTGAAAAGGGCGAGGCAGATGCAGTAATTTCATTTGAAATTCTTGAAGCTGCAAGATGTCTCCCGTATCTTAAAAAGGGCGGTCAGCTTGTTACATCAACACAGAAGATTGACCCTATGCCCGTAATTACAGGTGCTGTACAGTATCCTGAAAATCTTGAAGAAAAGTTAAGTGCAAAGGGTGTTCAGCTTTCAGCGGTTGATGCACTTTCACTCGCTGAACAGGCAGGTACAGCAAAGGCTTCAAACGTTGTGCTTATGGGAGTATTTGCGGCACTTACCGATTTCCCTGATGAACTCTGGCAGAAGGCACTTGAACAGTGTGTGCCGCCTAAGTTCCTTGAAATCAACAAAAAGGCATTCGAGCTTGGAAAACAGGCAGTAAAATGATAGAAGTGGTGAGAATATGAATGATAGAATAAATGAGGTTCTGTATCATTTTGAACACAGGCTTTTGCCTGATTTGGTTTACAGAGCCGAACAGGACTATAAACCTGTGCTTATTGAACATCCCGAAGTGCTTTACACAATGTTCGACAAAATGTGTAAGGATAAGGAAATCGAAAACACATATAAGGAATCTGATTTTTCAACACAGGCATTCAGATTTGATGATGAGTGGCTTTGTATTGTGATAGATTTTCCTGCACCTGACAGACCTCCTCTTGGAGTTCAGGCTTACATGATTTTTGATAAAGAAGGCAAGAGATGCGGATACTATATCCTTGAATTAGGTAAGAATGAAAAGGATGAAATCTGTGGATATATCTGTGCATGGGATGAAAACGGAAATCATGGAAGCTATGGTGCGAGAAAGCTTGAGGATATCCAAAAGATATTTGAAGAGGTTTACACAATCCATGTCAGAGATATTCAGCCAGATGTTGTAATCAACTACAATGGAGATGCTGAGGAATAATAAAGTTTTTTATATCTTATGATAAATAATATATTTGAAGGAGAATAAACCAATGGGAAAATATTGGAATCAGGAAATTGAATGTATGTCACGTGAGGACATGAAAAAGTTACAGGATGAAAGACTTGTGGCACAGGTTAAGCACGTTTACGAGAATGTTGAATATTATCGTAATCTCATGGATGAAAAGGGCGTTAAGCCTGAGGATATCAAGGGAACAGATGACCTTCATAAGCTTCCTTTCCTTTCAAAGGCAGACCTCAGAGACGCTTATCCATACGGACTTCTTGCAAAGCCTCTCAGCGACTGCGTAAGAATCCAGTCAACAAGTGGTACAACAGGAAAGAGAGTTGTTGCATTCTACACACAGAATGATATCGATCTCTGGGAAGACTGCTGTGCAAGAGCAATCGTTGCGGCAGGCGGAACAAACGAGGATGTTTGTCAGGTTTGCTACGGTTACGGACTTTTCACAGGCGGCCCCGGACTTAACGGTGGTTCACACAAGGTAGGATGTCTCACACTCCCTATGAGCAGCGGTAATACAGAAAGACAGATTACTTTCATGCGTGATCTCGGTTCAACAATTCTCTGCTGTACACCTTCTTATGCGGCATATAT
The DNA here is from genome assembly GCA_045616285.1 of Ruminococcus sp. Taxonomy (GTDB): domain Bacteria; phylum Bacillota; class Clostridia; order Oscillospirales; family Ruminococcaceae; genus Ruminococcus. Next base: position 3,925 of record JAZLGM010000083.1, read on the forward strand.
CGGTGAGACACTTCACGATATGGGCTTCACAAAGGATGATATCAAGCTCAAGGCAGGTATCTTTGGTGCAGAGCCTTGGACAGAGGAAATGAGACATTCAATCGAGGAATCTCTCGGAATCAAGGCGTATGACATTTATGGTCTTACAGAGACAAGCGGCCCCGGTGTATCATTTGAATGCTCAGAGCAGACAGGTATGCACATCAATGAAGACCACTTCATTCCTGAAATCATCAATCCTGAGACAGGTGAGGTTCTTCCTGATGGTGAGGTTGGTGAGCTTGTATTCACAAGCATCACAAAGGAAGCATTCCCGCTTCTCAGATACAGAACAAGAGACCTCTGCGTACTTTCAAGAAAGAAGTGTTCATGCGGACGTACACTTATCAAAATGTCAAAACCAAAGGGAAGAAGCGATGATATGCTTATCATCCGTGGAGTAAACGTATTCCCAAGCCAGATTGAGACAGTTCTCATCGAACAGGGCTACACACCTAACTACCTCATCGAGGTTGACCGTGTAAACAATACAGATACTCTCGACATCAATGTTGAAATGAAGGCTGATCAGACAGATAACATTCCTGCACAGGAAAAAGCACTTGCAACAGCTATCAAGACAATGCTCGGAATCAGCCCGAAGGTACATATCGTAGAGCCTAAGTCAATCACAAGAAGTGAGGGTAAGGCTGTACGTGTTATCGACAGACGTAAGCTTCACGACTAATTAAAAATCGGTATTAATCCGAGAAGGCGGTAAATTATGCTAATTAAAGGTTTTGTCGGAAAAAACATAGACAGCGTTACCAGACTTGTTAATGATTTTCTGGTAGGAGTCGGAGTTATAGATGTTGAAGTGGAGAATCATCCATACGAATACAGATTCTTTATAAAATACGACAAACCCAACGGAAAAAATGTCAAGATAAGATATTTCGCAGGTGAGGAATTTCTGACACTTGTGCGTGAAATAGAGAGATTCAGTGAAAAAGTCAATGTCATTGATGTTAAAATGGTTAGCTATGACAGAAATGACTATGAATACTGGGAGGATGACTGCCATACTACTGAATTTCTTGTAATTTACGAGGACAATGCAAATGAACTTGTAAAGAGACCGGAACGTATAAGAGGTGCAGAAGTATTCAGCGGAAGCAATCTTGCTGTTCTTGAAAAGGAAATCCGCTTTTTTATGTCAAAGAGCAAAGTAAGCGGAATCAGCATGAAGTGTTCACATGGAGTGTATACTGTGATGGCTGAATATGATACCGAGAAAGGAAGACGTCTTGATATCAAGGCTTTTGGCGGTGAAATAAAGGACATTGAGCCGAAAATCAATAAATTTCTCCCCGCTGTAAGTGCCGTTGATCTGATAACAGTAGGATATAAGAACTATCAGAGTTGTATTATTCTCTATTCCGAACCCGACGGAAGAAAGATTCAGGCTAAGTATTTCACAGGAAGCGATACTGAGAAAGTTAAAAAGGAACTTGCACAATTTGTGAATTCGGTTGATACTGTGAGCATAAAGCTTACTTCAACGGCAGATGGTCCCGCTTTCCTTGTAACATACGAGACGGATTAATGGATAAATACAATTGTTTACGAATTGTTAATTATGATTTGTGAACTCAAAATAATGCTGAAAATACTTGACAATTTTCAGAATTTGGGCTATAATTAATATAGCTGAAAGCGAGAAAAAATCTTTTATAGGAGTGATTGAATATGGGTATTCTCGATACAGTCGGAAGCATCAGCAAAAATGCTTCAGACAGAGCTAAAAATGCTTCAGAGGCTAACAACCTCAAAAGAAAGATTCTTTATGAGGAAGAAAGAATAGTTGAAATCTTTACAGATATCGGCAAGAAGTACTACAAGAATCCTAATGAGGATCCTGCAAACCTCAAGGTTCTCTGCGATGATATTGACACAAGACGCAGAAGAATCAAGAAAATGAGATTTGAACTTAACGGTATCAGAGGTTATAAGATTTGTCCTAAGTGTGACGCTGAGGTTAATGAGCGTTTCCAGTTCTGTGGACGTTGTGGTGCAAGACTTCCTGATGTTGAGGATGATGACTTTATGTCACTTGAACCAAACGATTATTACACAGAGAGCAGCAATAATTTCTTCAACGCAGATTCAAACAAGAACTATTAATTTTTCAACAGGCTGTTCTGAATGCTCGGAACAGCCTGTTTTTTGGAGAAAAACATGGTTAAACCTTTAAATGTCATAGAAATGCTTGTCCTGATACTGAACTGCAATTTAATTCCTCTATGGACGGAAACAGAATTGCATTTCGGTTTGAAACTGACAGCGACAATAATACTTATTCTGCTGTATATTGTGATTATATTCCGTAAGGGCAGAGCAAATACATCTGATAAAAGACTTGTGAGACTTAATCGTTCATGCAGTCTTATACTTTCGGGCGGAGTTACAGCGACAGCACAGCTTATTATACTGATTTATTACATATTCGGAACAGATATGGGTGCGGCTGAGTGGATTTTTACGTTTCTGTTTATGATAGTATCTGTCGGAATTGTGCTGTTTTCGGGAGTATTGAGAGCGGTATTCAGTTCTAAACAGATAAAAATAACAGACCATATTGCAATGCTTTTCATGTGGTGGGTTCCTTTGACAAATATAATTCTGCTGAGAAAATTCTATAAAACAGCAAAGCGTGAGTATATTGTTGAGAGTGACAGACTTGAGCTTGAAAATGCAAGAGCAGAAAATGAGGTATGTAAAACAAAGTACCCTGTACTCATGGTTCACGGAATATTTTTCCGTGACTGGCAGAAATTCAACTACTGGGGAAGAGTACCTGCGGCACTCATAAGAAATGGTGCTACAATATACTACGGAAATCAGCAATCGGCACAATCAATTGAAGGAAGTGCGAAGGAACTTTGCAGTACAATTGAAAAAGTCATAGCGGAAACAGGTGCTGAAAAGGTTAATATTATAGCACATTCAAAAGGCGGACTTGATTCACGTTACGCAATAAGCTGTCTCGGAATGGATAAATATACAGCGACTCTTACAACGATAAACACTCCCCATAAAGGCTGTGACATGGTTGATTATCTGCTTTCAAAAATTCCGCAGGGTGCAGTTGAATTTCTTGAAAACAAATACAATAAGCTTTTTACTGTGCTTGGTGATACAAAACCTGATTTTCTTTCAGGTGTAAAAGACCTGAGTGCAGAAAAGGCAAAGACATACGACGAAATAATGCCTGATTCAGAAAATGTTTCATACAGAAGCAGTATGTCTGTCATGCAGAGTTCACGTTCAGCAGGAATGCCTCTTAATGTAGGATATTCTCTTATAAAAAAGCTGAACGGAGCAAGTGACGGACTTGTATGGGAAGAATCTGCGAAACATGGTGAGTTTGAGCTTATAAAGAACAGTAAAATTCGTGGAATAAGTCATGGTGACGTAATCGACCTTTTCCGTGAAAATATAGATGGCTATGACGTAAGAGAATATTATGTCGGTATTCTGAAAAGACTGAAAGATGAGGGATATTGATATCCTTTTATTCAGTTCAGTTTTCTGTGAATTTCTCTGCAAAGGTAGTAAGCAGGGATGCACAGCAGAAACCATATACATGAGAAAGGAAGACATATCTGCCCCATAAAGTTGAATGGTACTTCTGAATAATCCCAGACATTCCAGTGCATAATCAGATTGTCGAATATTCCCACAGAAAATTCAATTCCTGTGATTATAAATGCGCCGATGAAACAGCTTTTTATAAGAGACATTGCTTTTCGGCTGTTTACTGCATATAAAATTGTCAGGACAAGGCCTCCCGACAGAGACATTGTCCAATGGGTATGCCCACGTGAAATTATTTCTAAAAGACTATAAATAAAATAACCCATAAGAAATGCGAAAAGGTGCTGTGCAAACTTCATACTGGTGCCTCGATTCATGTTTTTATGGTATTATAAGCATAAAAAGGTATTTTATTCATAAAAAATAAATCAGATTGAGGTGTAAAAAATGCGAAAAAGCTGTATATTAATGCACATTTCAAGTCTCCCTTCCGAATACGGAATAGGCAAAATGGGGAGACACGCATACAGGTTTGTTGATTTCCTTAAAAAATCGGGTGTAAAATGCTGGCAGATACTCCCTCTTTATCCCACCAGCTATGGAGATTCTCCGTACCAGTCATTTTCCTCAATGGCAGGAAATCCCTATTTTATTGATTTTGAAACTCTTGAAACAGACGGACTTCTTGAACATCATGAATACTCAGGGTATCAATGGGAAAGCAATCCAGATAAAGTTGATTACAGTATAATTTATAAGAACTGTTTTGAAGTGCTGAGAATTGCATATTCAAGATTCAAGCCTGCTGATTATCCCGATTATAAGTCCTTCTGCAATGCGAATAAATACTGGCTTTCAGGATATGCTCTTTTCATGGCGTTAAAGGACAAGAATGGCGGAAAAGCATGGTATGAATGGGATGAGGATATTGCAATGCACAAAACACAGGCGGTATCTGATGCTGTAAAAGAACTCAGGAATGATATAAATTTCTATAAATTCATACAGTATGAATTCAGAAAGCAATGGAATGAACTTAAAACTTATGCCAATGGAAACGGAATTGAAATTGTAGGCGATATTCCGATTTACTGCGCACTTGACAGCGTTGAAGCGTGGGCTGCGCCAAAGCTTTTCAGTTTTGATAAAAAGCATAAGCCGATTACTGTCGCAGGCTGTCCTCCCGATGATTTTTCACCGACAGGTCAGCTTTGGGGAAATCCTGTCTATGATTGGGAATACCATAAAAAGACAGAATACAAATGGTGGATTAACCGTATAAAAGCAGCATCTGAACTCTATGATACAGTAAGAATCGACCATTTCAGAGGATTTGAAAGCTACTATAATATTCCATACGGAAATGATGATGCAACTGACGGTGAGTGGAAAAAAGGTCCGAATTATGAGCTTTTCAGACTTGCAGAGGAAAAACTCGGAAAACTCAGCATAATTGCGGAGGATCTTGGTTTTATTACCCCCGAAGTAAGAGAAATGCTTGATAACTGCGGATATCCGGGAATGAAGGTATTGCAGTTCGGATTCAGCGACGGAAAAAATGAGCATCTGCCACACAACTTTACAACCACAAACTGCTATGCGTACACAGGAACGCATGATAACGAAACTCTGAACGGCTGGATTGAGTCACTTGACAAAAAATCCCTTAAATTCGCAAAGAAATACCTTAATGTAAAGAAGAAAAAGGATATTGCGTGGGGTGTTATACGTGCGGCATGGGGAAGTGTTGCAGAGGTTGCGGTTGCTCAGATGCAGGATTTTCTTGACAGCCCGAAAGATGACAGAATGAATACACCTTCAACTCTTGGAGAAAACTGGAAATTCCGCACACAGGAAAGTGATTTTACACCCGAACTTGCAAAGAAAATCAAAAAGCTTAATAAAATGTACAACAGATAAAAATCGGAGGAAAAAACATGAACAAGGAGTTATTTATTGAAAAGTTCACAGGGAAACTTCCAAAGGATCTGAAAGAGGCATCACCACAGCAGATTCATAACGCATTAGGCGATACGGTTATGGAACTCTGTTCAGAAAAGTGGAATGCAAGCAGAGAGAATCATCTCAGCAAGAGACGTGCTGCTTACCTTTCAATGGAGTTTCTCGTAGGAAGAGCGGTTTACAACAATCTTCTCTGTCTCGGAATCTATGACGAAGTGGACAGCGCATTCAAGGAACTCGGACTTGACCTTGCTGACCTTGAAGTAATCGAAGATGCCGCACTCGGAAACGGTGGTCTCGGAAGACTTGCGGCTTGTTTTCTTGACAGTGCCGCTACACTCGGTTTACCGCTTGACGGATACGGAATCCGTTATAAATACGGACTTTTCAAGCAGTCAATCGTTGACGGATTTCAGAAGGAAGATATCGACGACTGGACAAAATACGGTGACTGCTGGTCAAAGAGATGTGATGAAGATACAGTAATGATTGAATACAACGGACAGACAGTAAAGGCTGTACCGTATGATATGCCGATTTTCGGCTGTAAGACAGAGAATGTGGGAACTCTCAGACTCTGGCAGGCAGAACCTGTAAAGGAATTTGATTTCGATACATTCAATCAGCAGAATTACCTTGAAGCATCAAAGGAAAAGATTTACGCTGAGGATATCTCTCGTGTACTTTATCCGAATGATGATACAAACGAGGGTAAGAAACTCAGACTGAAACAGCAGTATTTCTTCAGTTGTGCATCACTTACAGACATTCTCAAAAAGCATAAGGCACGTTACGGAACACTTGAAAATCTTGCTGACTACATTTCTGTACAGCTTAACGATACACATCCTGTAATTTCAATTCCTGAACTTATCCGTCAGCTTGTTGATATTGAGGGATATACATTTGAAAAGGCACTTGCAATTGCGAAGAAGGTGTTTAATTATACAAACCATACAGTAATGCAGGAGGCACTTGAAAAATGGTGGATTGGTCTTGTTGAGGATGCTCTCCCAAGAATCTATGAAATCATCATTCAGATTAATGAAGAACTCATTGCTGAAATGTATGCAAACGGTGTTGAAAAGGATAAAATCAACCGTATCAAGATTATCAAGGGCGAGCTTATTCACATGGCTGATATGGCTTGCTATGCATCAAGTCACATAAACGGTGTTGCTGAGATTCACACAGAGATTCTCAAAGATACTGTTCTTGCTGACTGGTACAGCATTTATCCTGAGCGTTTCCGTAATGAGACAAACGGAATTACACAGCGTCGCTGGCTGGCACTTTGCAACAAGGAGCTTTCATCACTCATTACTGAATTACTTGGTACAGATGAGTGGATTGTTGATCTTTCTAAGTTAAAGGAACTTGAAAAATATGCAGATGATGAGGCAATTCTCAGACGTTTCATTGACATCAAGCAGACAAAGAAAACTCAGCTTGCCGAATTTATGAATGCAAAAGAAGGTACAGACCTCAATCCATCATTTGTATATGATATTCAGATTAAGAGACTTCATGAATACAAGAGACAGCTTCTCAATGCGTTCTCAATTCTCTGGCTTTACTACGGAATCAAGGATGGTTCGATAAAGAACTTCACTCCTACAGCCTTTATATTCGGTGCAAAATCAGCTCCCGGTTACAAGAGAGCAAAGGCAATCATCAAGTATATAAATGAAATCGGTAAAATAGTATCAAATGATCCCGATACAAAGGATTTGATAAAGGTTATTTTCGTGCAGAATTACAATGTTTCATACGCTGAAAAGCTTGTTGCGGCTGCTGATGTTTCAGAGCAGATTTCAACAGCAGGTACAGAGGCATCAGGTACAGGTAACATGAAACTCATGCTTAATGGTGCAGTAACTCTCGGAACATTTGATGGTGCGAACATTGAAATCGTACAGGAAGCAGGGGAAGAAAACAACTATATCTTTGGTGCAAAGGTTGAGGATCTCGAAACAATTATTCCTGAGTACGACAGCAGAAAGGTATTCGCAGAGAATAAGAAGATAAAGAAGGTTGTATCTTCACTTATTGACGGTACAGTATCAGACGGTGGAAGCGGTGATTTCAGAGAACTCTATACATCACTTCTTGACGGTGCAAGCTGGCATAAGCCTGATAATTATTACCTCCTCGGTGATATTGAGAGCTATGTTGCAAGAAAGCTTGATTGTGTAAATGACTACACAGACAGACTTGCATTTGCAAAGAAACAGTGGCTCAATATGTGTAATGCAGGAAAATTCAGTTCAGACAGAACAATTGCAGACTACGCAGAGAATATCTGGAATATAAAGTAAGTAATAAAAAACGTGAACCCTTGAAACGGGTTCACGTTTTTTTCATAAAAAGCAAACTCCATGAATCATTGATTCATGGAGTAAATGTGTTATATAATTGTAACCTTGATTACTGCGTAAACGCTTGGGTTATCCTGACTCCTTACGGTAACATAACAGATACCCTGTCTTCTTCCGTAAATCCAGCCGTCCTGATCAACGGACGCAATTGAATCATCTGATACAGACCAGATTTCACCCTTGTTTATTGCTGTTTCAGGAAGCATTGTAACGTATGAGATACCAAGCTTTTCAACAGGAATTGTAAGTTCATAATCAGTAAGTACGATTTTGTTTACTGTATTTGCAGATACTCCGTTACCTGTAACAGTAACATTGATATATGCCTTAACATTCGGGTTGTTTGTACTTGTAACAGTAATTACACAGCTTCCCACACCCTTTGCAGTAACCCAGCCACATTCGTCAACAGTGGCAACACTCGTATCTGAGCTTGTCCATATCTCGCCTTTGTCGGCAACTGAGGCAGGTGTCATTGTAACGTATGAAATATCTACTGCATCAACATTGAGTGTCATGGAAGTCTTTGTAAGAGAGATATTCTGAATCTTGTTTACTGAATTATCAATAACAGTAACATAAACATAAGCCTTTACATTCGGATTGTTTGTGCTTGTAACAGTAATTGTGCATGAACCGGCTTTCTTTGCAGTAACCCAGCCCCATTCGTTAACTGTGGCAACACTCGTATCTGAACTTGTCCATATCTCACCCTTGTCAGCAACTGAAGCAGGTGACATTGTAACGTATGAAATATCCTGTTCATTGACATTGAGTGTCATGGAAGTTTTTGAAAGAGAGATATTCTGAATCTTGTTTACTGAGTTATCAATAACAGTAACATTAATATAAGCCTTTACATCCGGATTGTTTGTGCTTGTAACAGTAATTGTGCATGAACCGGCTTTCTTTGCAGTAACCCAGCCCCACTCGTTGACTGTGGCAACACTTGTATCTGAACTTGTCCATATTTCGCCCTTGTCAGCAACTGAAGCAGGTGACATTGTAACGAATGAAATATCCTGTTCATTGACATTGAGTGTCATGGAAGTTTTTGAAAGGTCGATTTTTGTTATTTTGTTTGTTTCAGCCGGTTGTGTTGAAGTTGAAACAGTTGTGGTTGCGGTAGTGCTGGTTGAAGTAACTGTTGTAGCAACAGCCTTGCTTACAGTAACCTTGACTGTTGTAGCGATAACAGGATTATCTGCGCTCTGTACTGTGATTTCACATGAACCTTCACCAACAGCGGTAACTTTTCCATTATCTACGACAGCAACTTTTTCGTCTGAGCTTTTCCAGATTATGTTTTTGTTTGATGCATTCACAGGGAATAATGTTACCTGTGTATAATCGTTCTCACCTACAGCAAGATTCATTACAGATTTTGTAATTCCTATGCTTGTAACACCAACAGTTGAAGCAGATGTGCTTGTTGTTTCAGAAACTGAAGAAGAAACAGAGGTTGTTGCAGAGTCTGTTGCTGTGGTTTCTGTTGATGAAGATGTGGTTGATGCAGAAGTTGTTGTGTCTGTGGAGTTATCCACGATAGTAACCTTGATTTCAGCAGAAACATTCGGGTTATTTTTGCTTGTTACAGTAACTGTGCATGAACCTGCTTTTATTCCCTTGATTAAACCGTTACCGTCAACAGTAGCAACAGAATTATCTGAACTGCTCCAGATTTCTGAGAAATCAGCCGCTGTCTCAGGTTCCATTTTAACGTATGAAATACCTGTTCCGTTTACAGGGATAGTCAGCTCATAATCTGTAAGAGTGATTTTTGAAACTTTGTACGGATCAGTTACATTTACCTTTATTTTTGCTGAGACTGAAGGATTGCTCATGCTTGTAACAGTAACATAGCAGGTACCTGCACTTTTTGCGGTAACCCAGCCCTGATCGTCAACTGTAGCAATACTTTCATCAGAACTTGTCCATGTAAAGCCTTTCATTTCTGTTGCTGTGACAGGAAGAACAGAAATGTATGAAACATCGAGATAACCCACATTTATATTGAGTTCTTCCTTGCTGAGCTTGATTTCAGATACAACCTTCGGGTCAGCTGTTGTTGAAGCTGTTGAAGATTCTGAGGAAGCGGTTACAGAGGTTGTAGTCTGTGAAGAAGATGCAGCTGTTGCAGATGAAGTAACAGTTGAAGTATTTGTTGCTGAAGCAGTAGAAACTGTTGTGCTTGCATTTGTTGTCGAAGCTGAAGTTGCAGCAGCAGACGTTGTAGTAGTTGCTGATGATGTAGCAGTTGTTGCTGTTGTTGTAGCAGGTGCGTTAGGATCAATTACAGTAACTTCAACAGTAGCAGTAACATTCGGATTTCTGTGGCTTTGTGCTGTAATTATACAAGTTCCTGCGCTTACGCCCATTACCCATCCGTTATTGTTTACAGTTGCAACTTTTTCATTTGAACTTGTCCATGTGATACCTGTCTCAATAGCTGTTGAAGGCTCGTATGAGAGAAGTGCAACGTCCTGATGACCGATATTAAGAGTCATTTTTGTCTTTGAAAGAACAATTTTTGTAACCATTGTAGGATCAGCAGGATTCTGAGAAGTTACAGTTGTTGTTGCTGTTGTTGTAACCGTTGCAGTTGTTGAAGCTGTTGTAACAGGAGTTGTATTTGTCGGAACGAAAAGACCATTGTACTTCTTGTAGATTTCCTCCGCAGAAAGTGCATTCGGATCTGTTGCGGCATAAGCGTAGTATGCAAGAAGACAGGATGCATCGGAAGAATCTATTATTCCGTTATTATCAACATCAGCGGCTTTCTTCTGTGCCTCTGAAAGAACAGAGGGATTTCCTGTTGCTGCCGCCGCATACTCTTTCAGAATCTCAGATGCATCGGATGCATCAACAATTCCGTCATTGTTTACATCACCGATTGAAAAATCGTCTGCTTTTACAATCAGTTCTTCTATTGCTGTAACCTTATCTGATTCAAGAGTTTCAGCAATATTAAGAATTTCAATTTTTTCAGCATTTGCGTTCATTACAGCCGGAACCGATGAAAGACCGATTGCCAGAGAAAGAGCGGATGCTGTGATTTTTTCAATTTTCATAATATCTCCTTACTGCTTAAAAAGAAATTGATTAACATATCTTACATGAAACAATTGTCTCTGCAAGGATAAACATAAATTTATTATACAACTAAATTTTAGAAATTGCAATACCTATAAAAGACTTCTCATTGAATTTCAGCAATTATACGCAAAAAACAACTGTTATACAACACATTTTCCTACAACTGGAAGATTAATTTGGTAAATAGTTGTAATTTTGTAAAAAATGATTTACACGTTTCATGAAAAAAACATTGCATTTAATCTTTATATATGATATAATATAAAATGGATATTCCAGGGGGAGGTGAGGTTGTTGTCTGAAATACAAAAAAGAGAATCATATATATGTTTTGGTGATTTTGAATTCACCTGCGGCAAGGGGATTCCTCTGTGGAAAAGTGAAATTCTTTCTGTAGGAATTGTTATCTGTGATTCAAATTATCGTTTGCAGGAAAAGTTTTATAATACATGCCGTCCTGTGAGCGGATGCAGGCTGACAAAGGAATGTATGGATCTTACGCACCTCACACAGGAGGAAATAGATAATTCACCCGACGCAGACACTGTATTCAGGGATGTTCAGGAATTGCTTGAAAAATACAGGATAAAGGAAGTTCGTGTATGGGGCAATTACGACAGACCTGCTTTGAGCTGTGATGCAAAAAGACATAAAAAGGCAAAAAAAGAGTTTGAAAATATAAAGGCATTCAGTAAAACAGTTGTTGATATACAGGCGGTTCTCACGAAGAAAATGGAACTGCCTGAAGCTGTAAACATAGGTGAACTTTCAACTGCTTTCGGATTTGTGCCTGAAACAGGAACTTTTCACAACGCACTAAATGATGCTATGGCATTGTATACTGTGGAGAGAGGCGTATATACGACGGATTTCAGAGACAATGAGTCTTTTCGTGAACTGAAAAACCTAAGAATTCAGCGTATTGCCGAACGCAGAAAAAAGGCTGAGGAAAGAAGAAGGGCAAACGAGGAAGAAAAGAAAAAAACAGCATTTTCCATTGAACTTTCAGAACGTGAGCATAATTACTATGACCGTCTTGTAAGGGAGGAAAAAACGGACGAGGCTGATTATTTTGTGTTTGTAAGACTGAAAGTGATTAATGCAATTAATGAATATCCTGACGATATCTATTTTTACATTCTTGTTTACAATAATGACAAATCTCTTAAAATCATGCCGTCAAGTGAATACAACACAAACAGAATTAAAAATACGCTGAGGTACAGTCGTTTTGCAAAGGGCGAAATGGGAGCGGCTGTTATTGAAGAATGTCTTACACGAAAAAGGTCAGCATCAGTACATAGAAAGAGTGTCAAGGCAAATTATAAAAAATAATTCAGCAGAAATGTCGAAATTCAGCTGTATATCGTTATAATGTGTAGGGGCGGTCTTTCCGCCGCCCACAATTGTCCGAAAAGTATATAGTTTTCAATACGAAGAGCGTTTCCGTTATGGGAAACGCTTTTTTGTTTAAGGCAACACCGCACAAAGTACGTTTTTGAACTTTGTACAAAATCTACTTGTATATTTCCGTCATATCACACAAAAATCTCTTGACTTGCGACAGCAAGCCTGCGAAATTATTATGCGCTCTGACGAAAAATATGACTGCGTATCTTTTGCACACTCTTTGTGCGGTATTGCCTTAAGTCAAAATCATCAATTGCCGCACTGGAAAATTTCTGAATAGTGTAAACAAATGGAAAAAAGAGGTTTATGAATGAAAAAAAGGTTGCAATAGCAAAATAAATGTAGTATAATGTTTTAAGGAGAAAATACTCCGTTTGCTGTTACAATGGCGTGACAGACAAAACTACACTACTTTATAATATTCGGAGGTACTTATATGTGCGGAATTGTCGGATTCATCAATAACATTGATTCAGCTGAAACTGTAATCAGTGACATGATGGACAAAATCAGACACAGAGGTCCCGACGCAGAGGGAAAATACGTAGATGAGGACATTGCTCTCGGACACCGAAGACTCAGTATCATTGATATCAGTTCGAGCGGTGACCAGCCTATTTTCAATGAGGACGGTTCAAAGATAATCATATTCAACGGCGAAATTTATAACTATCGTGAGATAAGGGAAAAACTTGTTGAATCAGGTCATGTCTTTAAGACAAACACAGATACAGAGGTTCTTATTCACGGATATGAGGAATATGGTACAGAACTTCTCAATATGCTCAGAGGTATGTTTTCATTCGTAATATGGGATAAGGAGAAGAAGGAACTCTTTGGAGCAAGAGATTTTTTCGGAATCAAGCCCATGTATTATGCAGTTATGGATAAAACACTCATGTTCGGTTCTGAAATAAAGAGTTTTCTTGCTCATCCTGAGTTTAAAAAGGAACTCAATACAACAGCACTTGAAAATTATCTTACATTCCAGTATTCACCAACAAAGGAAACTTTTTTCAAAGGTGTATACAAGCTTATGCCCGCACATTATTTTATCTACAAAGACGGAAAAATGAGTATAAAGCGTTACTGGGATGTTAATTTTGATGCGGATAATGAGCCAGACCTTGATGAGTGGGTAAATCGTATTTCCGATACATTCAAAAATTCTGTTGAAGCTCATAAAATAGCAGATGTTGAAGTTGGTTCGTTCCTTTCAAGCGGTGTTGATTCAAGCTATGCGGCGGCAGCTGCAAAGGTTGACAAGACATTTACGGTCGGATTCGGTGATGATGAAAAGTATAATGAAATCGGCTGGGCAAAGAGATTTTCCGAGGCTGTTGGAATTGAAAACAGAAGCAAGGTTATTACTCCTGAAGATTACTGGGGAAGCCTTGAGAAAATTCAGTATCACATGGATGAACCTCTTGCCGATCCTTCTGCTGTTGCACTTTATTTTGTATGCAATATAGCATCCGAACAGCTTAAAGTTGTACTTTCAGGCGAGGGTGCAGATGAGATTTTCGGAGGATATAACGTATACAGCGATCCTAATGGAACAGCATACGACAGACTTCCGAGAACTGTAAAGAGAGGAATAGGAAAAATTGCGGAGAAGCTTCCTGCAAGAAAAGGCGTTAATTTCTTTGTCCGCAAGGGTAAGGATGTTGAGGAGAGATTTATAGGAAATGCCTATATGTTCACTCCTGAGGAGAGAAAGGGAATACTTAAAATAAAAACTGATGCTCCCGATCCGCAGAAGATTACATCACCTTATTACAAAAATGTACAGGGTAAGGATGATGTAACAAAAATGCAGTATCTTGATCTGCATTTATGGATGATGGGAGATATTCTTCTTAAAGCAGATAAGATGAGCATGGCAAATTCACTTGAACTCAGAGTACCGTTCCTTGACAAAGAGGTTATGGCACTTGCTGAGAAAATTCCTACAAAGTACAGAGTTACTCATGATAAGGGTACTGAGGAAACAAAGTATATAACAAAGTACGCAATGCGTCTTGCGGCAAAGAAGGATACTCCTGAACAGACAGCCGCTACTGCTGAAAAGAAGAAACTCGGATTCCCTGTTCCTATAAGAGTATGGCTTAAAGAGGATAAATATTACAATATTGTCCGTACAGCATTTGAGAGTGATGCTTCACAGCAGTTCTTCAATACAGAGCCGCTTGTTAAGCTTCTTGATGATCACAGGGACGGAAAGGCTGACAACAGCCGAAAAATATGGACAGTATTTACATTCCTTGTGTGGTATAATGTTTATTTTGCTTAGTTCACAGCTTATTTTCAGTTGTGTTCAGATATAAATTTACGGAGGTAAAAAATTATGCAGTCACAGTATCAGCATCTTATTGATCTCAGCGATTATCCTGTTTCATGGTGGAAAAAGGTAGTTGAGCTTGGAGAGAACATCAAGAATGACCCTGCAAAGTATGCACATGAGTGCGAGGGAAAGGTTATGGCAACTCTTTTTTATGAGCCTTCAACCCGTACACAGATGTCATTTCAGACAGCGATGATTCGTCTCGGAGGTCAGATTATCGGATTTGACAACCCTGCAAATTCATCTGTATCAAAGGGAGAAACAATTAAGGATACCACAAAGATAGTTAGTTCCTATTCGGATATTCTCGTTATACGTCATCCTGTTGCAGGAGCTGCAAAGGCTGCATCACTTACTGCTGAATGTCCTGTTGTAAATGCAGGTGACGGCGGACATCTTCATCCGACACAGACACTTACAGATCTTCTTACTCTCAAAATCGAAAAGAAGAAACTCAGCGGACTTACAATCGGTATGTGCGGAGATCTCATAAACGGAAGAACCGTTCATTCTCTCTGCAAGGCACTCAGTATGTTTGAGAACAACAAATTCATCTTCATTTCAACAAAAGAACTAAGAATGCCGAGATATATCAAGGATATCATCAAAGCTAACGGAAGTACATACGAGGAGGCTGATACTCTTGAAGAGGCAATCGGAAAACTTGATGTACTTTACATGACAAGAATACAGCAGGAGCGTTTTGCAAGTGAGGAAGAGTATCTTGCACAGAAGAATACTTATGTTCTTGATACAAAGAAAATGAAGCTTGCAAAGAGTGACATGATAGTTCTTCATCCGCTTCCGAGAGTAGATGAAATTACAGTTGATGTCGATGACGACAGCAGGGCAATGTATTTTACACAGGCTAAGTATGGTGTGTTTGTAAGAATGGCACTTATCATGACAATACTCAGCGAAAAGAAGTCGTCCGAGACACTCAGAGGAAAGGTTTTTGAGGGAATAAAGTGTGATAATCCGAGATGCATAACAAATCATGAGGCTTATCTCCCTAAGAGTTTCCGAAGCTGTGAGACATTCCTTGAATGTGAATTCTGCGATGAAAGAAAACCTTTATAAATGATGAATACTCCGCCTTGGCTGTCAGCAGGGCGGAGATTTTTGTTTTATTCGGAAAATTATAGAAAATTTCAGGTGGCAGAGGAATACGGACTTATATGGGAATACTGCAAAATGTACCCTTTTTTAGTATGAAATACGCATATTTTTTACAAATTGACATTTTGTATTTTTCGTTGTTAAAAGAGGTTGACATTTGCCGAAATAACGTGTAAAATAGTATAGGCAACACTGCACAAAGCACACTTTCGGATTTTGTGGTTTTATGCTGTGCGGCTGTATGCTGACATTATATCAGAGCGGTGTAATTTAATACGAAAAAGGGTGGTTATTTGGTTTTCAGCAGTCTGGAGTTCATTTTCATGTTTCTCCCTGTTTTTCTGACAATTTACGGACTAACTCCTAAAAAACTGAAAAACATGGTACTGTTTATGGGAAGTATCTTCTTTTACAGTATGGGAGTTCTGAAAAATCCTGTTTATATAATTTTATTTTTACTGACAATTCTGTTTAATTTCATAATCGGAGACTTTATGGAGTCGTTTCCGAAGGCAAAGAAACGATGGCTTATAATAGGCATAGTTTTTAATTTCTGGTGGCTTGTGTTCTTTAAGTATACGGGATTCCTGCTTGGCAATTTCAATTCTGTTTTCAGAGCCGGGCTTACGGTTAAGGACATAATCCTCCCGATAGGAATAAGTTTTTATACTTTCCAGAATGTATCTTACATAATTGACGTATATCGTGAAAAGGTTAAGGCAGAGAAGAATATCATAAATTACGGTGCATATATAAGTATGTTCCCTCAGCTTATTGCAGGACCTATTGTAACTTACGAAACTGTATCTGAACAGCTTAAAACACGTACTCATTCCATTAAGAATGTTGAGGAAGGACTTAAAACGTTCACAATCGGTCTTGGAAGCAAGGTTCTCATTGCAAATCAGATAGGCGGTCTTTGGGATGATATTCACGCAATGGGCTACAACAGTATTTCAACACCTCTTGCATGGCTTGGAATTATAGCGTATTCATTACAGCTTTATTTTGATTTCAACGGATATTCGCTCATGGCAATCGGTCTCGGAAAAATCATGGGATTTGACATTCCGAAGAATTTTGATTATCCGTACCTTTCGCTTACCATGACAGAATTCTGGAGAAGATGGCATATTACACTTGGTACATGGTTCAGGGAATATGTTTATATTCCTCTCGGCGGAAACAAAAAAGGAACAAAAAGACTCGTTATAAATACTTTGATTGTATGGGCATTTACAGGATTGTGGCATGGAGCAAGCTGGAATTTTGTAATCTGGGGCATAGTTCTTTTCGGAATTATCATACTTGAAAAGTTTGTTATAGGAAAATTTCTCAATAAATTCAAAATATTCGGTCATGCATATATGATACTTATAATTCCTCTTACATGGCTCTTGTTTGCGATTACTGATTTCAGCGATCTTGGAGTTTATTTTATGAAACTTTTACACTTGGGAAAGATTGGAAAAGACGTCGTTATGGAAGGGGATTATCTGAAATACTGGCCAACATACAGAAAGTTCTTTATAGCGGGAATCCTCTGTTCAACTCATATACCTGAATGGTTCTACAGGAAGATCAAGAATTCTGTATTCGGAGCAATTGTTCTTCTTGCAATTTTCTGGGGTTCAGTTTACTGTATGCTTCAGGGACTGAATGACCCGTTCCTTTATTTCAGATTTTAGGGAGATAATGTAAAATGGAAAATAACAACAATTCAAAGAAAATGGAATGGAAACAGTGTATATATACACTGCTACTTATAATTACCTGTTTCATAGCATCTCCTATGATAATCGGCAAGATTTGGAAATCAAGTGCAGATGTCAAGAAAAAAGCAGAGCCTAAGCACAAGGTTGAGGAGACGACAACTGCTCCGTCTGACATTGAAGTCGTGACAGAGGAATATGCTGAATCTGTAACTGAGGCTGTCACAGAGGCTGATACAGAGCCTGAAACAGAGGCTGTTACTAAGGAAGGTGCTGAGTTCAGGACAAGTACATATCTTTATTTCAATGATGCACTTTTCATAGGTGATTCAAGAACTGTCGGATTACGTGATTACGGTTCGCTTGAAAATGCAGGATATTTCTGTGATGTAGGTCTTGCAACATACAATCTCTATGATGAACCTCATGACGGATATTATCTTGATGAAGTTCTGGATAACGGTACATTCGGAAAGGTTTACGTAATGCTTGGAATCAACGAGCTTGGAAATGATTTTGAATATACAATGAATCTTTACAGAGCTCTTATTGAAAAGATAAGAATACGTCAGCCTAATGCAATGGTGTATATAATGGGAAATCTTCATGTTGCTTCATACGCAGAGCATGATGAAGTAACAAACGAGAATATAAATGAGCTTAACAGGCTTATGTCTGAGCTTGCAGACAACACAAGAATTATTTATATTGATTCAAATGAGATTTATGATGACGAAAATGGCGCAATGCGTGAAGATGTGACAGGTGACGGACTTCATACTTTTGCCGATCAGTATGATAAATGGTGTGAATGGCTTTGCAGACATACAGTACAGAATCCTGATGGCGGCGGATATATGGCACAGTAAATTAAAACAGACACTTCATTAAGAAGTGTCTGTTATTTTATAATATGATAAATGATTCCTTTACGGTGTGGCATACCTTTGCAAAGTATCCTTCCGATTCAAGTTTTTCTGCACAGGCTTCAGCATCTTTTTCGTTCTTGAAAAGACCGAATACAGCGGAGCCGCTTCCTGTCATACAGGGAGAGAGACTTCCAAAATCCGACATTACAGCCTCAATATGATTTACTGATTCAAGATGTATTGCATCCTCGAAAAGATTTCCGAAAAATCTGTATTCATTTCCATCATTATTTTCAATGGAATTCAGCAGATTTTTAACATCAGGATGATGAGGATTGACAAGGGCATCAATTTTGCTGTAAGCTTCAGCGGTTGAAACACCTTCATTCCCCTTTGCAATAACAAGTATTCTTCCTGAATAATCAGAAACGGGTGTGATTCTTTCTCCTATTCCCTCAACGAATGCTGTACCTCCCGTAAGGAAAAAGGGAACATCGGCACCGAGTTTTTCAGGAGAGGAGAAGGGTTTACCTGTAAGTTTTCCGAGACAATAAAGTACAGCGGCGGCATCGGTACTTCCTCCGCCCATACCCGCCTGTGACGGAATGCCTTTTTTTATGTGGATTTTACAGCCGCATTCAAGAGCATTTTCAGTTATAAATCTGTCAGCAGCTTTGTATGCAATATTTCTGCTGTCGCATGGAATCGTGTCAGCAGATGCGAATTTTTCGGGAACATCACAGCTTATCTGTATTCCTCCGTCGGTAAGTTCAACAGTGATTTCATCATACATACCAACAGTCTGGAATATACTTTCAATATTATGATAACCGTTCGGGAGTTTACCTGTAACATCAAGTGCAAGGTTTATTTTTGCTGATGTTTTTACGGTAATGCTGTTACCCATTTTTTTCAGCCTCCAGCTTATTTATGAATTTTTCAATTCTGTTCATTGCTTCCATGAGGTGCTTGAGAGAATAAGCATAGGAAATACGGATATAACCCTCACCGCTTTCACCGAATGCGCCTCCCGGAACTGTTGCAACCTTCTCCTCGTAGAGAAGTCTTTCACAAAATTCTTCACTTGTAAGACCTGTACTCTTGATACATGGGAATACATAGAATGCACCCTCCGGATTGAAGCAGGTAAGACCGAGACGATTGAATTCGCTGACAAGGAATTTTCTTCTTACATTGTATTCATCAGCCATTTTTTTGATTTCACCGTCACATGAGGTGAGAGCCTCAACAGCGGCGTTCTGGCTTATGTAAGGACTGCACATGATTCCGTACTGATGAATTTTTGAAATCTGTGAAATAATTGCTTCGGGACCTGTGACATAACCGAGTCTCCAGCCTGTCATAGCGTAAGCCTTTGAGAAACCGTTTACATAGATTGTACGTTCAGCCATGTCTTCAAGCTCGATGATTGAACAATGCTTTCTTCCGTATGTAAGCTCAGAATAAATTTCATCTGAAAGAACCATAATATCAGTACCACGGAGAAATTCTGCAATAGGTTCGAGATCCTCACGTGTCATGATTGCACCTGTCGGGTTGTTCGGGAATGGGAGAATGAGAAGCTTTGTTTTCTCTGTAACCTTATCCTTTATATCGTCAAGTGTGAGTTTGAAATTGTTTTCAAGCTTGGTCGGAACTGAAACAGGAACACCTCCTGTAAGCTCAACGAGCGGAGCATAGCACACGAAACAAGGTTCAACAACAAGAACCTCATCACCGGGGTCAACGAGTCCTCTGATTGCAAGGTCGATAGCCTCTGAACCTCCGACAGTTACAATAACTTCGTTTTCGCTGTCGTACTTTACACCATGTTTTTTCATGATTCTGTCAGAAATCGCATTTCTGAGCGGTTCAAGTCCCTTGTTTGGTCCGTAGATGATGTTCTTTCTTTCAAGAATCTGAATTGCTGATTTTCTGATTACCCATGGGGTAGAAAAGTCAGGCTCACCGACACCGAGAGAAATAACACCCTCCATAGTTCCTGCTATATCAAAATATTTACGTATTCCTGAAGGTTTTATGCTTTTTACCCTCTTGGATAATACCTTATCGTAATCTATCACGATTAACCGAGTCCCCTTTCATCAGGACATTCATTATTGATGAATATTCCTTTTTCCTTGTATCTTTTAAGAAGAAAATGAGTTGTAGTAGAGATGATTCCGTCGATTGTTGAAAGTCTCTCAGAAACAAAGAGAGCAACGTCTTTGAGGTTATTGCCTTTAACTTCAACAGAGAGATCGTATGAACCCGACATGAGATTCACGCTTTCAACTTCGTCATACATCATGATTGTCTTTGCTATGTCATCAAATCCGCAGTCACGCTGAGGAGTTACCTTGAGGTCAATTTTTGCATAGACAGTTGAATTATCATAGAGTTCATCGTTAAGAATAACGCTGTATCCACGAATAATTCCATCCTCCTCAAGTTTCTTTATCTGTGCTTCCGCCTCTGCGGCTGAAATGCCGAGCATTTCTCCGAGTGCTGCGGCTGAAATGCGGGCGTTCTGCTGTAAAATCCCGATAATCTGATTTTTCATAAAATAATCAGTCCTTTCATTGAGTAATTTTTATAAAGCAAGGTGTTCTCTCCTTGAAATAAGAAATGTATTTAAACCCTGCATTTTCTGCAATTAGTATTCCGTCGTTTATATTTTTGCCTATATCATCAGCTGTGTGTGCATCTGAACCGACAGTAATAATTTCACCGCCCATATCTCTGAACATTTTTACATATTTAAGAGATGGGAAACATTCACCGAATCCCTGTCGGATTCCCGATGTATTGATTTCTATTCCCTTTCCTTTTTCAGCAAGAGACCTGAAACAGTCGGCAATTATATCGTCAAATCTGCTTATGTCGGGTTCGATTCCGTTTCTGCACTTCATATATCTCATGCAGTAGGTGAGATGACCTAAAACATCGAACTTACCCCATTTGCACAGTTCATTTATTTCAGTAAAATAGCGTTCAAGGAGATTGTAAATCTCACTTTCTGTCATCTTGTCATATTCAATGAAAAAGAAATCCTTTTCATTTTTTATCTGATGAACAGAACCTATTATGAAATCAAGGCGGTGGTCAGAAATGATTTTTTCAGCAATTTCCAAATCAAGCATAGCCTGTCCCATTTCGGTGCCGCAAAGCAAATTAATCTGACTGCTGTATTTTTCTTTCAGTTCGGTAACAGCACTTACCGAGGCTTCAAAGTCCTGACAGTAGTTGAAATCCTCTGATAAATCGGTATCACCGTAATGTTCTTTCGGATACCAGAAATTGCATTCACAATGGTCTGTTATGGCATAAGCTTCAAGTCCGAGACTTATCGCTCGTTTTATACAGGTGTTTATATCGGCATCTGAATCCATAGAATACATTGTGTGTGTGTGACAATCTGTAAGAACCATATTCATCATCACCTTTTTAAATTTATACCATACTATTATAACACATTAATTTTAATCTTTCAATAGATTGAGAACATTTTTTTGCCTTAAAAATAATCAGAAAAATCTGTCAAAACTCTTGAAACATAATCAGAAATGTGTTATAATATTAAAAGTATGTGGATTCATATTCACTTTATTATGTTTTGGAGGCAGAAAAATATGAGAGCAGTAATAACCGTAATCGGTAAGGATAATGTGGGAATTCTCCACAAGGTAAGCGGTATTTGTGCTGATATGGGTGCAAATGTAATTGAGGTAACACAGAGCGTTTTACAGGATATGTTCGCAATGATAATGCTCGCTGATATATCAGGTCTTAGCGGTGATTTTTCTGAGCTTGTTGACAGAATGACAGGTCTCGGAAATGAACTCGGTCTTTCTATTCACACAATGCACGAGGATGTTTTCAACTCAATGCACAATGTGTGATGCAATATACAAGGAAAGGAAACAATAATGCTTAACGTATATGATATTCTTGAAACAATAAGAATGATACAGGACGAATGTCTTGATATCAGAACCATCACAATGGGAATATCACTTCTCGATTGTATGGATACAGATATAGACAAAGCCTGTGAAAAGGTTTATAACAAGATAGTAAGCAAAGCAAAGAATCTTGTTTCTGTCGGACAGCAGATTGAAAAGGAATACGGTATTCCGATTATAAACAAAAGAATTTCTGTTACTCCGATTTCGATGCTTGTCGGAGCTTGTCCTGATGGTGATCCTGTTAAATTTGCAAAGGCACTTCAGAGAGCGGCTGATACCTGCGGAGTAAACTTTATCGGCGGATATTCAGCACTTGTTCAAAAGGGATTCAGCGCAGGTGATGAAAGACTTATCCGTTCTATTCCGGAGGCTCTTGCGGTAACAGAAAATATCTGTTCATCAGTAAATATCGGTTCTACAAAGTCAGGCATAAATATGGATGCTGTAAAACTTATGGGACAGATTGTAAAGGAAACAGCCGAAAAGACAGCAGACAGAGACTGCATAGGTGCGGCAAAGCTTGTTGTATTCTGCAATGCAGTTGAAGATAATCCGTTTATGGCAGGTGCATTTCATGGTGTAGGTGAGCCGGATTGTGAGATTCACGTTGGTGTTTCAGGTCCCGGTGTTGTACGTTCAGCACTCAGCAAATACCCTGATGCTTCTGTAAATGAACTTGCGGATATAATCAAGAAAACCGCATTCAAGATAACACGTATGGGACAGCTTGTTGGCGCAAGAGCTTCAAAGCTTCTTGGTGTTCCTTTCGGAATAGTTGACCTTTCTCTTGCACCGACACCTGCAATAGGCGACAGCGTTGCTCATATTCTTGAGGAAATGGGACTTGAAGTCTGCGGAACACACGGTACAACAGCTTGTCTTGCAATGCTTAATGATGCAGTAAAGAAGGGCGGCGTAATGGCTTCATCTACTGTCGGAGGACTTTCAGGTGCATTTATCCCTGTTTCTGAAGATGCAGGAATGATAGATGCGGCTGTTGCAGGAGTTCTCAGCATTGAAAAGCTTGAAGCTATGACAGCAGTATGTTCAGTAGGACTTGATATGATAGTGGTTCCGGGGGATATTTCACCTGAGACAATTTCTGCAATTATTGCAGATGAAGCTGCTATCGGTATGGTAAACACAAAGACTACAGCAGTTCGTCTTATTCCGGCTATCGGAAAGAAGGAGGGCGAAATGCTTGAATTCGGGGGACTTCTTGGAAGCGGTCCTGTAATGCCGGTAAGAGATAAGTCCGCAGCAAAATTCATAAATCGTGGCGGCCGTATTCCGGCACCAATGCACAGCCTCAAAAACTGATACGGGAGGAATATTATGCAGATAACAGAAATACCTAAGCTTTTCGGAGTTACAGATGTAAACGATATCAACAGCGTAGATCAGGGACATATAAATGACACTTATATCGTGACAGCATCTGACAAGAAGTATATTTTACAGTCACTTAACAAAAATGTTTTCAAGGCTCCTGATGTTGTTATGAAGAATATATCAGCAGTTGAGAGAATTTTTGCGAAGTATACTCCGGATGATGTTACAATTCCACACTTCCTCAGAGCAGATGACGGAAGAAATTTTGTAACAATAAATGATACTGTATGGAGAATGTACGATTATACAGAAGGTGAAACTTCTGCAGATGATCCGTATTCATGCGGATTTGCAATAGGTACATTTGACCGTATAATGAATCGTGGAAAACTCGGTTTACAGCAGGCAATTCCTGATTTTCATAACTATGATGTGTATTTTGAAAAATATTCTGAAATTTGTACAGACAATGAGAGAAAAGAGGCTTTCAGTCTCATGAAGTACGACCTCAACCGTATTCTCAGAGATATGCCTAAGCGTACAATTCATGGCGATACAAAGTACAGCGACATTGTTATAGGTGATCTTTCAGTTGTAATTGACCTTGATACAGTAATGCAGGGTTATGTTGCGTATGATTTCGGTGATCTTGTTCGTTCAGTATGTACAGAAGAAGATTACTTTACTGCACTTTACGATGTAGCCTGCGGATATGCAGACGGTATTGAAAATACTCTTACAAATGTTGAAATTGATTCACTTTACTATGGTATGCTCTGGTGTACAGCTGAACTTTCAATGAGATATACTCTTGGAAGTCTCAGAAAGGAAAACAGCTTCCTCGGAATACCTGCGGCTAAGTGTCGTGAAAGAGCAGATCAGATTTATAATCAGTTCAAGGCTTTCAGAGATGATAAAATCAGAATTGTTGATATTATTCAGGAAGCTTTTGGAAAATAAAGATTTGAGGGGCGACATTTTGTCGCCCTTTGCTGTATGTCGAATACTTTGAAATAAAATACGGAGGAACTATGAATTATAAAATAAGAGAACTAAAAGAGGGAGAATACAGTGTACTTGAGGATTTTCTCTATGAAGCAATTTTTATTCCCGAAGGTGTTGAACCACCTCCGAGAGAAATAATTTATCGTCCTGAATTACAGGTTTATCTGACAGATTTCGGGAAAAATAAAGGCGATTTTGCATTTTTGGCAGAGGCTGAAGGAAATACAGCGGGAGCAGTCTGGGTGAGAATCATGAATGACTACGGACATATTGATGATGAAACACCGTCTTTTGCAATATCTCTTTACAAAAAATACAGAGGTCATGGAATCGGTACGGAATTAATGAAAGCAATGCTTGAAAAGTTGAGAAAAGAAGGCTATAAACAGGCATCTTTAGCAGTTCAGAAGGAAAATTACGCTGTGAAAATGTATAAAAATGTCGGATTCAGCATTGTTGATGAAAATGCAGAAGAATACATCATGCTTTACAGATTTTGATATATATAATACAAATACCCCGAAACAAAAGTTTCGGGGCAATTTTTGTGTGTGAAATTTAAACATCCTAAAAAGTAAGCTATCACTAAATATTTTTAGGTTTTCCTATAGAAACATCCCATTTAGAATCACCATTTAACATATCTACTATATGCTCTATATGCCAAACGGCAGCAACTTCCAAATTTTTACATTCTTCATAACTGCATTCTAATATTTCTCCATGATGATATAATGAACCTTTTCCTGTTATTTGGTCAATTACTACTTTATCTGGTGGCCAGATGTCTTCTCCATCTTTAAATGGTACAGAGTCTACTACACATAATTTAGATAAATCACATGAGTATATTGCAATGTATCTATAATAATTTTCCTTAGTAATTTCTTTATCATATTCTGAAAATATACCTTTATAAATTGCTAACGTACCCTCGTAAAACAACCTTGCATACGCAAATCTATTATTTCCTAAAGGTATTTCAATTATATCACCCAATTTTTTCTTTTTGCCATTTGTTACCTCAAAATATTATGATTGATAGTCAACTCAAATCCCGATTTAACCAATAAAAAACCATCATGTCAGCATTTCATTCAGCCTTGAAAGAATGACATTTGAAGCATCAAATTTTGACATGAGTTCAAGTTCCTCGTTTCCGTCTTTTGTTATAAGTGTGATTATGTTTGTATCTGTGCCGAAGCCTGCACCCGCTTTTCTGAGTGAATTCGCACATATCATGTCAGCATTTTTGGAAATCAGCTTTTTCTGTGAATTTTCAATCACGTTGTCGGTTTCCATTGAAAAACCGCACACAACCTGCTTTTCACTTCTGTTTTCACCGATATATTTCAGAATATCCGTTGTGCGTTTAAGAGGTATACTCATATCGCCTTCGGATTTTTTTATTTTGCTGTCAGCAGTTGTAACAGGGGTATAGTCTGCAACAGCAGCAGCTTTTATGATTATGTCGTTTTCGTCGAGGTGTTCTTTTACGGCATTGAACATATCCTCAGCAGATTCTACCTTTACAACATTTACAAACATCGGAGGTTCAACGTCGGTATGTGCCGCAACAACGGTTACATCTGCGCCACGAAGCATAGCCGCCCTTGCAAGGGCAAATCCCATTTTTCCGCTTGAATGGTTTGTGATGAATCTTACGGGGTCGATTTTTTCTCTTGTGGCACCTGCTGTAATGAGAATTCTTCTTCCCTCAAGGTCTTTTTCAAATGCGATTTCACGAACAATGTATTCAAGCAGAGTTTCCTCGTCGGGGAGTTTTCCGTCGCCTATATCACGGTTTGCAAGCATACCCTTTACAGGTTCGACAATTTCATAGCCGAATTTTCTGAGTTTTTCAATATTGTCCTGAACAATCGGATTATGAAACATATTGTGATTCATTGCCGGGGCAATTATTTTTTTGCAGGTACAAGCCATAACTGTGGTTGTAAGCATATCGTCGGCAAGACCGTTTGCGATTTTTCCGATTACATTTGCAGATGCAGGGGCAACCATTACCACATCAGCCTTTTTGGCAATTGCAACGTGTTCAACGCTGTACTGAAAATTCCTGTCGAATGTATCAATAAGGCATTTGTTCTGTGTGAGTGTTTCAAAAGTAAGGGGATGCACGAAATTTGTCGAATTAGGTGTCATTGCAACATGAACCTCACATCCGAGTTTTGTAAGCATTCTTGCGAGGTTGCATATCTTGTAAACTGCAATTGAACCAGAAACAGCAAGAAGAACAGTTTTTCCTTTAAGCATTTTTTTATTCCTTTCTGTTTTTATATTATTTTGGCTATTTCTTTGTACATATAAAGCGTACCGAGGATAACAAGTGGGATTTCCTTTTGTTTTGCGTAATTGTAAGCAGTTTTCACACCCTCATTCAAGTCTGTGAAATAATCAGCATCAATTCCATGAGATGTGAAGCTTTCAGCAAGATTTTTACTGTCAAGTGAACGTGGATTCTGTGGCTTTACTGTGAAAACATGGTCGAGGTATTCTCCAAGCATATCGGCATAAAGTCCGTATTCCTTATCAGCCATGACACCGATTAAAAGTGCGATTTTTT
Organism: Ruminococcus sp.; assembly: GCA_045616285.1. GTDB lineage: Bacteria > Bacillota > Clostridia > Oscillospirales > Ruminococcaceae > Ruminococcus. The sequence goes on from JAZLGM010000083.1 coordinate 31,280, forward strand.
CGTTGAAATAAGTTTTTATGCTGTCGGATGCCTGTTTTATACCGTCGGGATTATGCGCGCCGTCATAAATTACAAGCGGATTTCTGCAAAGAATTTCAAATCTTCCGTGCCAGTTTGCGTTTTTAAGTCCCTCGCTGACAGCATCATCTGAAATATCAAATCCGTTTTTTCTGAGAATTTCAACGCAATTAAGTACATTCAGCACATTATCCGTCTGATATGTACCGAGGAGTGAAAGTATCAGTTTATTGCCTTTATATAAAAATGAAGTGCCATCAATTGAAAAATCAATATCCGAAATATCACCATGATTTTTTGTGAAAAGTTCAGCCGAGAGTTTATAGGCTTTATCCTTGATTATTTCAAAAGCCTCTCCTTCAGTTTCACCGCCGAAAAAAATGGGACAGTTATGTTTTATTATTCCCGATTTATGCATTGCTATTTCAGAAAGAGTATCACCGAGGAATTTTGTATGGTCACGCTGAATATTCGTAATAACCGAAAGTACGGGAGATTTTATTATATTCGTGGAATCTGTATCGCCTCCCATACCGCATTCAACGAGGGCAACGTCGCATTTCTCACGATAAAAAAGCTCATAAGCACAGGCTGTAAGAACTTCAAATTCTGTAGGTTTATCCGCCATTCCCTCACATATTCTCACAATATCCGACATTATTTCGTCAAGCTGATTTTGTGAGATTTCTTTGCAGTTTATTCGGAAACTGTCGGTAATTCCCGTAAGGGCAGGGGATGAAAAACATCCTGTTTTAAGTCCCGATTCCGTAAGAACTGAACTAAGCATAGCCGAAAAAGAGCCTTTTCCGTTGGTTCCCGAAATATGGAGTATTTTTACTTTATCCTGTGGATTTCCGAGTTTTTGCATTAATTCGTTTATTCTTTCAAGTCCGAGGACAATTCCTTTTTCCGAGATTTTACTCATGTAGTCGGGGACTTTTTTATTCATGAAAACACTTCCTTATATATGAATTAATCCGTAAATCACACCTGCAAGCATAAAGGCAGTGAACAGAACGCTGAGTAAACTGAAAACTGAATAAGTCAGCACAGCATCCTTTATGTGCTGAACAGAAAAAGCGAAAAGAGTTCCGTTTCTTTTGTCGGGGATAATTCGGATTTTGTCGTCGGGATCAAGCTTCTGATAGTAAGCACAAATCATTCTTCCCTTTATTTCCTTATTGTTCAGAGTATAAACAGCCTTTGCTTTTCCTGTCGATGTACCGCTGTGAACTGCTGTTCTGCTTGAAATCACAACAGCAGATACGGTTTTGATTTTTTTCTGAGGGATTTTTTTTATATCCCTGTAAAAGCAAGCTGAGTTATAAAGCATTGTAACCGATTTTATGCTTAAATAAAGGGAAATCAAAAATAAAAAACAACAGGCTGCAAGTGTATTGTGCAGTTTCTCAAAAAGTGTGAAAACAGCAAGTAAGCCTGTGACTTCGAGGAAACCTGCAATTGTGTTAATCAGCTTCTTATTCATCTGAATTCTTCCTGTAAATAAGAAATTCATTATATGCCATGAGGAACGGTGCAATTCCCTTCGCATCGTTTTCAACTATTCTTTCGCTGAGGTAGTATTCAGCCGAACCGTCACGATTCTGCTTTCCACCCAATCCACCCATAAGACAGATATTTTTCAGAATAGGCATATCATTGTCAAATTCAATATATTTTTCTGTAATTGTAATAAGTGAGCGAAGTCCCGATTTCGCTGAATCAAGGCTGTTTATTCCGAGTCGTGCAGATTTCATTGCAGAATATGCATAAAGCAGAGTGCCGCTTGTTTCGGGATAATTCCCCTCCAAATCATGTCTTGCAGGCAACTGCATAAGCATACCGTCGGGAAGAAGGTGTTTTTCAAGGGAAAGCACAAGGTCGTGAAGCATTGTTCTGCAAAGCCTGTTTTCGGGCATAAGTTCACATAAATCAGCGAGACCTGCACAAAGCCAACCGATTGACCTAAGCCAGAATTGTGAGGAAAGACCTGTTTCATTATCAGACCAGTTCATAAGTCTTGTTTCGTCATAGCCATGATAATAAAGACCTGTTTTTTCGTCTTTCATTATATTCTGAATATTTGAAAGCTGATTTATTATGTCCTCATGTGCATCAGAAATACTGTTTATACTGCTGTATTCTGCAAGGAAGGGGAGAGCCATATATACTCCGTCAAGCCATAGCTGATAGGGGTAAATATCCTTATGCCAGTAGTTTCCGCAGTAAAGACGAGGCTGTACTTCAAGCTGTGAGGAGTAGATTTTTTCATAGGCAAGACGGTATTTTTCAATTCCTGTTTTCCTGTGCAGATAAATAAGATTTCTTCCTCCGTTTATGTTGTCAAGATTGAAATCCTCAGATTTCATTGTTGGAATACTTCCGTTTTCATTTACATAGGTATCTGTGAATTTTATTACATAGTCAATCAGTCTGCTGTCATTTGTATTTTCATACAGAAGTATAAGTGACCTTATCATACAACTGTCTATGTAATTCCATTTTGCTTTTTTTCTGAAAATGAAATTCTCCCTGTTCCACATCGGACAAAGAGTGTCGGAGGGAAGAATAAGCTTTTCAATATATTTTAGTGCTGTATATTCAAGATGCTGTATGCTTTTCATCCGCTCAGACCTCCTGTGGTTATTCCACCTATAAATTTTTTCTGTGCAACTGCAAAAACAGTTATTGACGGAATAAGTCCGATAACCGACATTGCAATTAATTTACTCTGTTCGTATCCGTTTCCTGTGCTGTCAGATGAGAGTCTCAAAGCAAGGGATATGGGGTATTTTTCAACGGAACTTATCATGATAAGTGGATTTATAAAATCGTTCATTGTCCATAGAAATGTAAAAATCGAAATTGAAACGAGAACCGGTCGTATGCAGGGGACAATTATATGTATAAGAGTCCCGATAGTACCGCATCCGTCGATTCTTGCCGCCTCGTCAAATTCTTTCGGAATTCCTTTCATAAACTGTACTATCATAAAAACAAAAGTACCTTCTGCCGCAAAAAGTGAAGGAAGTGTGAGGGGGATATATGTATCAAGAAGCCCGAAAACACCCCACATGAGATATGACGGCATAACCGTAACGATTGAAGGCATGAACATTGAACACATCAGAAGTGCAAAAAAGAATTTTTTTAAAGGGAAATCAAATCTTGCGAATCCATATCCGACAACGGTCGAAGAAAATACAGCAAAAACAGTTTTGGGAATTATAATCAGGAATGTGTTAAAAAAATAATGCCCCATACTGTATGGTGTGGCTGTTTCCCATGCTTTTTTGTACACGCTGAAATCAAAATCCGAAGGCATAAACCATGCAGAAGAAAATATTTCCTCATTTGACTTGAAAGATGCTCCTATAAGCCAGAGAAGAGGGTATATCATTACAGCCGCAATGAGTGTAAGAATAATATAAAGAAGTAATTTTTTCATAATATCCTAATCCTTATGATAATAAAACTAAGAATATTATAACATATATTTTTCAAAAAAGATATAGATTTTTCTGATTTTTTATGTTATACTTAAATACGGAGCATTGTTTCTTTGAGAATGACAGGCTTTTATAATTAAATGGAGATGATAATATGCTTTTGGCGGTAGATATAGGGAATACAAACATTGTGTTCGGATGTGTGAATGATGTTGATGAAATAGTGGTTTTTGAAAGAATATCAACGAATCATCATGCGACTTCCGGAGAATATGCTGTACTTATGAAATCATTGCTTGAAATGAATAATTTCAGCATAAAAGACATTGATTCAGCGGTTATGTCGTCGGTTGTACCGTCTGTTACGAATACTGTAAAAGATGCTGTGAAAAAACTTTTCGGTGTTGACGTTATGATGGCGGGACCGGGTGTTAAAACGGGGCTTAATATACTGATTGACAATCCTAAACAGCTCGGAAGCGATCAGGTTGTTGATGCTGTTGCATCAATAAATACGTATCCTGTGCCTCAGATTGTGATTGATATGGGTACTGCAACAACAGTTTCAGTAGTTGACGGAAACAGAAATTATCTCGGAGGGCTGATTATAACAGGAATGGCTGTTGCTACAGATGCACTTATTCAGCGTACAGCACAGCTTCCTAAGATAAATTTTGAGCTTCCCGACAATATAATCGGAAAGAATACAATCGACTGCATGAGAAACGGTGCGCTGTATTCAAATGCCTGTGCGCTTGACGGAATAATTGACCGCATAGAAGAGGAACTTGGTGAAAAATGTACCGTAGTTGCAACAGGAGGACTTGCAGAGGTTGTTGTACCTCTCTGCAAAAAGGAAGTTATTCTCGATAAGAATCTTCTCATAAAGGGACTTACAATTATTTACAGAAAAAACAGAAAATAAAGATTGAAGCCTGTACTGATTTTTTGGTACAGGCTTTTTGCGTAGTTTTTCTGATTATTATCGTCTAATATGTGAAAGCACAAAATAAGGGAGGGATGTTTATGGATAACGGGACAGAAAGCTATCGTCGTTACTGTTTGGAGGGGGATGATAAAGGATTGGATGATATAATAACAGAATACAGCGACGGTCTTATCCTTTATTTAACGGGTGTTGTCGGGAATATTCATATTGCCGAGGAGCTTGCAGAAGACACGTTTGTTCTGATTGGCATAAAGAAACCTAAATTCAAAGGGAAATGTTCATTTAAAACATGGCTTTATGTAATCGGAAGAAATAAAGCCGTAGACTATATGCGAAAGAACAAGAGAAATCAATATATATCAATTGATGAGTTATCAGAACTTACAAGCGAAGAGGATGCTGTTGAAACAAATTACATAAAGAGGGAACAGCAAATAATTCTTCATAAAGCAATGAGGAAGCTGAAACCCGAATATCAGCAGGCTTTATGGCTTGTCTATTTTGAAGAACTCAGTAACAAAGAGGCGGCGATGATAATGAACAGGAGTATTCGGGGACTTGAATCTTTATTATACCGTGCGAGAAAGGTACTTAAAACACAACTTGAATCGGAGGGCTTTAGCTATGAAAACACATGATGAAATGATAAGGGACGTACACAGCAGAATTGATGCATATAATTCTGCAAAGAGAATGAAGGAGCAAAAATTCAAGAGAGCAGCTGCTGTGGTTTCTCCTGTCTGTGCAGCAGCATTTGTCGGCGTGGGATTATGGAAAATCGGTGCATTTTCATCGGATAATGTAAACAAGATTAATCTTACGGTTGAATCTCCTGTATCTGATTATGGTTTTGCTTTAACAACAGAATATGTAAGACAGAGCGTGACAACGGACATAATTGTTGAAAACGAAAAAACAACAAAAACAAATTCCTCAACATCAGTTAATAAAACAGAGAAAGTAGAAAAATCTGATGAAGAAATTACGGAACATGAGGAAAATGATACTCAGAATGAAATGACAGAGGATAATACATCAGATTTACAGCAGAATGAAGAGGTTATCAATCCCTTTTTCAATGAGGAAAACAATAATAATGACATTCCGAATATAAATGAAGAAGAGCATTCGGATGCACCTTTTCAAACAGAATCTGCTGAATATACAGAAAACTATGAGTTTGGTGATATGTTGGGTTATGTCGTAATAAATGGTGTGGTATACTTGCAGATATTCGATGATGAATATACAGCAGGTGAATATATCGGCTGTGCCGCTGATTATGAGGGATTATACAGAGATGATGAAAAGCTGTATTTTTCGCTGGAAAGTTCAGAAATAATAGTGGTCAGATTTTATGATGACAGTATGGTTTATTTGCAAAAAACAGACCTCAACCCACATGAAATGATATCACCGAAAGACGCTTATTTGTACTGAGTTCACACAAAAAAATACAAATCCCGTGCTGATTTCTCAGTACGGGATTTGTTCTGTTATAGAAGTATGAATGAGACTTATTTAACAGGAAGTTCTTTTACAAGACCTGAGTCGAACTTCTGAATGGTGAGAGCATCCATAGCTGTAACGCCCTTTTCACCGTCAACATCGGCATTTGCTATGCCTTCAGCTGTAATTGGATACTTTGATGAGTTTGCGAGATTCTGGAGAATCATAACAGCATCAGCCATAGTTACGACACCGTCACAGTTTGCATCGCCTGAGAGAGTTACAGTAACAGAAGATGCAGAGGTAACAGTAGTAGCTGTCTGAGTACCTTCAGTCTTGATATATGCACTCTTGATTTTAACATCACTTGTTGAAACAGCATCACCCGATGCATCAGAAGCATACCAGATCTGAGCCTGATATGATTTCTGCTTTGAGAGTTCAGCCTTTACAGCTTCAATAACAGCTTCATCTTCAACAACTTCTGTTCCGATTGAGCAGTTAAGGAAATTTTTATCAACATTTACAGCAACTTCGCCTGATTTCTTAGCTTCCCACTGAACATTTGCCCAGTAGTATGTACCGTCGAGAGAAATTGAAACACCAAGACCTCCGTTTGCGTATGTTACACCTGATGGAAGTTCAACATTAAGGAAGAAATCAGATGTTGCCTCCGGAAGAGTGATGTTTGTTTCACCCTTTGCATTTGTTTCAATCTTAGCAAAATTCTTTGTAGGATCAGCCTCAGTTGTAGTTGTTGCAGTTGTTGTCTTCTTTGTTGTTGTAGCTGTTGCTGCAGAAGGATCCTTTGTTGTAGTTACAGGAACAGGAGTATCTGCTGTGTAGAGGTCTGCAGGAAGCTCATCAAGAGTAATACAGTAATCACTCTGATACATAGCGATTGTGTCTTTCTCTGTGTTGAATGTCGGATTTGAAAGGAAGTTAATATTATCGCTTCCTCCGTCATACCATGTGCAGAAGTAGAGCCAGCCGGCCTTGTCGTTTGTGAGGTTTTCTACTGTTGAGAAACAGTCATTTTCAGCCATAGCAATGAGCTTCTTGCTGTCATACTTTTCCATAAGGCTGTAGAATATTGAAGGAATAGCACTGTCGTCATGTTCGAGAGAAGGCTGCCAGTTGTTCTCAGCAAGATATTTTGTACAGTTGTACTTATCATAACCGATGATATCTACATACTCATCTCCGGGATACCAGTTTTCGGAAGTATCGAAGTTATAGCTGTTCCATTCCCAGATGAGGTTGTGGCAGTTGAAATCATTTGTGAGTGTTTCGTATGTGTAAATCCAGAGATTCTTGTAAACTTCAGAACCTTCATTTCCCCACCAGAACCATGAACCTGTTTCACCGCCGCCGCCTTCAGCTTCGTGGAGAGGTCTCCATATTACAGGTACGCCTTCAGCTTCGAGTTTATTGAATTCCTTTGCGAGAGTTTCAAGTGAAAGACGATAGTATTCGTATTCCTTTGTACCCTCTGTGTAAGCGTTTGATGTCTTGAAAGTTGAACCTTTTTCCTTGTATGTTGTCTGAGACCAGTCAACCTTGTCACCTAACTTGTAGCTTTCCATGTCGTTTGGAATATTGAGGTGGAATGAAGCTGTTGCAATACCATTCTTGTTCTTAACCCAGTCAATGATACGCTTTGTTGAACCATCATCGCTTCCGTAACACGGGCAGCAGAAGTTACCGTAGTCAAATCCTCTGATAGCAGGATAATGTCCTGTAAGGTCGTTGAGGTATTCAAATTCTGTTTCAAGTCCGTGAGGACCACCTGAATAGATTTCCTGCTGACCTGAGATTATGTTCTTTCCGTAAACAGAGCTGAGATAAGCCATGAGTGAACGTGTCTCAGCAGTTGCACCTGCATCAGAACAGGTAGTCTGTGTTGCTTTGATTTCAGGAAGTACGGATTCACCTACTGTGAAGTAATCGAACTTTGACCAGCCCCATGAAGGAGTGATTTTGAATGTGTTTTTTCCTGCATTGAGCTTGACGGTTGACTTGATAGGCTCATATTTTGTACTTTCGGGAATTGAGAGAGAACCCTGAGAAACACCGTTGATGTAGAAATTCTGCTGTTTTGAGCCGCCGACACCGTGAGCATAGATAATGATATCATAAGTGCCGTCCTTTTCAACCTCAAATTCAGCCTCGATTGAGCCACCCTCTGTCATGTAAGCGACACTTCCGCCGCTTGCACCTGCTTCAGTTTCCTTTGTGATTTCCTTGCTGAGTGTTGCGTCTTCAAATTCGTATTTTACTGAATCTGCAGCAACAATGCCTGTCATACTGACAGCAGCAGCGTTGAAAACCATTGCAGCAGCCATAACAGCCGCACTTGTTTTCTTCATGAATTTTGAATACATAATAATTACCCTCCGTTTTTTTGAAATATTGATTAAATAATCGAATTTTAATCAATATTCCGTATGAAATATATTGCACTTTAATTATAGTATTTTTGCTTAAAAAAATCAATAAGTTTATTGAAAAAAGTGAATAGTGCTTAAAAATTCGTTTAAATGCACAAATATGAAGGGTGTTGATTAGTACAACAATGATAAAATATGCTTAAATTATACTTAAATAATACTTAAATTATATCCAAAAGATATGTAGTGAATATTGATATATAATGCATCTGTAAATTGGTTAAAATGCTGAATTTTATTTCGTGGCAAAATCGACATACTTCGCATAAACACTGTGCTATAATATCAAATGCAGTTAAGGCGACACCGCACAAAGCACGTTTTTGAACTTTGTACAAAATCTGACTGCGTATCTTTTGCACAATCTTTGTGCGGTATTGCCTTAAGGAAAATACCTGCGGCAAGATTCAGGGCTTAGTTATGCAGTGAAGCCTTGGTTTGGGGAGAAACAGAATAATCGGAGGAAAAAAGATGTTGGAAATCAGAAAAATCAGACTCAGCGGAAGCATTCTAACGACAGCAGCATTTGTATTGTCAGCGGCGGCGGGATTTTGTCTCTCGGCTGCGGAAACTGTCGGGGTTGCATCATTTGCGGATATATCCCTTGCCGGGGCATCCGGTGTATTTTCGTCTGCGGCTGTACTTTTGGGAAGTATAGTAAGGTCGCTGATCAGCGGAAATATCGGAAAGAACATTGTGAAAATTGCGGCAATGATAATTATTGTAATTGCCAAGCTTTTTCTTGATACGGAAGCAAGTCCTAAATCAAGCGGAATAATAACTGCATCGGCTGTGCTTGTTTCAGGTACTGCCGTTTCAGTAATACTTGGCGAGGTACTCAGAAAGCTGTTTTTTTACATTTTTTACGGGGCGGTTGCAGGATTAACATCTTATGCGGCAACTTATATTTTTCTTGGTCTGAAAAAACAGCTTGTTGTGAATTTGTCCGGACGTTCAGGATGTGCTTATGCAATAGTGTACATAACTTTTATATCTTCACTCTGTGCTGTGAGACTCCCTCTGATAAATATCGGTATAATTGCTGGAACGGGAATAACCCTTCTTGCATCTTACTACTACAAAAATATCGGCGGAGTTCTGTGTGGTGCGCTTACAGCCTGCGGTGCGTTTCTTGCATCGGGAGAAACTGGAATGACAGTTGTTCTTCTCCCTGCATCGGGACTCATGACGGGATACCTTCACAGACAGAAACCATTTACAACAGCCGCTTTCTTTTCATCTCTAAGCTTTGTATTAATGATATTGACAGGGATTACAAGGAATAATGCCGAAATAATGCTGAATATCATTTGCGGTTCGGGTGTATTTATGCTTATTGCACCACATTATTCAGATAAATGGGTTAGTACAGGTGCTGACAGTGCATCCGTCCTTCCTGAAATAATTAATGCGAGGATGAGTTTCCTCTCGGATTCAATCGGTACAGTAAGAACGGAATCCGGTCGAATCGCTGAGGCACTTGAAGAAAACATCAGAAAAACAGGTGATGTAAACAAAATAAGCTGTCGTGTCTGCAATACCTGTTTCAGAAAAAAAGTATGCTGGGATACAGAAAGAGAAACTACCGCAAGGGCATTTCATAAGGTTATGCATTCACCTGAAACAGCGGCTGAGTCTTTCCCGTATGAACTTGAAGCCTGTCTGAAGAAACATGAACTTTCGAGGGAGTTCAGCAGATTTTCAAGGGAACGCATGACATCAAAAATACTGAGGATGCGTTCGGTCGGCGGACAGCAGATTCTTAGCGAACAAATAAAAATAACAGAAGAAATAATACGCTCGGCAGGCGAGAAAATTGATGTCAGATATTCAGAGCCGATAAGCAGGCAGATTACAAAGAAACTTGAAAGATACGGTATATCTCCGAGAAAAACGATTGCATATTTCAATTCATACAACCGTCTGATTATAGAATTGTATTTTCTGACTACCGAGGCACCTGACAGTACGGTAAGACTTTGTGATCTTGCGGCTGATGAACTTGAAATTTCACTTGATATTTCAGGACCTGCGTATTCGGGACGTGAGGTAAGATTCCGCCTTTTTGAAAAGCCGCAGTATTCACTTGAGGTTTATGGTGCGTCCTTATGTGCGGAGGGTTCTGATATGAACGGAGATACATCAACTGTTTTTACAGACGGTACGGGGATAGGCTATGTAATACTCTCAGATGGTATGGGAAGCGGCAAAAGTGCCGCTCTTGAATCGAGGATTGTTGTCCGTATGTTCAGAAAACTGATAAACAGCGGAGTAAACTGTGATTCTGCGATAAGGCTGATTAATTCCATAATGGTATCAAAATCAGGAGATGAATCATTTGCGACTCTCGATGCTGTGAGGATTGACCTCGACAGTTGCGGGCTTACGGTGATTAAATCGGGAGCATCCGCTACTCTCATAAGACACAGGGGAGGGATACTTAAAGTATGTTCTCCGACGTTTCCAATCGGAATTTATGAGCAGTCTGATATTTTTCTGAGCCGATATAATTTTGAGGACGGAGACATGATAGTAATGTTTTCAGACGGTATTGACGAAAGCGAATATGGTTACATAAAAGAACTTCTGCTGAACGGAAATGATGTGAAAAAAATAGTTACGGATATATGCGGAAAGGCATCGGAATACAATCCGAATGTACATGGAGATGATGTTACCGTAATCGGAATAAGGGTTGCGAAACGAACTGCATAAGATAAATAATTTATCAACTCGGTGTTTCATTTGTAAATAAATTGTTTGTCATTATACACAAATTATGTGTGGCATAATTAGTAGTGTATATAAATTTTATTATATTTGGACAAAAAAGCTTGAATATTATTCCTGTTTCTGTTAAAATGATATTAGTAAAGGAGGATGAAAAATATGTCGGTTAACAAAAAGGATAATCCTAACGATTTTCCGCTGTATCTGTATTATCAGGGTAAAAACAGCGAATCATATAAATTCTTCGGTGCACATTCAGAAACAGGAAAAAAAGGCAGGGAATTTGTTTTCAGAGTATGGGCTCCGAGAGCTGTGAGCGTTTCCGTTGTCGGCGAGTTCAATGGATGGGATCGTAATCACGATCCTATGGAAATCATTGCTGACGGTGTTTGGGAGGCTCGTATCTGCGGCATGGAGCAGTTCGACACATACAAGTACAGCATTGAAACTGAATCCGGTGATATTCTTATGAAAGCTGATCCGTATGCGAGTCATTTTGAAACACGTCCCGGTACTGCATCAAAAATATTTGAGAGCAGTTATGAATGGAATGACAGCAAATGGTATCAGAAAAAGAAAGAGAGAGTGATATATAAAAGTCCTCTGAATATTTATGAAGTTCATCTCAGTTCATGGAGAAACTACGGAGAGGAAGTATTCCTTGACTATGTTACTTTTGCGAAGGAAATAATCCCTTATCTTAAAAAAATGTCTTATACTCATGTCGAGTTTATGCCGCTTACAGAATATCCTTATGATCCTTCATGGGGCTATCAGGTAACGGGCTATTTTGCACCTACTTCAAGATACGGAACTCCCGATGATTTCAGAAAAATGATAGATATGTTCCATGAAGCTGAAATCGGAGTTATTCTTGACTGGGTACCTGCACACTTCCCGAAGGATGCCGCAGGACTTTATGAGTTTGACGGAACCTGCTGTTATGAGTATACTGACGAGAGAAAGCGTGAGCATAAAGCGTGGGGTACAAGAGTATTTGACTACGGAAAGGCTGAGATATGCTCATTCCTTATTTCGAGTGCAAACTGCTGGTTCAGCGAATATCATGTTGACGGTCTGAGAGTTGATGCGGTTGCATCAATGCTTTATCTCGATTATGACAGACGTGATGGCGAGTGGGCAGCCAATGTATATGGAGGAAGAGAAAATCTTGAAGCTGTTGCATTTCTCAGAAGGTTGAATGAGATGATTTTTGCAAAGCATCCTGATGCTCTTATGATTGCAGAAGAATCAACTGCATGGCCTCTCGTTACAAAGCCTACTGACATGGATGGTCTCGGATTTAATTTCAAGTGGAATATGGGCTGGATGAATGATATGCTCGATTATATGTCGCTTGATCCGATATATCGTACTTTCAATCATGACAGACTGACATTTTCTTTCTTCTATGCATTTTCGGAGAATTACGTTCTTCCTATCTCACATGATGAAGTAGTTTACGGAAAATGCTCAATGTTCAATAAGATGTCGGGACTTGAAGGACAGAAATTCGATTCATATCGTGCGTTCCTTGCCTATATGATGGCTCATCCCGGAAAGAAACTTCTCTTTATGGGACAGGAATTCGGACAGGAAAATGAGTGGAATTACAAAAAGCAGCTTGACTGGGAACTTCTTGAAACAGATATACACGGAAAGATGAGTCTTTATACTGAAAAACTCAATAAGTTCTATGTTGAAAATTCTCCGCTTTGGGAAAATGATGATTCATGGGGCGGATTCAGCTGGATAGCGAATGATGACAGAGAACAGAGTGTCATAGCTTTCAGACGTATAGATGATTCAAAGAATGAAGTCATTGCGGTATGTAATTTTGTTCCTGTTGAACGTCATGATTACAGAATTGGTGTTCCTTTCAAGGGTACCTACAAAGTGGTATTCAATACTGACGATAAGGAATTCGGCGGAAAAGGTGTCGGAGAAAAATCTTACAAAACAGAGAATGTTCCTATGCATGGCCATGAGTACAGCATTTCGCTGACATTACCTGCACTTTCTGTAATGTATCTGAAGCACACACCACCGAGAAAACGTACTGTTAAGACTGACTCAGATAAAAAAGAGGGAAAGTCTGCTGAGAAGAAAAAGACACCTGCAAAGAAAACTAAAAAACAGGTGTGAATAAATTTTATGCAACAAATTCCGCAGACCTCTCATAAACTGCGGACTTTGTTGCGAATAAAAGAGAAATTGGAGGAAAAATATGTTTACAAAGAAAAAATGCGTTGCTATGCTTCTTGCCGGCGGACAAGGCAGCCGACTTTACGCACTTACAAAAAATGTTGCAAAACCAGCTGTACCATACGGCGGAAAATATCGTCTTATTGATTTTCCGCTTTCAAACTGCACTAACTCAGGAATCGACACAGTAGGTGTTCTTACTCAGTATCAGCCTCTTGTTCTTAACGAATATATAGGAAATGGAGAACCATGGGATCTTGATAAGCTTAACGGCGGTGTTCATGTTCTCCCTCCGTATGAGACTCAGGCAGGAGCATCATGGTATGAAGGCACAGCAAATGCAATTTTTCAGAATATGCGTTTTATCGAGCGTTACGATCCTGAATACGTTGTGGTTCTCGGTGGTGACCATATTTATAAAATGGATTACTCAAAAATGGTGGATTTCCATATAGCAAACGAGGCTGACTGTACAATTTCAGTTATTGACGTTCCTAAGTCAGAGGCATCACGTTTCGGTATCATGATTTGTGATGAAAACAATAAGGTGCAGGATTTCGTTGAAAAACCAAAGGAGCCTAAGTCAACTCTTGCTTCAATGGGTATTTATGTATTTACATGGGAGAAACTCCGCAAATATCTTATTGAGAATGAAAATGATGCAAATGCAAAGCGTGACAGAGGCGAGGCATGGTCAAAGGACTTCGGAAAAGATATTATCACATCAATGCTTCGTGACGATCAGAGACTTTTTGCTTATGAATTCGAGGGATACTGGAAGGATGTAGGAACACTTGATTCACTCTGGGATGCAAACCTTGACCTTCTCAGCCCTACTTCAACACTTAATCTTCACGATCCTGAGTGGAAAATCTATTCAAGAAGTGAATACAATCCTCCTCAGTATATAGGTGCATCTGCAAAGGTTGAAAACTCAATGATTGCAGAGGGAAGCAATGTAAACGGTACTGTTGATTTCTCAGTTCTTTTCTCAGGTGTTACCGTTGAGGAAGGCGCAGAGGTTAAATACAGCGTTGTTATGCCCGGAACAGTAATCAAGTCAGGTGCTGTTGTTGAGTATTCAATAGTTGGTGAGAACTGCGTAATCGAAAACGGTGCGGTAATCGGAAAAGATCCTTCACTTTTTGAAAACAGAGAAGACTGGAGCATTGCGGTTCTTGGTCATAATATTACAGTTTCTGAGGGTAAGGTCGTTAATCCGAAAGAAATAATCAGCGAAAATATCTGAGCGGAGGTTTTACTACATGAGCGTTAATTATAATGTTTTGGGACTGGTTTTTGCAAGTATGCATGATTCTTATGTCACCGAACTTACAAATCACAGAACAATGGGTTCAATTCCTTTCGGAGGACGTTACAGACTTATTGACTTTCCTCTTTCAAACTTCGTAAATTCAGGAATTACAGAGGTCGGAGTTATCACAAAGTCAAATTATGGTTCACTTCTTGACCATCTCGGTTCAGGTCGTGACTGGGATCTTTCAAGAAAAAAAGGCGGACTTCATCTTCTTCCTCCATACAGCCAGACAGGAGGCATATACAAGGGAAGACTTGATGCATTAAGCAATATATGGGGATTTGTTGAGCATTCACAGGCAAAATACGTAATTCTTTCAAGCTGTGATATAGTTACAACAATCGACTATGCACCTGTACTCAAACAGCACATGGAAACTGAGGCTGAGATTACTCTCGTATACAGCAAGGGTGAATATGACAGCGAAAAGAACAGTTTTGCAACAATTCTTGAATTCGGTGTTGGTCAGCGTCTTACAAGTGCGATGGTAAATCCTCCTGTTTCAGGTGAGTGCAACCAGTGGCTTGATATGCTCGTTATCAGTAAGGAATGTCTGAAGAAGATTGTAACAGAGGCTCAGAGCAAGAATATCTACAGCTTTACAAGAGAGATTCTCCAGAATAAGGTTAATGACTATAAGATTATGGGATATGAGCATAAGGATCTCTTCATGAGAATAGATAACAATGACAATTTCTATAAAGCAAATATGATGATGCTTGAGACAGAAAATAGAAATGCCCTCTTTAAGAAAAAGAGACCTGTATTTACAAAGGTAGGGGACAATGCCCCTGTTAAATATGCTCTCGGTTCATCTGTAAAGAATTCGTTTATTGCAGACGGATGCGAGATTGAAGGTACAGTTGAAAACTCAATTCTTTTCAGAGGAGTAAAGGTAGGCAAGGGTTCTGTAGTAAAGAATGCAATTCTTTTCCAGGGAACTGAAATCGGAGAGAACTGCACAATTACAGGAATAATTGCAGATAAGAATGTTACAGCAGATGACGGAAAGGTTGTTACAGGTTCATCTGTATCTCCTCTCTACATCAAGAAGAACGGAAAGATATAAGACGGCGGTGAAGTTCTGATGAATATACTTTTTGCTGCCAGTGAAGCTGTACCTTTTGCAGCCACAGGCGGTCTTGCTGATGTTGTTGGCTCTCTGCCGAAAGCTATCAGTAAAAAAGGACATAAATGCTGTGTTGTAATGCCTAAATATTCGGATATAAAAAGTGAACTGTGTGAAGACATGAAACTTATTGCGAATATTACGGTAGATGTTTCATGGAGAAAGCAATATTGCGGTATTTACAGCGTCGAAAGAGATGATGTTGTTTACTATTTCATAGGAAATGACTATTATTTCAAAAGAGACGGATTGTACGGTTTTTATGATGATTGTGAGAGATTTGTATTCTTTGACAGAGCCGTACTTGAAATGCTGAGGGTAATTGATTTCAAACCCGATGTAATAAGCTGTAATGACTGGCAGACATCGCTGATTCCTGTTTACTATAATATTTATTATAAATTACAGCAGGGCTATGACAATATAAAAACCACTATAACAATTCATAATATTGAATATCAGGGACAGTTCGGAAAGGAAGTTCTTGAGGAGGTAATGGGAATTCCTATGTACAATTCCAATCTCCTTGAGTACGACGGATATATCAATATGCTCAAAGGAGCCATTGAAACAGCGAACAGGATAATCACTGTATCTCCCGGATATTCATGGGAAATTCTCGATCCGTGGTATGCACATGGTCTTGACAGAATTCTTGGAACGAAGCAGTATAAGCTTAAAGGAATTCTGAATGGTATAGATTATGATGTTTATGATCCGTCAAAAGATCCTGACATTGCATGGAATTATTCTGTGGATAATCTTTCAGGAAAGGCTGAATGTAAGAAATCACTTCTTTCTGAACTCGGACTTGCTTCGGGAAATGAACCGCTTATCGGTATTGTAACAAGATTTGTAAATCATAAAGGTATCGACTTAATCCGCTATATGTTTGAGGAAATGATAAAAATGGGATGTAAGTTTGCGATACTTGGAAGCGGTGAAAAAATCTATGAAGATTTTTTCATGGAAATGTCAGCAAGGTATCCTGACAGGGTATCTGCAAATATAGGATTTATTCCGTCATTCTCACACAGAATTTATGCCGGTTCGGATATGTTCCTTATGCCGTCAAGGAGTGAACCCTGCGGACTTGCACAGATGATTTCAATGAGATACGGTACTATTCCGATAGTAAGGGAAACAGGCGGTCTTCGTGATACCGTCCGTGATAACGGCGGTGTAAACGGAAACGGATTCACTTTCAAGACTTACAATGCAAATGATATGCTTGATGCTGTACGCAGAGCAAAGTCTGATTATGAGAATAAAACTGTATGGGAAAGTCTTGTGAAACGTGCAATGGAATGTGATTACAGCTGGTCATCTTCAGCAGATATATATATCAGCACGTTTGAAAAATTAATTAATGAATAAAAAATTACCGTCCGGAAAACCCGGACGGTAATCTTTTTTATGTTTCTCTTTTCGTGAATATTTTTTGCTTTTGCTGTCTGCAATACGTGTTACGGGATTGAGTCCCTTCCAGTCATTACGCTTTGCAGAGTTGAGTTTTTTCTGTTCTTTCTTGCTGAGTTTTTCGTAAGGTATAAATTTTTCCATAGTAAATCCTCCTTATTCTTCTCCTGCTTTGAAATTGTAGATTGGTTTTATAATATCGTTTATCTCAACAGTCTCAGATATATTTCCGACGATATCATCTATCGGTTTGTATACCATGGGACATTCATCAATAGTTTTTGAGCTTACTGATGTTGTGTAGATACCCGACATTTGTTTTTTGAATTCCGATACTGTAAAGCTTTCCTTTGCTTTTGCACGAGACATAAGTCTTCCTGCACCATGAGGGGCAGAGAAATTCCAGTCAGGATTACCCTTACCTGTACAGATAAGACTTCCGTCACGCATATTTATCGGAATCAGGAGCTTTTCTCCCTTCTGAGCTGATACAGCACCCTTACGGAGTATCATGTTGTCTGTATCAATGTAATTGTGTATGGTTGTAAAGCGTTCAGTTACATGAAGTCCCATACCTTTTATTATTTCGTTCATCATTGTCTGACGGTTAATCATTGCATATTCCTGAACAATCTTCATGTCGTGGATGTATTGTTCAAAAAGTTCACCCTCGGTATATGCAAGATGTTTGGGAACACTTGTGTTTTTTGTATTTTTCAGTTTTTTGATTTCGGATTCTATCTGCTTTGTTTTGCCCTCGGATTTTAAAAGGGCAATAAGTGAATCAATATCAGATTTTGAGGATTTATTGAGCCTTTTGTAAGCCTCCTCCTGATAATATCTTGCAGTTTCTACTCCGAGATGACGTGAACCTGAATGAATAACGATGTAGATATTACCCTCGCTGTCTTTATCAGCCTCGATAAAGTGGTTTCCTCCTCCGAGTGTGCCGATGCTTCTTTCAGCACGAATCGGATTGATTTCCTTGTAGCAGTAAAGCTTTGAGAGGTCGATTTTTTCAGCATTTCTGTGAACTTTGTCACGAATATCGAATCCCGAAGGAATTTTGCTGTAAATCAGCTTGTCGAGTTTCTGCAATTCAATGTGTTTTTCTTTCAGCTTAACAGTCTCCATTCCGCATCCGATATCAACCCCGACAAGATTAGGTACAACCTTGTCTTTTATTGTCATGGTAGTGCCGATTGTACAGCCTGCACCTGCATGAACATCGGGCATTATTCTTATAGCAGAATTTTCGCAGAAAGGCTGATTACAGAGTTCAATAATCTGAGATATTGCAGATTCATCGATATTGTCGGTAAAGATTTTTGCTGAGTTATATTTTCCGTTGAGTATTAACATAGATTTCCTTTCTGAATCTGTCTGCAAAAAAAGCGTCCCTGAGTGTACAGAGACGCTGATTATACGTATAGGGTAAGCAACATTCCTTACATATATTGCAGGCAAACTCCATGTGTTGTGATATTTGTTTTTTCTTTGTTATTGTATGAATAGAATTTCATGGAATTCACCGTCCTTTCATAATATTATTCAGCACACCGCCGATACTAAGATTATACAGACAAAGTTTATATTTGTCAATGAAAAATCCGAATTTTAACCATATTGTAATTAATTTTATTGTTCCGCAAATCTTCTTCAAAGAATAACAGCCCGTTATAAAATAACGGGCTGTGGTGTTAATCTGTATCTTTGGGTGGTTCAGTAGTTGCCTGAACGATTTTCTTTTTGAGAACTGATACTTTTGAACTTGTGACAACCCAGACATCGTTGTACTGGGGACATGAGAAAGTAACGCTTGCATTGAACTGGTCTACCGAAGTATCCGCATTAAGCAGATTTACATCTGCAATGATATCCTCAGATGTTATTTCACTTATTATATTTTCAGGACCTACAACTGAAATAGTCATATTCTGTGTAAGGATATAATAATCATAACTGCTGTCCGGAGAATTGCTGAGAGTGATTCTGCTTCTGTCAAGAGTTAAATCTGTTTTTTCAAGTCCTTCGCTGTTGAGTGATACCGTAACATTATCGAGGTCGGAAACATTTATGTACTCACTGCCCTCAAGAACACGTTTCAGTGAAAATGTCTTTGAGTAATTAATATCGAGGTCGCTAAGGAATATCTTTCCGATTTCAATATTGTCCGGAATCGCTGTAGCACTGCTGTTTGCCGCAAGAACTACTGAATCTGCCGACATATTGAATTTCAGTATACTCTGGTCGAAATCAGCGGGTGCATTTGCAATTGAAACGTAAAGCCCTACCGTTTTCTGGATTCTTATAGGAATGTTGATACTGAAATTTGTGTTTCCGAATGTCATTCCTGTCTGGTCAATCGGTGTACCGTCCTCGGTAAAAAGCTGTATTTCATCACTTGCAAGTGTATATGAATCTGCAAGACTGAGTTCTGTGTTGGCAACTGCATAGCATTTTGAGATTTTATCAAGCTGTGCAGAAGGACCTGTTATTTTTATTATACCCGGTTCACAGAGAAACTCCTCTGAATTAATCGCCTTTCCTTCAGCAATTGTAACATTCGGCGTTTTCGGATTAATCGAAAATTCACGTGTATCATATCTGTCGAGTACAACTGTCGCTGTCGGCGGATAGACTGACTGAATTTCATAGTTGATTTTATTGTTTGCAGCACTTCTGACTCTTATTGTCATGTTTTTAGTACCAGAAGCGCTGACATTTGCGGCATCAATGTATGCAACAAGATTTTCATTATTAAGGCTTCCTACCTGAGTTCGGCTTCCGAGAAGTTCAACCGTAACTTCTTCAACATCACAGGAAATGACACTAAGTCCGTTTTCACTTGCAACAGTTCCTGTAATATCTGTTGCAACCGGAATATGCTCAATCGTCTTTTGAACAGACGGATATTGAGTAATTGAAACAACAAACCAAAGTATAATTGCAATTATCACGGAATAAATAATTGTTGAAATATTGTGGTTGCTCAGTTTTATTTTCAATTCTTCTTCCCCCTTTCAAAAATAGAGGAAATCAGATTTTTGGTATCTTTTGACGAGGTATCATTATCAAAATCATTTTCGCTTTTTGCAAAAATTTCTTTTTCAAGAAGTTTTTTCAGTTTTTCTCTGGTATAATCCCTTGTCAGCACACCGTTCATTGCAACTGAAATCTGACCTGTTTCTTCTGATACAACAATAATAACAGCATCGGAATTTTCGCTCATTCCGATTGCCGCTCTGTGTCTTGAACCGAGTTTCTTGTTGATTATTGCATCATTCTGAGGCTTAGGAAGGAAACACGCTGCCGCAAGAATTACTCCGTCACGCATTATAACTGCACCATCATGAAGCGGAGTCTTAGGATAGAATATATTTCCGAAAACCTCTTTACTCGGAGTTGCATTCATCATTGTTCCTGTCTCAATCTGTTCGCCGAGTCGAACCTGTCTTTCAATTACTATCAGGGCTCCTGTACAACTTGCAGACAATTCAACGCATGAATCACAGATTGCATTAATCGCACCGTTCCATGTTTTTTCAAGCTGATCAATACTTTGACCGAACCCGAGAAAACTTGTTCCGAGTTTTGTTCTTCCGAATTTTTCAAGGGCTCTTCTGAGTTCGGGCTGAAAAAGAATAATCATAGCAATAATTCCGATGTCAAGAACTCTTCCGAGTATGTATGTCATTACTTTTAGTTTAAGAAAACTGCTGAGAAAATATCCTGCAACAAGCAAGAGAATTCCCTTGATAAGCTGACCTGCTCTTGTTTCTCTGATAAGTTTGATTAAAAGGTAAACTATGTAAGAGAGTACCGCAACATCTACAATATCCCTGAATTCAAGGGTACTCAATACACTGATAAAACCATATTTAAGGTCATGCAGTGAGGACATTTACTCACATCCTTTCCGTTCATACACTTTAAAAGGGGCATAACTCCCTATTATTATTTTACCATAATTTCAGAGAATTTCAATACCTTTTTGAGAATTTCCTTAAAATATCACTTTTACACAAATTCAAGCCTGTTTTTTTGTATCGGAAATACTTAAACAGAGAAACGAGCGGTATAATGCCGCCCGTAAAAAAGTTATTTTATATTTCTTACAATTTCTGTAAGCGTCATAACATCGGATTCTTTGTTGAATACGGAAGGTGAAAATCTGACAGTACCATTTTCTGTTCCGAGACTGATATGTGCAAGAGCCGCACAATGAAATCCTGCTCTCAGACAATATCCGTATTCTGCGAGTTCCGAAGCAACCCTTTCAGGAGGTATATCTCCGATGTTGAAAGATACAATCGGTACATATTCGGAAATTTCGTTTCGGTATATTTTAATTCGTTTGTCTTTTTTTAGTTCAGAAATAAACAGTCTGCAAAGCTTATCCTCATGACTGAAAATTTTATCTATTCCTGTTTTTTTAACGAATTCTATTCCTGCTCCGACAGTCATTGCTCCGATAACATTCAGAGTTCCGCTTTCAAGTCCTTCGGGCAATAGTTCAGGCTGAACAAGACTTTCGGAGCTGCTGCCTGTTCCTCCTTGTATTATCGGCTTGATTTTATATTTTCCGTCACTGACAAGAAGACCTGTTCCTGTTATTCCGTATAAACCTTTGTGTCCTGCTGTACAAAGAATATTAATTCCGTCACTTAACTTCACATCTGTTATTCCGCAAGCCTGTGCGCCGTCAACAATAAAGCATATTCCGTTTTTTTGGCATAATTCACCTATTTCACGGTACGGCATTATCTGACCTGTAACATTTCCTGCAATTGTGCAGACAATCGCTTTTGTATCCTTACGAATAAGAGAACGGAAACTTTCAACGGTTTTCAGGCTTTCAGGATATACTTCCGCAACCGAAAGCCTTATTTTATTATCCCTTGCAAGTCTGAAGGAGGGTCTTGATGAGGAATTATGTTCGATTCCGCTGATAATCAGATGACCTCCCTCTGACATTACACCCTGTATTGCCATATTCAGAGCATGGGTGCAGTTAAGGGTAAAAACTGTGTTTTCAGTTTCAGCACCAAAGAATTCTGCCGCTTTTTCTCTTGCGGAATAAACAGCCATTGAGGTCTGCATTGCAAGTTTATGCCCGCCTCTGCCTGCGTTTCCTCCATATTTTCTGATAGCTTCATCTGCGGCATTTCTTACGGACAGAGGTTTAGGAAATGTTGTTGCCGCATTGTCAAAATTTATTATCATTCTCCACCTCCGTAAACTATATTACTGCGTTTTTTCATACGGTATAGAAAATCTGGCAAGCAGATTTTCTGCTTTCTCACATTCGTCGTGGATTTTCAGAGAATATCCGCATTTTTTTTCACGTCTTGAAATAGTGCTTCTGATTCCCTGAGAATCGAGAAGTTTCTTACCTTTCACAGCGTATGTGTATGAAGGCATATCAAAAATACATTTATCCATAATCTCAACCTTTCAAATATTACTCTCGCAATATCAGTATATGAATAAAATATAAAAAGGGTTCAGAAACACATAAAAATGCACAAAATATAGGATAAAATGCAAAATATCGTATAAAAACAGCCAAAATTTCAAATATAGGGAAAAAATCAGGAATTTTTATTGAATATAAACTCCGAATATGATATAATTCAGTTTGGTGTGTTTCGGATAAATTGTCCGATTACATGGTATTATATTTTTTATGGAGGTATTTTTTATGACAGCAGCAGCAATTTTTGCCGTTATTATCTTTGTCACAATGTTCGTAATGATTGTGCTTGACAAGATAGAACGACACATTGTCACTCTGGGCTGCGGATTTCTTACACTTGTTGTTGTATTTGGAATCTGTCTCAGAAGCGGCAAAGCTATTATGGACACTCTCGCATTCAAGGGCTTCGCTACCAAAGAGTTCTGGTATCAGGTTACTGAGAGTGAAAGCAAGGGTATCAACTGGGCAACCATTCTTTTCATCGCTGGAATGATGGTAATGGTTGAGGGTATGGCAAAGGCAGGATTTTTCCGTTGGCTTTGCATGAAGATTGCATTCATGGTAAAGTGCAAAACAATTCCTGTTTTCATCACATTCATGATTATGTCGGCTGTTCTCTCAATGTTTATCGACAGTATCACAGTTATCATGTTCCTCGCAGCTGTAACAATCGAACTTGCACAGCTTCTCAAATTCAATCCTATTCCTATGATTCTTTCAGAAATTTTCTGTGCAAACCTCGGAGGTTCTGCTACAATGTGCGGTGATCCGCCGAACATTATTGTAGGTACATCACTCGGTTATTCATTCTTTGACTTCCTTACAAATACAGGTGCTGTTGCAGGTATCTGTCTCGTAGTATCAATCGTATTCTTCTACTTTGCATTCAGAAAAGAACTCGTAACTGCTGAGGGTGCAAAGGTAGATATGTCAAAGTTCCCTAAGCCTTCTGAGTCTATCACAAACAAGAGAGATTTTGCTGTAAGCAGCGTTATATTCGGAATTGCTGTTGTTCTCCTTGTAACTCATTCAATGACTCACCTTACAGTTGCAACAATCGGTCTTTTCATTGCTGTGATTACTCTTATTGCATTTGCAAAAGACACAGCTGAACTCCTCAAGAAGGTTGACTATAAGACACTTCTTTTCTTCATTGGCCTTTTCATTGTTGTAAGCGGACTTGAAGAAACCGGAATTCTCGAATACATTGCTGATTTTATAGGAAAGATAAGCAACGGAAACGTAAAGGTTATGATTGCTATTATCCTTTGGGTATCTGCAATTGCAAGTGCTTTTGTTGATAATATTCCTTTTGCAGCAACGATGGTACCTGTTATTCAGAGTCTCTCTGCTTCATCAGGTGTTCCGATTGACACACTTGCATGGTCACTTTCAATCGGTACTGATATAGGCGGAAGCGCAACACCTATCGGTGCATCAGCTAACGTAGTAGGTACATCAGTTGCAGCTAAGAACGGTTATCCTATCGGCTGGGGCAGATACTGTGCAAAGCTTGCTCCTGCAACAGTAATCGTACTCGGTATTTCAACAGTTTACTTATTCGTAAGATATCTTTAATATCTGAGGAGGGTTTAATATGTCACAGATTATTATTTCCGTAGGACGTGAGTTTGGAAGCGGCGGACGTGTTATTGCCGAAGCACTTGCTGAGAGATTTCAGCTCCCGATTTATGACCGTCATCTCATTACAGAAATTGCCGAGAAAACAGGCATGACAGATGAGCAGATTGAGAAATACAACGAAGTTCCGAAAACCAAGATTATTTCAAGAAGAGTAAGAGGATACAGCAATTCAATTGAGGATAATATTGCCGAAATGCAGTTTGATTTTATTGATAAGAAAGCGGCAGACGGTGAATCTTTCGTTGTTGTCGGAAGATGCTCTGAAACAAAGCTGAAAAAATATGATGGTCTCGTTTCATTCTTTATTCTCGGTGATATGGACTCGAAAATTGAGAGAGTAAAGAAAGTCTATGAACTTTCAGATGAAGATGCAAAGGCTCTTATTGAGAAAAAGGATAAGAAGAGAAAGCGTTATCACAACTATCACGTACATCTCCACTGGGGTGATTCACGACTTTACGATCTTTCAGTTAACAGTTCACGCCTCGGCATTGAGGGAACAATTGATTTCCTTGAAACTTATATAAAGGCAAGAATAGCAAAGTGATTAAAAAGGTCAGGTTTAACACCTGACCTTTTCTGCATTATATTCTGTTCGGTTAATTACGGGCGGCAGAACGCCGCCCGCATTGTTTTACGATATTATTGCTCCCGAAATTAAATCTTGAATTTTTCTGCTTGTACCGACAGAAAAATACTGCGTCAGAAAAACTTGCAATACGACGGTATTACTGCATTTTTCTTCCTTGTCTTTTACTGTCAGTTCGTCGCATAAATTATTCACGATTTAATTGGTGGAGCAATAATACGTATTTTCTAACAGACTGATGCCCCGAAACAAACATTTCGGGGCATATATTATTCTTCGGATTCGGAAATATTTTCGGTTTCTCCGTAATGCACAAAACTAAGATTCATATCGACAGTTGTTTCAATTCCGGGGACTACTCCCTTTTCATAATACTGCCACATTGTAAACTCATAGTCGTATGAAGGGGTATAGTCATACTCAGCAAGCCAGAAATCATAGTTTTTAAGCCTTGTCAGGTCAAGACTCCTCTCTGCTGTGTTTTTATTCTGATATATCATCGGAATATATCCTGCCGACTTTACTCTCTCACTGAATGCAATGCAGTAATCCGCAAGATCTGAAACTGTCGTGCTGTCTGTTCTCGCCTTATCTGTTCCTACAAGTTCCCAATCGAAAACCACAGGATACGTTATATTGTAGCCGCTTATTAGTTCAATTACCGTATCCGCCTCTTCAACAGCCTCCTCTTTGCTTATTGCCTGTGAGAAGAAATAAACTCCTGTCTTGATTCCTGCTTCTTCGGCATTTCGGAGATTTTCTCCGAATCGGCTGTCAATAACTATTTCTCCCGTTCCGTATGTACGGTAGCCTATACGTATAACTGCAAAATCTATTCCTGCCTGTTTTACGGCATTCCAGTCAATTTCGCCCTGAAATTCAGATACATCTATACCGAGTTCAGAAGTAATTTCACCGCCCTCTTTATAGAATGAATAACCGTTTCTGACAACGAAATTATCCTTGTCGTATGTATTTTTCGGGACATCCTGAAATGCAGGAAAAAACGAATTTCCCGAAAGGCTGTCGATAACAAGTCTGTCTCCGTTTATTCCGTTTATATTGTTATATTCGTTTTCAGATTCATCCACGAAATCAGAACTTAACAGCAACGGAGTTTCTTCTTTCTTAAATAATAAATAAATCATATTTATGATTCCGATAACTGCAAAAATTATCAGAGACGCAATTATAACTGATTTCTTTTTCAACTTATATTTCTTCTTTTCGCTCATCTTCTCCTCCTTTTTTATATAATATCATAAAAAATTAATTTTGTAAAGTATATAGTTGAAAATTAATTTTTAAACATGGTTAAATAGTTGACAAACTGTCATTTTTTATGATAGAATGATAGTATATAATTTAAAAAATAAAGCTAAATATACAAAAGGTATATTTAATTATTGGGTGATAAGTATGAAAATAATGGTTTTAGTCGTATTCCTTTATGTCGCAGCAATTATTGATACATTCGTCTTTGCGAAAAATATACGAAAAGTTGAAAAAAATGAACTTTCTTCCAGTCTGATACGTCTTTTGTCAGTTTCGATTATTACAATAGTTCTCTATGCAACCTCCATGGTCGTAAGAGTAAAGTTGATTTCCTCAATCGGATTTGCTCTTTATAATATTTCCGATTTGCTTATGATGTTTTCACTTTACAGGTTTGTGAGAATCTACACCGTACTTCCTGACAACGAAATAAAGGCGGATAAACTGCTGAAAATCTTTCTGATTATTGATACGGTTCTTCTTGCTCTTAATACTAAATTTGAATTCATGTATGAAGTTGGGGAAGCCACAAACAAAATGAATTACCACTTACACGTAGTTTCCGAAACAAAAATTTTCTACTTTATTCATTTGATATTTATGTACTGCGCCGCTATTCTCGTTTTGAGGATTCTTCTTAATAAACTACTGAAGACTCCCTCGATGTACAAACGAAAATACTCGGTTATTTTTTGGGAAATTATCGGACTTGCTATTTTAAATCTTGCGTGTATTCATTTTGAAAATTTATCGGATTTCGGTCTGATTCTCTACCCTGTCATTGCGTATTCAATATACCATTTTTCCTTGAAATACGTACCGTCGGCACTTATTGAACGTCTGCTTTTCTTTACAATGTCAAATATGAAAGACGGAATCATCTGTCTTGATGTTGACGGAAGAATTGTCCGCTGGAACAAAATGGCAACAGCATACTGTGACTCAGGTACGGGCGAAACAAACAACATTGAACAACAGGTTGAAAAGTGGCTGGCAAATAATGTAAATCTTGGTGATGATGAGGACTCATGTTCATGGAAATCACAAAGAAGAATTGAAGGTAAGGAATGCTATTTTACAATTGAGTACATGAAATTCTTTGATCAGAAAAGAAACTATATCGGATGCTCGTTTATTCTGCATAACCATACAGACGAAGTAAATAAGATTCGACTTGAAAAGTATAATGCATCACATGACGATCTTACAGGAATATACAATAAGAGAAGATTTTGTGAAAAATCAGCAGAGGTCATGGAAGAAAACAAGGATACTCTGTATTGTATTGTTTGTGCCGATGTTAAGGGATTCAAGCTCATTAATGATCTGTTTGATTTTGATGGCGGTGACAAGGTTCTCATCCGACTTGCGGAAATCACAAAAAAACTCGCAGGTGAAGACGGTGTTTTCGGAAGAATCGGCGGAGATCGTTTCGCAGTCTGTATGCCTTACAATAAATTCCATGCAGATACATTTTTACAGGAGTATTCGACCGCAGGTAATGTAATTCCGAATTCTCAGCTTTCAGTTCATGTACATATCGGTGTATACAAAGCAAAGGATACAGATGTTAAGGTTTCTATAATGTGCGACAGGGCTAACCTTGCAATTCTTCAGATTAAAGACAGCTACCGAAGTATTGTTTCTGTATATGAAAAGGATGTACGTGACGCTGTATTGAAAGAACAGGAAATTATCAAGGCTTTCGGAAATGCTCTCGCAACAGGTGAGTTCCATACATTCATTCAGCCTCAGATTGACAAATATGGTTATATTCGTGGCGGTGAGGCTCTTGTAAGATGGATTAAGCCCGGCGGACAAATTGTACCTCCCGGAGATTTCATTGATATTCTTGAGAAAACAGGTCTTATAAGCAGACTCGATATGTATATGTGGCGAATGGCTTGTATGCAGATAAGGACATGGATTTCAAAAGGATATGAAAATGCCTATATTTCCGTAAATATATCTCAGAAGGATATCATGATTCTTGATGTTCATTCGATTCTCACTTCTCTTGTAAATGAATTCGGAATTCCGACAGATTCACTTCATCTTGAAATAACGGAAACTGCTGTAATGGAAGATTCAGAAAAACTCGAAGAACTCATAAACAGCCTTAAAATATCGGGATTCATTGTTGAAATAGATGATTTCGGAAGCGGCTATTCAGCACTCAATACACTTAAAACACTCGATGTCGATGTAATAAAACTCGATATGAAGTTTCTTCAGAATAAAGGAAACAAGCTGAAAGGAAGCATAATTCTGAAAAATATAATCAGACTCGCAAAAGAACTCAATATGGAGGTCATAACGGAAGGTGTTTCATGTCAGGACCATGTTGACTTTATGCTTGATACAGGTGCTGATATCTTTCAGGGATTCCATTTTTCACCTCCGATACCTATTAATGAATTCGAGGAGAAGTTCCTTTATCAGACAGTTGAAATTAAGCATCATGACACAACGGATGATATTGCCGAATTTCCGTATATAGATGATATTTCACTTGATGATGATGACATTCCGCAGGAAAATGTCGGATTTGCAAATACTGATGAAATTATCACAGAAATAAAAGAATGAAAAAATGGCTGGTTCAGTAATATGAACCAGCCATTTAAAATACTATTTAATGAACGGATTATTCAGCTACAGGAGCACTTACAGGGCAAACACCTGCACAAGCACCACACTCAACGCAAGCGTCAGCGTCAATAACGTACTTTCCGTCTCCCTCAGAAATAGCATTTACAGGGCACTCAGACTCACAAGCACCACACATTACGCAATCATCAGAAATAATATATGCCATAATACAGCACCTCCATAAATTATTAAGGGTTATCCCTCTATGTTTATTGTACCATATCCACAGAAAAAATCAAGATAATTTCGTTAGTCTGATATAACAAATTCTGTAAAAAAGAAATGTTTAGCCCGATATTCTCAGTCAATTGTATTATTTTAACATCATTTAAGTTGATATATTGTGCAAGATTACGAAAATTGTGAAAGTTTAAAGAATACACTTGATTTATTGAAAAAACATGGTAAAATATAATTAGCACTCAGAGATACAGAGTGCTAAATTGAAGTGTTATTAATTACAGGAGGTAATATATTATGACTATTAAACCTTTACAGGACAGAGTAGTTGTCAAAATGGTTGAGGCTGAGGAAACTACAAAGAGCGGAATCATTCTTTCAGGTTCAGCAAAGGAAAAGCCTGAAGTTGCTCAGGTTGTTGAAGTAGGTCCGGGAACTGCTGATGTTAAAATGGAAGTTAAGCAGGGCGACAAGGTTCTTATTTCAAAGTATTCAGGTACAAATGTTAAGCTTGAAGGTGAGGAATACATCATCGTTAAGATGGAAGACATCCTCGCAGTTGTAGACTAATTATATATAAAGGAGATAATACATCATGGCTAAGGATATTAAATACGGTGAAGAAGCAAGAAAGGCTCTTCAGACAGGTATCGACAAACTCGCTGATACAGTAAGAATCACAATGGGACCAAAGGGCAGAAATGTGGTTCTCGATAAGAAATTCGGTGCACCACTCATCACAAATGACGGTGTTACAATCGCTAAGGATATCGAGCTTGAAGATGCTTTCGAGAATATGGGCGCACAGCTTGTAAAGGAAGTTGCTACAAAGACAAATGATGCTGCAGGTGACGGTACAACAACTGCTACTCTCCTCGCTCAGAGCATTGTCAGAGAAGGTATGAAGAATCTCGCTGCAGGTGCAAATCCTATGGTACTCAGAAAAGGTATTGCTAAGGCTGTAAATGCTGCTGT
>JAZLGM010000084.1:0-50725 GCA_045616285.1 Ruminococcus sp.
AGCACCGCGCAAAGCACGTTTTTGAACTTTGTACAAAATCTACTTGTATATTTTCCGTCATAGCACACAAGAATCTCTTGACTTGCGACAGCAACAACATTCGTACTTTCATCGGCTGATTGTAGTCGCACCTAATAAACCAAATATAAAACAGGCAGATACCTCATTTGTGAAGTATCTGCCTGTTCGATTTTATAGCCTGCTGTATATGTCTTGAATTATAGTGTTTGAAAACTTCTATATGCGGAGCTGAATAACGGCGCCCCTACAATGTTCTATCCCGATTTATTACAAACGTGAGATTTAACTTTCGATTTCTAAAAACGAGCGAGGAACGAGCGTCAGCGTGAATTGCCTGTAGGGGATGCCGCCCTCGGCATCCCGATTCGGAGGTGAATTTGTTTTCGGTTTCGGGATGTAGGGGCGGACTTTCCGCCGCCCGTATCTTTATTTATTCCGTTTCTCCCCTTGCAATTTTTTCAGCAAGTTCATTCAGATAAACCCATCTTTCCATTTTCTCGGAAAGCTTTTCTTCAAGCTGTTCCTTTTTATCAGATAATTCCTGCAATTTCACGTAATCAGAGGTGTTTTCAGTTATTTCCTTTTCAGCCTCGGAAATTCTTGTTTCAAGTTCAGCTATCTCATCATCAATCATTTCATACTCACGCTGTTCCTTGAAGGAGAATTTCAGTTTTTTCTTTCCCTGAAATACTCTTTCTTTTTTTGATTCTGATTTAACTGATTCTTTAATACTGCCTTTTTCCTGAGCTGATATTTTTTCTTCATAGTCAGAATAATTGCCGTTGTATCTGTTGCATACACCGTCGCCTGCAAATTCCCATATTTCAGTTGACATTTTATCAAGAAAATATCTGTCATGTGATACAGCTATAACCGCACCGCTGAAATTTTCAAGATATTCTTCAAGAATGGTAAGAGTCGCTATATCAAGGTCATTTGTCGGCTCATCAAGAAGAAGTATATTCGGTGAAGTCATGAGTATTTTCAAGAGATACAGACGTTTTCTCTCTCCTCCCGAAAGCTTTTCAATTCTGTTCCATTGAAGTTCTGATGTAAAAAGGAATCTCTCAAGCATTTTGGCGGCTGTTACAGTACCTTCGGGGGTATGAACAATATCCGCTGTTTCTCTTATGTACTCGATTACACGCTGATTAGGATCCATGCTTTCACATTCCTGCGAAAAATAACCTGTCTGAACTGTGTCTCCGATTACAATGTTTCCGCTGTCAGGTTTTAACTGTCCTGTTATCATCTTTAAAAGTGTACTTTTGCCTGCACCATTCTGTCCTACGATTCCTATTCTTGCATCCCTTGAGATAATATACGAAAAATCTGTAATCAGCTTTTTTCCGTCAACAGCCTTTGTTACATTTTCAAATTCAATTGTTTTCTTTCCAAGTCTTGTTGAAAGCGACTGTAATTGCAGTTTATCCGCCTCAACAGGTTTTTCTCTGTTTTCAAGTTCTTCAAAACGTGCAATTCTGTCCTTGCTTTTGGTTCCTCTCGCCCTTGCACCACGTCTTATCCATTCAAGTTCACGACGATACAATGTTCTGTTTTTTCGCTCCGCCGCCTCGGCATCAGCCTCACGCTGTGCCTTGACTTCAAGAAATTTACTGTAATTACCCTCACATTCGTATATCTTTCCACGTTCAACTTCAACAATCTTCTTTGTTATGCTGTTAAGAAAATATCTGTCATGAGTAACCATTACAATAGCTCCACGATATTTTTTCAGCTGTGCTTCGAGAAGTCTGACAGTCTCATTATCAATGTGGTTTGTCGGTTCATCAAGCAAAAGTATATCACTTGGCTGAACAAGTGCAGCAGCAATTCCCGCACGTCTTCTTTCGCCTCCGGACAGCGTACTGATATCCCTGCTGTAATCTGTAATTCCCATTTTACCAAGAATTGATTTTGCTTCAAATTCTTTTGCCTCTTTCATGTCATTCGGAAGATGTGCAAGTACCTGTTCGAGTACGGTTCCATGACTATCGAATTCGGGAATTTGCGGCAAATACGAAACTCTTATGC
The DNA here is from genome assembly GCA_045616285.1 of Ruminococcus sp. Taxonomy (GTDB): domain Bacteria; phylum Bacillota; class Clostridia; order Oscillospirales; family Ruminococcaceae; genus Ruminococcus. The sequence continues at coordinate 2,056 of JAZLGM010000084.1, forward strand.
CCTTAGTTCGGGTTACTGTGCCGCTGTCAGCTTCCTCTGCTCCTGCAAGAATACGAAGAAGAGTTGACTTGCCTGTTCCGTTTATTCCTACAATTCCGACTTTATCCCCTTCGTTAAGAAAGAACGAAACGTCATCGAGTACCTTTCTTTCCATGTAGGTCTTTGAAATATTCTGCGCTGAAAGTAATATCAATTTGCATTCTCCTTATTCAAAAATCTTTCTGAGTTCGCTTTCAGAAAGCGGTGTACTTCCCTGTATCATTGCGGAAGTACCGCCGCCACGTCCGTTTATTTTTGTATTGATTTCTTTTAATTCTGCCTTTAAATCATGGGTATCACTTCTGATTACATACGACCACCCTGAATCATCACTTCCTGAGAAACCAATACACTTTCCACCGCATAGTATAACAGCCTTGTCAACAAATCTCTGCATATAACTGCGGTCAAAAACAGAATCAAACAGTACCATATCCCCTTCTGTTTCAGAAAGAACAGAAAGTTTTGTTTCCATATATGCGTTCATCAGAGCAGAATTCATTATTCGCAGTTCAGTATTCTTATCGAACAGACGCTCTACAGCATTATACAATTCTGATACTTTTGATGAAAGTGCGGACGAAATTGCCTTTGCATCAGAGTAGGTCTGCTTTGCTATTCTGAAGGCATTTTTTCCGCATACCATAGTGAGCCTCGTACCGCCTTTGTAATTGATGCTGTCTGTTATCAAAAGCATCCCTATTTCTGATGTTCTTCTTACATGAGGTGCACAGCAGGCACATCTGTCATAAATCTCACAGCCGCTGACTCCTTTGATTTCAACTATTCTGACATTTTCGGTCAGTTCAAGCTTGCTTCTGTATTCAAGATTCGCAAGGGTTTCCTGATTCGGATAGTAAGATACTATGTCTGTGTTCTCTGCTATTACTCTGTTAACATATCTCTCTATTTCATCAAGCTGTTCTGTCATCAGCTTAATATCAAAGTCTACCGTAACTTCCTCATCATTCAGATGAAATCCAACATTTGTACATCCGTAAAGACTATGTGCAAATCCCGAAAGAAGATGCTCACCGCTGTGATTTCTCATTCTTTCATATCTCAAACCAAAATCAATTTCACAGTATACCTCTCCGCAAGGTATGAACACTTCTGTTATGTGATAAATTATACCGTCAATCTCCTGAACATCGGTTATGGGAGCTGAAACTCCGGATTCCTTACTGATAATTACTCCCCTGTCAGACGGTTGACCGCCTCCTTCGGGAAAAAAAGCTGTTTCATCCAGAACAAGCATATATCTGTCATCTTTTGTTTTTTTACACTCAATAACATTTGCATCATGTTTTACAAGATATGCGTTCTCATCAAATAATCTTTTTGTTTTTCCGTTTTTTCCATGCTGTACCATTACTTCACCTGCTATCAATGATCTTATTTTCGTTTTATAATTCCATTTTCTGTAAATTCATAAATACTGTCACAAATCTCAAGAGCCATCGGTCTGTGCGTCACAATCATAACGGTTTTATCTGTCATACTTCTTATATTTTCAAGGACTTTCCTTTCGGTTTCTTCATCCAGCGCACTTGTTGATTCGTCAAGCATCAGAACAGGCGCATCTGAAAAGACAGCTCTTGCAATTGCTATTCTCTGCATCTGTCCCTCTGAAAGACCTGCTCCTCTTTCACCAAGAACCGTATCCTTACCCTGTTCAAGATTATTCACAAATTCATCAGAACACGATATTTCAAGTGCCTTATTGATTCTATCGTCGTCATTCATACTGTTTCTGTCTGAAAATGATACTATCTCACGAACAGAACCGCTCATAAGATGATTTCCCTGCGGAACATACGCAAATAATCTGCGCCATCTGCTTGTCAGAGGAATACTCTCATCCGATACAATAAATCTTTCTCCGCTGTCAAGTCCATACAGACACATGAATAATTTCAGAAGTGTGGATTTGCCACATCCCGAATGACCTGTGAAAGCTGTATACTCTCCCTTTCTCACTTCAATTGAGATATTCTTCATCACAACTGGCATTTTGTGTTTTTCATCAGTATTTTCAGTTGTGGGCGGCATATAGGTAAAATCGGCATTTTCAATTTTCATGGAAATCATTTTTTCATCGTAGAATCTTCTGATTTCCTCAAAACTTATTATCTCTTTATCGCTGTCACTATTAAATCTCTCGACTTCCATTATTCTTTCTGCACTTGCTGTCATTGAATAGTACTTTGGAATATATCCTGTTATATTTGCAAATGGTGACTGTATCTGTGAGATAAGCTGGAGAAGGGCGGTTAACGTACCATACGACACTTTTCCCGTCATTATTCCGTTTCCGCCATAAATCAATCCGAAAAGATACATTCCGTTCATTGCCGCCGCAAATCCGATATTGCAGACGTTTGAAAAATGATTTCTTTTCATTCTTGATTTCTGATGTTCTTCCATTCTTTTATATGATTCATCAATGCTTTGATTTTCAGCCGCAAATGTCCTGACGATAACAAGACTGCTGAGAATTTCCTGTATGTAGATACGGATTTTTCCGTCCTTTTCCTGTATGGACTTGTGAAGCCTTTTCAGAATTTTCCTGAATCCGTATGTCAGCAGAAACATCAACGCTCCCCCAGGAAAAAGAATAAATGCAAATCCCGGCTGAAGCATCAGTATCATTACCAACGCTCCAAGCAATTTAACTATCATTCCGACCATTCCGGGAAGAATCTCAACCAAACCGTTTGCACACACTACTGTATCATTTGTAAGTCGGTTTATCCACTCCCCTGAGTGAATTGCCGTTACACTTGCATATTCCTTTTTGAGAAGGTTTGAAAACAAACGCTTTTTTATGAGATTTTCATAGGTTGACTTTGCTTTTTCCTCAGCATGACGCATTACAGCTCTCATAACAATCTGTAAAACCACCAGAGTAATTATCAAAATAACGTTCTTAATAAAACCCTGTCCATTCATTTCTGTTGCAGAATCTATAACGTTTCTCAGATAAACAGCATACAGGATACCGCTTCCTCCATACACAGCCTGAGCAGAAAGAAGAAACGGAATATACCATTTCTTTTTTCCGATAACATCTCTTAGCCATTTTAATGCTGAATTCTTCATTTTTTTATTTTTCTTTTTATAAAGTGATTTGCCCGTAATATAAAAGCTCTTATACAGAAAAAATCACACCACAGATGTACATATATTCTGTACTTTTTATTATCTGTGGATATTTCCTTTCCATTACGTATTACAGATGTCAGAACCCCTATGATATGTCTGTCAGTTATTCCGAATTCTTTATTCCATCTGTTGTCTCCGCATATTACATAGTCATTTTCTCTAACTTTCAGTATCCTGTGAAGCACATACTGTCCGCTGTCTCTCCTGTACAGCGGAACATCGTATTTTTTTAATCTTCCCTCAGCTTTTGAAATAACCAAAACATCCCTGCCCTGTCTTATAAGCGGGAGCATACTGTCACCAACATTTGTATAGACAAGTTTTCCATGTTTCTGTATTTCTTCTTCAAACGTCGATTTATTCATCTATAGCCCCGATTCCCTTCAGTTTTGCTATTATTCTTTTTATATCCTCTGTAACAACATCCTTATTCACATCATATTTTTTCATCATTTTATCTGCTATTTCAGATTCCGTTGTATCTGTTTTAAGGCATTCAATTATAAAAGCCGCTGTTCTGTTGCTGTGAACAATTCCGGAAAAATCAGAGGCAGAATCCATAAGAATATTATCGTCCCTATCGTTTTCGTATGTTATAAAGCTATCCTTTAATTTCATATAAATTATCCTTTCATCCCGTTGTACGCTGTTTCAGCCGCTTCAATATTCATATTGCATCCAAGTTTATATAACTGCGTATTATCTGCAAATCTGTCCGCAAGTTTAAGTACTTTAAGAAGCAAATCCGGTACTGTAGGTTTGTAAATCTGCTGAATTATCATATTGTATACATCTGATACATTCACTTTTTCAATATGATTAATTGTATCACGCTCAAGAATACAGACAGCTTTAAGCGGAACAGATGTATTTCTGCTTAAACGATGCTTTCCGTCCCATGGAGTACCGTAAACAACTGCTCCGCTTTCAGTAATTCTTATAAGAGGCTTATCATCATTTACCATGAACGCACGTTCACCAAAGTATTCTCTCCACAGTCCTGTATGAGTAGACTTTCCTGTTCCGCTTTTTGCGGTAAACAGATATCCTGTACCATCCACCGCTATAACCGAACCATGAAACAATATAGTATCATAATCTGTCATTTTATCAGCAATTTTTCTGTATACCGACAAAGTTTCAAGGTATTCGTCATTGAAATGTCTTAACGGTATTCCCTCTTTTATATCTTCGGATTCGGATTTTTTTCGTTCGTAATCAATATCTGACTGTTTTATTTCAATACAGAAATCTGAATCTCCCTCTGTCAGATAATCTTTGCAGTATTCTCTGACATAATCATGAAGCGGCTTAATTTCTATATTTCTGTCTGCAAGTTTTATCGTAAATTTATTTTCCACTTTTTTTCCTCAATGCTATAAATACTGCGATTCCGACAACAGCCGCAAATAATACAGCTCTTCTGATATATGAACCAATATTTTTACTTTCCGATTCAATCTTTTCATCTTCACTTTTTTCCGATGACGTTGTTGCAGATGTTTCGGATAATTCGGTTTTATGCTCAGAAACTGCCTCTGTTTCCTTATTTCCCTTTGTATTTTCTTCCTCGTCAGCTTTTTCAAAAGCTTTTTCAGTTTCGGATACTGCTTCATCTGAATCAATGGCAACTTCTTCGTTCTCTTCATTTACAACAGGAAATTCTATCTCCATTTCACCGTTTTCTGATTTTTCTGAATTATCAGATTCATAGCTCACATATTCAGTATTCTCTGTTTCCTCCTCGTATTCTTCGACAGCCTCGATAGGCACAAAAGGAAGCTCAATTTCCTCCGCTGAGGAAAACTGAACAGCATTAAAGTTCAAGAATATCATTAATGCCGTAACACAGCCTGTTATCATTTTAATTCTCATTTATTCCTCCAAACACTTTATATATTTATTTTAACCCATGTTTAGTTTCATGTCAATAGCAATGCAAAAAGGTACTGCCTTTCACAGCGCAGTACCTTTATCTTTTTATTCAAAAAGCGGAGTTGAAAAATATCTTTCTGCTGTATCGGGAAGAATTGTAACAACTGTTTTTCCTTCACCGAGCTGTTCAGCCATTTTAAGTGCTGCCGCAACATTTGTTCCGCTTGAAATACCACACATTATTCCCTCTTTTGAAGCAAGATCCTTCGCTGTCTGAATAGCCTCTTCATCCGATACAATATATATATCATCGTATATTTCACAATTGAGAATATCAGGAATTATTCCGTCACCAATTCCCATCTGCAAATGGGTGCCGATATTTCCGCCTGCAAGAATTGCCGCATTTTCAGGCTCTACTGCCCAGATTTTTATATCCGGATACTGTGATTTGAGAGTTTCGCCAATTCCTGTGATTGTGCCGCCTGTTCCGATTCCTGCACAGAATCCGTCAATTTTTACAGCAGACTGCTCAAGAATTTCGAGAGCTGTATGATATTTATGTGCGCCGATATTGTTTACATTGGCAAACTGCTGAGGAACAAACACATTATCCTCCTCTTTTTCCATTTTGAGTGCTGTATCAAGACATTCCTGAATACATTTTCCAATATCACCGTCATCATGAATGAGTATTACCTCTGCACCGTAATGCTGAATGAGTTTTCTTCTCTCCTCACTTACCGAATCAGGCATAATGATTCTTGTTTTATAACCTCTTACCGCTCCTACCAGTGCAAGACCTATTCCCTGATTTCCGCTTGTCGGCTCAACAATTACTGTATCCTTATTGATTTTGCCTTCTCTCTCAGCATGGAGAATCATATTGTAAGCTGTTCTTGTTTTAATTGAACCGCCGACATTAAGTCCCTCAAATTTCACAAGAATATCTGCATTTCCCGGTTTGTTGATTTTATTGAGTCTTATCATGGGAGTATGCCCCATTGCTTCAAGAATGTTGTTATATATCATAATTTCTTCTCCTTAACACTTAAAAATGCACACTATTGCTATTTTATCATATTCCGATTTATAAATCAAGTGAATAAATATATATTTAATTTGCTAACGAAATTAGTTGTGAATATCGCATAAAAATCCCATAGTATACCCTGTAATAAAAAGCAGTTTCCCCGAAAGGAAACTGCATCAAAATCAGAATAATATATCTTTAAAGCAAAGCTGTGGTTCATTTTTATCAAAATCCCAGCTATGGAATGCGTCACCATGACAGAACATCTTTTCGGGACAAGACGAACATTTCGTATTTCTGTTTGACAAATCACATCTGAACTCGCTGAATTTGTTTAACCATACATCTTTGAAACGGTCACGCAGAATATTTCCCTGTATAAATTCGGGGCGGCGTTCGATGTCAAGACACGCTGTAATATCTCCGTTTGCCATTATACTTGCAATATATGTTCCTGCTGTACAAATAAAATACCAGTCTCTAACTTCACGTTCATATTCAAGACCAAGATAATGACTGCATCCGTATGTAACAGGTTCCCCCTTGATACGCATATTTCTTATGTACTCAAACATATATTTGTAATCATGATCTGTAAGGAGAAATTCAGGATGATTCTTTGCACGTCCCATAGGTTCCATGTTGATGATTCTCCATGAATCAATGTCCATTTCATTGAAAATCTTGTAAAGATCATCAAGCTGAGAAATGTTCTCATGTGTAACAACTGTTGTTACCTGAACATTGTGAAATCCTCCCTCTCTCAAAAGGCTTTCAATACCATTCATTGCACGTTTCCATCCGCCGGGAGTCTGTCTGAATTTATCATGAGTTTCTTCAAGTCCGTCTATACTTACCGAAATGGTTTTCATTCCTACTCTTTTCAGTTCTTTGGCAATGCTGTTATCAATAAGCGTTGCGTTGCTTGTCATTCCCCATGCAAAACCCAGACGATTTGCCTCAGCCATAATATCGAAAAAATCTTTTCTAAGCAGAGGTTCTCCACCAGTTACACAAATCATTTTATCATCGGTTCCGAAATCACCTTTTATTTCAGCAAGAAATTTTCCGTACTGTGCGGCTGTAAGTTCTTCTGAATGAACATCACCGCACCAGCTTCCGCAATGGAGACATTTCTCATTGCATTTCAGAGTAAGTTCAAGGAAAAGATGTCTGAGCTGTGGTATTACTTTAAGTCCCTCTCTGTATCTTGAAAGGGCTGTCATATTCTTTATTTTTGTATTTACATCAAGCATTTACTCATCTCCCAAAGCCCATGGCGCACCATATACAGGTACGGTTGTGCAAGGCGGTATTGTTGTTGTATCCTGAGGTTCTTCCACAGGTTCCTCATCTGCACTGCTGTTACCGAGAATATATTTGTTGAGAAGAACAAGGTCTGCGATATTGACTTTTCCATCCTCATTAAGATCACCCGAAACTGAAACCTCAAACATTTCAAAGGAATCGGAATCATACTCGGCAATGAGCTGTCTTGCCCTAACAAGGTCAAACGCATCTACTTCCCAGTCATGATTAAAGTCACCAATCGGGAAATAAAGCGGAGGTCCGTATGTCGGCTGTGGAATTATAGTTGTTTCTGTTGTAACATCTGTTTGAGTTGTCGTTTCAGTAGTATAAATCGGAGGTCCGTATTCCGGCTGTGGAAGAGCAGTTGTTTCTGTCACAATATCTGGCTGAGTTGTTGTAGTCGTGGTAGTAAAAATCGGAGGACCGTAAACGGGCTGAGTCTGCATAGTCGAAGTAACAACAGTTGTATAAACGGGCGCACCATACACAGGCTGGTCAACTTCATCTTCCGGATTGTATGCCGTAGTTGAAACAGGTTCGGTCATCGTTGAGAAATACTCGGGCGGACCGTATACTGTAGGGGAAAGATTATCTTCCGGAGAATAATCTGCACCCATTGATTCAGTTGGCGAAAGTCCGATTGCCGCCGCAAACAAAGCCGCTGTCAATGATGTTTTATTCGTTTTTTTCATTTTTCTCATTCCTTTCAATAATATAATATTCTTGTTTAATTATAACATTCGCAAACTAATTTGTCAACAGATTTATTGTATAATGACAAAAATTTATTAATTCAATCCATTCATTATATTATACGTTTTCAGAATTGCAATTCTCGCAGTATAATATATATTTTTATTTTTTAACATTTTACAAAAAATATCAAAAAAGTCCGTATCATTACTGACACGGACTTTTTTTTGGTAAACCGAACTGAATCAATTGTTTATTCAATTTTTTATTTACTTGTTTTTACTCGCTGAATTGCTTTCACAATTTCAACTACAGGCACGATTACAGCCGCAATTACAAACGCAGTTACAAACTGCTGTACTGAAAGTTCTGCAAGTGAGAATATTGCTCTGAGTGCAGGAATAAGCATAATCGGGAGAATGAGAACAAAAGATACAATTATTGATACCGCAAGAAATGTGTTCTTTCTCTTCATTGTAAATACTGATTCTTTAAGACTTCTCATGTTCCATGCGTGGAGCATTTCACAAACCGTAAGTGTAAGGAATGCCATTGTTGTTCCTGCCTCAGGTGAAGTCTGTGCGCCTACAACATACGATGCAATTGTCAGTAACGCTATTACTATTCCCTGCCAGAGAAGATTGATTCCAAGTCCGTCTGAGAATATATGTGCATTACTGCTTCTCGGCTTTCTTGTCATGATTCCGTTTTCTGCCGCTTCCATTCCGAGTCCAACAGCAGGGAAACAGTCTGATACAAGATTTATCCAAAGAAGATGTACCGGGCTGAAGATATTAAACGAACCGCCTGTCAGTTTTCCAAGACCAAATGTTGCAATAAGGATACATATTACCTCACTAAGGTTGCTTGAAAGCAGAAACTGAATTGCTTTGCGTATATTATCATAAATTCTTCTTCCCTCTTCAACCGCTCCGACAATGGTTGCAAAGTTATCATCGGTAAGAACCATATCTGCAACATTCTTTGTAACATCCGTACCTGTGATACCCATTCCAACTCCGATATCAGCACTCTTGATTGATGGTGCATCGTTTACACCGTCACCTGTCATTGCTGTTGTCATATTGTTTTTGCGCCATGCATTTACAATACGAACCTTGTGTTCAGGCTGTACTCTCGCATAAACGCTGTAATTTCCAACTGTCTTTTCAAACTCATCATCAGGAATCTCTGAAAGTTCCGCACCTGTTATCGCTTTCTGTCCTTCTCCGAGAATACCGAGTTCCTTTGCAATTGCAACAGCAGTATCTTTATGGTCACCTGTAATCATAACAGGACGTATTCCTGCTGTTCGGCAGAGACCGATAGCATCCTTAACCTCAGGTCGAACAGGATCAATCATTCCTGTCATTCCGATATATATAAGATCTTTTTCAAGGGATTCAGGCGAAATATCTGTTGGAATCTCATCATATTCACGATAAGCTGCAAGAAGAACTCTGAGCGCCTTATCTGCCATTTCCTTATTCTGCTTCAGAATCTCCGCTCTGTCTTCATCTGACATAATGCGGATACTTCCGCCTTTGTAAATCTTTGTGCATCTGCGGAGAACTTCATCCGGAGCACCCTTTGTATACTGAATAAATCCGTTTTCTTCCTCATGAATTGTAGACATCATTTTTCTGAGCGAATCAAACGGTGCCTCAGCAACTCTTGGATTCTTTGCTTCAAGTTCATACTTTTTAAGTCCGCACTTATTTGCATATACAACAAGTGCCGCTTCTGTAGGTTCGCCTGTTACTGAATCATCAGCATTCAATACTGCATCACAGCATAATCCCATTGCCTTTGCAAGAAGCTGTTTATCATCTGTATTTTCCTGAACAACTGTCATCTTGTTCTGAGTGAGAGTACCTGTCTTATCACTGCATATTACCTGTGCGCATCCAAGTGCTTCAACAGCAGTCAGTCTGCGGATTACCGCACCACGTTTTGACATATTTGTTACGCCGATTGAAAGAACAACCGTTACAACAGCAGCAAGTCCCTCAGGAATTGCGGCAACTGCAAGGCTGACAGATACCATGAATGATTCAAGGAATCCGGGAAGTGTAATCGTTCCTTCATTCACAAGCATTTTAATAACATTTAAGCCAAGAATGAACACGCAAATAAGAAGAACTGCAACCGAAAGAATCTTGCTTAACTGATCAAGACTCTTCTGAAGCGGTGTCATGTCATCTTCAGCATCAGCAATCGCACCTGCAATTTTACCCATTTCAGTTTTCATTCCTGTTGCAATTACCACAGCCTCTGCACGTCCGTAGGCAATACTGCTTCCCATATAAAGCATATTCTTTCTGTCACCGAGAGGTACTTCTTCTCCCGAAAGAACTCCGCTGTCTTTATCTGAAGGGACACTCTCACCTGTAAGTGCCGATTCCTCGGCTTTGAGTGATGCCGCATCAAGGATTCGGCAATCAGCCGGCACATTGTCACCAGCTTCAAGTGTTATTACGTCACCCGGCACAAGTTCAGAACTCGGAATTACAACAAGTTCACCTGAACGATATACCTTGCTCTGCGATGCACTCATTGCCTGTAATGCCGCAATTGCAGATTCTGCTTTATTCTCCTGATAAACACCGAGAACTGCATTTGCAATTACAACAAAGAGAATGATAAATACATCTGCTTCAAGTTTCCCCTCCGATACAATTCCGGTTACAGCGGAAATAACTGCCGCTGCAAGGAGAACAATAATCATAGGATTTTTGAACTGCTCAATAAATCTTGCAAGAATCGTCGGTTTAGGCGGTTCATCAAGTTTATTCTGACCTACTTCACTTAGTCGTTTCTGAGCCTCTGCTGAATCGAGACCTTTTGCCGAACTGCTTACCTCAGCAAGAACAGCATCTGTCGTTTCAAGATAATGTTTCATGTTTAAACCTCCAATAAACTATGCATTTATTATGTATGCAAACATAATAATTCTATCATTTATCAGCAAATAATTCAATATTTTCAATGTGTATAAATAATGAAATTTATGTGATAGATTTGCAAAATCGAGAGTGATTATCATTTTCATATTGACAAGCATATTATTCTGTGATACAATATAAAAACAAAAATGAGAATCATTATCATAATTTATTTTGGAGGACAGCAAATAATGAAGAAAATCGCTTCCTTTTTGAGCAGTACCATTATTATTGCGGGATTATTTACGGGATGTGGTTCCTATTATGCAGATACAGCCAAATTAAGCGGGCTTTCATCTGATAAAATTAACATAATAACAACATCATTCTCATGTTATGACTGGATTAACGAAATAACAGGTGAAAATAATGAAAGAATCAATGTCAGTTATCTCCTGAAAGACGGAACGGAAGTTCACAGCTATCAGCCGACAATTGATGATATAGCAAAAATTTCTCAATGCGATATGTTTGTTCATGTCGGAGGCGAATCAGACTCATGGGTTAAGGATGCCCTGAGCAAGGCTCAGAACAAGGATATGCAGATTGTCAGTCTTGTGGATACTGTCGGCGAACATATTAAAGAAGAAGAAATACGTGAGGGTATGCAGATTGATGAAGATGAAAAGAATTCGGATTTTGTTTTTGATGAACACGTCTGGCTTTCTCTCAGAAATGCTGAATTGATATGCGGAGAAATTGAGAAAAAAATAGAAATTCTCGATCCTGATAACTCTTCTCTTTACAGAGAAAATCTTGATTCATACATTGAAAAGCTTGACTCACTTGATATGGATTTTTCGGATTTCGTAAATAATATTTCTGATAAAACAATACTTTTCGGAGATCGTTTTCCGTTCAGGTATTTTACAGATGACTACGGAATTGAGTATTATGCCGCATTTGTAGGATGCTCTGCCGAAACCGAGGCAAGTATGGATACAATTGCATTTCTTTCACAAAAACTTGATGAACTCGGAATCAATTATGTATTTACAATTGATAAATCCGACGGAAAAATAGCTGATACTGTAATAAAAAACAGTAAGTCGAAAAATCAGCAGATTCTATCAGTAAATTCAATGCAGTCTGCCGCACTTTCAGATAACGAAACATATCTTTCCGTAATGGAAAAAAATATTGAAGCATTTAAAACTGCTCTTTCATAAAAACAGCTGATACGTTTTTCCGTATCAGCTATTTCTTTAATATCCAAGCTCTGTCATATACATTTTATATGCTCTTTTAATTTCTTTGTCAATTACAAGTCTTCTCAGAACAGAAGCCGCTCTGAAATCAAATTCAGAGGGATAAGAAATTCTGTTTTCAAAGATGTATTTCTTTTCAAATTCAATATACGAAAGCTTATGGTCATCATATCCTGTTTCCTTTTTTCCCCGACTTAGTTCGGATTCCGGCAAATTATCCATTTCACAGCGAACTTCCTTTGCAATGGATTCAAATTCACTTTGATATAAAACATATCCGCATTTTGTACAGCGTGTGTTTTCATCGCTTATCCTTGCACCACAGCCTTCACATTTAATTTTAATATCATTCAATCCCCATAAATTCTTTAAGATCATCAAGAATTCTGTTTGCAGTATTTCTTCCCATGCGATATACTTCAAGAATCACCTCGTCATCATGCTCAACGTGACCTATCGGAAGCTTGCAATCAGGTGAAATTACAAATGTTCTTCCCGATTTTTCTGCATTTCTTATGTATTCGAGTTCTCTGTTGTATATTTCAGGGCGTCTCCTGTACAATTCCACAAGTTTAGGATACTTTCTGTATGCAAGGCTGACAAGTGAAGCACTTTTGCTCTTGCGTTTCACATAATCTCTCGGCTGTGTCAGAATTACAATGTTTCTGTCATACCCCACACTCTCCATAAATTTCAGAGGAATTGAATCGGATATTCCTCCGTCGAGAAGCTTCTTTCCGTTTATCTCAACAATTTTTGATGCAAGAGGCATTGAAGCCGATGCACGAAGCCATTTGAGGTCGTTGTCATTTCCTTCAGTACATTTATGATACACTGATTTTCCTGCTTCGATATCCGTTGCATTTACATAAAATTCCATAGGATTTTGTCTGAATTCTTTTCTGTCAAAGTAATCAAGCTCGTCAGGTATGGTTTTATAGCAAAATTCAGCACCGAACATATCACCTGTTTTAATAAGGGATTCATAACTGCAGTATCTTTTGTCACGACAGAATCTTATGTTATATCTTATCGCACGACCACGCTGTCCTGATTTGTAATTACAGCCAAAGGCAGCTCCTGCTGATACTCCGACTGCTCCGTCAAATTTTATTTCATTTTCCATAAGAACATCAAGAACACCTGCGGTGAACATTCCTCTCATGGCTCCTCCCTCGAGAACGAGTCCGTATTTCATTCAGATTCCTCCAAAAAATTTCTTTATTATTTAGGCAACACCGCACAATCTTTGTATGCGGCTGACTTAATTATATCATTATATTGACAAATAGTCAACAATTCTATTGACTTATTTTTTACTGTATGTTAGAATTTAGGAGTATTTCTTATATTTATGTTGTATGCAGGAAAGGACATATTTTTTTCATGAGTACTTTATTTTTTATTATTATGCTTATTATCTCAGCAGCTGTCATGACGGTTTTGTATTCGGCAATAAAGCATGAACTCGGTCTGGACAAATCTGACAATACAGAAATATCAGACAAAAGAAAGAAAATTACAATTCTGAAATACAATCCAAAACACTTCAGAATTGCCTCTTTCTTCTCCATTCTGATGTTTATTCCGATAACATACGATATTTTCAATCTTGTAAACTTCGGAATATACAATACTCTTTACGCACTTCTTGGTTCAAGCTGTTTTATATTTTTCCTTATTTCCGAAGGCGTAAAAAAACGCCGTTCAAAATTCTTTCTTTTTGCTTCAAAACTGGTTGTTGTTGTTACAATTCTTGAACTCACGATTTTCAATGCGCCATGTTATCGTCTTACATTCGGTGATTACAAGGAAAAAACATTCACTGCATCGGAAATCACAGTTGAAAAGGGCGGAAAATACGTTGAGGACTGGGATTGTATTGAAGTAACCAACGGAAAGGAATTGTTGCTTGTCATCGACGGATATGGTTCTGAAATAGGAAATATCAAAACTGATATTGCTTTTGACGGATGTACCAAATTTGCAAATTATGTTATTGATGTAAATGATGAAACACAGACAAGTGAATACAGATATGATACTGTTGAAAGCAGAATCTCATCCGAAAGAGATTGTTCTCAGTTTGCTGAATGTTATTTTTCAGGTGAAGTATCAAGACTTCGTGTAAAAATCACTCCCGCTTACGATGGCAACGCTTATATTTACAGCATAACCTGCAATACACAAAGACCTTTTGAAGCAAGTTGGATGCGATACCTGTTTCTCATAATCTGCGGTTGTCTCATTTACGGTATTATGAAAACATCATTAATGCAGAGAAATGTTAAAGAAAGCCGCAAACTTGTAAACAAGGCAACCCTTGCTGTAACGCTCTCGATGTGTGTTGTAGCATCTGTTGTTACAATTTTTAAATACACTCCTGACGAATGGAAAGATCAGTTCCATTGGACAAACGGAAATCAGCTTACTCAGGAAATACCTGATGCTTTTTCAAAAGGTCAGACAAGTCTTCTTGTTGAACCTTCCGAAGAACTCCTTGAATTTGATAATCCTTACGACAGACAGTATCGTGAAGAAAGTGAAATTCCTGTTGAATGGGATCATGTTTACTATAACGGAAAATATTACTCATATTACGGAATCGCACCCGCTGTACTCCTCTTTCTTCCGTACTATAAGCTTGTAGGCTACTACTGTCCCGATGCGCCCGCAGTTCTTCTGTTTTCAATCATCGGAATAATCGGTCTGAGTTTTCTTTTCAGAGCTTTTATGCGAAAATTCTTTGACAATATTCCGGTCGGTATGTATATTGCTTCACTTATAGTAATTCAGTCAGTCAGCGGAATATGGTTCAGCATAGGCAGACCATGGTTCTATGAAATAGCGATAGCGGCAGGATTTGCGTTCATTACGTGGGCAGCATATTTTCTTATATCTTCAAATGTTATCGGAAAAGGAAAAATCTCACTTCCACGTTCAGCGGTTTCTTCATTTCTTTTCGCAGGTGCGGTTCTATGCCGACCTACGCTTGTTCTTTACTGTATATGCGCTGCGGCATTCTTCATCTTTGCTTTACCGAAAGTCAATAATTCGGAAATAACAAATGAAAAGAAAAAGCTGATTACCCCTTCCGGCATCAGATATCTGCTTTGCGCATTGCTTCCGATGTTTATTCTGGGAGGTATTCAGATGTGGTACAATTACTCAAGATTTGATAATCCTTTTGAATTCGGAATCCAGTATTCTCTCACAATAAACGACTTTACAAAATCCCAGTTTCACACAAGACTCTCACTTATTCCGATTTATAACTATCTTTTCAATCCTCCGATTTTCTCTCCTGAGTTTCCGATTGTTTCAACTGAATTCAGCTTCCTTAATTCGGGAGGATTCTTCCATTACGACTACGTTTCAACATACAATTCATCGGGACTTTTCTTCCTTGCGCTGCCTATGTTTGCATATTTTATATCCTCAAAGGCTGTGAGAAGATTACCCGACAGATTCACAAAAATCAAGTGTATTTCAACCATAGTATTCCCATGCATAATAATTCCTGTAATAATTGTTGCTTCTGTTTGGGAAAGTGGTTATGCTGTTCGTTACATGGCTGATTTCGCATGGGAAATGATTATCGGAGCATTTGCAATTATTTTCTTCCTGTACAGCAAGACGGAAAATGAAACTCTGAAACATTTTGCCCGAATTTTCCTGTGTTTCTCAATGGTTTGGGCAGTTATAGTCGGCGGCGTGCAGGGTTATAATCAGGCTTTCAGATTTGATATATGGCATTATGATTTCCCTGAAATGGCATACGACCTTGAAAATGCTTTTCTTTTCTGGAAATAAAACATCATCTCCTGCATCTTTAATTGTGCAGGAGATTTAAGTTTTTCATCAAAATGATTTATGGCATTATTGAAATAAAGAATAAACAGTGGTATAATATAGAGTGTATTATCGCTCCACCAATTAAAACGTGAAGAATTAGTGCAAAGAAATTCTGCGACTGGACAAGCAGAAAAATTCAAGATT
Organism: Ruminococcus sp.; assembly: GCA_045616285.1. Classification (GTDB taxonomy): domain Bacteria; phylum Bacillota; class Clostridia; order Oscillospirales; family Ruminococcaceae; genus Ruminococcus. The sequence continues at coordinate 18,324 of JAZLGM010000084.1, forward strand.
CAAAGCAATACCGCACAAAGATTGTACAAAGTCTAAAATCGTGCTTTGTGCGGTGTTGCCTTAAAGGATTCCATCTTTAGGAGAAAACTATAAATGAAACGATTATATGATAAGATTCCTCTGATAATATGCTGTACTGTAATTATATTCAGTATGTCTGATAAAACAATTCCCGTTGTTGTTCTGCTTTCGGCTATTTCATTCTCATCGGTTGCTCAAACATTTGACAATAAAACCCCTGCATTTATTTCTCAGTTGGCATACATATCATTCTGCATTTTAAGAAACGAATTCTGGTGTTTTTTTCCTGTTATTCTGTATGACATAATGTACAGCAGAAAAAGATTTATTCTCAACTGTATAAGCGGAGCGGCATTTGCAATATCAATTAAATCATTTGAAATCAGCAACTCAAATCTGCTGATGCTGATTGGCATTTCTGCTTTTGCGGTATTGCTTCAGATACGAACCTCTGAACTTGAAAAATTAACTGAAAAACTCATTTCGACACGTGATTCCTCAGCAGAAATCAACATGACATTAAGTGACAAAAATCAACAGATTCTTGATAATCAGGATTACGAGATTCATCTTGCAACACTAAAAGAAAGAAACAGAATTGCACGTGAGATTCATGATAACGTAGGGCATCTTCTTTCTCGTTCAATCTTACAGGTCGGAGCGTTAGGATTCATCAATGATGATAAAATGCGCAAAGAAAGTCTGGATTCTCTGAGTGATACTCTGAATAATGCCATGACAACAATAAGAAACAGCGTTCACGATCTGCACAATGATTCGATTGATTTAAAACAATCTCTTGATGAAATAATAAATACTCTCAAAGATAATAATTTTACTGTTTATTCAGATTTTGAATATCCGTCTAATATGCCTAACAATGAGAAACTCTGTATTATCGGCATAGTTAAAGAGGCAGTATCAAATATAGTAAAACACAGCAATGGTAATAAAGTAGTCATAAATCTTATAGATCATCCTGCTTTCAGACAGCTTAAAATTCACGATAACGGAGACTGTTCAATGCTTGTTGCCGATAACAGCGGAATAGGGCTTATGAATATGCGTGACAGAGTTGAAAAACTCGGTGGTCTTTTTACATTCAGCTATGACAAAGACGGTTTCAGAATACTCGTATCACTAAAGAAAGAGGTATAATAATGAAAATACTTGTTGTTGATGACGATAAAATAGTTGCATCTTCGCTTAAAATGATTCTTGAATCCGACGGCAAAACTCATGTTTCTGCTATAGGATTCAGCGGCAAGGAAGCTGTCGATTTATATTCGGAATACAAACCCGATGTTCTTCTTATGGATATACGAATGGACGGAATGACAGGACTTGAAGCTGGTGAAATAATACTTAAACAGCACCCTGATGCACGAATACTCTATCTTACAACATTCGCTGATGACGAATATATAGTAAGAGCATTAAAAATCGGTGCAAAGGGATACATTTTAAAACAGGATTTCCAAAGTATTGCCCCTGCACTTGAAACTGTAATGAATGGTCAGAGTGTTTTCGGAGACAGTATCATAGGCAGACTTCCGGAAATAATGACTGCTAAAACGAAAACCTTTGATTATGCCGCCTACGATATAAGTGATAAGGAAAAAAATATTATTTTCCTCGTTGCTGACGGATTGAGCAATAAGGAAATCGCATCCGAATTATGTCTCAGCGAAGGAACGGTCAGAAATTACCTTAGTCTTATACTTGAAAAACTCAATCTGCGTGACAGAACTCAACTTGCTGTATTCTATTACAACAACATTCAGAAAAAAGACTGAATATCACAAGAGGGCTGATGCTCAAATTCTTGCAGCATCAGCCCTCTTATTATTTTTTTCCGTAAGTAATAAGGTTACAGTTATAGTAGTTCCAATGGTCAGCTTCATTGTCAACAGAAAAAAGATCATCTTCATACGCCATATAATTATCCCACACAGTACATGAGCAATCCCATGAATTAAGAAAATACATTTTCTTCCCTGTTGAGCTGACTGATGTATCCATATACACCTTATTTCCGTATACCTCTGCATTTTGTCCCCAGCCATCAACAACCTGATTCTGTTCAAATGCACGTGTTATCTTGTCACAGTTTTTTCTGTAGCCTGTATTGTTCCTTAGTATGCAGTCATTTCCTTTTATATTAACAAAACTCTTTGAGGAATTCTCTCCGCTCATTCCTGTTCCGTCAAATATACAATCTTCAATTACAGTACCTATTGTGTATTCCTTCACATCAACGTGTTCAGCAGAAACATTCGGTCCAAGTCTGCATCCACGTACAGTATTATAATGACAGTCGAAACCGTAAGTTGTATTGTTCTTTGCGCTTCCTATGTATACTGCTTCTCCATATCCTGGAGAAACAACTCCTGTATCGTGAACATAGCAGTTTTCAGCCAGACAGTATGAACTGTTGTCACGAAAGTGAATTCCCTCAGAGCCTGTATTGTAAACCTCACAGTTTAAAATTTTAGTATGATTTGAATTGTCAATAATAATTCCTTTTTGTCCGTTGGTTATTTTCAAATCACGTATTTCCCACCAATCTCCAAATACAGCAAGAACAGAATTGGATTCAGTTGAAATTCCTGAAAGAACCGCAGGTTTCTGAGGATTTTCAGAACGTATTATAATCGGCAGATCTTCCGTTCCCTCTCCGTAGCTTTTGAACATAAACCCTTTAGCTGTTGAACCGCTGTATACATATTCTCCCTCAGCAAGTATAATTTCATCACCTGCTTTTGCATTTTCAAGTGCATTTTTCAGTTCATCCGTATTTTTCACATATATCTTCCCGATTTCGGAGGAATCCGAATCAATCATACTTCTCATAAGAGATAAATCAAATTCATCAACTAATCCGTCTTTGTTAACGTCCGCTGAATCAGAGTTTTTAATTATGATTTCATCGTTAAGAATCCATTTCTGTAAATCCGTCAAATCCTTTTCATCAAATCTTCCGTCAGAGTTTATATCACCTTTCAATGCTGATGAATACGTCACGATGTCATTTATATCTCCCCATCCATCATCGGGATATGTTTCGTTCTGCTTTGTATCTCCCTTTTCATGAAAAGGTGTAATTTTTACATAGTCAATTTCAAAGTCTGCTGTTTCAAAATCCGGAATACCTGCCCAACTATTCGGGAACCATAGTCCAATCCAAAGTCTTCCTTCGTTAGTCGGTATATATTCTTTTGAAGTATATATCAGCTTATCATCAAAATAAAATTCAACACGTGCTTCTTCTGTTTCGTCTCCTGTGTGCCAGTCAAAACGATACTTATGATATTTTCCATCAGCCTGATTTACTCCGATATCGGTATATCCTGTTTTGTATTCTCCCTCATTTTCTCCTGTCCAGGTATTGCACAAAGCATACTGAAAACTTTGGTTTTTCTTCTCAGAAGAAGGTCTGCCCGGCATTTCAATATCAATTTCATGATTTGTAATTTCACCTGTATCCCAGTCTTCCTCATATTCAAATGTCCATATAGCAGAACAAACACCAAGTTCAGGTGCAATTTTAGCATACACTTCATAACTTCCGGATGAAAAATATTCCTTTGTTGCAATAGCCGCCCCTGTACGTTTTCCGTCTGAACGTTCAGTTTTGTCTCTGTTAATTCCACGAATTTCTCCGTCATAGAGATTTCCGTTTCCATGAAGAATCAGTTTTCCGTCTTTAACTTCAACATTCTGTGGAAGTACGCCTCCGTTGTAGTCAACTTTAACTCCGTTTTCAGTTACTTTTCCACCCCAGTTTTTAAATGCAACAAGCCATCTACTGCTATCAAGATTTCCGCTTTCAAAGTCATCAAAGAATACTTCCGACTCTGCACTGACATTTTCTGATGCACATAACATTGCAGAGGATACAAGCATTATTCCCGACAATAAAATTCCGACTGCACGTTTTATCATTTTCATATCAACACCTCTTTATTCTTCAAACTGAAACGGTCTCTATTGGTTTACAATAGAAGCGTGACAGATTATAAAAAAATGAGTAGCGGAAAGGTTAAATCTGTGTTACAGTTAAGTTGCGAAACAAAAAAAGCAACAGTAGGTTAACCAATCCGCTATGAATACTATAACACAAATAACCCGCCGCCGTCAAGCCCTAATTTTATGGGCAAAGAAACATGGAGTGACATCAGCAGCAAGAAGATACAACATCAGCAGGCAGTTAATATACCGCTGGATGAAAAGATTTGACGGGACTCTGAAATCACTTGAAGACCATTCACATCGCCCTGAATCACATCCAAATCAGCATACAGAAGATGAAATAAAGCTGATAAAGGATATGAGAAAACGCAATAAGCATACCTGTATTGCTTGGAAAGAGCTGTGCATAATCATGTTCTATTGTCTCCCATGGTATTATCGAAGCTTTGATAACCCATTTGTTTTCGGGGTTCATTTTTAAACCGAGTGGCTGATTGAAATCTTCAAGTGACAACTGTTTTTCATTTTCAAACTTATACATAGTACCCTCCAAGTGCAAGCTTTTTTCTTGATTTTTCCATTTTTCCTTGCACTAATATTATACCATATTTCTCTGTTTTTGTCTATATTTAGAAAAAATTTAAACAGTGAGGAGACACTATTTAACTTGCTTGTAACTTGCCAATATGAAAATCTGTGTGAAAATTCGTGTGCAATTATATCTAAAATTTCACACGAATCATTATTTTGATAATAAATCAATCAAATATTTGATAAAATAAAAATCCGATATTTCGCAGTAAAACGAAATATCGGATTTTTTGATTTGGCGGAGACGGTGGGATTCGAACCCACGTCCCTCAAGGGGCATCATGATTTCGAGTCATGTCCGTTATGACCACTTCGATACGTCTCCTCATGTACTTGAATATTATACCATACTATTTTAAAAAAATCAATATGTTTTCAGAAAAAAATATAAAAAATACTGTTGATTTGTCAATGATTAGTTACAAAAAAAATTTTTAAAAAATTTCGCCAGAGCGAATGAAAGCGGTGACGTAATCAGAAGGAGATTTCCAGTTAAGAGGACGCATAATGTTGTGTGCAGTCAGGTACAAAACTGCATAACAAATAAAAATTTACAGAGGTGTTAAGACAATAAAAAAGCAAGTTAGTACAATACCGCATAAAAATATGTTACACTTTAAAAGAAAAAAGAGAGTAAGAGAATAAAAGGGAGGGAATGCAGTGACTGACAATGAATATCGCTCATTGAAAACAGAAAAACAACCTATATTATGTGGGATTCAGGAGATTATTATGAAATGATTTCTATGAAAAATATTGATGATAATTACATTCAAAAGATTATTGAGTCTGTGAAGTGAAAATAAGTTACGAAAAGAAGCCATCCAGAATTCTGCATAGTTTCTTTTTTCATGAAATAATCCATCTAACCCATCCACATGACAAATGTCATATAAAAAATCTTACTTTTTTCACTTATCAAGAGCTTTTTTTTCTGATATAATTATTACATTGAAAGAATCAAACAACATACGGAGGTATCGTTATGGAAAAAACAGTTGTTAAAATAGAAAATCTTGTAAAAAGATACAAGGAGCTTATTGCACTTGACCATGTAAGCCTTGAAATAAAAGAGGGTGAAGTTTTCGGGCTTCTCGGTCCCAACGGTTCAGGCAAATCCACAACAATCAACTGCCTTCTCTCCCTGCTAACATTTGACAAAGGAAAGATTGAGGTTTTCGGTGAGGAGATGTCCCCCGATAATTACAATGTTAAAAAGAATATAGGTGTTATCATGCAGAACGTCGCTGTATTCAATGAACTAACAGTTCTCGAAAACATAGATTATTTCTGCGGTCTTTACATCAGGGATAAGGCAACAAGAAAACAGTATGTCGATGATGCTGTGAAATTCGCAGGGCTTGAAGATTTCACAAAATTCTATCCCAAGAAACTTTCAGGAGGTCTTCTTCGCCGTCTTAATATCGCCTGCGGAATCGCCCACAAGCCGAAACTTATTATCCTTGATGAACCTACAGTTGCTGTTGATCCACAAAGCAGAAACAGAATCCTTGAGGGAATACAGGAACTGAATAAAAACGGTGCAACAATAATTTACACCTCTCACTACATGGAGGAAGTTGAACAAATCTGCACAAGAATTGCAATTATTGACAAGGGTAAGAATATTGCTGTCGGAACTAAGGACGAACTCAAAAAAATGATTCGTAATACTGATACAATTACAATTGACATTCACTCTGTTTCAGACGATATTCTCAATGAAATCAGAAATCTCAGCCATGTTTACGAAACTGATTTTACAAACGGAAAACTTGTAGTTAAATGCAGCGGCGGAAAACACAACCTTGTTAAAATTCTCGGCATTCTCACAGACCATGATACAGCTTTCGGACGTGTTTATTCCGAACAGCCTACACTCAACGATGTATTCCTTGAAATTACAGGAAAGGAACTTCGTGACAAGGAGGGACAGTAATGTTTTTTCACGAATTAAAATATGAATTCAAAAATAATATACGACAGAAAGAGGTAATCTTCTGGTTGTTCTGTTTCCCAATTGTACTTTCGACTTTTTTCAATCTTGCATTTGGCAGCATTTTTGAAAAAAATGAACTGCTCAGGGAAATTCCTGTTGCTGTTGTCTCAGAGGAAAATGAAAGCATCAACTACAGTATGCTGAAATCAGTAATGGATAAAATGGAGCTTTTCGCTCCCATTTATACAGATAACGATGATGCACTTGAAAAACTCAAAACAGGCGACGTAAACGGAATTATCTGCGTCGGGGAAAAACTTTCCGTCAAGGTTTCGGCAAACGGAACTATGGCAACAATAATCAAATCATTCGCTGAACAGTATGAAGCTCAAAAATCAGTTATTACTGAAACAGCAATGACAAATCCACAGAATGTGGAAGCGGTCGTAAATGCTCTTTCAAATGAAATAAGCTGTATTAAAACAAAAGATACAGGAAGCGAAAATATGGATGCTTTTGTTTCATATTTCTTCAATTTAATTGCTATGGTTTCACTTTTCGCAACAACAAGCGGTATAAATGCTGCTACTGGAAATCAGGGAAACCTCTCCCCTATCGGTGCAAGAAAATGTATCTCTCCCGCAAACAAGCTTGTTTCAATTCTTGCCTGTCTTTCAGCGGCTTACATCACTCAGATACTCTGTACAACAACCAGTATAACATACATTCTTTTTGTACTCAAGGTCAATATGGGGACAAACTATCCCATGATTTATCTCACAGGAATCATTACTCCGATTTTAGGTACATCTCTCGGATTTTTCATAGGTTCAATAGGCAGAGGTTCGCAGGGGGCAAAAATCGGTATTGCTATGGCTGTTACTATGTTCTGCTGTTTTCTCAGCGGTCTTATGGTCGGTGACATGAAATCTGTTATTGAGGAGAACATCCCGATTATCAACAGAATAAATCCTGCCGCACTTATTTCGGATTTGTTCTACTGCCTTATGATTTATGACAATTATGACAGATATATAAGGACAGCTATGCTTGTTCTCGGATTTACAGTTCTTTATACAACAGGAGGTTTCCTGTTAACAAGGAGGAAAAAATATGCAAGTATTTAAGACTTTCATGAAGATCACAAAAAAGCGTCTTAACATATTCATTATTTACATTGTCTGCTTTGTTTCAATCTGCGTGATAATAACAAAAACAACATCTCAGGACAGTTCATTTGAATCCTCACAAGCTGAAGTTATTATCACAGACCTCGATAATACTCCCGAAAGTCGTGCGCTTATAAACTTTATTTCAAAGCATCACAAAGTCAGCGAGAAATCCGTATCCGAGGAAAAAATCCCTGACCTGATATTCTATCGCAGAGCAGATATTATCCTCACAATAGAAAAAGGTTTTTCAGAAAAAATTTCAAAGGGTGAAACAGAGGAAATTATCAGTGAATACAATGTTCCCGGTACATTTATTGCTGAGTTGTTTGACAGTTCGGTAAATCAGTTCATAAAAACAGTAACTGCATACACAGTCAGCGGAATGGATATCTCAGATGCTATGGAAAAAGCTGGCGAACTCTGTTCAGCAGAAACTGAGGTTGAACGTGTGAATTTCAAGGAAGAAACAAACTCAGAATATAACTATTTGATTGCAAATTTTTTCCAGTATATTCCATATATTGTCCTTTCCATACTCATTACAGGTCTGTGTCCCACACTTCTTGTTCTCACAGAAAAGGATATAAGAAACCGCACTAACTGTTCCTGTGTTACATCAACAAGACAGATTCTTGAAATGATACTCGGTACTGTAGTTATCGTGACAGCCCTTTATCTGCTTCTTATGGGAGTAGCCGCTGCCTTGTTCGGTGATATGCTTTTCGGTTCGCTCGGACTTCGTGCGACGCTGAACACTTTTGTTTTCATGATATTCTCAACAATGCTCACACTTCTCATTTCACTCATTGCTAAGAATGTGAATACATTAAATATGATTGCACAGATTTTCGGACTCGGAATGTGCTTCCTCTGCGGAGTTTTTGTTCCTCAAATGGTACTCAGTGATACAGTTCTTTCAATAGAAAAATTTCTCCCTGTATACTGGTATGTCAGAGCAAATAATATGCTTGCAGGTTCAAATAATGAGGTTTATTCAGACAGAGAATTTATGATTTGTCTCGGAATCGAACTTGCTTTTGCATTTACACTCTTCTGCCTTACACTTCTCACAGCAAAAATGAAAAGAAGCTCCAAAACTACAAACTGAAATAAAAATACCTGTATCATTCACTGATACAGGTATTTATTGTTTTACGTGTTCAGGTATCATGCCCGACACCGTAATTATTCATTAATAATTTTCTGCATGAACCTCAAAATAGCTCTGAGGATGAGCGCAGACAGGACATACTTCCGGAGCCTTTAAGCCGACAACAATGTGTCCGCAGTTACGGCATTCCCATACCTTTACCGTACTCTTTTCAAACACTTCAGAAGTCTCAATGTTCTTTAACAATGCACGATATCTCTCCTCGTGATGCTTTTCAATTTCACCTACTGCTCTGAATTTTGCGGCTAACTCCGGGAATCCTTCTTCTTCAGCTGTCTTTGCAAATTCCTCATACATATCTGTCCACTCATAGTTTTCACCATCTGCAGCAGCAGAAAGATTATCAGCAGTATTTCCGATTCCTTTGAGTTCCTTGAACCACATTTTAGCGTGTTCCTTCTCATTGTCCGCTGTTTTCAGGAAAAGAGACGAAATCTGTTCAAAACCTTCCTTTTTTGCAACAGATGCAAAGTAAGTGTACTTGTTTCTTGCCTGTGATTCACCTGCAAAAGCTGCCTGTAAATTCTGCTCGGTTTTAGTACCTGCGTAACGATTTTCTGACATTTTTAATTACCTCCGTTAATTATATAATTCTTTATAAATATAATTATATCACATTTCCAATCATGTGTCCATATTATTATTATCATCACATTTAACAATATTATACCGTCTTATTTGTATATTATTCCTCTGTTGAATTATTATAGTATTTGTGATATACTTGTAATGGGGTGATATTTAATGAACATTGGTTTTATAGGTGCAGGGAAAGTCGGTTTCACACTCGGAAAATATTTCTCTGTCAACGGTATAAATATAAAGGGATACTACAGCAGGAATCCTGATTCTGCCGAAAAAGCGGCTGACTTTACTGATTCAGTACACTACATGAATATAGAAAAACTTGTTTCCGACTGTGATACTGTTTTTATAACAGTATCAGATGACGCTGTTGCGGAAATATACGGACAAATAAAAAAATACGATATATGCGGAAAAAAAATCTGTCATTGCAGCGGTTCATTGTCAGCAGATGAGGTGTTTTCAGATATTGCGGAACATGGAGCATACGGATATTCGATTCATCCTCTTTTTCCTGTCAGCGACAAGTATAAATCGTATACTGAAATATCAGACGCTTTATTTTGCATTGAAGGAGATGACAAACATATAGACGAATGGTATGATTTGTTTGCCCGTCTTGGAAATCCCGTAAGAGCAGTATCTTCCGAAATCAAGAAAAAATACCATGCAGCCTGTGTAATTTCAAGTAATTTTGTATGCGGACTTGTTGCTGAGAGTATATCTCTGCTTAGCGAATGCGGATTTTCCGAGGAGGAATCTCTTTCAGCCCTCCGTCCCCTTGCAATGAACAATATCAGCAGAATCTTCGGAGTCGGTCCGATGAATGCCCTTACAGGTCCGGTTGAAAGATGTGATACCTCAACAATAATGAAACATCTTGACTGCCTTGAAACAGAATCGGAAAAAATACTCTATGCATCCGTATCAGAAAAGCTGACTGAACTTGCGAAAAAAAGGCATCCCGAAAATGATTATTCCGCAATAGAAGAATTACTCAAACACTATTGTTCCACAAATTAACAAAATCAGGGGTGCCGAAACGACACCCCTTGTTAGACGGATAAAAATAAAATATGAATATTTTTATTTCAGATTTATTCCGAGCCTTTTCAATGCTTTAACCGAGCCGCTGTGTTTTTTCTCAGCGGCTTTTTTGTACCATTCTACAGCCTCTTTAACATTAATTGTTACGCCGTTTCCACGTTCAAGACAAAAACCGAGATTGTATTGTGCCGCCGGATTTCCGATTTCTGCGGCTTTTCTGTACCATCTCACAGCGGCGGAACTGTTCTGTGTAACTCCGATACCGAAATAATAACAGTTTCCTACAGCGTTTATAGCGGGGACGTAGCCTCCCTCTGCTGATTCCATATAATATGAATATGCCATGTTCGGATTTTTCTCAACACCCATTCCGTTTTCATAGCAATAACCGATATTATACTTTGCGGCAGGAATACCCTGTGCCGCTGCACGTTGAAAATACTGATAAGCCTGTACATAATTAACAATTAACCCGTTTCCGTAATAATAACAGGTTCCGAGTTCAAGCTGTGCTTCAGCGTTGCCCTTGTCAGCTGAACTTCTGAAATATTTTGCGGCAAGGCTCATATCCTTGTCTGTTCCACGTCCATATTTATAGCAGTTTGCAAGATTGTATTCAGCAAAACTTCCTCCGCCGAATTCTACTGAGTCACAAAAACACATGAACGCAGTATCATAATTCTTTTCGGTTCCTCTGCCATTATAGTACAAAACTCCGAGTTCATTCATTGACGGCGCATAGCCCTGATCGGCTCCGCCGATAAAATAACGCATTGCTCCCTCATAGTCACCTGCTGATACACATTCCACACCAAGCCTGAAACTCTCCTCCGCCGGAAGTTCCTCGGGCTTAGGCGGTCTTTTTGCGTCGCATACCATACAGGTTTCATTTTCATCCTCGTTTGATGTCGAACACATCGGACATACCCAGCTCATTTTCTCACCTCACATATCTTTTCAATGAATGATTTTTAACCATTATTTTTTCTTTGCCATTTTCTGAATCACAAGCATTTCCTGACGTATAAAACGACAGCTTCCGTCAGCAGTATAGAAATTATATCCGTTTACTCCTCCGAGAGTTGTCTGTTCAGAACGGACATACCCCTTCGCTTTTACAGCATCCACATCAAATTCAATGCTGTGTTCTGCCCATGGTTCACAGAATCCTGATGCCTCGGCTGTCGGTGTTTCAACAGGTGCAGATGTGTCCATAAACACCTTCGGAGTCTCGCTTTCTGTAGGTGCAGAGGTATCCATAAATACCTTTGGTTCTGTAGGAACGGCTGTTGGTGCAGATGCCGTTACAGGTGCTGAAACAGGCTTTGGTGAATCCGACTTTACAGCGTATTTCATTGCAAGGAGCATTTCGGGTTTGAAGAACATTGAATTTGAATCAGCACGATAGAATTTATATCCCTTAACTCCTCCGAGTTCGGATTGTTCTCCCGAAACAAAGCCTCTGCTCTGTATTTTATCGATATCAAATTCGATTCCATGCTCTGCCCACGGTTCACAAAATCCCTTTGGTGCTGTAACAGTAACAAGTCCGAAAGATGCAAGTTCATCCTTTGAAGCTGATTTTTTTGTTCCGTCACTATAAAGAATTTCGTATGATTTGCCTGACGCATCACTTACCTTTTTGAGTCCCTGCACACCTGCCGATGCAAGCTTTTCCCTGTCAAGCACGATTGAATGCTCAGGCCACGGTTCTTCAATTACAGGCTCTGCCTCACGAAGTCTTTTAAGTACCTCGGATGAGGTCGGTCTCATTTCGGGATCTATGTTAATCATATCCCTTATGAGTGATGCATATTTATGGCTCTTTATTTCGGAGCTTATCTGCAAATCACATCCGCTGTTCAAAGCTATCCAGCAGTAAATCGGCTTACCCTTTGCCTTACGCTTTTCAAGTCTTTCCGTAAGATTTATCGGCTCAGGCAATGCCCCTGCGAGGTAGTAGTGGAAAATAAGTCCGAGCGAGAATATATCCGATTTTGTCGTAATATTCTTTGCCATTTCCTCTCTTTCGTCCTCTGCATCGGCATAGGCACCGAGTTCGGGCGAATAATAGTCAATTGTTCCAACGATTTCCTCGGGTTTGTCATGTACGAAATATGAGCTGTCAAAGTCAATGAGTTTTGCAACGTAATTTCCTGTTTTATTACGCACAAGAAGAACATTTTTCAGTTTAAGGTCGCTGTGTATAATCTGCTTGCTGTGTACGCTGAACAATGCTCCTGCCGCTGTCTGCATGAGAAGTTTTTTAACGTCTGTTGAAAGGCTCGCAAGTACTCCCTCAACCTCATCATCGTCAATTGCCCCGTCAACAAATTCAGCAGCCTCAACATACTGATTTCCCTCGATGAATTCATCACAGGGAATTACAATATTTCCGCCTGCTCCTGCTATTTTTCTTATCTCGATATTTATTCCCATTCGGGTTTTTACGAAGCTTTCAAAAAGTTCCTTGTTGTGTGCAAATGTCTTTGCATCAAGAGTTCCGTTATCAATCGGCGCAACAGGTGTCTGATATTTTTTCAGAAAATATTTTTTTCCACCCTTTACTGCACAGGCTGTCTGTCCGCACTGGCTGTTTTTCCAGTTGCTGACAAGTTCATATCCATGAAACATCATATTGGTTTATCCTTTCATTTATTTCTGTTGCTGAGTCACTTTTTCTTATCTCACCATATAAGTACTGTACACAGCCTCATACTCCTCAAAAAGCTTATTCTGTAATTCAGCTTTTTCCTCTGCTGTCAACTCATCATTTTCCATTGACTTAACCACAGAAGCAATTTTCTCTGCCAGTTTTTCGGGAATATCTCCGTATTCTCCCTTTATTGAAGCCTCAGTTACAGCGAGATAATTATTTCCCCAGTAAGCAGATGCACTTGAATTGAGCATTTTTCTCATGAGCTGTTCTTCAAGCTTTCTTACAGCGGCTTCTTTCTCATTAACTTCTCTGAAAAGTTCGGATATTGTTTCTGCTGAGGGTTCAACATTGAGTACGTTTTCAGAAGAAATCTCTCCCGAAATTATGCTTTCACATACTGCGTTGAATTTCTCGGCATTGCTTCTGCTGAGTTTTTCATTGGATTTAAAATATTCATTCCGCTTCTCTGTTATGCTGTTTACAGCAGTATTATTCCCAGATTTCAGACCTGTCATGAAGCCTGTGAGACGACTCATTGAATTCTCGCATTTTTTAAGTCCCGATATGTCAAGCTCTGCGAAATCATTATTTTTTTCAGGTACACCTGCATTTATTATGCTGTCCATGATTGATGTAAGCCTTGAATACAAATCCTCGATTTCGCTTCTCTGCCCCTCTGCCTGTCTCATATAGGTTTCATACTGTGTAACACAGTCCTCACCCGTACTCTGTATTTTTTTAGCAGTTTTTCTTTCGTCATCCGAAAGTTCAGGAATCGAAACAGCAAATCCCGAATAATTCCTCTCGATGAATGAAACAGCTTCGGCACGTTTTTCCTCTGCGAGTTTCCTTGCATTTGCAAGTTCCTCATTCCCCTCTGATTTAACTTTCTCAGCCACTTCATCACGCACCTTGCTTATGCAGTATTCCATTGTGTCGGGCTGATTTGCGAATGTGGTTTTTATATAGGAATATTTTTCATTCTCCTCAGCAGAGGGATTCTGCAATTCTGCTGTGAAATCCTTTTCAAGCAGTTCGGGAAGCTTTGAAAAATAAAGTTCATTAAGTTCTTCAAGTCTCTTTTCAGCCGACTTTTTGAAGGCCTCAAAATCCTCAAAACCAAAGAATTTCATTGCAATTGTACTACTGTCGTCATGTCTTCCGTAGTCAATAAAGAAGCTTGTGAGGAATTCACTTAATTCCTCTGTATTGTTTGATTTCATGGTGCTTTCAAGGATAAGTCTTTCAAATGCCATAGGACTTAAAAATGCACCCGAATCAAAACATCCGTCAGATGCACCGAAAATCACGCAGGGCTTTTTGAACTGTCTGTATGTGCATTCGATATCGAAGTCGTTGTTTGCGCTTATATAGTTTGTCATTCCTCCGTCAGCACGTTCTTCATCTGCGATAATCTGGCAAAGCCCGTCATCCTCCGTCCATATATAAGGACGTGAATCACCTGCTGTAATGAACATTACATCAACTGAATCCTTATTTTCTATGAAAAGCGATGCACAGAGAGTTGTTCCGAGGAGGGCAAGTCCTGTATATGCCGATTCATATATAATATTTGCATTTTCGGCTATTTTTGAAAGCAGTATTTTTATTTTCTCAGCGAAATAATCACCTAATTTCTTCATTCCGAGTTCAATTTCAACTTCAGGTTCGCCCTCAATTGCAGAAAAGAAAAATTCAGGAACGAATGTTCTGTTGTATTTGAATTCGTGAAGAATTATGGCTGTTACAATTCTTGAAGCAAAATATCCGCTTTTTTTAATGTTGTTGATATTGTCGGTGTAGCAGTCTTTAACAGACCTCAGTTCAGAAAATGAACGCTTAACATAATCGGCAAAATCTGAATCATAGTAATCATCATAAACGCCCTCAAACAGAGTATCAAGAAGAGTATCTTCGTTAAAAAGTTCAGACTTTATTTTCTGATGTCTGATTGATGCGGCACCACCAAGACCGTCAGCAACCATGAGTATATTATTATCCACATAGGGAAGGGCATCCTCACCCTTATAAACAACAGTACCGTCGGGGCGAACCTTTGAGGACTGTCTGTAAACCGTTAATTCCATATATTATCTCCTTGTTGTAAAAAAGTCGGGGCATAAAGCTGTCCCGACTTTAAATCTTTATTGATTAGAATGAACCTACCACGAGGTCAATTGCTGACTGAATATCAACATCTGCAAGGCCTGTACCAGCCGGTGAGAATGCAGGCCAGTATCTGTTCCATGCCTGTAATTCTGTCCACGGTTCTGCATTCGGAACAAATGCAACAAGTCTTCCAGCCTTAGCCTGATAGTTGCTTCCGAGAGTCTGATCTGTAGCTTCCCACCATGCACCAAGCTGTGCAATATCCTTCGGCATTCCTGACGGATACTGTGCAGAACCTGCTCTCTCTCCGAGAGGAAGTGCAGCAGCATCTGAGAATACAAGGATTACATGACGACGCTTTGAACCGCTTGTTGTCCAGTCTGACTTGAGTGCGAGTGCGATAGCCTCAAGAGCGTTCTCAGGAATATCTCCGCCGCCCTTAGCCTCGATTGAATTTACAAAGCTTCTGAAACTGTCGTTCTGCTCAGGAAGTGTAAAGAACTGTGATTCAACCATAGGTTCAGGATCGCATCCGTAGTCTCTGAATGCAATAACCTTGATTCTGAGAGTTTCAACCTCTTTATCATTTTCCTCCATTGATTCCATGAATTTCTCATAGAAAGAAATAGCGTTTTTCTTAACCTCATCAATAATCGGTGACATACTTGCTGTTGCATCAATACACATAACGATATCAACACAGTATTCACCCATACCCTGTCCTGCCATTTTCAAAATCCTCCTTAATAATGTATATCATTGCGGGTTATAACCCCGTATCTGTCATTATACAACATTTCCACGAAAAAGTCAATATATATTCATCTGTATTTTTTTATATTTCGTCAGATTTTCACAAACGACCATATTTTCATGACGAGTTCAATGGTAAAAAGAAATGCTCCGCATCCGAAAACAAGATGGTCGGCAATTCCGCCTGCTTTGCAGATTTTAAATGCTATTTTCGGTTTTTTCAGCGGATATAAAATCTGTATTTTTCTCTTGTTGAACAAATCCAAAGCAATATGAGTCAAAATAGAAATTCCCATATACAGAGCTGTCCGAGGAAGTATTATATATGCCGAAATACTCATAAGAGCAAGTCCCGTAAGAGAGTGCATGAATGTTCTGTGCGGACAGCCCTTTCCGTACAGACAGATCGATACCATTGCCATAAATCCGACAGCAACACGCATGAAACTGCTGTTTTTCCCAAGTGTCCTCACTATTCCTACATGAAAAAACATCTCTGTAAGAAACACAGCAAGCACCGAAACCGTTATTATTATCAGCACCTTATTGAAATTTTTACGGCTTGAGGAAGTGCTGACATCTATATCACTTATTACAGAACCAACTGCTGCTGCCCCAAGACATATTACATTTTCGGAAACTGTCTGAGGCTGTGTAATCAACATTGTCAAAGCCATTCCTGTTACAAGGTGTGTTTTTCCCGTCATATTATCAGAGAACCTCTGTCATTCTGAGGACTATCTCCGCAACTCTCTTTGCTGCAATCTTTTCAAACTCATCAAATGACATTGCGCCCTCATCATCTGCATTATCCGAAATACAGCGAACACTGACATAAGGCATTTCATTCAGGTAACAGCAATGTCCTACAGCAGCACTCTCCATATCAACCGCATACGGTGAGAATCTGCTCTGTATGTCAGCTTTTACTTCGTTGCTTGAAATAAATGCCTCTCCCGATACAATTCTTCCCCTGAAACTTTTAACACCGAATTCACCGCATATTTTTTCCGCTGTTTCAATCAGTTTTTCATCAGCTTTGAAAATTCCGCAGTACGGCGGATAATCCTTGAGAAAATGCAGATCAAGGTCATGCGGTAGAACCTCTGTAGAAATTACGATATCACATACCTTTACATCTGAATTCATACCACCTGCAATACCTGCATTAATGATACATGAAGGTTTGAAATTATCTGTAAGAACCTGTGCGCATACAGCGGCATTAACCTTTGCAATTCCACAGCATACATTTACTATTGTGTTTCCTTTATATTCATTGATATAAAAGTCATATCCTGAGATTCTTCTTACTTCGCCTTCTCCGAGCATTATTCTTATATCGGCAAGTTCTGAAGGCATTGCGCCTATAATTCCTATTGTTTTCATTGTTCATTCTCCTTTTTCTTTTTTAATCCCGAGCTTATTCCTTTAAATACAATCTCCTTTGCCTTCATTGCTTCTTCCTTTGAAAGCGGAGGCGTATCGCCAAGCGGATAATCCATTCCGAGATTTTCATATTTAGGCTTTGCCATGTCATGATATGGGAGTATATCGAGTGCCTTGAGAGTTTTCAGACCTGAAATAAATTCTCCAAGACGGAAAAGTTCATCTCTGTCATCTGTAATTCCGGGTACTACCACATGACGTATCCAAAGCGGGATTCCGAGATCGCTTATGTGATGTGCGAAAGCAAGGATATTACTGTTTTCATGTCCTGTCAGCTTTCTGTGTCCTTCATCATCAATATGCTTTATATCAAGCATCACAAGATCTGTATACTTCAGAACTTCGTCTATTTTTTCATAGTTTTTCGGATAGTACATAACTCCCGAAGAATCAAGGCAGGTATGTACACCCTCTGATTTTGCAAGTCTGAATAACTCCGCAAGAAATTCAGGCTGTGCAAGAGGTTCTCCGCCTGTTGCAGTTATTCCGCCCGATTTAAGAAATTCCTTAACCGAACGATACTGTTCCATTATCTCCTCGGCTGTCATGAGAGTTCCCTCTCCGAACTTCCATGTATCGGGGTTATGACAATATCTGCATCGCATCGGACATCCCTGAAAAAACGTTACGAATCTGACACCGGGACCATCTACTGTTCCGAAGCTTTCAGTTGAATGAATATATCCTTTCATATAAGATTTCTCCTTGTGTATTCAATCAGTTCATCATGCTGATTTTTTATTGTTTCTGAAATAACCTGTTCAAGAAGTTCATTAAGTGCGGTGCCGATATCTTTTCCCTTTAATCCGAGTGAAATCATGTCCTTTCCGTTGACTTCAAGAGCAGAAATCGACATACAGGCATTTTCCTCAACGAGTTTTCTTGCAGTTGCTTCAAGAAATTCAAGTTCCCTGTTTTCTTCAAGAACAAACGGATTCTTGGCTGAATTATCAGCTTTTTTTACTTTCATGAGAAGAAAGAAGTTTTCCGCTCCGATTTTTGATATGACAGACCTTACATTTTTTTCCGTAAGTATATCGTCGCTATGGCGGAAAATAAGCTCACATGAAGTTTCGATTGTCTTATTGTCATATCTCAGATTTCTTAGTATTGTTTCAGCCATTTTCGCACCAAGCTGAGCGTGTCCCTTGAAATGCCCCACACCGTTTTCATCTCTGCGGAAAGTATCAGGCTTTCCTATATCATGTAGGAGCAGGGTTCTTCTGATTAAAACGTCATCTTCAGCATTTCCGATTGCCCTTACGGTATGTTCGTACACATCATATTTGTGATAATGTGAATACTGTTTAAAATCAAAACTCTTTCTGATTTCGGGAATAATACAGGCAATTATTTCACGATATTCAAGCATTACGGGAACAACCGACTTTCCGCAAAGAAGTTTGTCCATTTCAACGTTGATTCGCTCCCTTGATACATTATCAAGACGTTCCCTGAGACTGAGAACAGCCTCCGATGTATTTTTCTCGATTTCAAACCCGAGCTGGGAAGCAAAACGCACACCTCTGAGTATTCTCAGAGCATCCTCCGTAAATCTCTTTATGGGATCTCCCACACAGCGTATTATTCCTTTTTTTATATCATCACGACCGCCAAAAGGATCAAATATTTCGCCCCTGACATTCATTGCAACAGCATTCATTGTGAAATCACGCCTTGCAAGGTCTTCTTCAAGGTCCTTTGTAAATTCAACGCTGTCAGGTCTTCTTGAATCAGTATAGCTTCCGTCGATTCTGTATGTTGTTATTTCAAACGGTTCGCCTTCATATATAACTGTAACTGTTCCATGCTTTATTCCTGTGGGAATAACTTTTATATCTCCGAACACTTCCATTATTCTTTCAGGGAGGGCATCTGTGGTAATATCATAGTCATGAACTTCTCTCCCCATGATATAGTCACGCACACAACCGCCGACAAGATTCGCCTGATATCCTGCCGATTCAAGCCTTTCAAGAATGAATCTGTATTTATCGTTCATTTTTCACCTCATTTCCATCCTTTGTTTTTTATTATACACTATTTTACGAAAAAATGCAATATACATAATAAAAAGAAAAAATTTGAAAAAAGATATTGATTTTTTAGCAGGATACTGTATAATATTATTATAGAACAAAAGACAGAACAAAGGAGATATTTATGGGAAAATGGAGTAATGCAGTCAGAACACTTTATGCCGAAACAGAAAAATACAATTCTGAACGCCAGACAGAAATAAAAAGCGTTCATCAGTCACTTCTTCTGAGAGCTTTGATTATATTAAAAAATCTCACGCCCGAAACAGAAGATTTTTTTGCACCAATGGTGCGAACAATGATGAAAACCGTCAAACTTCCCGATAAAAAGGGAGATTATCAGAACGGAATGGGAATGCACTATTACTGTGTCGGTAAGTTTTCGGGAAAACTGAATAAACCTTTAAAGGGATATTACCGCAACGGAATAAAAGAGTATTCAAGAACCGCAAGAACAATGCTTGAAGAGAGTTTCACAATGGCTCTGACTTTTCACAATGCAGGATTTATTGAGAAAAGTGCATATCACCTCGGAAGGGCGGTTCACATGATTTCGGATATATCATGCCTACCGCATTCAACAGGCATGACATTCTATTCCTCAAAAGCCAAGGTTCACAAGGCTTATGAGGGATTTGCAGAAGCTTTGTATCCTGAATTTCTTGAAGAACAGAAAGCCGATATCCTGCCTGATTTATTCACATCACGTGCAGGTTTTGAAAAAGGTCTTAACAGACTCGGTGCGGATATTGCCGCAGAGATAGAGGATTTTCTTGAAGATCCTGCTGAGGAGATTTCCGAAAGGCTTTATGATACAGAACTCAATGTTGCCGCACTTCTTATGAGATTCTATGAAGATCTGCATAATGACGGAAAAAATGCAAATTATATTTCAACGGGATACGAATGCAGATTCAAGGAAGATACAGCACCTCTTTCTGTTAAAGTAATTGAAAAAGGCATAGTATTTCATGGAGTCAACCCCTCACCAAGCTCAAAGATAAACATGACTAAGACCGTATTTACAGCCGCACACAGGCATGACGGATTCTACACATTTTCACCGCTTTCCGAAAGGGATGCAAGGGTAATAATGTTTTCGGGTAACAGAATCATACTTAAAGAATTCAGCCCGAAAAATTCTGCACAGCTTTTTAAATTCAATGACTGATGCAATAATATTTCAGATAATTAAGGGTGGTCGTAAAACGACCGCCTTTTTTGATTTATTTCAGGATGCGGAACGTCTGATTCTTCACACACACAAAGTTTATTGAAGTAGATTCTTAAAAATGAATTGCATAAAAATCCATCATAATACTTGAAAAAAATAAATTATTATGCTATAATGAAAAATACATAAATAAAATCATACCTTAATGGTATTACAGGAGAAAGACTATGAACAACACAAACAATTCAGAGAAAATCAACCAGATTATTCAGGAGGTTAAAAAAGCGGTAATCGGAAAAGACCAGATTATTGTCAAGGTTCTTCTTGCGATTCTCTGCAAAGGTCATATCCTTATTGAGGATATTCCAGGTGTCGGAAAAACCACACTTGCCCTTGCATTTTCAAAGGCACTTTCACTTGAACACAACCGTATGCAGTTCACACCTGATGTACTGCCGTCGGATATTACAGGTTTTTCTGTATTCAACAAATCCGATAATACTTTTGAATTCCGAAAAGGTGTTGCTTTCTGCAACCTTTTCCTCGCTGATGAAATAAACCGTACTTCAAGCAAAACTCAGTCAGCCCTGCTTGAACTCATGGAGGAAAAAAGAATTACCGTAGATGGTATAACACATAATCTTCCTGAACCATACACAGTTATAGCAACTCAGAATCCCATCGGTTCGGCAGGTACTCATAATCTTCCCGATTCACAGCTTGACCGCTTCATGATTAAACTCAGCATGGGATATCCTGATTTCAACGGTGAGGTTTCTATTCTGAAATCAAGATTCAATTCAAATCCCCTTAGCAATGTGAAGGCTGTCGCAGATACCGATACAATAATTCAGCTTCAGGACTATGTTTCAAATGTTCACGTTGATGACAGAATCTACGACTATATTGTTTCGCTTGCAATGGCTACACGTGTTCATCCAATGCTGAAAGTCGGTGTAAGTCCGAGAGCCACTATTGCTCTCATGCAGATTTCAAAGGGCGTTGCTGTTGCAATGGGACGTGATTTTGTAATTCCTGATGATATCGTTTATATATGCAATGATGTTTTTGAACACAGAGTTATGCTCAGTTCAAAGGCAAAACTTTCAAACATTACCGAAAAGGCGGTTATATCAGATATCATAAAAAACACTCCTGCCCCTAAAATCTCCGCAAAATGAGGTAGCGGCATGAAATCAATGAAACTGCTTATGGCGGCAATTATTATTGCCTGTATCATTTTCTATGTGATGTATCTGTGGGATTTCGCCCTTGTACTTCTGATCATTATGACGGTTCTGCCGATTATCATGCTAATTTCGGTGATATATATAAAACATAATGTTTCAGTCAGTTTTTATCTAAATGAAGATTCGGCGGTAAAGAATCAGGATTTCCCTGTTCAGCTTATCGTTGAAAACAAAGGTCTGCTTCCTGTCGGAAAATCCGAAGCTGAAATAGAATACTACAATGTATTCAATAATGAAATCAATTCATTCAAGGTTTATTTTCCAATTCAAGCCACAAATTCACAAAGCATTACATTTGACATACGCTCTAAATTCTGCGGAATTGTTAATGTAAGCTGTGCTTATGTTAGAATCTATGATCCCATGAGAATTTTCAGCTTCAGAATCGCAAAAAAACTGAATACTGAAATTCCCGTTATGCCCGAAGGACATGAAATCAGCGGTGAAATCAGTTTCACTGACAGAGTGAATGAGGATAGTCAGCTTTTTTCCGTTCACAAAGCAGGTGATGATCCATCCGAGGTTTTTGATTTGAGAGACTACAATCCGGGCGACAGACTTAACCGCATTCACTGGAAACTCAGTTCAAAAAAAGACGATCTCGTCGTAAAGGATTACAGTCTTCCCGTAGATATTCCTTCTACCGTTTTTCTCAATCTAAAATGCTATGAAAAAACAAAATATACCCTGCCAGTTTTCGACACTCTGATTGAAACTCTTGTTTCCGTTTCAAAATTTATGCTTGAAAACGAAAGAAGCCACACAATAGTATACTATAATGAAAAAAACGAACTGTTTATGGAAATATTAGTTCGTAATCTTGAAGACCTTTCGTATGCGGTGAGGGATATAATCTACTCGGTTACGGATAACGCAGGATGTGAAATCCCTGAACAATATTTCACAGAGAATAACGAGCTTTCGTTATCTTCACTTACATTCATTTCCTCAATGCCTGATACAGATATTATGACAATGCTGGATGAGAATGCTGATGCAGAAATAAAGAATGCTCTGATTGTCGTAAAGACTCCCGAGGAGGCTGACAGTCTGAACGAACAATATGCTGAACTCAGAGTTCTCCCTGTTGTAATGGGCAAAATAAGTTCATGCATAAGAGATATAATATTTTAAGATAAAAGAACACAGGAAAATATAAAATGAAAAAAAAGAAGAAGAAACAAAACAACAACGGCATTGTAATAAACGACAGCATTACAATGTCGGTAAAAAAGAAAAAAATCAACCTCAGAAAACCCGAGGCTGTATTTGTTGCTGTTGTCGGTTATTTTTCAGTTATTTTCGCATTTCTCGGAATGTTCGATTTCAATTATGACAAAGGTACGGTATTCTTTGGTGCGATAATTCTCTCGACTGTTTACATAATAATCGCACTTATCGGAAAGTTCATTCCGTTTATCGGATTCGGCTCTGTCGGAATACTCGGATATCTGATTTTCAGGAATATCGACACAGCAGCCGACGGATATAAATTCGTATACAATACGATTTACCACAAATCTTATCTCACAGAAATCGACTACTATAAATTTCTCGATTACGACCTTGAAGTAAAGTCGGTTACATTATTTTTCCTCGCCTGTCTTTGGCTACTTGCGATAATCATTTACTTTTTCACCATCTATCATCCGAACAATATCCTCCCCATGCTTTCAACCTTCCCAATTATTGAAACCGGTCTTTACAACGGAATTGAAATGCCTGTCATTTGGGGTACTCTTACGGCAGGATACTGGATTGCAATTCTTGCAATGACCACAATGGATTCAGGGCAGTATTCGGGTGGAACAGGCGGTTTCGTAAGAAAAGAAAACAGATTTTTCCCCAAGCGTCAGATGAGGCTGAAAGTTACGGAAAAATGCGGTGTCTACATTATCCTCACCGTCGCTGTTATTACCTTAATAAGTACATCCCTCATGAAATCATTTGACTATCACAGAAGTGAAAGTATAAAGAAAGTAAGAACGGATGTAAGGGACGCAGTATCAACATTTTCATTTGATAATCTTGCAGAGAGTATTTCAAATCTCACAGGTGCATTCGGACTTGAAATCAAATATCAGAATCACCGTCTCGGAAACAATGACCGCCTCAGATACAGAGATGAGGTTGACCTCGTGGTGGGATTCGACAACAAATATGAAAAGGCTGTTTACCTGAAAGACTACACGGGTTCTCTGTATGAGAAAAATCAATGGTTTGACCTACCGGAAGAAAAATACAGCGACAGTATCTTCGGTTATTTTAATGAAACAGGCATATTCCCTCAGAACTTTCCATACTTTTTTAATGTTCTGAACAATCAGCCTGTTTACACAATGATAATTGACTCAAAAATAAAGTCAGGAAGAAGCTTTGCACCTTATGGAATATCTGTTTCGGACGATATGACCTTCACAAATGACTGCACAGCTTCAACACGAAAAACGGGAGAAAACAGGTACTCTTATGTGTTCAGTCCCGTTAATGCAGATGAACTTGCAGAGAATCTTTCCCTCCCTTACAGGAGTGTATATTCTCTAAGCAATTTCAGCGATTCTGCATTTGAAGAGACCGCTGAAGATTTCTGCAAAGAATATCATCTCGTTTCGTATGACAATTTCTTCCCTGTGAATTCACCTTTTTCAATGGATTCTGAATCATCACTTTCGCAGACGACCATACTTATGACAGGTCTTATGGAGGAACAGTACAGACAGTTTGTTTACGACAATTACCTTGAAGTTCCTGATAATTCCAATATGTCGGAAGTAAGAAGTGAGTATATTTCCATTATGAAAGATGCTGTCTACGCAAAACAGCCTTCTGATAAACTGGATATACTGAAAAAAATCCGTCAGAAAATGTCAGAAGACACAGTATATTCCCTCGATCCCGGAAGAACGCCCGCAAATCGTGATTTCGTCAATTACTTCCTGATTGAAAATAAAAAGGGATACTGCACACACTTTGCGACAGCAGGTGTAATTCTTGCAAGAATGGCAGGAATTCCTGCACGTTATGCGACAGGCTATATTATCGTCGGAAATGACTTCAGCAAGGAAAATATGAATAGTGAGGGTAATTACGTAATCAATGTCAAGGATAACAGAAGTCACGCATGGGCGGAGATATATCTTGACGGTTATGGATGGGTTCCCTTTGAATTCACATCGGGATATACCGAAAGAAGCATTGACACATCACCCGCTACCGAAACCACTACGGTACAGACGGAAACGACAACAACCGATGTCTCAGGTTCAAAAGATACCCGTGAGAAAAATTCAAGAACAACGGGAAGCCGTACTTCATCACAGACAAAGACAACAACATCTGCACAGACACAAGCAGTTCCTGCCGAATCAACTCAGCAGGATGGATATGCTTTCCCCGGATTCGGTCACACAGGCGGCAAACCGCTTCCGCAGTTCGTGAAGAATATCATTTTCACAATTCTAATGATCGGATCGGCTGTATTGTTTGTATTTGTCAGAAGAATTTTCATTCTGTGGCTGAGAAAAAGAAGGTTTACTACCGGTTCACACAGCAGAATCATGGCTTATATGTACAGATACGGAGAAAGAATAACCGCTAATTCAGGCATACAGAAAAACAATATGTTTGATATTGAATATTCGGATGCTGTTGAGTCTGTTCTCGGCGGAAGATATTTTAAGGAGGGAGAATTCAGAAAATTCGTCCTCACCGCATTGAATGCAGAATTCGGAGCGTCTTCTCCCGATAAGAATCAGCTTAAAGAAAGCAGGAAGTTCATTGAAGGATTCGCAGAAGATCTTTACAGTAAATCCGGTATTCTGAAAAAAATATATATCAAATATGTACTTGTTCTAATTTAAGGAGGTTTTAATAATGAGCAGTAAAAATGGTGCGATTTCACTTTCAAAGGGAGCTTTATTTGTTATCGCAGGAATTATCCTCTCACTTTTCCCAGGTCTTATTTCAGGATTATTCTATATTGTAGGAGCATTGATAATCGGATTCAGCGTTCTTTCCATTATTTCAAATCCTGTCGGCAAAAGTTCGGGAATAGTTGGAATTATAATCGGGGCTTTGGTAATTATCCTTCCGAAAGTTATCAATTCGGGAATACCGCTTGTTATCGGATTAATTACGTTATGGCAGACATGGAAGTACATTCAGACAGTACTCTATCTTAAAAAAGCAGGTAAAGACTTCAGATTTCCTCTCATCACAGGAATTATTCTTGCAATAATTTCAGTTATAATACTGACACATTTGGGCGGTTCAGGAACTTTAATTAGAATTCTCCTCGGAGCTGTTCTTGTAGGAGTTGGTGTTCTCAACATCATGATTGACAAACAGCATGAGGATGTAATTCCCGATATTATTGACATTGAGGCAAAAAATATTGAATGATTTTCATGAGCGTACTTCGGTACGCTCATTTTTTATCCTGAAAACACTTAATAATTGTAAAAATACATTTTTTCAACATACACAATTTTTCGGTTAGATTCCACTATTTATGTATATAATTTTTGTATAAAAAGATATTTTTTATATATTTTTATATTTTTTCTAAAAAAGGGCTTGAATACAATCGTAATTTATGTTATAATATACAAGTCGAGTTTATCTGAGGAGGTGTAACATGACTGCAAAAGAAGAATTTATCTCAATTTACAAGGAAAACATTAAACGAAAAGGTGCAGATGAATTACTGAACTTTCTGCTGAAAAGCGATTTTTTCACTGCTCCGAGCAGTACACGTTTTCATGGTGCTTATGAAGGCGGTCTTGTTCAGCACAGCGTAAATGTTTACCATTGTCTTAAAGACTATCTCAGCCGAACACGTGCAAAGGATGTTTACGGTATGGATTATTCAGAAGAAACAATTGCTATTGTTGCTTTGCTTCATGACCTCTGCAAGGTTAATTTCTATACTGTTGAAATGAGAAACAAGAAAAACGATGAAACCGGTCAATGGGAAAAAGTCCCTTTCTATACAATCAAGGACTCCCTCCCCTATGGTCATGGTGAAAAATCCGTTTATATTGTTTCGGGGTACTTCTACGGCGAGGACAGGCTGACACGTGAGGAAGCCATGGCAATTCGCTGGCACATGGGTTTTTCAGGCTCTGAGGATGCTAATCAGGTTGGAAAAGCACTTGAAATGTACCCTCTTGCTTTCGCCCTCCACGTTTCTGATATGGAGGCATCTTACTTCCTTGAAGGAAACGAAAAATAATCAATATGCAGATAGGACTATCTGTAAAATAAAGGAGTTTTTTATAATGAACTGGTATGACAACGCCATAATCTATCACATCTATCCGCTCGGATTCTGCGGCGCACCGAAGTTTAACGACGGAGGCGAGGTTGTTTATCGTCTTGATAAGGTACTTGACTGGATTCCTCATTTTAAGGAAATGAATGTTGATGCCGTATACTTCGGACCTATATTTGAATCCGTTGAGCATGGTTATGATACTATCGACTACAAGACAGTTGACAGAAGACTTGGTGACAACAATTCATTCAGATTTATCTGTGACAGACTTCACGAAAACGGTATCAGGGTAATTCTTGACGGTGTATTCAACCATGTCGGAAGAAAGTTCCCTCAGTTTGTTGATATTCAGGAAAAGGGACAGGGAAGCGGTTACTGTGACTGGTTCCAGAATCTTAATTTCGGCGGTCAGAGTCCTTGCGGCGACCACTTCTGGTATGAAGGATGGAACGGACACTATAACCTCGTTAAGCTCAATCTCAGAAATGTTGGTGTTGCAGACCATATAATTGACGCTGTAAACTACTGGATTGAATCATTCGGAATTGACGGTATCCGTTTTGATGCCGCAGACTGCATTGATTTCGATTTCTTCAAGAGAATCAGAAACTTCTGTAAAGGTAAGAAGCGTGATTTCTGGCTCATGGGCGAGATTATTCATGGTGACTACAACCGTTGGGCAAACCCTGAAATGCTCGACAGTGTTACAAACTATGAGTGCTACAAGGGTATTTATTCATCACATAACGACAAAAACTACTTTGAAATTGATTACTCAATCAATCGTCAGTCAGGAATGAACGGTGGTATTTACAGAAATATCAATCTCTACACATTCGTTGACAACCATGATGTAAACCGACTTGCAAGTACAGTAAACAACCCTGCCCACCTCCCTATTATTTATACGCTTATGTATTCAATGCCCGGTATTCCTTCAATTTATTACGGAAGTGAATACGGCATTCAGGGACGCAAGGAGAATAATTCAGACGATAATCTTCGTCCATGCCTCCACCTCGCTGATATGGGCAGAGAAAATACTGCATTATACAATCATATTGTCAAACTCGGAAGAATATACAGAGCATATCCTGCCCTCAGAACAGGCGGCTACGAGAGAATTCAGATTACAAATCAGCAGCTTCTCTTCAAGAAATTCCAGGGTGACCAGACAGTATATGTTGCTCTCAATCTTTCCGACCAGTTCTATGATTTTAATTTTGGAACTCATCTCGGCGCACTTGTTGATGTTCTGAGTGCAAGACAGATTGACGTAAATAACGGAAATGCACACGTTACAATGCCTCCTTTCTCATCAATGATTATCGTATCCGATGATATCGTAAACGTTGAACCAGAGCAGAAAACTGCTGTTGAGGAAGCAATTGAAGAAAAGGAAACACTTGCTGAAATCGGAGCAAGATACAGACACTACAAGGGCGGCGAGTATGAGGTTATAGCACTCGCAAGACACAGTGAAAACAATGAAGAGCTCGTAGTGTACAAGTCTGTTGCCGACGGTACTGTATGGGCAAGACCAAAGGCTA
Source organism: Ruminococcus sp. (assembly GCA_045616285.1). GTDB lineage: Bacteria > Bacillota > Clostridia > Oscillospirales > Ruminococcaceae > Ruminococcus. The sequence goes on from JAZLGM010000084.1 coordinate 47,080, forward strand.
TATTCTGCGGAAAAGCCGCTGACGGTCAGATTAGATTCGTTCAGCTTTAAACCAATGAAAAATCGGAAAGAACAGTATTCTGCTCTTTCCGATTTCGATTAATTAGGGAAAATAAACAAAAACCCACAGCGTATATAGTCATAATGCTAAAACATTATGTGTATGCTTGCATTATGGATAAAAATATAGTATAATAAAGACATGGTTTTGCAGAGATTAGCTCTCAACTCTGAATACCGTATGTCTGCGAAGAAATATCGTCGGCACATCTTAACGTCAGGAGGCTGTTTTTATGCACGAAGATACTATGACCTTCCATTTGAATGGTGATAAAAAGAACGAACTCAGGAATAAGCTGACTGTTGTCTACAAATCCCTCAAGGACAAAGGATATAGTCCTGTAAATCAGATAGTTGGTTACATTCTGTCTGAGGATCCGACATACATTACAACCTATAACAACGCAAGAAATATCATTCGACAGATTGACCGTGACGAATTGCTAAAGATTCTTGTTGAGTCTTTTGTTGACGGCGAAATATGATTTGTTCTTAAAAAAATGCGGCTTTATGCCGCATTTTTTATTATAGTGAGTTTTTCGTTTTTCTGTAACTCATTTATTATTACACAATAAGTTTTTCCATTTCTTCTGCGAAAACATCGGGATGTTCCGAAATAAACATGTGTGAACTCTCTTTAAACGGAACAGACTTAAAAGGAACTTTAACATTGTTTTTATACCATTCAGCAAGTTCAGGTGAAAATAACGAACCCGGAACCGCATAAAAATATGTCATCGGAACTGTAATTTTTTCGATTGCATCACGATTATCCTGGGTTTTCATTGAATATGAAAGCTCTCTCAGGACTTTCTCATCACATGATTTTAAACGCTTTTTCAGAATAGGTCTAAGCAGAAATGACGGTATCTTCTTTAATCTCGGCATTGCTCCTGTTGCAAATGCCTGATAAAGCGTAAGGAATTTTTTATCTGCATCAGCTTTCATATCTGCCTGAGTATATTTTCCACTATACAAGCCGAGTTTCCATGTCTCGTCATTAAGCTGTTTAGGTGTCATATCGCAAAGAACAACCTGCTTTAAAGCAGAACATCCGTATTCCTTTATGTAGGTCATTGCTGTACCCGCTCCCATCGACCATCCGACAAGAGTTACATCTTTAAGCCCAAGCCCCTCTATAAGCTCATTAAGGTCACTTGCAAGAGTTTCAAGTGTTACAGTTTCTTTGCTGTCAAATATGCTTCCGCCATGCCCTCTGTGGTCATAGATAATACAACGTGCTTTCTGAGAAAGTCTTTTAACAGGCTCTGAATAAATCTCATGACTGCTTGTCCATCCATGCATAAAAACAACAGGGGTTCCATCGCCCATATCCTCATAATAAAGTTTGTTGCCGTTTTTCAGTTCAAAATATCCCATTTTACTCCTTTTTTATACATTGTGTGTTTTTGTGATTTATCATTTCTTAAATGATAATTATGTTCGATAATTATAAAACAACAAGCTGAGTTTCTCTTATTGTAATGATATCGGGACTTCCGCCTATTAATTCATTGCACATTTTTATTTCTTCCACTCCTCTTATGTCAAAGTGACAAAGAACATATTTGTCAGTAAGTCCGAGTGCATTAAATTCTTCTTTCCCGATATCAGATTCAGCAATATAATTATTGTCATCAAAAAGCTTAACATAGTTGATATTCGGACAGGCAAGATACGCACCTGCTGAAGCTCCGAAATAATCAGCACCTTTTGAAACCTGCTGTCTTATAAAGCTGTCAAGATTGTATTTTCTCACCATGTAAAGCAGTTTAAAGGTATTTCCTCCCATTACAACAATTAAGGAATAATCCCTTTCCATGAATTCCTGTGGAGATGCTGAATCAAAAACATAAATATTCTCTTTTTTAAATCCAAGCTTTTCGGCATAAAACTTTTCTTTGCCGCCTGTTTCACTCTCAAACATACAAGCGAGCGGTATAATCAATACATTACCTGTTTTATCCTCAATAAGTTTATCAATCTCTGAACGATTACCATCATAATTCAATCCGCAAGAACCTAATATAAGCATTTTTTTACTCTCCTTCTTCAATCATTTTGTTAATTATACCATATTTCAACACTTAATTCAATATTAAATTTATAACAAATAATCGTGTTAAATTTTAGGCAATACATAGATTATACTTATTAAGGCAACACCGCACAAAGCACGTTTTTTGACTTTGTACAAAATCTACTTGTATATTTTGCACAATCTTTGTGTGGTATTGCCTTAAATATAATAAAAAGTTCCCTGTTAAATATACAGAGAACTTTTTTCAGTATTATCTTTTAAATTCAAAAGCAAATCCCAGACCGCCGAGAAGTATAATAACTGATACAGCAAGCATTATTACCGATGTTTTGGTATCAGTCTTTGACTGTCCTCCCATAGGACTGAAATCACCCATATTCGCCATTGAGCCACGGTCTCCTTGTGAATTTTCTCCCTGAATTGTAGCTGAAGATTCAGCATCTGCATCGCTTTTTTCACCTTGTCCATTACCGGAATCACCGCTCTGCATACTGCCGGGATTAAAACCATCAGGCATATTCTCAGAATCGAATCCATCAGGCATATTATTAGGATCAAAATTGCCACCCTGTGGCATCTGTCCGCCAAATCCCTATGGAGCATTATCAACGTTTTTTATCTTAATATTGCTCATATTTGTGAATCTGACTTTTGTTCCGCTAAACTCTGTTTCTTCTGATTTTTCCTTTTTATCGGTACTGTTTTTTCTTCCGAATCCACCGTTATTACCGCCGCTAAAATCTCCACCGCCGAAGTTCCTCCGCCGAATCCGCCACCGCCATTGTTCATTGATCCCATATCGGAGGTATTGATATCCGAAGCATCAATCAATGCTGAGCTGTTCTTCTGTCCTTCTGATGTTGAAGGAATTGTGCCGTCAAGCTGTCCTTTTACACTCTCTGTACGGAGTACGCAGAACTGCTTTATTGTTTCAACACCCTTCTGAAATTCCTCGTATGTGCAGAATTTTGTTGCATCATTCTGAACGTATTTATCAATCATTTCAGCTGTATCAGAAATGAATTTTTCAAAATCTACACTATTTAAAAATTCGCTGAAAAGCTGGTGATACTGCTCAGTATAATCGGCATTGTCGTAAATCCATGAAACCATAGGTCTGTCGCTCATATCTCCTGATGAAACAGGTGTGTCAATAGAAGAAGATTTTATCGACCTGATGAATCACGAAATGATGGAAACAGCTATGGACTTGGACTTTCAATCGCAGAAAGTATTGTCACCGAACATAATGGGAAAATATGGGCTGAAAGTGAAAATGGCTTAAATTCATGATATATTTTGTTGTAAATCTAACATTATAGAAAATAAAAAGCATTCTGAAATTTACTCAGAATGCTATTTATATCACCCAAACAAAAAACCCATCCAAAAAAGGATGGGTAAGATAAAGCCGGCATTGAATTACATTTCCAGGTCGTCGCCAACCAAGTATTCTCATCGCAGCAGAGCTTAACTTCCGTGTTCGGAAAGGGAACGGGTGTGACCTCTGCGCCATAAACACCGACAAAGAACATCTGAACAAAGA
>JAZLGM010000085.1:0-31739 GCA_045616285.1 Ruminococcus sp.
AGATTTTTACGTTTCCGAATTCTTTGCTGTAAGTGTCTGAAATCGCTTTTACAAATGCTTCACCGGAGTTCATTATTACGTTTGCGGTAACCGCAAGTGATATGCCAAAACCAAGTATGATTATTCCGGTTAGTACCATGATAATTCTTACCGGATAAATATCTGCAGGTATTACTGAGACTATCTTTAGTCCGATGTCTGTAAACCAGCCGAAAAGGAATGAAAGAGGTATCTGCAGCAGCTGTACAGGCTGAAAATTTTTCCTTAGGATTATTATCTGACCTGCTATAAGTACGCAGTTCCATATTATAAGCCAGGATCCCATAGTCAGAGCTGTAAATTTGTAGCTCATAATATTTGCAACAGAGGAAATCGGTGATACGCCGAGTTCACCATGCTTTGTGAATGCTACTCCGAGTGCTGAGAAAAACAGGCTGACTATAAAAAGTGTGTATCGTTTAACGGTTTCTTTTTTGCTCATAGTTTTCTCATCAGAACGCCGATGAAATAACTTCCTTGTCCATAAGCTGGCAGTAAAATACCATTCTTGCCTTGTCAAGGTATTCAGGCTTTACCATGTAGTAGAGATAATATTCAGCGAGTGTAAATGCGTTAAGTGTTCTTCCTTCAATCTTGAACTGCCCAAATCCCATAGGTACGTATTTTTCAAGGATGTCAGAAGGAGTAATGTGTGTTGAGTGCTGTTTTACATCCGCAAAATCGTACTGCATATATGGACAATAGTCAGAATTTTCGTCTTTTACACCATATTTTTCAGGGTTAAAAGGTACTCTCTGGTCTGTTTTAAGGTACTGGCAGAGAGCGCGCTGCATGTTGCCGATGTCGGTGTAGTGCTGAACACGTTTCGGACAGTTAGGCTGGCAGCAGGCGTTTACGAGAATTTCGCATTTTTCCTTGTTTTTTACCTTTTCGAGAACGTCAAATTTGTTGTTGAAGTCGTAGTCGAGTACAACGATGTCATATTTTTTCTCTGTTTCTTCATTGAGACGGTCCAGATCAGTGATTCGTTTGCATGTGGAACTTGTGATTTTGTAGTCAGGATATTTTGTTCTTATGTATTCCTCAAGGAGAGGTGAAACAACGATGACGCCGTTCTTTCCGTTGTTTGCTGTTCTTAATACAAAGTTGCAGAAGTCATCCTTAAGTTCTTCTTCTGTGATAGTAGGGTTTGTGAAGGTAAATCTGAGCGGAATACCTAACTTGTCAAATTCACGTACTACTATCTTTACTGTGTTCCTGTCAAAAAGTCCGTTTGCAATTCGTCCGCCGTTCCATAATGACTGTGGAAATGTTCCGAAAACAGATGCAATCTCAAGTCCGTCATGGAAAAACTCAGGGTACTGTTTTAATATTGCCAGAAAAACTCTGTTAAAATGATAATGCACTGCAAAATCAGGTAAATGAAATTTTAAACTCATGTTTTCATCTCCGTTTAAATAAGATATTTATATCATTTTATCATGAAATGATGTGGATTTCAATAATTTGTAACTGATAAAAAATACCTGTACAGTTTTATATGAACTGTACAGGTATTTTTAAGCTGGAGACGGGACTCGAACCTGCGACCTGCTCATTACGAATGAGCTGCACTACCAACTGTGCTACACAAGCAAAAAATATTCAATTGCGAGCTGCTCATATACGGTCGGACATAAGTCGTACTGCTCGGCATACGCTCTCGCATTACTCCATATCTCCTCCCTTCGCACACTCTCTTAATCTGCCACAGGCAGCGGTCGTCCGCTCAGCAAATGAGCTGCACTACCAACTGTGCTACACAAGCGATAAGATTATTATACAACGCAAAATAAAAAAAGTCAGGTTTTTTTTTGATACTTTAAGGGCAGAAAGGATTGCTTTAGTTATTTGTAACACCTAAACGTGATAAATAAAAAGAATCCGCCCTCCCTATGAGGAGAGCGGACATAAAGTCTGATTAATCTTTTGCAGGGAGAGTTGTTACGAGACCGGAGTCGTACTTCTGAATTACAAGAGCATCAAAAGCACTTACACCGTCTTCACCGTCAACGTCAGCGTTCTTTATACCCTGTGCTGTAAGCGGATATTTTGAACTGTTAGCAAGATACTGGAGAATTGCAACAGCATCTGCCATTGTTACAGTATCATCACAGTTTGCATCACCGTAAACAATCTTTGCATCACTTGTTGCTGATGAAGGCTGTTCAGGTTTTGTGCTTGGCTGAGGTTCATCACTTGCAATCTTACCGTATACGATACCGCATCCAACTGTTGACATATACATTGTACCAAATTCGTTCATATCACCGCAGATGTAGTTACCATTACCTGTACCGCCGTAGATGTGGTCTGTGTTGATGCAAACCCATGATTTACCTGCATCTGTTGAACGATAAATACCCTCAGGGTCAGTATCGTTTGGTCTTCCGTAAACGAAGAGTGTATTCGGACTGCCTGCCTTTTCCGGAGCACCGAAGCCTACGCACTTAGCATACTGCATATTGTCGAGCTGTTCCATCTTTGCTCCGTTATCTGAGAAGATGAAGAGACCGTTGTTACTTGTTGCCATAGCAACCTTACCATCACCGAGGTATGCAAGGTCACCTGTGTTTTCATAGAGCCATGTAAGCTCCCATCCGTACATACAAACAACTGTTTCCTTGAATGTTGCGCCGTAGTCGTCACTTACATAGAATGAATAATGTGCCTCATCAAGAGTAGGTTCTTTCTTGCTCATGTCAGAACTCCAGTAGCTGTTGTATGTAGCACCTGAAACATAAACATATTTCGGGTCATCATAGTTTACGAGAGGATATGAACCGAGGTTTGAATTAACGCCCTTGCATTCATTCCATGTCTTACCAAAGTCATCAGTATATTTAAGACCGCCGCTCTTTGGTGCGCTCATGATTCTGTATTCGCCCTTTGCAGTTTCAGTAATAGCAAGCTTGCCGCCTGTTGAAACATCAAATGCTGTCCATGTTTCGCCGCCATCGAGTGTGTAGTAACCCTTGCCCTTGTTGTTTCCGTCGCCCTCTGCTGTTCTTGCCATTACCTTCGGATTTGAAGGACAGAAAGCAATTGCAGAAGTTGAACCCATGTTAGGCTTGTACTGCTGTGGAATTTCATCGGGATCAAGATGAACAAATCCGTCATAGTCACCGATTGCTGAATAATTTGTGCCGCCCGGAACGCTTACGAAGTCAAGGCTTACACATTCCTCAACACCATCAGGCTGGAAATAGAACTGAATGTCCTTCTCAGCCCATGCATTATCACAGGCAAATACACCGTTACCTGATGTCATAAGGATTCTGTCACCCTCAGGGTCTCTCGGGTCGATAAGGATACCGCTTCCCCAGTGGCAAGCCTTTCCGTAAATCCAGTCATAGCCGCCTGTACTCATAGGAAGTGAAATGAATTTCTTTACACCGTCACCTGTTGAGTAGTCTGTAGGTCCCTGACCCGGAGTGATATCTGTCCATGTTGCACCACCGTCGCTTGAACGGAAGAAATGGTCGCCCCATGCGATTGAATCATCTGTCCACTTGTCGCTGAACCACTGGTCAGACCATACACCGCAGGTTCTTGCGAACATTTTGTTAGGGTCATTCCTGTCAACTTCAATCATACCGACAGCATTCTTTGAAACTGAAAGTTCCTCAACCTTGCCTGATGCAACATTGTACTTGTAAGCACCGCCTGCAGCACCTGAGAAAGCAAGTCCGCCGATGTATGTGAAGAAAAGATTTCCGTTGTGGTCGCTTGTGATTGAAAGAGGATAATTTGCATTAGGGAGTGCCTTGATTGGCTCAAATTTATCATCCTTAACGCTTGCAACGTGGACGTTTGCCTCGCCTGTTACAGATGTACCAACGTAAACCTTGCCGCCTTCAACGTAAACACAGCCGATACCGTTCTGCTGGTTGTATTCCTTTGTCGGCTCTGTACCTCTAACCATGTGGTCTGTCCACATAGGGTATTTAAGCTCACCTGAGAAAAGTCCGAGAGCATCATAACCCATAACAGGATTCCATGTTTTACCACCGTCAGTTGACTTGATAAGTGCAGATTTGCCTGCAGTTACGTCACCGCCTGCGTAAATTGTGTCGGGGTTGTCAGGGTCAACTGCGATAGGCTCGATACATTCACGTCCGTCACCGTTTCCGTGTACCTGAATATGCTCAGTTACATCAACGCCTGTGAAAGTCTTACCGCCGTCTGTAGTCTTGTAGATTACAGTTTTTGCATCTGAGAAGTAAGCACAGCCGCAGAGGAAGTAAGCTGTCATATCGTCTGTCGGGTCAATTGCGATACCCTTTACGCTGAGGAGACCTCTGTCATATTCTGTGAGGAATCCGAAGAGCTGTACCCATTCGCTCTTGTCGTAATCGTATCTGTACGCACCGCCTACGTCCGTACGAAGATACATTTCCTTCTGTCCTGTTACGATACCTGAAACGAAACCCGCTCCGCCCATTCTGAGTGTGTCCCATTCCATAGTATCTCTTGCGTCTGTCATTGCCTTTGCGTCATACTCATTGCAGAAGCTGTTGTACTGGATACATGAAATACCGAGACAAACAGCGAATGTTCCTGCAATCGCCTTTTTGAGTAAATTCATTGCAAAACCTCCTAAATTTATTAACTTATTAACAACGCCTTAAATTTTGTTAAAAGTCTTTAAAATAATATTGCAAGAGTATTTTAACACGTTTTTTTTCCTTTGTCAACAACTTTTTTTTAAGTCTTGACGATTTTTTCACGAAATGATATAATATGAATATAACATATATTGTTTTAACAAATTACAGTTGATATTGTAAACCATTGCTTTATTTCAACAACATAATTTATACATTGAATTTCACAAAATATCAGTGAAAAAAAGCGTTTTCACGCTGTGGAGGTTAAATATGAATGTCAAAGAGGAATTGCTTAAAGAACTTGCCGACGGAGAATTTGTTTCAGGCTCGGTACTTGCAGAGAAACTCGGAGTCAGCAGAAATGCTGTGTGGAAAGCTGTGCGTCTGCTTGAAAGCGAGGGCTTTGTAATTGAGTGTGCAAGGCAGAAGGGATACAGACTTTCGCCCGACAGCAACAGACTTTGTGCCGAAATAATTGAGGAAGCAACAAAAGGAAATACCCTCTGTGAAAAGGTAATTGTATTTGATGAAATAGACTCAACAAACAGCTATGCAAAGGAACTTGCATCAAAAGGAGCTGAACATGGTACGGTAATCGTTGCAGATATGCAGAGCGGCGGCAGGGGAAGACTCGGCAGAAGCTTTGTTTCACCTTCGGGGAAAGGACTTTACATGACGGTTATTATACGTCCCGATTTCGGCATAAGCGAGGCATCACTCATAACGTCAGCCGCCGCCTGTGCAGCCGCCGAAGCTGTTGAAAGAATTTGCGGTGCTGATGTAAAAATAAAGTGGGTAAATGACATCTATATCAACGGTAAGAAGATATGCGGAATACTCACAGAGGCATCTTTCGGACTTGAAATGAAATCCCTCGATTATGCTGTAATCGGTATAGGCGTGAATGTACGCAGTTCGGGAGACAGTTTTGACAGCGAATTAAAGAAAACCGCATCATCAATTGAAGAGGAAACAGGTGTAAGAGTTGACCGCAATGAACTTTGTGCCGCAATTCTCAACAGACTCGAAATGTTCCTTGAAAGAATTGAAACACGCAGTTTCCTTAATGTATACCGCAGACGTGAACTTCTTACAGGCAACGAAATAACCGCAAATGTCGGCAATGAAAAAATACAGGGAAAAGCGGTTGAAATTGATGATAATGCAAATCTTGTCGTGATAACTTCCGAGGGCAGGAAACTCCGTCTGAGTTCGGGAGAGGCTAATTTGTGCCGAATTGTTCAATGACGGAATCGGGGTAGTAGTGACCGAGGATTTCACGCCATGTTTTACCTTCGGCCGCCATTGAATCCGCACCGTACTGACTCATTCCGACACCATGTCCGAAGCCTTTTGTCGTAAATATGGTGCAGTCGTCGTCATATCGTATTTCAAAGCAGGCAGACCGCAGACCGAGAGCATTTCTTATGTCTGTGCCTGTGACTTTTTTGCCTCCGACGGTAATTTCAAGCACAGTTCCCGAATCTGAAACAGAGCCGATTTCAAACCACGATTTCATATCCTCACCGAGAGAAATATCACCGAAAGAATCTTCAAGAAGTCCACGCAGTTTCTTTTCCGAAAAGCTGATTTCATCAAGATATCTCGGAGCGGATGTGTCATAACTGCTGTCAACGGGAACGAGGTACTCAACAGGAGAACCCCACAGATTTTCGGCACTTTCGGTCATTCCTGGCGACATGGAATGAAAAGCTGAAATAATAGGTTCTCCGTTGTATGTAATGATATAGCTCAGAACATCATCCACAGCATCAGAGACTTTTTCAAAATATTCATCGTAATTTTCGCCATAGGAATTTTTTATCTGTTCGGCCGTGAGAAATCCCTGATATTTTGATGTGTCGTTTGAAAAGTCGGCTCCCATGAGTTCGGGAGTGGGGGAGATTGTTTCACGATAATGCTGACGTTCTGCGTAGGTGTGTGCGGCAACAGCCTGAGCCTTTAATGCTTCGGTTTCAAATGTTGCCGGCATTTCTGCACATACCGAGCCGATAACATATTCTCTCACAGGAACATTGAGAATTTCCCCCGACGAAACATCAAGAACCATGTATGAATCCGAACAGAATTTTGTTTCGGATTCATTTTTTTCAGCTGAAGATATCGGATTTGCGGAATTTCCCGAAAAATATACAGGGACAGCGGGTATAACAGTAACCGAAAGGGCGAATATAAATGCAGATCTGAATAATTTTTTCATGGCTTTTCCTCCTTGATTTCTGAAACCGTTTTGTAAGAGCGGATTATGCGGTGCTGTTTTAGTAATTCTGAGAGAAAAAATAAATTGACATAAGGTGAAATATGGTGTATAATTAAAATGGATAATTATATAGGAGAGTGATACGTTATGAAGAATTACAAATCAAATATTGACATAAACAGCTTATGCGAGAATCTCAAGGAAAATTCCGCTATAAGACCTGACCTTTATGAGAGATACCATGTAAAAAGAGGACTCAGAAACAGCGACGGTACAGGTGTACTTGCAGGTATTACAAATATCTGCAACGTGCATGGATACGTTATAAACGAGGGTGAGCGTGAGCCTATTCCGGGACAGCTCATTTACAGAGGCTACAACATCAATGACCTCGTGGGAAATGTTGAGGCTGAGGACAGATATGGATTTGAGGAAACAGCTTATCTTCTTATTTTCGGACATCTTCCGACACAGGAGGAACTTGTGTCATTCACTAATCATCTTGCATCTGCAAGAGAACTTCCGAGAGGATTTTTTGGTGATATGATTCTCAAAGCACCTTCAAAGAACATCATGAACAAACTCGCACGTTCTGTACTCGCACTCTATTCGTATGACGATGAGAGCGAAACAAAGAACCTTGAATATGAGATGAAAACAGCAGTCAGCCTTATTGCAAAGCTTCCTGTAATCATGACAGCCGCATATCAGGTAAAGAGACGGAGTTTCGATAACGGAAGCCTTATCATGCATCCTATCAGAAAGGAAGAGAATACCGCACAGTGTATTCTTTCACTTCTCCGCCCTGACAGAGAATACACTGAGGACGAGGCAAAGCTCCTCGATAAACTCCTGATGGTACAGGCAGAACATGGCGGCGGAAACAACTCAACATTCACCTGCCGAGTTCTCACTTCTTCGGGTACAGATCCGTATTCAGCATATTCATCAGCTATCTGTTCACTTAAAGGACCAAGACACGGCGGTGCAAATATGCAGGTTATCAAAATGCTCGACGACTTTAAGGCGAATATAAAGAACTGGGAAGACGAGGGCGAAGTTGCAGACTATATGCGTAAGACAATCCGCAAGGAAACAAATGACCATTCAGGTCTTATCTACGGTATGGGACACGCAGTATACACAGTTTCGGATCCACGTGCAGTAATCCTCAAGAAACACGCTTTCAGCCTTGCAAAGGGCAGAGAAATCGAGGCAGAGTTCAGACTTCTCGAAACAATTGAGAGACTTACACCTGAGATTTTTGCTGAGATAAAGGGAAGTTCAAAGGTAATGTGTGCAAATGTCGATATGTATTCGGGACTTGTATACAGAATGCTCGGTATTCCTGATGAACTCTTTACACCATTGTTTGCAATTGCAAGAATTACAGGATGGTCTGCACACCGTATGGAGGAAATCCTCACAAGCAGCAGAATCATCCGTCCTGCATACAAGTCAGTTGCAAAGGAACGTGCATACGTAAAACTTTCAGAGAGAGAATAATCGGATAAAGAATAATTATGAGGGCAGATGAAAACTGCCCTCTCAAAAAAATAACCGCAGAACTCTGCGGAATAAAGGATATAATGAAGTATTCAGAATTAATAACAGCGGTGTCACTTGCAGTTACTCTGAGCGGATGTTCATTCGGGGCAAGTATTGACACACTTATGTCACCGCCGACAATGAGTCTTGAACAGGAACAGATATACAGCGCACTCACAGATGCGGCAGGTACATCAATAAGTCTTAAATATCCGAAATCGGGAAAATATCTTTCGGCTTTTATAGTTGAGGATATAGACGGAGACGGAGGAAATGAGGCTGTTGTTTTCTATGAGAAAACAGGCCTTGCAGTTGAGGAAAACACACTGCGAATAAACATACTTGACAAGGACGGGGATAAATGGCGTTCCGTATGCGATACTCCTGCCGACGGTTCAGAGGTTGAAAAGGTTATCATATCCGAACTCGGAGAGAATGACAGGATGAACCTCATAATAGGAAGTTCACTTCTCAACCGTTCCGAAAAGAGCGTAAGCATATACAGCTACAATGAAGGGGTTATTGAAAAGACTTTCAGCGAACCCTATTCATTCATTGATGTAACCGACCTTGACAACGACGAAAAAAACGAGTTCCTTCTTCTTGCAGGTGCAGGTACAGGCAGTTCAGCGGTTGCCGAGGCATATCGGCTTGATACCGAGGGAAAATACCATAAATACAGCACCGAATTAAGCGGAAGCTTTACGGAATTCGACAGTCTTAACTATGGAAAAATAGGTTCAGACAGATTTGGACTTTATATAGATGCCGCATCGGGAACAGGTATGCTTCAGACGGATATCGTCTACATGGACGGAAAGGGGCTGAACAAAGTTTTCAGCACGCCCGAAGAATCCTATGCCACACTCAGACCGAGCGGATGCAACAGCTTTGATATTGACGGAGACGGAATACTTGAAATCCCCGTACAGACCATATCTCCGGGATATGAGGAAGTTTCCGAAAGCGAACAGATGAAGCTGACAAACTGGCTTTCCGTAACAGACGGAAACAAACTTGAAAGAAAATACACATCATATTACAGCGTAGGAAACGGATATATATTTGTATTCCCCGAAAAATGGAGAAAAAATGTAACCATAAAGCGTGATGCAATCAATGATGAACTTGTATTCTGTGCATACAGCGATGAAACACAGGCAGGAAGGGAACTCATGCGCATATACGTTGCCACTGATTCAGCCTCACGGGAGGACAGAATTTCAACAGGCTACATTTTGCTTCAGACAAAGGGAGAATCGGCATATCTTGCCTATATACCGCCATATTCTGATAATTTCGATTCACTCTCCATAACACAGGGTGATGCTGCGATAGGATTCAAATTCAAGGGTTAATTCTTTACGGGCGGCATACCGCCGCTAAACACAGGAACGGAGTGAAAAAACATGAAACGTATACTTATATGTGAGGACGAAACAACAATTCGTGAATTTGTTGTAATTAACCTCAGACGTGCAGGCTATGATGTGGTTGATGTAGACTGCGGTGAAGCAGCCCTCAAGACATTTGAGGCTGAACATGGAAATTTTGATGTTGTTCTTCTTGATATCATGATGCCGGGAATCGACGGTTTCACAGTATGCAAGAAAATACGTGAAAAGAGTTCCACAATAGGCATTATCATGCTTACAGCAAGAACACAGGAAATGGATAAGGTAAGCGGACTTATGATAGGTGCGGATGACTATATCACAAAGCCTTTCTCACCATCCGAACTTACAGCAAGAGTTGACGCAATTTACAGACGTGTGTGCATGAGTTTCATAAAGAACGAGGAACAGTCCGTTATTGAAAGCGGACCTTTTGTACTTAATCTCAAAAGCCGCACAGTAAATAAAAACGGACAGCAGATTGAACTTACACAGGTTGAATATCAGATTCTTGAATTCTTCATGAACAACAAGAATACAGCTCTCGACAGGGCAAGTATACTCAATCATATATGGGGCGAAAGCTATTACGGTGATGACAAGATAGTTGACGTAAACATCAGAAGAATCCGTATGAAAATCGAGGAAGAACCCTCAAACCCGAAGTACATTATCACAATATGGGGTTACGGATACAAGTGGAATGACGTTCAGTAATGGCTAAGAAAAGTATTACAAAACGCTGGCTGTTCAACAATCTCGGTGTAATCATACTTGCGCTTCTCGTTATTGAGCTTGTAGTCGTCTACAGTGTACAGGCATATTTTTACAGCAGTGCGAAACAGTATCTTTTTTCAAAGATAAACGCTGTAACAAGTGTGCTGAGTATACACGCACAGGACAGCTCTGCTAACTTTTCGGCTGAGATGAGAAATATGCTCGAAACATTCAACGAAAAGGATAAAATAGAGCTTATGGCGATAAATTCAAAGGGAAGGGTGGTTCTTACTTCTTCGGGTTTTTCCCCCGACGGTGATATGCCCATGCCCGATTATGAAGTTGCAATGGAAAAAGGCGAAGGCTCATACATCGGCAGACTTACGGGAGATGAAAAGGTACTTGCTGTGTCGATGCCTGTATCGTCATTCAACAGCGAATACAGCTCTGTCCGCATGGTGACTTCCCTCACAGAGATAGACAACGCAATAAAGGGATATATAGCGGTTTCTGCGGTTATATGCCTTGTGATTATCCTTGTAATCGTCACAACGGGACTTTATTTTGCGGGTTCAATTGTCCGCCCGATAAGGCAGATAAGTGCAATTGCGAGAAAATTCGCAATGGGCGATTTTTCCGTAAGAATCGAGAATAACAGCGGAGACGAAATAGGAGAACTCTGTACGGCAATCAACCACATGGCTGATGAACTTTCAACAGCCGAGGCTATGAAAAACGAATTCATATCTTCTGTTTCGCATGAACTGAGAACACCTCTCACAGCCATAAAAGGATGGGCGGAAACTCTCATGATTGACGACGGGGGAGTCAGCCCCGAAACCATGAGAAAAGGTGTAGGAGTAATCGTAAACGAAACCGAAAGACTCTCACAGATGGTTGAGGAACTCCTTGACTTTTCACGTATGCAGAACGGACATTTTACATTGCAGAGTGCAAATATGGATATACTTGCGGAACTCGGTGATGCTGTGCTGATTTACAGCGAAAAGGCAAGACAGGAAACAAAGGAAATAATTTACGAAGAACCCGAAATGCTCCCGTTTGTTTACGGAGATAAAAACCGTATAAGACAGGTGTTTATCAATGTAATAGATAATGCGGTGAAATATTCATCCGCAGGTGATACTGTTACAATAAAGGCAAGTGAAAAGGATAACAATGTAATTGTTTCCGTAACCGATACAGGTGTGGGAATAAAGAAATCCGACCTTGCAAAGGTAAAGACGAAATTCTATAAGGCAAATCATACACGCAGAGGTTCGGGAATCGGACTTGCAGTTGCAGACGAAATTATTTCTCTGCATGGAGGAAGCCTCGACATAACAAGTCAGGGAGAGGGACTCGGAACAACCGTAACGATAAAACTTCCTGCAATATCGCCTAAATCATAAAAATCGGTTTATAGGAGTAAACATGAGTAATAACAAAGAAAATCAGAGTAAGGAAAAATTCAAATCCAAAATCGGCGGACAGGCACTCATTGAGGGAATAATGATGCTCGGACCGAATACGGGAGCAATGGCGTGTCGTCTGCCCGACGGTACAATAGACGTTGAAACATGGGATGAAAACAACGGAAAAAAAGCTCCGTGGTACAGAAAAACCCCGATAGTAAGAGGCTGTGTCAACTTTGTAATTTCACTTGTAAAGGGCTATAAATACATGATGAAATCAGCCGACAAGCAGATAACTGAGGATGAAAAAGAAGAAACAGGCGGACTTATGGATGCAATGATGGTCATAGGTTCGATTCTCGGAGTTGTACTTGCAATGGGGCTTTTTGTATTTCTCCCGAAATACCTTGTGGGACTTATCCCTGCTGTAAAGACAATGAGAATACTTCGTTCAGTCCTTGAGGGAATTGTAAAAATAGCCTTGTTTGTGGGATATATGTTTGCAATCAGCTTTATGAAGGACATACACCGACAGTTCATGTATCATGGCGCAGAACATAAGACAATTGCCTGTCATGAAGCTGAACTTCCGCTTACTGTTGAAAACATACGCAAGCAGTCACGTTTTCACAAGAGATGCGGAACAAGCTTTATCTTTATCGTGCTTATCGTAAGTATACTTGTCATGTGTCTTGTGCCTTTCACAGTAACATGGCAGAGAATCGTGGCTTCACTTGTACTCCTTCCTTTCATGGTCGGAATTTCATACGAGTGCATAAGACTTGCAGGCACAAAGGACAATGCTTTTACAAGAATACTCTCAGCACCAGGTCTTGCAATGCAGAGAATCACAACCTGTGAACCCGATGACAGCATGATTGAAGTCGCAATTGAGGCAATGAAACCCTGTATTCCGAAAGACAAGGAGGAGGACCAGTGGTAAGCCGAATCGACTTTTACCATGAGTGCTGTGAAATCCTTGAAAAATCGGGAAACGAGGATGCAGAATTTGATGTGCTGTGTATGTTTCAGGATGTACTTCACGAAAAACATCCTCTTTTCAGACCGAAAGATGAAATTGAAGCTGACAGACAGCATATCATAGAAGATATGGTATGCAGAAGAAAAAACGGTTATCCTTTGCAGTATATTCTCGGTGAATGGGAATTTTACGGATATAATTTCAAGGTGAATGAAAATGTGCTTATCCCACGCCCCGATACAGAGACACTTATCGAGGATGTAAAAAATATCGTCAGAGAAAACAAGCTTGAAAATCCGAAAATCCTTGACCTCTGCTGTGGAAGCGGATGTATTGCGGTTACGCTGAAAAAGGAAATCCCCTCGGCTGATGTTCATGCAGTTGAAATTTCAGAAAAGGCGGCAGAAGTCATAAGGGAAAACGCAAAGCTTAACAATGCCGAAATAAATCTTACTGTCGGAGATGTAAGAGACAGGGATATTATTGATAAATTCAGCGGATTTGACATTATCGTGAGCAATCCTCCCTATCTTACACAGCATGACATGGATACATTGCAGACTGAGGTAAAACATGAACCCTCACTTGCGCTGTTCGGCGGAAATGACGGACTTGAATTTTACCATGACATCACAAGAGACTGGAAAAAATGCCTTAAAACAGACGGATGGCTGTGTTATGAATTCGGTATGGGACAGCATGATGATGTCGGAAAAATAATGGAAGAAAACAACTATTCAAATATAAAATTCAGCAAAGACCTCGGCGGAATAATACGTACAGTCAATGCACAGAAAACGGAGGAATAAAAATGGCAAAGAAGGAACTTGCAAAAAAAGCTCCCGTTGTAAAAGTTACAACAAAGGAAGATAAAAAGTCCGCACTTGAAGGGGCATTAAAGCAGATTGAAAAGAAATACGGTGCAGGTGCAGTAATGCGTCTCGGACAGACAAAGACACTCAATGTTGACGCTATTCCTACAGGTTCAATGACACTTGATATGGCTCTCGGAATCGGCGGTGTGCCAAGAGGAAGAATCGTGGAAATTTACGGACCTGAGAGTTCAGGTAAGACAACAGTTGCCCTCTCGGTAATCGCACAGGCTCAGAAACTCGATGGTGAAGCCGCATTTATCGACGTTGAACACGCTCTCGATCCGGTATATGCACAGGCACTCGGAGTAAATATTGATAATCTCCTCGTTTCACAGCCTGACAGCGGTGAACAGGCACTCGAAATTGCAGAGGCTCTCATCCGTTCAGGCGCAATTGATGTAATTGTACTTGACTCAATTGCGGCTATGACAACAAGAGCAGAAATTGACGGTGAAATGGGCGACCTTCATGTAGGTCAGCTTGCAAGACTTATGTCACAGGCTATGAGAAAGCTTACAGCGGCAATTACAAAATCTAACTGTGTTGCAATTTTCATCAATCAGGTTCGTGAAAAAATCGGTGTAATGTACGGAAATCCTGAAACAACTCCGGGCGGACGTGCGTTGAAATTCTATTCATCAGTTCGTATTGAAGTAAGAAAGGGCGAGACAATAAAAGACGGTGCAAATATAATCGGTGCTGAGACAAAGTGCAAGGTTGTAAAGAATAAGGTTGCACCTCCTTTCAAGGAAGCACATTTTGATATGATGTACGGTTCGGGAATTTCAAGAACAGGCGAAGTTCTCGACATAGCAACAGAACTCGACATCATCAGGAAGGGCGGTTCATGGTTCAGCTATAAAGACCAGAAACTCGGTCAGGGCAGAGACAATGTTAAGGAAATTCTGAAGAATAATCCTGAACTCATGAAGGAAATTGAAGAACAGGTACTTGCACGTAAGGATGAAATCATGGATGCAGATGCAGGTTCAAAGGTTAAGAAGGAAAGCAAGCCGGTTAAAATCGGCACACCGACAGATGATGAAGCATCTGTAAATGATGCAGATATCCTTGCAGATATAGACGAGGATTTTGATGAATTCACACCTGCCGATTGACGAGCTGAGCCAGCTTGTAGGGGACGGCGTCCTCGACGTCCCTACAGAATAAATTCATATTTATTACAAACGTGGATTTAATTACAGAGTTCGTAAAGAATGAACGAGTGAAACGAGTGACAGCACGAATTGCGGTCGAGCTGGCGCAGCTCGCAGGGGCGGCGTTCCGCCGCCCCTGCGCAAATACAATGTTATTAGATATTGTATTTGATTTATTCAGATATACTCATTTATAATTATGAAAATAACATCATTAAAACAGTACAAGGGTACAACATTTGAGGTTGAACTCGATGACGAGAGGAAAATATATCTCCATATCGATGTGATTACGGATTTTGGTCTTGGTCGTGGTGTGGAGATTGAAAGGGACGAACTGAAAAAAATAATCTACGCCTCGAATATGAAAAGAGCGTATAATTATGCACTGCATTGTCTCGATTACAGGGATTATTCCTCACGTGATATGTACAGAAAAATTGCAGAAACCTATAAAAATGAAAAGCTTTGCAGGGCGGTCGTTGTAAAACTTGAAAAGGCAGGTCTTATTGACGACAGGCGTTACGCTGAAAAACTTGCAAGGAAATATGTTGAATCGAAAAAATACGGTTACAGAAGGGCAAAGCGTGAAATAATGCTGAAAGGCATTGACGAATTTATTTCTGAGGATGCCCTTGCACAGTATGATGAACTGTATGAGGAAAATCTTATGCACCTTCTTGAAACAAAACATTACAGAAATCTCACAGACAGGGATGACAGAAAATCTGTTGAGAAAGTAAAGAATTCTCTTGCCATGCATGGATACGGATATGATGAAATAAACCGCTGTATCAGAGAATATTTTGATAATGCAGAAATATCGGAGGAGTAAAATATGCCAATAAAAGTCGGAATGGTATCGCTCGGATGTTCAAAGAATCTTATGGATTCAGAGCGTATGCTTTATAAACTGAGAAAAAACGGTTATCAGCTTGTTACAGAACCGGGACTTGCTGATGTTGCGGTAGTAAATACCTGCGGATTTATTCAGTCTGCAAAAGAGGAAGCTATCGAGACAATTCTTGAACTCGGAAAACTCAAAGAGGACGGAACACTCAAAAAAATCATCGTAACAGGCTGTCTTTCAGAGAGATACAAGGAGGAAACAGCAGAACTTTTCCCCGAAGCTGATGCGGTAATCGGAATCGGAAACAACAAGGATATTGTTGATGTTATAAATCAGGTTCTTGCAGATGAAAGGGTTGTAAAATTCGCACCAAAGCTCGATGCGGAGCTTACAGGCGAAAGAATTATATCCACGCTTCCTTTCTTCTCATATTTAAAGGTTGCAGAGGGATGTTCAAACTGCTGTACCTACTGTGCGATTCCTCAGATAAGAGGCAAATTCAGAAGTGTACCGATTGAGGATGCTGTAAAAGAGGCACAGTGGCTCGCAGACAACGGAGTAACTGAACTTGTTGTAATCGCACAGGATACATCACGTTATGGTGAGGATTTATACGGAAAATCAATGCTTCCCGAACTTCTCAGAGAACTCTGCAAGATAGAGAAACTCAGATGGATTCGTACACTTTACTGCTATCCTGAGAGAATTACGGATGAACTTCTTGATACAATCGCAAGTGAGGAAAAGCTTGTGAAATACCTTGAAATTCCGATTCAGCACAGCGACGGAGAAATTCTCAGCAGAATGAACCGCTGGGGTGATGAGGAAAAACTCGAAGCATTGTTTAAGCATATTCGTGAGAAGGTTCCGAATGTCATACTCCGTACAACCTTAATCACAGGCTTCCCGGGAGAAACAGATGAACAGTTCAATTCACTTGCAGAATTCGTACAGCGTGTGCGTTTTGACAGACTCGGATGCTTTGCGTATTCTCGTGAAGACGGAACAAAGGCATACGATTTCCCGAATCAGGTTGATGAAGAAACAGCCTCACACCGTGCAGATATCATCATGCAGCAGCAGTTGCTTGTAAGTGCTGAAAACAATGAAAAAATGCTCGGAAAAGAAATAGAAATCGTTGTTGAGGGATTTGACAGATATGCAGAATACTGGTTCGGACGTTCAGCAATGGATGCCCCCGATATTGACGGAAAGATTTTCTTTACCTCTGAAAAATCAATCAGTATGGGCGAGTATGTGAAAATAAAAATCACAGATACTCTCGATTACGACTTGATAGGAGAGGTGATTGAGTAATGAATCTTCCTAACAAACTCACGCTTCTCAGAGTATTTCTTATACCATTTTTCCTTTTGTTCATGTACATTGACGTGCCGTGTCATTATCTTATAGCATTTCTTATATTTGCGGCGGCATCAATTACAGATGCACTTGACGGAAAAATTGCAAGGACGAGAAATCTTGTTACGAATTTCGGAAAATTTCTTGATCCCCTTGCAGATAAGGTTCTTGTACTTGCGGCACTTCTTGTATTTGTGGAAATGCCCGAAATTCATATAGGCGCAGTACCTGTAATAATAATCACAGCAAGAGAATTCATGGTATCGGGATTAAGACTTCTTGCGGCTGACAGCGGAATAGTTGTTGCGGCAGGAATGTGGGGAAAGCTGAAAACAGCCTTCACAATGGTTGCGATTATATTCTCACTTGTGTGGCTTAGTGCTTCGTATGATTTCAGTTTCGGATTTCCGCAGGGATTAACTGATGCAGTTGACAATATAGTAATTCCCGTATTAATGTGGATTTCTACAGTTCTCACAGTAATATCAGGAGGAATATACCTCAAAGGCTACTGGAATCTTATTGATTCCGACAAATAACAAGGAGGAACAGATGAAACATTGTGCAGGGCAGATAAAGTACCTTATAGCAATAAAAGAACTTTCGGAAAAGGATGAATATGTAAGATGTGTGGGGATATCCCGTCATCTCGGGGTATCAAGACCAAGTGTGAGTAAAATGCTCAGATGTCTTGCTAATTCAGGGCTTGTATATGAGGATTTCTGCAACAGCGTAGTTCTGACACCCGAGGGAGAGGAAACAATAAAGGATATATATTCAAGCTTCAGCGAGGTTTATATATTCTTCCATAATTTTCTCAAACTTTCGCAGGATGAGGCACATGAACAGTCTGTTAAGTTTGTAACAGAATTTCCCTCCGATACCTGTGAGCGCCTTAAACATATCGTAAACAGAACATTGAAGAAAAAATAAAACAAAAATCCCTGTGAACCGAATCACAGGGATTTTTTATCAATATAATTCCTTTTCCTTACGGACAATAAATTTTCTGATTTTTCTGAGTATCATTCCTATTATGAATTCAAATGCGCCTGTTGCCATAGCGAAAAGTGAGAAAGGAACGAGGAGTTCAGAACAAGCGTATGCAATAAGTGAAACTGTGTGAACGTAGGCGAGAGGTGAACCTAAAAATGCAGTAAATCCAACGAGGAACACAATAAATCCGCCTGTCATGAGAATGCTTCCGAAATATCCGAGAACGTGTTTTGCACGTTTATCGACTATAATTGCAATCCATATCAGAAGAAGAACAAAAACAGCGGCAATGATTCCGAGGGTTAAATACTGGAAGAAAAGTTTTGTCATTCCGAGATTGAAACCGAGTTTACTGCTCCATGAGGAGATGAGGAGTTTCTGTGAAACTTCCTTCTTTTCGAGCTGTTTGCGGATTCCGTTATATTCATCCTTGACAAGCTGTGCGCCGAAAGCCTCTTTCTGAGCGGTCGGATTCTGCTGAATGAACTCAATCATTTCATTTGTTGAAACAGTGGGTTCATTGCCTTTTCCGTTAATGATGTAATTTATGTAGGAATCGGTTTTATCGTTTACAAAGTTCATGAAATCGGACTTTGTAAGGAAATCACGAAATTCAGACTTTGTAGCTGTATTTCCTGAAACAGCGTAAAAGTCGGTAAGCTCATAGAGATAATCCGAAACGGAAGTATCATCTTTCACCTTTGAGTCAGCGAACTGAACAATATCAGCTCTGTTGATGCAGTTTTTAACTGTATTTCCTGAAACACCGAGTTTAAGACAGCACATAAGACTAATGAGAATGAGTATAATGAAAGCGAGCAAACCCACCCACCATGCGCCGAAAAGTCTTCCTGCGCCAACTTTTACAGGGAGAGTATCAAGCGGCAAATCGCTGTTTATGTAGTTTATATTTTCGGAAATACTGTTATCAGGAACAGTATCCGCAGGGGATGTTTCCTTAACCGCAGTAGTTTCTGTGACAGGTCTGTCTGAAACTTTTGCTGTACGTGTGGGAGGTTCAGGAGTTGTTTCCGCCTTTTCAGTAACAGGAACACTCTCAGCTTTTTCCACAGGAATTTCCATTGTTGCGGGTTCATCATGGATTTCGTTCTGAATCTCATTTTCAGACTCGTTCATAGATTTTTCAAGAGCCTCAGCGGCAGCATCGAGCTGCTTTAATATATCGGATGCCGATTCGTCTTTTGAGCGGTCGATTTCCCTTCCGCATTTATTACAGAATTTGGCATTCGGTTCAAGAGAATTATTACAGTATCTGCACTTCATAATTATTCCTCCGAAATATTGATTAAGATATTACGTTACCTTTTATTATACATCACATTTTTTTTGATGTCAACCGTTAAATGCGAAAAAATATGATTACATCGCAAAAATACCCCCGAAATAATCGGGGGTATCTGTTATCTGATAATATCTTTAATTACTTGATATCAGCGTGGTGTGCCTGGAGTGACTTAACTTCAAGGTTCTTGTTTTCCTTGATAGACTTGATACCCTCAGCACTTGCCTTAGCAGCAGCCATAGTTGTGATGTATGGGATTCTGTGCTTGATAGCAGCCTTACGGATATAGCTGTCGTCATAAGCACTTGTCTTTCCTGCAGGAGTATTAACGATAAGCTGAATTTCACCGTTTGCGATTTCGTCAGCAATGTTAGGTCTGCCCTCGTAAATCTTGCAGATACGCTTACATGGAATACCAGCCTCTTTAATCATCTCATAGCTCTTGCCTGTTGCAAGGATATTGAATCCGATTTCATTGAATGACTTTGCAATGTCGAGGAGTTCAGGCTTGTCTCTGTCACAAACGCTGAGGAGAACTGTACCTTCGTCAGGGAGCTTTGTCTTTGTAGCTTCCTGAGCCTTGTAGTAAGCCTCACCGAATGAATTAGAAATACCGAGAACCTCACCTGTTGAACGCATCTCAGGTCCGAGAACAGGGTCAACTTCCTGGAACATATTGAATGGGAATACAGCTTCCTTAACACCATAGTGAGTGATTACTCTGTCTTTAAGCTCAGGAACAGGAGAATTTTTGCCTGTAAGAGGAGCAGTTACGATTTCAGTAGCAATCTTAACCATGTTGATATCGCAAACCTTTGAAACGAGCGGAACAGTTCTTGATGCTCTCGGATTTGCTTCGAGAACGTAAACTGTATCGCCTTCAATAGCGTACTGCATATTCATAAGACCGCAGACATTCATTTCAACAGCAATCTTCTTTGTGTATTCCTTGATTGTCTCAACAATCTCAGGAGAGAGATTCTTTGCAGGGAGAATACAAGCTGAGTCACCTGAGTGAACGCCTGCAAGCTCGATGTGTTCCATAACAGCAGGAACGAAGCAGTTTGTACCGTCTGAAATAGCGTCAGCCTCACACTCTGTAGCGTGATTGAGGAAACGGTCGATAAGGATAGGTCTGTCAGGTGTAACACCTACAGCAGCATTCATGTAAACTCTCATCATTTCGTCGTCGTGTACGATTTCCATACCACGACCGCCGAGAACGTAAGAAGGACGAACCATTACAGGATAGCCGATTTTGTTTGCGATTTCGATAGCTTCATCAGCATTTACAGCCATTCCTGCCTCAGGCATAGGAATTCCGAGCTTATCCATCATAGCACGGAAATGGTCTCTGTCCTCAGCGAGGTCGATTGTCTCAGGAGTTGTACCGAGGATATTTACACCGTACTTCTTGAGGTCGTTTGCGAGGTTAAGAGGTGTCTGACCGCCGAACTGAGCGATAACTCCGACAGGCTTTTCCTTCTCATGAATAGAGAGAACATCCTCAAGTGTAAGAGGCTCAAAATAGAGCTTATCTGATGTATCATAGTCAGTAGAAACTGTCTCAGGGTTACAGTTTACAATGATTGACTCGAATCCGAGCTTTTTAAGTGCAATTGCAGCGTGAACACAGCAGTAGTCGAATTCGATACCCTGACCGATTCTGTTAGGACCGCCGCCGAGAATCATAATCTTAGGTCTGTCTGTATTTGAAGGGCTCTTGTCTTCATCAAGGTGATACGTTGAGTAGTAGTAAGCCGCATTCTGTGTACCGCTTACGTGTACGCCTTCCCATGCTTCCTTGATGCCGAAGCCGATTCTTGCGTTTCTGATTTCTTCCTCAGTAACTTCGAGGAGTGAGCTGAGGTAACGGTCTGAGAATCCGTCAAGCTTAGCCTGCTTGAGAACATCCTTCTCAGGAACGCTTCCCTTCATTGTGAGGAGGTTTTCTTCTTCCTCAACGAGTTCCTTCATCTGCTCAATGAAGTAATGCTTAATCTTTGTAAGATTAAAGAGTTCCTCAACAGTTGCGCCCTTGCGGAGAGCCTCATACATAATGAACTGTCTCTCACTTGTAGGATATTTAAGCTGACCGAGGAGTTCTTCCTTTGTCATGCTGTTGAAGTTCTTAGCATAACCGAGACCGTATCTTCCTGTTTCAAGGCTTCTGATAGCCTTCTGGAATGCTTCCTTATAAGTTTTACCGATACTCATAACCTCACCAACGGCTCTCATCTGAGTACCGAGCTTGTCCTCTGCGCCCTTGAATTTCTCAAATGCCCATCTTGCAAACTTGATAACAACATACTCACCGTCGGGAACGTACTTGTCGAGTGTTCCGTACTTTCCGCATGGAATCTCATCGAGAGTAAGTCCGCAGGCGAGAAGTGCTGAAACGAGAGCAATCGGGAAACCTGTTGCCTTTGAAGCAAGAGCAGAAGAACGTGAAGTTCTCGGGTTAATCTCGATAACAACGATTCTTCCTGTCTCAGGATCACGTGCAAACTGACAGTTACATCCGCCGATAACCTCGATAGACTCGATAATCTTGTATGACATTTCCTGTAACTCAGCCTGTACATCCTCAGGGATTGTGAGCATAGGAGCAGAACAGAAAGAGTCACCTGTATGAACACCGATAGGATCGATATTTTCAATGAAACAAATAGTAATCTTGTTGTTGTCAGCGTCTCTTACAACTTCGAGCTCAAGTTCTTCCCAGCCGAAGATACACTCTTCAACGAGAACCTGACCAACGAGAGAAGCCTGAAGACCTCTTGCACATACAACCTTTAATTCATCGACGTTATATACCATACCGCCGCCTGCGCCGCCCATTGTGTAAGCAGGACGAAGTACAACAGGGTACTTTAATTTTTCAGCAATTTTAACAGCCTCGTCAACAGAATAAGCAACCTCACTCTTAGGCATACCGATTCCGAGTTCGCTCATAGCGTTCTTGAATTCAATTCTGTCCTCACCACGTTCAATTGCGTCAACCTGAACACCGATAACCTGAACACCATACTTTTTGAGTACGCCTGCCTGATCGAGTTCTGAACAGAGGTTAAGACCTGACTGACCACCGAGGTTAGGAAGAAGAGCATCAGGACGCTCTTTTTCAATAATCTGAGTAAGTCTCTCAACGTTGAGAGGCTCAATGTAAGTAATATCAGCAGTTTCAGTATCTGTCATGATAGTAGCAGGGTTTGAGTTTACGAGAACAATCTCGTAACCGAGACTTCTGAGAGCCTTACAAGCCTGAGTACCTGAGTAGTCGAATTCGCAGGCCTGACCGATGATAATAGGGCCCGAACCGATAATCAAAATCTTATTTATGTCCTGTTTCTTTGGCATAGTTATTTCTCCTGACTCGTATCTTTTAAGTGGATACGCTTATTATCAGCCATGCTTTTTGCATAACTTCTTAGAATATATCATACCACAAAATCAATTCAAATGCAAGCTTTTTTTACACGATAAGACAAATTTATTTTCGGGCGAACATTCATTGCATAAATCAGACGATAAATAACTTGATATTCCAAAAATACTGTGATATAATTAAATACAGAAAAAATACAGAAAAAATGAAAAGGAGCGATTTATGAAACTACTTGCCATAGACGGAAACAGTATTTTAAATCGTGCATTTTACGGAATAAGACTGCTTTCAAATAAAAACGGTGTCTATACAAATGCCATTTTCGGCTTCATGAATATATATCTGAAACACATAGGTGAACTGAATCCCGATGCAGTTGCAGTAGCATTCGACCTCAAAGCGCCTACATTCAGACACAAGGCGGCTGAATACTACAAAGCAAACCGACATGGAATGCCCGATGAACTTGCACAGCAGATGCCGCTTATAAAACAGCTTCTGAAACTCATGGGAATCAAAGTGATTGAATGCGAGGGCTATGAGGCTGACGATGTACTTGGTACACTTTCAAAACTTTGTACCGACAGCAATAATGAGTGCTATGTCCTCACAGGAGACAGAGACAGCTTACAGCTTATAAATGGAAATGTAACGGTTTTACTTGCAACAAACAAGGAAACGATTAATTATACTCCCGAAAAATTCCATGAGGATTACGGATTTGAACCGATAAAACTGATTGACCTGAAAGCCCTCATGGGCGACAGTTCCGACAATATCCCCGGAGTTGCGGGAATCGGAGAAAAGACAGCATCAACACTCGTTAAACAGTACGGAACAATCGAAAATCTCTATGAGAAATACGCTGAATCCGACTTGACAAAGGGCGTAAAGGCAAAGCTTGAAAAGGGCGAAGAATCGGCAAAGGAAAGCAAATGGCTTGCAACAATCGTGAAGGATGCACCCATTGAAAACGATCTTGAAAAATACATTCCCGAAGCTGTTGACGGAGAGGGTATAAGCCGACTTCTCACCGAACTTGAAATGTACAAGCTTCTTGAAAAACTAAATGTCGGAATTGCCGATACATCCGAAAAAACTCCCGAAAAAGAGGAGTATGAGCCGATTGAAATTACAGTTTCCGAACTGACGGAGGAAATAGTAAACGGATTTGAAAAGGTATGTTATCTCTTTGACGGAGAAAAGCTTTCCGTTTTATCTGAAAAAAATGTTTACACCACATCCGAAAATGCTTTAATCTGTAAATTCCTTGAATCCTCATGTGAAAAAATCACAACGGGTTCAAAGCCTCATTATCACTGTGCAATTGAGAACGGAATCACGCTGAATAATCTTAAAAGCGACATTGAAATTCTCGGCTATCTGCTGAATACCTCCGCATCGGATTATGAAACAGAAAAACTCTGTGCCGAATACGGAGTGCATTACTGCACAGAAAACGGAGAGTATGCAGAACTCGTTTCACTCCGAAAACTCGAAGAAAAACTCACCTCAGAAATTGAAAAAGAGGGCATGACGGATTTACTTAAAAATATCGAAATGCCGTTAATTGAGGTTCTTGCATCAATGGAACGTCATGGGGTTAAAATCAACCGAAAGGGTGTTGAGGAATTCGGGGTTTATCTCACAGAAATGATTGAGGAAACTCAGCAGATGATTTATGATGATGCAGGGCATGAATTCAATATTTCATCTCCGAAACAGCTTGGAGTGGTGCTTTTCGAGGAAATCGGACTTCCTGCAAAGAAAAAGACAAAGACAGGCTATTCCACAAATGCAGAGGTTCTTGAAGAACTGCGTGACGGTGCGCCGATTGTTGACAATGTGCTGAAATACCGTCAGTACACAAAGCTGAATTCAACCTATGTTTCGGGACTTATAGATAAAATCGCCCCCGACGGAAGAATCCACACCTGTTTTAAGCAGACGGAAACACGAACAGGCAGAATTTCCTCAACCGAACCGAATATGCAGAATATTCCCGTCCGTACCGAACTCGGTTCGCAGATGAGAAAATTCTTCACAGCAGAGGAGGGAAAGGTGCTTGTTGATGCCGACTACAGTCAGATTGAACTGCGAGTTATGGCGCATTTGTGCGGAGATAAGAACATGACCGAGGCATTTACATCGGGCGAGGACATCCATACATCAACAGCATCGCAGGTATTTGATATGCCTCCGATTCTTGTAACTCCCGAAATGAGAAGTGCCGCAAAGGCTGTAAATTTCGGAATTATCTACGGAATCGGACCATTTTCACTTTCAAAGGACATAGGAACATCAGTTGCAAAGGCGAAAAAATACATTGCCGATTATCTTGAAAATTTCCCGAAGGTAAAGGATTTCATGGATTCAACGGTTGAAAATGCCGAGAAAACGGGAATTGTAACAACCATGTTCGGAAGAAAGCGTAAAATCCCCGAAATTCTTTCCACAAACAGAACCGTACAGGCGGCAGGAAAGCGAATCGCAATGAACACCCCTGTTCAGGGTACAGCGGCAGACCTCATAAAACTGGCTATGATTAATGTATACCGCAGATTAAAAGCTGAAAATCTCAACGCAGAACTTATTTTGCAGGTACACGATGAACTGATTATCGAGTCGGATGTTTCATGTGCCGAGAGATGCTGTGAACTTCTCAAAGAGGAAATGCAGAACGTATACGAAATGAAAGTTCCTCTTGCAGTTGACGTTCATCAGGGCGAAAGCTGGTATGAGGCGAAAGGCTGATAAAATGGAAATAATCAGAATAAAATCCGAAGCGGATGAAGGAGTTTTCACCGAACTTTCGGAACTTGACAAACTTTGCGTAGGTGCAGAGGGATGGTCGGCTGAATCCTTTAAATCGGAGACCGAAAAAGAGAACGGAATTGTAATTGCCTGTATGGAGAATAACGCTGTAATCGGCTTGATTTCGGGATATACCGCAATCGGAGAAGCTGATATAACAAGTGTTGCGGTTTCTCCCGAACACCGAAGAAAAGGTATTGCAGATTCGCTTTTATCCGAATTTATGGAGATTCTTCCCGAAGATACCGAGGATGTTTTCCTTGAAGTACGTGAAAGTAATGTACCTGCGATAAGTCTTTATGAAAAGCATGGATTTGAGAGAATTTCGGTAAGAAAGAATTTCTACACAAGTCCGAATGAAAACGCAGTTGTTATGAAAAAAAATATTATCGGAGAGTGAGAAAATGCTCATTTTAGGAATAGAGAGTTCTTGCGACGAAACAGCCGCAAGCGTTGTTGAAAATTGCCGTGAAATCAAATCATCGGTTATTTCAACTCAGATTGAAGAACATAAAAAATACGGAGGAGTTGTTCCCGAAATTGCATCAAGAAGGCATTGTGAGAACATCCTCGGAGTAACGAAAAAGGCACTTGATGATGCAGGGGTTACAATCAGCGACCTTGACGGAATTGCAGTTACATACGCCCCCGGATTAATCGGTGCATTGCTTGTGGGCGTGAATTTTGCAAAGGGACTTGCAATGGCATCGGGAAAACCGCTTATTCCTGTTCATCACATTGCAGGACATATTGCCACAAACTACCTCAGCCACCCGACACTTGAGCCGCCATATCTTTGTCTTGTCGCAAGCGGCGGACATTCGCATATTATTGAAGTTTTGTCCTATACAAAATTCAGAGTAGTCGGCAGAACGAGAGATGATGCGGCAGGGGAGTGCTTTGACAAATGTGCGAGGGCAATGGGATTCCCATACCCCGGCGGTGTTCATGTTGACAAGGCGGCACAATCGGGAGACCCGACAGCGTTTAAGCTTCCTCGCCCGACTGTTGCAGGAAATGAATTCGATTTCAGCTTTTCGGGACTTAAAACTTCAGTAATAAATCTGATACACAATTCACAGCAGAAGGGAATCGAACTGAATTTCAATGATTTATCGGCAAGTATTCAAGGTACGATTTCAAATCTTCTCACAGAGAATACAATAAAGGCGGCTAAGTCTCTTGGGTACAGAAAAATTGCCCTTGCAGGCGGTGTTTCGGCAAATTCGGGAGTACGTTCAGCACTTTCGGAAGCTTGTCAGAAGAACGGATTTGAATTTTATATGCCCGAAAAATCACTTTGCGGAGATAATGGTGCAATGATAGCCTGTCAGGGAAGCTATAATTTCCTTGCAGGAATTACAGCCGACGAAAGTCTGAATGCAATTGCAACGCTTTCAATGGATAACATATAAAAATAAAATGGTGTGCGTTATGCACACCGTTTTTTATAAAAAAAATACTGCACAGCCGAAACTGTACAGTATCTTTTATTTAAAGTGATAAATTATTCAGCGATAGCTGTAACAACGCCTGAACCTACTGTTCTACCACCCTCACGAATAGCGAAACGGAGTCCCTCTTCGATAGCGATTGGAGTGATGAGCTCAACGTTCATAGCAACGTTATCACCAGGCATACACATTTCCTTATCAGCAGGAAGTGTAACTACGCCAGTAACGTCTGTTGTTCTGAAATAGAACTGTGGTCTGTAGTTGTTGAAGAATGGAGTGTGACGTCCGCCTTCTTCCTTCTTAAGAACGTAAACCTGACCAGCGAACTTTGTGTGTGGCTGGATTGAGCCTGGCTTACAGAGAACCTGTCCTCTTTCAACCTGATCTCTTGTGATACCACGGAGGAGAGCACCTACGTTATCACCAGCTTCACAGAAGTCAAGAGTCTTTCTGAACATTTCAAGACCTGTAACAACTGTTGTGAGCTTTTCGTCTGAAAGACCAACGATTTCAACCTGCTCGTTAACGTTGAGTCTTCCTCTCTCAACTCTACCTGTAACAACAGTACCACGACCAGAAATTGTCATAGTATCCTCAACAGGCATAAGGAATGGCTTAGCATCGTCTCTCTCTGGGCTTGGGATGTACTCGTCAACTGCGTTCATAAGCTCAATGATTGGAGCGTATGCAGGATCGCTGAGATCGTCTGGAGCGTTGAGAGCTGCAAGAGCAGAACCCTTGATGATTGGTGTATCATCGCCAGGGAAATCGTATGATGAGAGAAGGTCACGGATGTCCATCTCAACGAGCTCGAGGAGCTCTTCGTCGTCAACCTGATCAGCCTTGTTCATGAATACAACGATTGCAGGAACGCCAACCTGACGAGCGAGAAGGATGTGCTCTCTTGTCTGAGCCATAGGACCGTCAGAAGCAGCACAAACGAGGATAGCACCATCCATCTGAGCAGCACCTGTGATCATGTTCTTAACGTAGTCAGCGTGACCAGGGCAGTCAACGTGAGCATAGTGACGAGCATCTGTCTCGTACTCAACGTGAGCTGTGTTGATTGTGATACCACGCTCTCTCTCTTCTGGAGCCTTATCGATCATATCGTAAGCTTCATACTTAGCCTGACCCTTCATAGCGAGTGTCTTTGTGATAGCAGCTGTAAGAGTAGTCTTACCGTGGTCAACGTGTCCGATTGTACCAATGTTTACATGTGGTTTAGTTCTTTCAAATTTAGCCTTTGCCATTGGAAAATTCCTCCTTAAAGTGAAAATTCAGATAATCTGTATTTATATTATAACAGATTTCTGCATATAATTCAAGTGTTTTGGAGAAATTTATTTCTCCAAAACACGAGATTTGTTAAATATATCGTTTTTTCAGTCGAAATATGTGAATTCTGACGGAAAAAATTACTTAGCTCTGCTTGCCATGATCTTTTCGCCAATGCTCTTTGGAACTTCCTCATAGCTGTGTGGTTCCATTGTGTACTGTCCACGACCCTGTGTATTTGAACGGAGATCGCTTGTGTAACCGAACATTTCTGAAAGTGGAACGAGAGCATCAACCTGAATTGAACCAGTTCTTGATTCCTGTCCCTGAATCTGACCACGACGTGAGCTGAGGTCACCGATAACTGTTCCGAGGTAATCATCAGGAACAATAACTGCAACCTTCATAACAGGTTCCATAAGAATAGCGTTAGCCTGCTTGAGAGCTTCCTTGAAAGCGATAGAACCGGCAATCTTGAATGCCATTTCTGAAGAGTCAACTTCGTGGTATGATCCATCATAAAGCTCAACCTTAACGTCAACAACTTCATAGCCGGCAAGAATACCTGACTTCATTGCGCCCTGGATACCTGCATCAACAGCAGGGATGTATTCCTTAGGAATAGAACCACCGACAACAGCGTT
Organism: Ruminococcus sp.; assembly: GCA_045616285.1. Lineage (GTDB taxonomy): Bacteria > Bacillota > Clostridia > Oscillospirales > Ruminococcaceae > Ruminococcus. The sequence goes on from JAZLGM010000085.1 coordinate 29,048, forward strand.
CTTGAACTCATAGCCCTTACCTGACTCATTAGGCTCAACACGAATCTTAACGTGACCGTACTGACCTGAACCACCGGACTGCTTCTTGTACTTGTAGTCGATGTCTGCGCTGCCCTTGATTGTTTCCTTATAAGCAACCTGAGGAGCACCAACATTAGCCTCAACCTTGAACTCACGGAGGAGACGGTCAACGATAATGTCGAGGTGAAGCTCACCCATACCAGCGATGATTGTCTGTCCTGTTTCCTCATCTGTCCATGTCTTGAAAGTAGGATCTTCTTCAGCGAGCTTGCTGAGAGCGATACCCATCTTTTCCTGACCAGCCTTTGTCTTTGGCTCGATAGCGAGCTGAATAACAGGCTCAGGGAAGTTCATGGATTCGAGAATGATAGGATGCTTTTCATCACAGAGTGTATCACCTGTTGTTGTATTTTTAAGACCTACAGCAGCAGCGGTATCGCCTGAGTAAACTGTAGTAAGATCTTTTCTGTGGTTAGCGTGCATCTGAACGATACGTCCGAAACGCTCACGGTTATCCTTAGTTGCGTTGAGAACGCTGTCACCCTGGTTGATAACACCTGAGTAAACTCTGAAGAATGCGAGCTTTCCTACGAATGGGTCAGTAGCAATCTTGAATGCGAGAGCTGAGAAAGGCTCGTCATCTGAAGATGGTCTTTCCTCTTCTGCATCTGTATTTGGGTTTACACCCTTGATAGCAGGAACGTCGAGTGGAGAAGGCATATAGTCGATGATAGCATCGAGGAGCTTCTGTACACCCTTGTTTCTGTATGATGTACCGCAGACAACAGGAATCATTGTGTTTGCAATTGTAGACTTTCTGATGCACATTTTGATTTCCTCTTCAGTGAGTGACTCACCATCGAGGTATTTCATCATGAGTTCTTCGTCCATTTCTGCAACGTGCTCAACCATAGCTTCATGGTATTCCTGAGCTTTGTCCATCATGTCCTCAGGAATATCAGTAACTGAGATATCCTTACCGAGGTCATCATTGTAAATATAAGCCTTCATTTCAACGAGGTCGATGATACCCCTGAAATCTTCTTCAGCACCGATAGGGAGCTGAATCGGAACGGCATTACACTTAAGTCTGTCCTTCATCATGTCAACAACACGATAGAAGTCGGCACCCATAATATCCATCTTATTTACATAAGCCATACGTGGTACCTTGTATTCGTCAGCCTGTCTCCAAACAGTTTCTGACTGAGGCTCAACGCCTCCCTTAGCGCAGAATACAGTAACAGAACCGTCAAGTACTCTGAGTGACCGCAGAACTCCAACTGTGAGCTCAACGTGACCAGGAGTGTCAATGATGTTCATACGGTGACCAGCCCAATAGCAAGTTGTAGCAGCTGATGTGATAGTGATACCACGCTCCTGCTCCTGAGCCATCCAGTCCATAGTAGCAGCACCCTCATGTGTTTCACCAATCTTGTGGTTTACACCTGTGTAGTAAAGGATACGCTCTGTGGTAGTTGTCTTACCTGCGTCGATATGAGCCATGATACCGATATTTCTGGTATTTTCAAGTGAACAATCTCTTGCCATAATATCCTCCTTTGACTCTTACCAGCGGTAGTGAGCAAACGCCTTGTTTGCCTCTGCCATCTTGTGTGTATCGTCACGCTTCTTGCAAGCACCGCCTGTGCCGTTGAGAGCATCCATGATCTCTCCTGCAAGTCTTTCCTTCATAGTTCTCTCGTTTCTCTCTCTTGAATACTTTGTGATCCAGCGGAGACCGAGAGTCTGGCGTCTTTCAGGTCTAACCTCCATTGGTACCTGGTAAGTAGCACCACCGAGACGGCGAGCCTTTACCTCGAGCTCAGGCATAATGTTCTCCATAGCCTGCTCGAAAACCTCAAGAGCGTCCTTGCCTGTCTTTTCAGCAACGATGTCAAATGCACCGTAAACTATCTTCTGAGCAACACCCTTCTTACCATCAAGCATTATGTTGTTGATAAGACGTGTTACGAGCTTTGAATTGTATACAGGATCCTGTAATACATCACGCTTTGCGATTTTACCTCTTCTTGGCATAATTCGCTTCCCTCCTTCATATAGATTCATGAAATCATAGGTACTCGTACTTGACCGATTACTTGATACTTGCGTATCTCTGGCACAAACCAACTTCACCGATCTGTGCGTCAGGAGCCAATGCAGAGGATTCATATATATAAATCTCCGCATCATCCTGCGGTAGCAGTAAGCCTATTTTATTGAATATCACACGGCTGAATTTTTACGGTTAAGCCGCATTCCGTAAAGTGAAGTGATTACTTCTGCTTAGGTTTCTTAGCACCGTACTTAGAACGAGCCTGATTACGGTTTGCAACACCCTGAGCATCGAGAGCACCTCTGATGATGTGGTAACGTACACCAGGGAGATCCTTAACACGTCCGCCTCTGATGAGAACAACGCTGTGTTCCTGAAGGTTGTGACCGATACCTGGGATGTATGAAGTAACTTCATAACCATTTGTAAGCTTTACTCTGGCAATCTTTCTCATAGCTGAGTTAGGCTTCTTAGGTGTAGCAGTTCTTACTGCTGTGCACACGCCTCTCTTCTGAGGTGAGCTCTGGTTTGTCTGTACCTTCTTCTTTGCGTTGTAGCCCTTCTGGAGAGCAGGAGCTGTAGACTTTGTCTCAAGATCCTTTCTACCCTTAC
>JAZLGM010000086.1:0-36187 GCA_045616285.1 Ruminococcus sp.
CCGTTTGTATCACTGATGAATGCGTTTTCGCCCCACTTTACAGGATACTTTGTACCAGCTGCTGCATCCTTTGGTACATTTACTGTGAATTCAAGTACTGTACCACCGTTTGCTGCTACTACGCCGCTTCCTGCAGGCTCACCAAATGCATACTCACTTGTAGCCTTATTGCCAACTACCTTTGAGTTATAGCTGTTTGATGTTGCTTCATCTAATGTGTAGTCAAGCTTTGAATCGAATGTGATTCCGAACTGTGCTCCTGCTACTGCAATTGTTGAATCATTTGCAGTTACAGTCATTGTTACAGTGTCTCCGGCTTTAGCCTTCTTCTGTGGGATTACCCACTCAGCCTTACCGTCTGCAGCCTCTCCGTCAACAATCTCAATGTAACCGTCTGTAAGTTTAACCTTTGAAGTAATCTCATTACCATTTGTATCACTTACAAATGCTTCAGACCACTTTACAGGATACTTCTCACCAACTTTTGCATTATCCGGCACCTTATAAGTAATTGTAAGAACATCCTGGCCAGCAGCTGCTGTTATGCCCTTACCTGCTGCTTCACCGAATGCAATTTCATTTGTCTCAGGATTATTGCTGATTTCTGCATTGTATGCCTCAGACTTTGCTGATACAGAATCAAGCATAATTGGTGATTCTGCACTTATCTTGAACTGAGCACCTGCAACTGCAAGTGAACCGCTCTCTACTGTAACGTGCATTGTTACTGTATCACCAGGCTTAGCATGTTTACCAGGAATCTTCCACTCAACTTCACCCTCAACAGGTGTTACTGAGCCGCCGTCTGTGATTTCGATTACAGCAGGAATTACCTTTGGAGCGATAGGTTCACCCTTTCCGCTCTCCTGTACGTCAAATCTGTCGTAACCGAGAGTAATCTTAGATCCTGCCTTTATGCTGTTCTTATCAAGAGTTACTGTATATACTGCAACAGGATCGCTATTGCTGAGCATAACAGGTGCTCCGTCTGTGTCAATTACAGATACATCATAAGTATTGCTGCCGACATCTTCCCACTTCTTCTCCTTTGGTCCTGCATAGCAGATACCTTCAAAGGCGATACTTGAAATTCCTGCAGGGAGTTTCTGCTGAATTACAGATGCAATCATAGCTGTTGTATGAGGTCCGCAGTCTGCATAAACCTCAACATCAAGCTTGTATCCGTTCTTTTCAAGATCAGCCAGTGAAACAGTGTATGTTCCCATGTCAACAACGTAGTCACTAACAGGTGTTCCCTTTGAACCGCTTGTTGATGAACTTCCGCCTGTTGTAGTTGTTGTTACAGGCTTTGTTGTACTTGTTGTTGTAGCTGTTGTTGAAGATGATGAACCGTCTCCAATTGTAATAAGTACAGGTTTAACCATTGGTCCGATCATCTTATCCTTACCATTCGGCTGAACATCAAATCTGTCATAACCGAAAGTAATTGTGGAATTATCCTTAATCTTGTTCTTATCAAGAGTTACTGTATAAATAGCAACCGGTTCTGCGCTGTTAAGTTCAACAGGAGCACCATCACTAAGAACATTCGCATTGTATGTGTCGTTTCCAACATCCTTCCACTGTACTTCCTTCTTACCTGCATAGCAGTTACCCTCAAATTCAATATCTGCTATTTCAGAAGGAAGGCTCTGCTGTAAAACAGCAATAAGCATACCTGAAAGATTTGAGCCACAGTCAGCATAAACTTCAACGTCAAACTTGTAGCCATTAGCAGCAAGTTCTTCCATTGTGAAGTTATAAGCACCCATATCTACTATGTAGTCCTTTGCAGCTACGCCCTTTGAATCAGGTGTCTGTGCAGCAACACGATCGTCTGCGTTTTTATTCGCAGCAACATCCTTTACATCTCCCATACTAACAGTAGGCTGCGCAGTAGATATTCTACCGGCAGCACTAACTGAAACAGGAGAGGCAAATGCACCTGTCATGAGTGAAGCACTCATGACAGCGGATGTAACTGCTGAAAGCAGTTTCTTCATCTGTGCATTTCCTTTCCGAGCATATTGCTCTATTTAATTATTTTACCCTGTTCAGAATTAGCCCTGAGCTGGGAGTGTTACGAGGTGAACAATGCTTCTGATGATTGCATCTGAATCCTGTGCATTGATCTCTGCACCGTCCTTAGGATTGAAGCAGTCAGCATTCTTCTTGTTGATTGTGATTGACTCGTTGTTAGCAAGCCACTTGTTGAGAACTACAACGTCAGCGATGTTAACCTTCTTATCGTCGTTAGCGTCACCGTAAAGAACATCTCCAGAAGCAACTGTTGTTGTAGCTGTTGAAGCTGTTGTAGACTTTGTTGTTGAAGCTGTTGTAGCTGTTGTAGCTGTTGTAGATGTTCCGTCATCCTTGATCTTGATTACAGCAGGTGTTACGAGTGGAGCAACCATTGCGCTCTTACCATCAGGCTGTACATCGAATCTTGCGAAGTTGATAACGATTGTATCGCCAGCCTTAACCTTTGTCTCATCAAGAGTTACGTCATAGATACAAACCTCTCCGTCTGGGCTGAGAACTACAGGAGCACCGCCGTTGAGAACGTTTGCATTGTATGTGTTCTCTCCAACGTCCTTCCACTCTGCATCCTTTACGCCAGCGTAGCAGCCAGGATCCATCTCAATTTTCTTAACCTGCTCAGGAAGTTTACCCAGCTTAGCGATAAGCATACCTGAAAGGTCTGATTCAGAACACTCAGCATATACGTCTACTTCTACCTTGTAGCCAGCAGCCTTGAGCTCATCAAGAGTCATCTCGTATGTACCCATGTTGATCTTGAATGTGCTTGACTTCTCACCCTTAGCCTCAGGTGTAACAGCAGCCTCTACAGAAGGTGTTGTTGTATCATCCTTCTTAGTTGTAGTTGTTGTTGTTGTATCATCCTTCTTAGTTGTTGTAGCTGTTGTTGTAACTGTTGTATCTTCAGGAGCAGCATCGCCAACTGTTACTGTGAATGAGTTGAGCTTGAGGTTCTTGTTGTCTGTTGTGTACTTTGTACCAGCAATCTCAATCATTGTAGCCTTGTTCTCTGGATGATCCTTGTCATATACGTAGTCAAGGAAATCTACTGTGTAAGTACCGCTTGGTGTACCCTTCTTGAATGTGATATCAACTACATAGAATGGGAAGTCATCTGACTTAGCACCGCACCATGCATAACCATCTGTAGGAGCTGTCCATGCAAGACCTACGTATGGGTTCTTTGTACCAGCATCAGCCATACCCTCATTATCAACAGACTCACCGCCGAGGTTACCGTTGAGGTATGAGTTAAGGCCCTTTCTTCCTTCTGTTACAACAGAGTTGAAGCCGATGATCTTATCTGACTTATATGTCTTGTCACCGATAGTAACGTCTCTCTCAGCACCTAATGTGTTGTTTGGAGCAAGACCTTCAAAGTTAACGTATGCTGAAGAAGCATCTCCGCCCTTTGAGTTGATTGTGAGCTTAGCCATAATTGTCTTTGCGTCAGCTGTACCCTCTGATAAATAAATACCTACTGGTACGTGAACATCTGCAGATGTTGTATCGATTTTAACTGAGCTCTGCTTGTCCTCATAAGAGAGAACTGATAATGTCTTTGTAGCGTCTGCTGCTCCTGTAGCAAAAGGAACAACTGAGCCGATCATTGATGCAGCCATCATAAGTGATGCAGCTGCTGAAACGAGTTTCTTCATTTGTAATAATTCCTTTCTTTAGACCTTACGGCCTTTAATAATTTTGGGTTGTTGTGGGTTTTTATTCCTTTGTAAAGGGGACAAATCAGATAATCTCGGTAATCAGAATCCACTGATTACGCCGGCATCATACTTCTGGATCTGGAGAGCATCCATTGGTGAAAGACCTGCTTCACCGTCAACGTCTCCGTTCTTGATACCCTGCTCTGTGAGCGGATACTTAGAAGAGTTAGCCATGTACTGGAGAATAGCAACAGCATCAGCCATTGTTACTGTATTATCGCAGTTAGCATCACCCTTAAGACCAGTGTCTGAAGAACCGCCACCAAGTTTAACGCCACCATCAGTAATCTTAGTGTCATACTTTACAGGTGCATCACCCTTAGTATAACCTACTGTGATAGATGTGTTTGTTGTACCTGAACCAGGAACTGTTTCTCTGTTTGTAGGAACAACCTTGATGTCTGCGTAATCCTTTGCGCTGCTTGATACTGTACCGCTTACAGTACAGAACACACCGCTTCCATTCAGCCAGTAGCTTGCATCTGCTGTACCTGTTGACCAGGCAATATTTACAAGACCACTCTTTGAGTCAATGTAGCTGTTGAATACAGGAAGTGATGCTGCACTTGCATCAACCTTATCTGCACCTGTCTCTGCGAGAGCACCTGCCTTAACTCCTGTAATTGTGATTTCACTTGGATCATAATCAAGTGAGAACTGACATACCTGTAAACCTGTGGACGGAATGTCAGCAAGTGATACATCGACTGTAAAAGCCCCTCCTGCCTCTGCTGTTGTTTCGCTGACTTTAATCTGCACTGTTTCGCCTGCGGCAACAGCCGGAGCAACTGAGCAGACTGAAAGGGAAAGCATCGTAGCAGCCATAGCTCCGATGACTATCTTTTTTGTCTTCATGATTTTTCCTCCTTCTTTAATAGTTGTTATATAATATAAAGGAACTTTCTGCTCCTTTTATTATACGTTGTCTTTGCATACCCCTTTTAATTTTCCGAGGCTGCCATGAACAAACATTTCAAGCTCTGGAGTGCCTTCTGCACACCGGCACAAAATTGCTTTCATCACAAGACTTATCACACTGCCGTGACGAGATTCTTTAACCCAGAATCTATATTTATTCATGATTACATTATATATCAGCTTTAAGAAAATGTAAATAGGTTTATGCCCTTTTTGGTGATTTATATAAACGACTATTATTATTTTTGAACATATTGCATAGGTGCAATTTATAATTCAAAAAATCTTACAGTCGCTTATTTTAAATAAATATGAATAAATAAAATTATTTATCCAGTTTTCTGAATTCCGCAGGAATATTGTCCTCAATTATGCTGTTGATGACATCCCAGCCGAACTCTGTGTAAGTACCCTGAGGTTCAGCCACAGGAAGCCCGTGCATCTCTGCGAGTTCAGGTGAATACTTGCTGTAAGGGTAAACTCTGAGGTTCGCAAAATCATACGGTTCATAGTGAACTATCGTCGGTATGCATCCGACATCTTCAAGTCTTACCTCTCCTGTCTCTCCGTCAACAACAATGTCAAAATCAGGCATCTCACCGACTACATTGAAATTGTCCGTCTGACAGCATATAAAGTTACCCATTGAGTAGTATACAAATCCTCTTGAACCATCCTCTCGAGTAAGCCACTCCATTGTCTGCGCTGTATGAGTGTGAGTTCCGAGAATAACATCTGCGCCCCAGTCAACAATGTTCTGTGCGAGAATCTTTCTGTCCTCACTTACTTCACCTGTATCTTCAACACCCCAGTGCATTGATACAACAACAGCATCAGCCATGAGTTTTGCCTCACGAACCTGACGTTCAATGACATCCTCCTGATAGTTTCTGTAAACCGTCAAAGGAGAATCATCAGGTATCTCAAATCCGTTGATATTCTCACAGTAAGCAAGAAATGCAATTTTCACTCCGTTTACTTCACGTATACGAATCGTATCCGCATCCGCCCTGTTGAGATAAGCACCAAGAACAGTAAGGTCATACTGCTGTGCCTTGTCATTCCAGAAATTGATTGATTCTTCAAGGGCATCTGCACCAAAATCAAGAAGATGATTATTTGCCATTGTAACGACATCAAATCCCATGTCAATTACAGCATCCGCAACTTCGGGCGGTGAATTGAAAAGCAGCGCACCTCCGTTTGCACCTCTGAGTTCATTGCTTTCAGATATAATTGTCTCCTGATTTACGATTGCGAGGTCAGCTTCTTCAACAAGATACTTTACATTCTCATAAAGCGGCTTGAAATCGAAATCTTCACCCTCACCCGCAAGTTTTTCAGCATTTTTATACACCGAATAATGAATGAGATTGTCACCTGCCGCTGTTACGTGAACACGTTTTTCAGGTGCCTCGGTAGTCGGTTCCTCTGTAACTTCCTCTGTTGTAACCGGCATAGGTTCGGGAAGAGGGAGAGGTTCATCTGTTTTACCTACGGTCTGCGTACAGCCTGTCACAGAAAAACACAAAGCAGATGCAAGTGTGAGTCTGAGGGCTGTTCCAAATTTTCTGAAATTCATTTGATATCTCCTTATCTTTGAGACGAAAAAACAGTTAATTACTGTCTTCCGTTCTATTATAACACATTTGATTTTATATTGCAATTACAAATTGTATGATTTTACTGTACTATTACGCTGAGTTTCTTTTCTCCACAATTTTTCAACACCGCAAAATCAACGATATATTGGCATTTTCGGGATAAAGTGTTTAATACTTATCCACACTATGCAAATATACAAATTTTCTCGACATTTTTTGTGCAATATAACTGTTTAAACTCTTGACCGCTGTAATTCAACAAATTCCTCCGCAAGTGCCTCTGCCTCGGAATAACTGCTGAGGAGATAACATCTTCCACGAAATTTAGCTGAACCATAGTAGCCATTCATATACCATGCGGCGTGTTTTCTCGCTTCATGCATAGCCATTTCCTCATTTTTTTCGCTGAGACTTATTATCAGGCGAATGTGTTCAAGCATCACCTTCATCCTCTCTTCAACCGTCGGAGAAGTATATGTCTCGCCTCTGAAATGTGCCGCAATCTCCTGAAAGACAAACGGATTTCCATAACTTCCCCGTCCTATCATAACAAGATCACAGCCCGTAGCTTCATACATATCAAGACAGCTTTTCAAATCCGTAACATCACCGTTTCCGATTACGGGAATACTTACGTTTTCCTTCACCTTACGGATTATATCCCAATCCGCTTTTCCGCTGTAAAACTGATCCCTTGTCCTGCCATGAACAGCAACCGCCGCCGCACCGTTTTCCTCAGCACGTTTTGCAATTTCAACTGCATTGAGGCTGTCATTATTCCAGCCGCTTCGGATTTTAACGGTAACAGGAACATCTCCCGCCGCCTTAACAGCCGATTTTGTAAGTTCTCCGCAGAGTATGGGATCTCTCATAATTGCTGAACCTGCCCCTGTGTTCACAACCTTCGGAACAGGACATCCCATGTTTATATCAATGATATCGGGCTTGTAATCAAGAACTATACTGACAGCCTTTTCCATAAATTCAGGTTCATTCCCGAAAAGCTGAACAGCCATAGGTCTTTCCTCATCAGTAATGGTGCAAAGCTGTGCGGTTTTTCTGTCGCTGTAGCATATTCCCTTTGCAGAAACCATTTCACTTACCATGTAAGATGCACCATATTTTTTGCACATAAGTCTGTACGCACGGTCTGCCACCCCCGCCATAGGTGCAACTGCAGCTGTGCGTTCAATTTTTACTTTTCCTATATTGATGTATTCTGCCATTATTTTTTATCCGTAAATACAAAGAGTTTGCTTATAACGTAATTAAGAATGAGAACAACCACATTTGCTGCAATTTTTGTAACCCAGTAATTTATTTTCAGGAACGAATATCCGAACCACATCATTGCCGCTTCCACAAGGAGTGTGAAAACTCTGCCGCCATAGAATGATACAGCCTCAACAGCCACTTCCTTTGCATTGGATGCACTCGATTTGAATACCCATACACGATTCGTAAGATAGGCAAATGTTACCGCACATATCCACGAAATAACTGTGCTGACGGTTGAAACCACTGCATCCCCTGCACCTGCCTTTTCGAGAAGTCCCTTTGAAATACCTGCTGTAATAAAACTAACAACGGTTGTCAGAACTCCGAATACAAGATACAGCCACTTGTCCTCATACTTGTAGTATATCTCCTGAAGAGGTTTCGGGAGTATTGACACACAGGCTTTAATAAATTTTTCCATTTGTTATCCTTCCTTTCACAAATTTCCCCATTATATATAATATCAGTTTATTATTAATTTTTCAAGTGAAAAAGAAAATTTTTTTGAAAATTTTATACTGTATATATTAATAAGGTAGGCACATGGTACTATTTTGCATTTCAAAAGCCCCGCAGATGAATATTCAACAGTTTTCACAGTTTTTAACATACATTTTTCACAGCTATTGACTTTTTTTGCCGAATAATGTATAATGATGATTATATAGATATCGAATTATCTTAAACAGAACCGCACAAAGATTTCGCAAAAGATACACAGTCGGATTTTGTACAAAATCGTCAGATGCGCTTTGTGCGGCGGTTTATCAGTAAACGAAAGGAATGATTTTTATGAACAATTCAGCACAGATGACAGAATTCAACGGAATGCCCTGCGTGAAACTTTCAGCAGGCGGATATGAGGCACTTGTCGCATACGAAATCGGTTCAAACGTGATAAGACTCAGAAACAATGACGAAGGAATGGAATTTTTCAGATTTAACGCTGAAAACTCACCCGAAACAATCAAGCAGTCAGCCGAGGTATGGGGACTTCCAACACTTTATCTCCCCAACCGTTTTGCAGACGGAGTTTTAAAAACTTCCGATGCTGTTTATCAGCTTCCTGTAAATGAAAAAGCTCCATACAACAATCACATTCACGGATTTCTCCACAAGAGAGTTCATGAGGTTGTCGAGTACAAATCAGACAACAATTGTGCATGGGTAAAAACAAGATACATCTATGACGAAAACGACGAATTCTTCCAGTATCTCCCTGTAAAATTCGTGGCAGAATATACTTTCACACTTTCAGAACAGGGACTTGAACAGGATATTGTTTTCATAAACACATCAAGTGACAAAGTTCTCCCAATGTCACTCGCAAGCCATACAACCATCAATGCGCCTTTTGTTGACGGTGCAAAAGAGGAAGATATCCGCCTTACAGTTCCTGTCGGCAAAAAATGCGAACTCAATGAACGCTGTCTCCCGACAGAAAAGCTCAAAACCCTCACAATGTGGGATTTAGAATATAAAAGCGGAACAAAATGCCCTGTACTTCAGGTCGTTGACAACGATATGTACATAGCTGAAAGCACAGAACTTAACGGCGAAAAGTTCTATGGAGTAATTGCTGAGGATACCGCAAGCGGAAAGAAACTCTGCTATGAAGTTTCAGAAGAATACAAATTCTGGATTATCTGGAACGACAGAGGATTCAACCACTATTTCTGTCCTGAGCCGATGACAGCCATGATTGATGCTCCGAATCTTTCACTCTCTGCCGATGTTACAGGATATACAGAGGTTAAACCAGGTCAGAAATACCACTCACACTCACGCTTTTTCAGCAAATAAAAATTCACAAATCATATTCTTCCATTTATTTACAGCAATATGCACAAAAAATAATATAAATAAACTACATTGTTATTTTTGCGTAAACTATTGTAATAAATTACGATATGTGGTATAATGTATGTATTGTGGAGTAGTTTCCACTATATTTGATTAACGAAAAGGAGTAAAAAAGCATGAAGTTCGGATACTTTGACGATTCCAGAAGAGAATATGTCATCACTTCACCCAGAACTCCATATCCATGGATAAACTATCTGGGAACTCAGGGATTCTTCTCTCTGATTTCAAATACTGCAGGAGGATATTCTTTCTACAAGGATGCACGTCTCCGCAGAATCACAAGATACCGCTATAACAACGTTCCAATTGATATGGGTGGACGTTATTTCTATATTAATGAAAACGGTACAATCTGGAACCCCGGCTGGTCACCTGTAAAGGCAGAGCTTGATTCTTATGAGTGCCGTCACGGTATGGGTTACACAGTAATCACAGGTAAGAAGAATGACCTTAAGGCTGAGGTAACTTTCTTTGTTCCACAGAACTACGACGGTGAAGTTCAGCAGGTTGTTCTCACAAACGAGGGCAGCGAGGCTAAGACTTTCTCACTCTTCTCATTTGCTGAATGGTGTCTCTGGGATGCTCAGGATGACTGCACAAACTTCCAGAGAAACTTCTCAACAGGTCGTGTAGAGGTTAAGGATTCAACAATCTACCACAAGACTGAATACAGAGACAGACGTGACCACTTCGCATTTTACACAGTAAACGATACAATCGACGGTTACGATACAGACAGAGATGCATTTATCGGTCTCTATAATGGTTTCCACAACCCACAGGTTGTTGAGGCTGGTGAGGCTTCAAATTCATTTGCTGACGGTTGGTCACCAATCGCTTCACACTACAAGAAGATTACTCTCGCTCCAGGCGAGTCAAAGACACTCATCTTCATTCTCGGCTATGTTGAAATGCCTGTTGCTGAAAAGTTTGAGGCTGACGGCAAGACAATCAACAAGGTTAAGGCTCTTGAGATGATGGACAAGTACAACACACCTGAAAAGGTTGCTGCAGGACTTGCTGAACTCAAGGCTACATGGGATACACTTCTCGGAATCCTCACAGTTGATACTCCTGACGATAAGGTTAACCGTATGGTTAATATCTGGAACCAGTATCAGTGTATGGTTACATTCAACCTTTCACGTTCTGCTTCTTACTTCGAGAGCGGTATCGGCCGTGGTATGGGATTCAGAGACTCTAACCAGGACGTTCTCGGATTTGTTCATCAGATTCCTGACAGAGCAAGAGAGAGAATCATCGACATCGCTTCAACACAGTTCCCTGACGGTGGATGCTATCACCAGTATCAGCCGCTCACAAAGAAGGGTAACGCTGATATCGGCGGCGACTTCTCAGACGATCCGCTCTGGCTCATCCTTTCTGTTTCTGCATACATCAAGGAAACAGGCGACTGGGGACTCCTCGATGAAATGGTACCTTATGACAACGATATGAGCAAGGCTCAGCCAATGCTTGATCACCTCAAGGTTTCATTCTATCACATTGTAAACAACCTCGGACCTCACGGTCTCCCACTTGCTATGAGAGCTGACTGGAACGACTGTATCAACCTTTCATGCTTCTCAGATACACCTGGTGAGAGCTTCCAGACTTATACAAATCCAAAGTTCGCTGCTGAAGGCGGCTATTCAAAGATTGCTGAGTCAGTAATGGTTGCTGCTCTCTTCACATATTCAGGTCCTAACTACGTTTCAATCCTCAAGCACCTCGGCAAGGATGAAGAGGCTGCTGCTGCACAGGCTGAAATTGACAAGATGAAGGCTAACCTTATGGAACACGCTTGGGATGGAGACTGGTTCCTCAGAGCTTATGACGCTAACGGCGAAAAGATGGGTTCAAAGGAATGTGAAGAAGGTAAGATCTTCATCGAGCCACAGGGCTTCGCTATCATGTCTGATATCGGTGAGGAAGCTACAAAGAAAACACTTGCTGCTATTGATGAAAGACTCAACACACAGCACGGTCTCGTTCTTAATAACCCTGCATTCACAAAGTACTATGTACAGTACGGTGAAATCTCAACATATCCTGGTGGATACAAGGAGAACGCAGGTATCTTCACACACAACAATGCATGGATTATCTGTGCTGCTGCTTATGCAGGTGAGGGTGATCAGGCATTTAAGTACTATTCAGAAATCGCTCCTGCTTTCACAGAAGAAACATCTGATATCCACAAGACAGAGCCTTATGTATACGGTCAGATGATCGGTGGTAAGGACGCTGGTTCTGACGTTGGACAGACAGGCAAGAACTTCGGACAGGGCAAGAACTCATGGCTCACAGGTACAGCTGCTTGGAACATGGTTGCTATTTCACAGTACATCCTCGGTGTACAGCCTGATTTCGACGGTCTTAAGATTGATCCTTCAATCCCATCAGCTTGGGACGGACTCAAGGCTACTCGTCAGTTCAGAGGAGCAACATACAACATCACAGTTAAGAATCCTGATCACGTTTGCAAGGGTGTTAAGTCACTTGTTGTTGACGGTAAGGCGGTAGAGGGCAACGTAATCCCTGTTGCTGACGGTGGTGTTCACGAAGTAGAGGTTGTAATGGGTTAATTCCATCCTTCTATAAAATAAAACCTCCCGCAGAAATGCGGGGGGTTTTTGATGTAATATAAGACCTCCCATAGGTGATATGGGAGGTCTGTATTTTATTTTGTTGAAAACACAATTGTATAGTCAGAAGTGTCACCCGATAATTTCAAAAGATTTTCAAAAACTGTTTTTGCATTATCATTGACGGCATCCCGGAATTCTTCATTTTCACCAAGTCTTTTTTCTTCCTTTTTCTTTTGTTCAGCCATGAGTTCTGCATAATCTCCAAATTCTGTTGCATTGAAAATTGAGTTCTTTGCATCCTTGAATTCAAGACTTGATTCATCTATTGGATTTCTCAGGAGGTTCTGAGTGGACTTGCTGATATAGGCAGAACTCATCTGAGTGCTATTGAAAGAGGCGAAAGAAAGCCGACGCTTGAAACTTTATACAGAATCTCATCCGCCTTAAATGTAAAAATGAGTGTAATAGTATCAGAAATAGAAAACCGAATATAATAATATTACCCATTCTTTCTGTTAAACCTATGAATTTTTATATTATTTTGTATATTTCTATTGCAAATAATACAAAAATATGTTATTATATTATAGTATGGTAAATTATTAAAGTCAGGAGATGATATTATTGGATGCTGCACAGTATAAATGTCCTAACTGTAACGCAGAACTGAAATTCGACCCTGTTTCTCAAAAATTAAGCTGTGATTACTGTATGAGCAGTTTCACAATAGAAGAAATTAAGGAAATATGTCCCGAAAATGAAACAGAAATACCTGCTGAGCCTGCTGTTTCGGCTGATGAGACGGAATTCTCAGAGCATACAAATCTCTACCATTGCTCAAGCTGTGGCGCAGATATAATGGCAGATGACAAGCAGACCGCTCTTTTCTGCTATTATTGTCATAACCCTGTTATTCTGTCAGGAAAACTCACAGGCGAATACAGACCAAGCAAAGTTATCGGTTTCAGCGTAACTCGTGAACAGGCTTTGCAAACCTTCAAGGATTGGTGCAAAAAGCGTATGTTCCTTCCGAGTGACTTCAATACGGAAGAACAGCTTGAAAAAATGACAGGTCTTTATGTGCCTTTCTGGGTTGCAGACTGTCGTGTGAAAGCACAGTTCAGCGGTATCGGTAAAAAAGTCAGAACATGGACTTCAGGAAAATATCAATACACCGAAACAAAGGAATACAGCGTTATCCGTGATGCGGATATCACGACAAAAGGTGTCCCTGCCGACGGAGAAAGCAAAATTGATGACCTTCTCATGGAAGCTATCGAACCATTCGACTACAAACAGGTGAAGGATTTTGAAATGTCCTATCTCAGCGGTTTTTTCGCCGACAAATACGATGTTGACAAAGCCTCTGTCTTTCCGAGAATCAGAGAGAGAGTAAATTCCGCAGGAAGAAAGGTAATCGACGACAGTATCACAGGATATACTTCTGTTTCGAGAAATTCCGAGAATTACAACATACTTTCAACACACTGGGAATATATGATGCTCCCTGTATGGTTCATGACTTACAGATACAAAGGGCAGGTTTATGAATTTGCGATAAACGGCCAGACAAGGAAACTCGCAGGAACTCCCCCGCTGAATAAGTCTAAACTAAAACTATTTTCAGCAGGAATAGGTATTGCGGCGGCTGTTGTAAGTTTTATCATAGGAGGTATATTCTTCTGATGAGAAAAATTATTTCTTTACTTGCCTCGGCTTTTATTCTTATCGGCATGATTCCGATATTTTCATACGCCGAGGATAATTCGGATAAATCCTATGAGGAGCTCTCAGATATTCTAAACGGTATCTATGCAGGATTTGTTCTTGACAACAACGGAATTCTCGACGGAAATACCGTTTCAGAACTCAATAGTCTTGCTGAAGAAACTGCACATTCTGTCGGCATCAATATAGCTGTTTATATTGCAGGTACAAATGACTATTACAGAAGCGACTATGATATTGAACGCTTTGCAGACAGTACCTATGACAGCACATTCGGAGATAATACCGACGGTGTATTCTTCTATATGGATATATCGGGCAGACGACCTGCGTATGACTATATTTCAACAAGCGGAAAGGCAATTCTTTTCTATCAGCATAACATTGACAATCATGTTATTTTTGACAGGATTTACGCTTATCTCCCGCCTTCTGATCAGCAATGCACAGCAAATGATGTTGAAAATGCAGTAAAGGAATTTCTTGACTGCATGGAGGGATACGCTGCCGAAACAGATGATTTCACAAGTTACTACTACGATTCAAAAACGGATAAATACATATACTACAAGAATGGAGAACTTCAGATTACTTCAAAAAGGCCTCTTGCCGCAATGTTCCCTGTTTTCCTTGCAAGTATCGGAATCGGATTTTTAGTGGGAATCATTGTATATTTCGCAAACAAAAGCAAATATAAATTCAAGGTATCTACAAATCCGAGCGTTTATGTCTCATCCGAGGAAACAAAATTCCTCAATCGTCAGGATACATTTATCAGAGCGCATACTACAAAAACCAAAATCGAATCTTCCTCAAGCGGAGGAGGCGGTGGTGGTGGCGGCGGCGGAAGTCACAGATAATCCACAATTCATATTCATTATTTTAAAGGCAGCACCCCATAATCAACGCTTAACAGCTTTGAATCGGTATTGCCTGAAATTCACTATATTAAGGAGAATTAAAAATGGAAAACGAAAAAATCCCCTACAAAATTTATCTCTCAGAAAACGAGATACCAAAACAGTGGTACAATGTAAGAGCAGACATGAAGAAAAAACCTGCACCGATTCTCAATCCCGGCACAGGAAAGCCTGTTACAGCCGAGGAACTCGGTCATGTATTCTGTGATGAACTCGTTAAGCAGGAACTCGACGAAACAACACCTTACATTGACATTCCTGAAGAAATCAGAGATTTCTACAAGATGTATCGTCCTGCTCCGCTCGTAAGAGCATACTGTCTCGAAAAAGCTCTCGGAACACCTGCAAAGATTTACTACAAGTTCGAGGGTAACAACACAAGCGGAAGCCACAAGCTCAACTCTGCTATCGCACAGGCTTACTATGCTAAAAACCAGGGACTCAAAGGCGTTACAACTGAAACAGGCGCAGGTCAGTGGGGTACAGCACTTTCAATGGCTTGTTCATACTTTGACCTTGACTGTCAGGTTTATATGGTTAAGGTTTCATACGAGCAGAAGCCTTTCAGACGTGAAGTTATGAGAACTTATGGTGCATCAGTAACTCCTTCACCTTCAACAAAAACAGAAGTCGGCAGAAAGATTCTTGCTGAATTCCCTGACACAAACGGAAGTCTCGGATGTGCAATTTCAGAAGCTGTTGAGGCTGCAACAACTCAGGAAGGTTATCGTTACGTTCTCGGAAGCGTACTTTCTCAGGTTCTTCTTCATCAGACAGTTATCGGTCTTGAAGCAAAGACTGCAATGGATAAATACGGTATCAAGCCTGATATGATTATCGGATGTGCAGGCGGCGGCTCAAACCTCGGCGGTCTTATAGCTCCTTTCATGGGTGAAAAACTCAGAGGTGAGGCTGATTATCAGATTATCGCAGTTGAACCTGCATCATGCCCAAGCCTTACAAGAGGAACATACGCTTATGACTTCTGCGATACAGGTAAGGTTTGCCCACTTCAGAAGATGTATACTCTCGGAAGCGGATTCATGCCTTCACCAAACCACGCAGGCGGTCTCAGATATCATGGTATGAGTGCTATTCTCTCTGAACTTTATGATCAGGGACTTATGGAAGCAAGATCTTATGAACAGACAGCAGTTTTCGAGGCTGCACAGCAGTTTGCAAGAGTTGAGGGAATCCTCCCTGCTCCTGAATCAAGCCACGCTATCAGAGCCGCAATTGATGAGGCTCTCAAGTGCAAGGAAACAGGCGAAGAAAAGACAATTCTCTTTGGTCTTACAGGTACAGGATACTTTGATATGTACGCATATGGTGCATATAATGACGGTACAATGTCAGACTACATTCCTACTGATGAGGAAATTCAGAAGTCTCTCGCTACACTTCCAAAGTTTGAATAATAATTGATAACAGCCCCCTCCGCAGGATTAAACGGAGGGGGCTGTTTTTTCATTCCATTATATATTCAACAGGCATTGTAATAACATGGTATTCCGTAGTTTCAGCTTCTGTCGTTTCCTCTGTCTCGGTTGTGTTTTCAGTTTCAGCTTCTGTTTCTTCTTCTGTCTCAGGTTCAGTTTCTTCCTCAGTTGTTTCCTCAGATTCTGTATCTTCCGTCAGAGTGGTTTTAGCTTCAAGCTCCGTAAAATCGGCTGTTCCCTTTATTTCCATTGTTTCAATATCAGCAGAAACAAATTTTCCGCCCGAAAGAACATATACATAATCTCCTATGTACACAGCCCTGTTTATGGTGTCGCTAAAGTAATCATGTAATTCTGTTCCGATTTCGCCCTTTAATGTGAACTCTCCACTGTCGTATGAGAAGAACATATACTTTGTTTCGGTTGCATTACCATATATTGTTATCGGAACACCGATGAGATTCTTTTCGGGTGCTATAAGAAGTCCCTTTCTGTCCCACATTGCATCAGATGAAACCCATGAATACCTGTTCTCATCTTCTTGGTTGTTAATCGAATACAATCCCACTTCTTTAAGGTCATAAGGATCTGAATTATCGAACATTACAAGCTTTACACCTGTTTCAACTCCGTTTTCATCTGCGTCTGCACCAAATCCGAGGAGAAGTCCGTCACCCCAACTCTGCATATATGTGCTGTAACCGAGGATTTTGAATTCATCCATGATTGTAGGTTCATAAGGATTGCTGAGGTCAATTGCAAACAGAGGATCTGTCTGCATATAGGTTACAACATAAGCTGTGTTTCCGCTGAAATTAACAGACTTGATATTCTCATTGTTTCCGAAATCGTTGATTGAACCTACGATATTCATATCCATGTCAAGCACATAAACACAGTTATCGTGGATGTAATTGTATTCTCTTTCAATTCCGAGAATATCTGTGATTATATTGCCTTTTACGTCTGTTTTCTGTCTTGTTGTGGCAACTCTGAAATAACCGTCATACTCACTCATTGAGAACTGATCTTTCACCCAGCCTTCAACAGTACCGCTTGCCATAGGAGTGATATTTCCTCCTGTTACGGAGATTCTTGTTATGTCTGTATCTTCCCAGCCGACAGCAGTATACATATTGTCAGCAGAAGAATAAAGGTTTCCTGTATAGCCTGCAAGTGCCTTTGTGTCTGTCGGAGTAAATTCGCCCGACTGTGTAAGGTCAATGCTTCCAATTACTGTATATGACATAGTGGTGCATTTATCAATATCATCTGTCGGAAGAAGTACATCCTCAGCGGGAAGACATTTTATATCATCCCCTGTTCCGCACATAGGAATATATCTGTCAATGTTTTCAGAACTTTCTACCATATAAAACTCGGCTGATGAGTATTCTGAAACAAGATACATATAACCTTCGGGAGAGATTCTTACTGTGTCATAATACCCGTCCTGAAAATATGTGCCTATCAGTTCTGCATTTCCGTCATTTGTATAGAAAGATACAAAACTCTCTGTTTCTGTACGCCATCCGCTGTAATATTCATCAATTACATTGGAACTTTCATTTAATACTGTGCCAACTACAATAATCATGTCATTGTAGATGTACATATCTCCGATATTTACGTAGCAATTTGAATCATCACCGTAACGGCTTGTATCGGGAGTTAAGTCTAACTTTTCTGTCTTTGTGAATTCACCTTTTTTTACGGATGCAATATTCATCATGGGAACATTGCTATAAGTGCTGTCATACATATGTTCCAGCGTATAGTTATTCCACACATAGTAGATGTTCTTTCCGTCGGTTTTAACTATGTCAGCTTCCAGAACATCTG
The DNA here is from genome assembly GCA_045616285.1 of Ruminococcus sp. Lineage (GTDB taxonomy): Bacteria > Bacillota > Clostridia > Oscillospirales > Ruminococcaceae > Ruminococcus. Next base: position 17,948 of record JAZLGM010000086.1, read on the forward strand.
CTTCCTGATTGTAGGTTTCGGAATAATCCTCGTCCTCGTCTTCTTCATTTTCCTCAGTAGTCGGCTCTGTTTCGGGCTCAGTTGTTTCTTCCTCAGTTGTCGGTTCTGTTGCTTCCTCAGTTACTGATTCTGTAGAAGTTTCTGTGATTTCTTCGGGTTCAGATGGCAAAAGCGGTTCTGCAATGATTTCATTGTTATCAGCAGTTCCAAATCCTGTCTGAGGTCTGTTTTCCTCTTTTTCAACAGAATTAAAACTCTTGTCAGGAGCGACCGACGGTGCTGACACACCATTGTCCATAGCAGAATCATATACAGCCTCTTCATCAGCCGCAACCTCTTCAATAACATCGTCCGAAAATGCTCCTGCTGTATAACCATAAATATCATCAGTGTATTTGCTGTTGTATCTTGGCAAACTTTTCTCAAAAATATTATAAATCTGCTCATAATCCTCTGCACCCGACATATAAGGAGCGTCCTGCACGATTTCAACCTTTGCTGTCTCTGTTGTCGGTTCAGTTTCTGTATCTGTTGTAGGTGCTGAAACAGATGTTTCTACAATTACGTTTCTCTGTCCTGCAAAATGAACTGTACTTCCCACAATAACAGAACAAGCTACTGCACCTGCTGCAACTCTGCTGACAACTGTAATTTTGCTTCTCTTTCTGCCCGATGCCTTTTCGTCAAGCATTGTCTTTATGTTTTCAGGTCTGAGATTTTCGGGTATTTCTTCTTTTTCAAGCATTTCTCTGATTTCCTTGTCATTATTTTTCATACTTAATTCTCCTTTCATGAAAGTTCAAGCCTTAAAGCTTCCTTAATCCTTGAAAGCCTTGAACGTACTGAACTCGGTTTTAATCCGCATACATCCGCTATTTCCTCGCTTGTATAGCCTTCAATGACAGCCATTGAAAGTATAAGTCTCGATTGTGTATCGAGTTTCCCGAGTGCTTCTTCAAGCTCAGTGTTTTCATAGCTGAATTCATTTATCGGGAGTATACTGTCATCGAGTTCCTCGGAATTTATGTAATACTCTGACTGTTTATTTTTGATTTTTACTGATAAAATACGCATTATCCAGCTTCTGAAAGCATTTTCGTCCCTCAGCTTACCTATTGAAGTAAATGCATCAAGCACGGTTTCGCTTACAGCATCGGATGCATCATGTGTATTTTTAAGGCTGTATAATGCAATATGGTAAAGGTCTTTATATACTAATGAATAAAGCTCTGCAAAGGCTTCTGTACTGCCTTTTCTTGCAAGCCTTACTTTTTCGGAAAAATCGTTCATTCTTTTTTCCCCTCCTTTGAATCGATTCACATATACAGTGATGAAAATAATGGAAATTGTTGCAGAAAACATAAAAAATCGGCTGTATGCACAAATATCAAAAGATAAAATTGTGCATACAGCCGAAAAATATTTACAAATCGAACTTACTGGTTAGCTCTTCCGAGGAATGCTGCACCGATGATACCTGCATCGTTGCCGAGCTTTGCAATTACAATTTCAGCATTCTTTTCTGAATTGCGTGTGTAAACTTCTTCCTTAACGAGTGCCTTTACAGGAAGGAGAAGCGGATCACCCTCGTTGCATACACCGCCGCCGATGCAGAGTACATCAGGCTGGAAGATATTGATTGTGTTTGTGATACCTGCTGCAAGATACTTGATGTACTTGTCAACAACATCCTTTGCAGGCTTGTCCCCTGCTCTCATAGCGTCAAATGATGTTCTTGCTGTAACCTTGCCCTTTTCGTCAGCCATCTTGTTCATGATGCTGTCAGGGAATGCTTCCATAGCTTCCTTTGACATACGGATAAGACCTGTTGCTGATGAATAAGCCTCAAAACAGCCCTTGCGTCCGCATGAACACTGTGCACCGTCAACCTCGATTACTGTATGACCGATTTCAGCACCTGCAAAATTTGAACCTGAGTAAATTTTTCCGTCGATAACGATACCGCCGCCGACACCTGTGCCGAGTGTGATACATACAGCGTTCTTTGCACCCTTTGCAGCACCTGCAACATACTCACCGTATGCAGCGGCATTTGCATCATTCTCGATGAATACAGGCTTGTCAATTGTTTCCTGAATATATTTCACCATAGGTGTGTTTTTGAATCCGAGATTGTTTGAATACTCGATTATACCTGTTTCGCTGTTAGCAATACCCGGTGTACCGATACCAACCCACTCGATATCATCAATTGTGAGCTTGGCATTCTTTACAGCCTGTAAAGCCATCTTAGCCATATCGTCTGCAATTTCCTTTTCAGGACGTGGGCAGTTTGTCTTTGTGCTTGCCTTTGCGATGATGTTGTATTCATCATCAACAACACCTGCAACGATATTTGTTCCTCCAAGATCAATTCCTACATAGTATTTCATAATTTATTTCCTCCTTAAAAACGGTTTCCCGTATTAGTAACAAAATTCATCCATGAATTCCTCATGACTTCCGCAATAGACATTGAAGTCTATGCATTCTTCCTTACCATTATAACCCTCCAGCTTTCCGCTGCTGTCATACTGCCAGAATTTCCATTCAAGCAGGTCGGGTTCAAAATTCACGCTTCTTATCCATAACGGACAATCTGAATAATTCTTCATGACATATCTCATGTAAACAGGAAGCGTTGAATATATTATCGGTTTTACACCATAATATTCTTCGAGTTTCTCAATAAGCGGCACAAGTATTTTCTCTGTTTCCTCCTGTGTCGGCTTGTTTTGCTGCTTATCCGCATAATATTCAATATCAATAACAGGCGGCATATCAATACTTTCAGCGGGAACATTCTTAATGAAATTCTCCGCCTGAGTTTCGCCTGCACTGTCGAAACTGAAAAAATGATAACATGAGATTTTTATGTCTGTCTCAGCGGCATTTTTCAGATTTTCCTCAACAGATTCATCGACATGACTGCTTCCCTCGGTCGCTTTTATAAAAGCGAATTCCACCCCCTGTGATTCAAGGGTTTTCCAGTTGATTTTTCCCTGATAATTAGAAACATCAACTCCAAAAACAGGGTATTTTTCCTTGTTCACAACCGCTGTGGACAAGAGGCATGATGCACATGATGTAACTCCTATCATCAAAGCACCAAGCACAGAAATTATTGCTCTTTTATATCTACACATTTATTCGGCATTGTCTCCTATATGTTCTTATCTGAACATTACAATATTACATATTATATAATAACCTATATTTGCAAATTAGTCAATATCTTTTTTAATTTTTACACTTTAAAATAATACACAAAAAACAAATTCATTTTTTGTGACTGAAAAAGGCACTCCGAAAAAACGGAGTGCCTTAAAAAACACACTTAATTACTTAATCGGAAGTTCCTTTACAGCTCCTGAATCATACTGCTGAATTGTAAGTGCATCCATAGCTGTCACGCCTGCTTCACCGTCAACATCAGCGTTCTTTCTGCCTTCATCTGTAATCGGATACTTATCGGAATTTGCAAGATTCTGAAGAATTGCCACTGCATCCGCCATAGTTACTGTTCCGTCACAGTTTGCATCACCGTATACAATTTCACTTGTTCCGCCTGTTGTACACTCTGTCGGAGTAGGTTCTGTTGTTGTAGGTGCTGTGTACTCAATGCCCTCAATGATTGCATAGTATGCAGGCTTTGCCTTGTACTCTCCGTCAAAGAGCAGAGGCTGCTGACTTGCTCTCCAGCTTGCAGGGTCTGTGATTCCCCAGTATACTACTGCTGAAATATCGTCCTTGTGTGATTCAATTGCATCCATGATACCATTGAAATATTCAGCCTGAATATCAAAATATTTGTCGCCTGAATTCTCAGGAATTGTAGCATCAAGCTCTGTAACCTGAATGTCAAGTCCGAGACTTGCATAGTTGTCAAGTGCTGCCTTATACATATTTACAGATGGGAATGAAGCATCAAGGCTCTGTCTTACATCAAGGTGAGACTGCATACCGATACCGTCGATAACGCCCTTTTCCTTGAGAGACTTAGCCATTTCTGTGATAGCGTTCATGTTCTCTGTCATGTATTCGTTATAGTCGTTGTAGTAGAGCTTGCATCCCTTAGGAGCGTATTCTCTTGCAAATGTGAAAGCAGGCTCGATGAATGAGTTGTCACCGAATACTGCTACCCAGTCAGATGCACCGTATCCGTTTGATGAATCAGGGTGACCTGGCTGACGTGGCTTTCCGCCACCGCCTGACCATGCTTCGTTTACAACGTCACAAGCATAGAAATCAATATCAGGATAAAGTTCTGTAAGTGTCTCAAAATAGCTCTTTATGTAGTTTTCCATACGCTTGAGCATCTTTTCCTTTGAAACATAATCAGCTTTTTCATCATAGTTTTCCTTGAAGAACCACAATGGTGTCTGGCTGTGCCATACAAGTGTATGAATTCTTACAGGAATGTTATTTTTAAGACAGTAATTGAGTACAGGCTTTGCGGCTGAGAATGAAATCTGTGGTGTCTCATCGTCGCCTGTTTCCTCAAAATATGCCTTTGTTGCATTGTAGTTAAGTACAGAATCAGGCTTCATTTCGTTTCCGACTGTGATACTGCCGCTGAAATGCTTGTTTACAAGTGCCATCTGTGACTTTGAACTGAGGTCTGATGGTGTAATTGCTGTACCGAACTTGAAATAATCAGCGTATACATCCTTGAGTGCCGGAATGTCCTCGATTTCCTGCTCAGGTACTTCAACAATCTTGAAGTCATCAATGTAGAGGTCATCTGTGCCGCCCTCAAAGTAAACGAATACATTTGACATATCGTCTGTAAAGCTTACCTTTACATCCTTAACTGACTGGAAACCGCCGCCGTTAAGATTCTGAACGAGGTTGCTGTAGTGTGTTTCGCCGTCTGCATCATTATACTGGAAGCTGAGGGTTGCGCCTGTATAATATTTACCTGCAACGCTTGCGCTGACAAGGTATTCTGTGTTTGGTTCACAAACTCCGTCGAGACGGAATGCAGGTCCGTTCCATGACGCAGAACGTCCGCTTGCGCAAAGTGAGCTTGAACCGCTTACAGCCATTTCTGTGCTGATTGAAAGCTCTGTAGTATCGTCGCCTCCACGATTTGAGAAGCCTTCAAAGTTTCCGTCTTCAAAGTCGAATTCACATACAACCTTGCCTTCTGCGTTTTTGTTTGCTGTTGAAATGTTTGAGGGTACTGAAACTGCATATACAGCTGATGATGTACAAGCCATAGCTGCGCAGACTGCACCTGCAAACATTCCCTTTAAGTGTTTGCTTTCCATGTTTTATTCCTCCAAAAATAATATATTGCAAAATAATAATACCACAAGTATTTTTGTTTGTCAATATCATCTGTAAAACATCACAATTTATGACAAAACAACAAATCATAAGCAAAACGTGAACAGATTTTCTGAAATATCATCACACTTACGGGTATCAAACTTCCGATCATTCCCGACAAAAAACCACTGCGAAATATGTTTCACAGCGGTTTATGTAATTATTTTTTGTTGTTTTCAGCCTGAGCCTTGAGAAGATCTCTGATTTCTGTGAGTAATACTTCTTCCTTAGGAGGTTCAGCAGGTTTCTTTTCCTCTTCTTCCTTCTTCTTTCCGAGTGCCATAGCCTTGTTTACAGCCTTGAGCAGACAGAAAAGAATAAGTGCGATGATAAGGAAATTAACAACAGCGGAAAGAAATGCGCCGTAGTTGAAAGATACTCCGTTCACTGAGAACGAACCGCCCACAACCTGCATCACACCATTTTCATCCTTTGTTACACCGCCTGTAATACAAGCGATAAGAGGATTAATAAAATTCTCTGTGAGTGCAGTAACGATATTTCCGAATGCAGCACCAATGATAACACCGATAGCCATATCCATTACATTTCCTTTAAGCGCAAATGCTTTGAATTCCTCTAAAAACTTCTTCATTTTCAATTTTCTCCTTTCCTTTATTGTTCATTATAACTCAGGGAGTGACGGTATTTCAAACTTTTCGGCTTTTTTAACCGTTTTTCTCGCCTGCATATAATCGGGTAACTCTATCTGATCGAGTTCATCAAGATATGCATTGATTTTCTTCTTCGGAACAGCCTCAACAGGATGATCTGCCGCCGACATAAGTGCCTGTTTATGTTCAGGTACATAAACTTCGAGATTATCAGCATTTACGCTGTCTGTCTCACCCATTGAAACCTTTGATTTTTTCTTTTCAGCAGCAGCAAGCTGACTTGCATCAACATCTGCTGTTCCGCCCATAACGTGCTTGTTTTTCTTCTTTTCATTGAAAGCAAGGTCATCGGCATTTACAACATCCGTACCCTTCATGTACATCTTGTTGAATTTCGCAGAATCATTCTGTCTGAGATTATCTGCATTTACAATAGGCGTATCGCCCATGTAGTCTTTCTTTTTTCTTCCGTTATTTTTAAGCTTTGAAAAGTCAATATCATCCATAGGTGCATTCTTATCACCGCCGACAGATGACTTTCCAAAGAAATCGTCATTTTCTTCGTGTGTCTTTTTACCTTTTCCGCCGTCAAAGAAATCCCAGAAATCATCGCCGCCCGACTTCTTTTCTTCCTTCGGTTTCGGCTTTTCAGTCTGAGGAGGCACTGCTGTAAGCTGTGGAATCCCCTGCATAGGCTGTACGTTCTGTACAGGTGCCGCATTCTGCTGCACCGGAGATGGTGCGATACCCTGCATTCCCCCGACAGGAGGCTGACTATAAACGGGATTTCCGTTCTGGTCGTAACCCATCATCTGAGGCTGTGCATACATCATCGGCTGTCCGTAAACAGGCATTCCGTTCTGGTCATAGCCGATTATCTGCGGCTGTGCGTACATCATCGGCTGTCCGTAAACAGGCATTCCGTTCTGGTCATAACCGACTATCTGCGGCTGTGCATACATCATAGGCTGCGGCTGTCCGTAAATCGGATTACCGTTCTGGTCATAACCGACTATCTGCGGCTGTGTATAAATCTGCTGTCCGTAAACAGGCTGATTCGGTATTCCTGCCATCGGCTGACTCTGCATTCCGCCCATAAACTGATTAGGCTGACCTGCCGCAACCGTACCCATTCCGCCATACACCGGCTGTATTCCGCTATTCAAAGGCTGCTGCATCTTCTGTGTATCAGGTACAGAAAGTCTGTCTGCATCCAGCTTTGGAATAAACGGTTCGTCGTACATACTGAAATCAAATTCCTCATCGGAGTCGTTCAGTTCATCTGCTGTGTATATATCAGAAGCAGAATTCGCAGGTGCAGTATCTCTTATGGTGAATGTACCCGAACCAAAGGTAAATCCCTTTTTATCACCCGAAAACTCCTCTTCGGTGTGATAACCGCCCATATCTACCTGCTCGTAATTAACTTCCTCAGGATTTTCGAGGTTGCTGCCGCATTTTACGCAGAATTTAAATCCGCCTTTATTCTCTGTTCCACAATTTGGGCATACCATGAAAATCACCTCGTCTTTCTTACAATTTCGCTTACCTTAATTATAACATCTGAGAATATTTTTTTCAAGTGGATTCACCAAAAATCGGCATAAGCACAATAAGATGTATCATCCATTTGTACATAATGACAGTAATATAAAACCAATACGCTCCATATATTAATTAAATAGTTGTACTATTCTTTTTCTGAGAATTACTGTTATTCTGCGCTATATCGTTGTTTTTCCATTGTACAAATACATAAATACAGAAAATTCTGATATAGATATTTTTTGCAATGCTATGAAAAAAATTTTTCCTCTTGTATTTTATAAATAAAGTGTGTTATAATAAATTCTTGTAGAACAGTACGATAATTAATGCGGAGGAAAAGTATATGGCAAAAAAACGTTCAGGCACTAAAAAGCTCATTCGTGGAACAATGATTTTTGCAGACATCTTTCTCAGCGTGTCTCTCGTCGGTCTCGGCGGATACACACTGAAAGTTATGGCTGACAGAGTAACCACAGTAGGTTCAGCTGAAGTCATCGAGGTGACAGACATAAATGATGAAGAGTCTTCAGATGAAAATTCAGTTCCCGAAGGATACACAACCATCAGCGTTGACACAAAATCAATGTACGAAGGCGACCTCATTCTCGTAAACAACGATTACGAATACCATCCCACAGGCAAAGAAGACCTTGTTGAAATCGGAAAAATGAACAAAGAGACAGAAAGCGACTGGGTACTCGTGAATGAGGAAGATTACAAGATTATACGAACCGCATATCAGCCTATGGCGGATATGATGCACGATTTCGTTGAGGCAACAGATCTGAAAACAGTCATGATTTACGGTTCTTACAGAAGTACGGAATTTCAGAAGGAACTGTATGAAAATGACCTTAAAGAAAAAGGCGGAGAGGAGTCAACTCTTGTTGCAAAGCCGGGATTCAGCGAACACGAAACAGGCTATGCATTCGATTTCACAAGAACCACCGACTTTGAATATGACGGTACGGGAGAGTATGAATGGTATACGAAAAACTGCTATAAATACGGTTTCATACTCAGATATCCTGAAGGCAAGTCCGAACTTACTCACATTGAATATGAACCATGGCATTTCCGCTATGTAGGACTTCCACACGCCGCATACATGACAAGATACGGAATCTGTCTCGAAGAATATATTGAAATACTCAGAAACACCTATTCTTTCGACAGCGTTCATCTTGAAATAATTGACGATGACGGAAACACAAGTGAGGTATATTACGTTCCCGCCGACAGTTCTTCTGATAAAACAGAAATTCCTGTCCCGACAGATTTCAAATACACAATTTCAGGAAACAACCTTGATGGTTTCATTGTAACCATAGATAAATCCCCGCCTGTATCTGATGAAGAAAATACAGCCGGGAATGAAAATTCCGAAAACACAGATGTTTCAGCGAAGGAGTCAACAGAATCCGAAAGCGAAGAAACAACTTCTGCTGAAACATCATCCGATGCAAAATCAGAGGAAACAACAAATAATTCGTGACAATATATAATATATATGCACCTGATTTAAAATAAATATTTGATTTCTCTAATAAATGATGATATAATATAGCCAATGAAAGTCAATATTTCAATATTGTTTGTTCATGTTTTTTTCAATTTTCATCCTTTTAAAAAATGAACGAGGAAGCACTGCTTCCTCGTTCATTTTTGTTTGTTATTCTTTTTTAATGCTCGGAAATATCCGTCTTTCCCATTTCGGGTTTTCCCATTTCCGGATTTAATCCGTTTGGTCTTGCAGAATACATACCTCCGCCGACCTCTGCGCCACGATACATTGCTGTTGCACGTTCTGTAAATGTTGTGAGGGCGTTGATACAGTCGTTTACAACCTCTTCGTTTCCGCTGTTTTTACGGTAGATGATTGTATCTCTCATCTTTATACACGCATAAGAACAGTTTTTAACAACAATCTGCTCACTCTTAGGTCCCTCATAAGGCATGGGTGAAACCCACATAAATGCATTCTCAACTGTATTGAGAAGGCTCATTTTACTTCCTCTGTCATATACATATATCAGTTTTCCTGTTACTTCGGTATCATAATCAGGGTTGATACAGTTTCTGCGGAAGATGTTAATATCCTCGTCACCATGTACAAGTTCGGGATATTTGATAAGTTCCTCAAATGGCACATCATCATATTTTGCAAGAGGATGTGTACTTCTCATGAGGAGTTTCATGTTGAACTCAGTCAGAAGCTGCTCTGAGATATTTCTCTGCTCAATTTTCTTCTGATAAAGTTCACTCTGCCCCGACGGAACTCTGATAACGCCTATATCAGCCTTTCCGATACCGACATCTTCAATCGCACGATGGGTATTTGTTTCTGCAAAATGAACACTGAATTTCTTTTCCTGAGTATTTATCTGATTAATCCAGTAACCTATTGCTGCTGTTATGTACGCTGAACGGGTAGCGGCAATTCTGAACGCAATCGGGCGTTCGCTGTCAACTGAATAATCAGCCTCGAAGCTGTGCATCTCATCCACAATTTTCTTTGCTCTCTGGAAAAATTCTTCGCCTTCAGGAGTAAGTGTCATACCTGTGGGGGTTCTCCAGAATATCTGTATTCCAATTTTCGATTCAAGTTCCTTGAGGGCAATACTGATATTCGGCTGAGCCTGAAAAAGTTTTTTTGCGGCTCCTGTGATACTTCCTTCCTGCGCAATGGCAATAACGTATTCCAACTGTTGAAGCTTCATATAGTTTCTCTCCATATCTGTAATAATAACTCAATTATAACACGCATATTTTAAGAATGCAAGTGTTTGAGAATAAATTTACAGTAATCAGATATATATTTATTATATACACATTCAATATATATATATTGTTTGAATTAACCAATTCCCGATTCAATATGTTTTTTACGAACCTGTTTTTTAAAGGTATTGACAAAATCAATTAATAATGTATAATTATAAAAAAGAAAACACTCAGGAGGATGTTAATAATGTTGGATAAATTTTATCTCAGTCTGTATCGTGAATGGCAGAAAGAATCGAAAAATGAATCATGGGAGGAAAGAAAACCGCGGTATTCCGCAATTCTCTTTGCTCTCTTTTCTCTGTCCTTCCTCTTTTTTGTTTATTCATATTTAATGCTTCTCAAAGGAAATGAGGAAATGGGAAATCATCTGATTTCTCTCGCAATTTCAACAGCATTCTGCATATCATTGGCATTTATAATGACATTGACAAGGGAGAAATATGTATCAGACTGGACTTTTAATGATTACAACAGTTATCTTGAATACTGCATTGATTTGCATGACAGTAAATTCAGAAAGCATATCACAAAATCCGATGTATACGAAAAACTCCTTCTTAAAGTAAAAGAAACACGTATCGAAGCAGAAAACAAAATCAGACGGCCAAACAAAATTGCAAATGCAGTTTCAGGAATAGCCGCTGTTGTTATGCTTGTCTCATCTGTTCCGAACTTCATGAATTTCCTTTTCGGTGAAGATTTTACCCCCGAAAAAATATTGGCAATATACATTCCCACATTCACATTTGTAATGTTTTTCACAATATCGTGGATACTGACATGGCTTTACTCTGTAAGTGAAAACATACACCTCAAAATTTACAGAGATTTTGAACGTGATCTGGAAACCATAATTGACCTTTGCAATGATTCATTTGTCGGATACGAAAACAGAATTTCCTTTATCAGACATGAACCCGAAATTGAAACAAAAACAGACACTTTTTCACAGCGCAAGGAACAATATCTGAAATTTTAACACACCCAACCCGACTATTGACAAAACAGAAAAAATAATGTATAATTGAGTATATTTCTTTAACGGAGGTGCAGGTTTTAATGGAAGGTGCCAATGATGGCAGTTATCCCCGATTTTATCGTAATTTCTTTATAATATCATAAATTTGCAAGGCATGGACTTCGGGCTATGCCTTTTAGAGGTTACACGGATTTATACTTATGATTTATGGAGGAATTATTTTATGTTCACGCAGATTATTATACAGATTCTGCTCATTGCGGTCAATGCCGCTCTCGTTTCCGCTGAAACTTCTGCTGTATCAGCAAGTGATACAACTGTCGAAAAACTGGCGGCAAGCGGAAACAAAAAAGCCAGAAAACTCAAAAAGCTTACAGATAAACCGAACAGTCTGCTTTCAGCAATTCACTCAGCCGCTTCTCTTTCCGCCCTTATGGGTTCGGCATTTGCGGCACAGAATTTTTCGCCCCTCATGACTTCCGCATTCATGAAGCTTGAAACAGGAATTTCCGAAAAAATCGTGAACGCTGTTTCTGTTGTGCTTACAACCCTGATTGTTGCTTTTTTCACAATTGTTTTCGGTGAACTCATACCCAAAAAAGCATCAGCGAGAAATTCAGAAAAAACCGCCCTCGGCATGGTGGGATTCACAGGCACTGTACGTTCATTGTTTATGCCTTTCGTATGTCTCACAAACCTCATTGCAAACGGAATTCTCCGTATTTTCGGAATAGATCCCGACAAGGAGGACAATACTGTTACCGAAGAAGAAATACTCATGATGTCCGATGCGGGTGCTGAGAATGGTACTATTGACGAGGATGAAAACCGTATAATCAGAAACGTTTTCGCTTTCGACAATATGACAGCCGCCCAGATATGTACTCACCGTACAGATGTTTCTGTACTTTGGTATGAGGATGACATAAGCGTATGGGAGGAGACAATCCACCGTACAAGACATTCTGTTTTCCCGATATGCGGAGAAAATGTTGACAGCGTAATAGGTGTCCTCAATGCAAAGGATTACTTCCGCATTGAAGATAAAACACGTGAAAACATAATGAGAGAGGCTGTCCATGAACCATATTTCGTTCACGAGAACATGAAAGCTGACAGACTTTTTGCTGAAATGAAAAAAAATATCGCAGACCACTTCGCTGTTGTTGCTGATGAATACGGCGGTATGAGCGGTATTATAACAGTTACAGACCTCGTTGAACAGCTTGTCGGTGATTTCGATTATGATGAACTCGACGAGCCGAATGCAAGCTTTGAAAAAATCGGAGAGAACCTGTGGATGATTCCCGGAATTACTCCCCTCAGCGAAGTCTGCTACGAACTCGACATTGAACTTCCTGCCGATAAATACGATACTTTCGGAGGATATGTAATTGCCGAACTCGGTGAAATTCCGAAAGACGGAACAAAAACATCGCTTGAAACAGAACTTCTCATTGTTGATGTACTTGAAATAACACATCACAGAATTGAAATCTGCAAGGTTTCAAAAAAAGCAATAGTAACCGATGATGAATCGGATGATGAATAATGATTGATTAATCTGAAAGGAAATGATAATATGATTATACTTGATGAACTCAGAGTAGAAATGACAGGCTACAGAAAAGAAATGGAGGAGCTTTCCGACGTACTTAATATCAAGGGCGCAAAAGCAAGAATAGCTGAACTTAACGAGGAAACTGCAAGAGACGGATTCTGGGATGACCTTGAAAATTCACAGAAGGTTTTACAGGAAACAAAGTCACTTGAGAAGAAGGTTGAAAGATTCAACAGACTTAACGACAGCCTTGAAGACCTCATCACACTGATCGAACTTTCAATCGAAGAAGACGATGAAAGTTCACTCGACGAAATCACTTCCGAAGCAAACGCATTCAAAAACAAAATCGAGGAAGAAAAGCTTTCAACTCTCCTCACAGGCGAATATGACAGCTCAAATGCTATTCTTACATTCCATGCCGGTGCAGGCGGTACAGAGGCTCAGGACTGGGCTGAAATGCTCTATCGTATGTACAACAGATGGGCTGAAAGACACGATTACAAGGTTACTCTCATTGATTACCTCGACGGTGATGATGCAGGTATGAAGTCAGCTTCAATTCTTATCGAGGGTGATAATGCTTACGGTTACATGAAGTCCGAATCAGGCGTACACAGACTTGTTAGAGTTTCCCCGTTCGATTCACAGGGAAGAAGACACACTTCATTTGCGGCTCTTGAAGTTATGCCGGAAATCGATGATTCTATCGAAGTTGATATCCGTCCTGAGGATATTGAAATGGAAGTTTACCGTTCAAGCGGTGCAGGCGGTCAGAAGGTAAACAAGACCAGCTCTGCTGTAAGACTTATTCATAAGCCTACAGGTATCGTTGTTTCATGTCAGACTCAGCGAAGCCAGTATCAGAACAAGGACTATGCAATGAAAATGCTCCGTTCAAAGCTCATCGAAATCAAGGAAAGAGAACACCTTGAAAAAATTGAGGATATCAAGGGCGTACAGAATCAGATTGCATGGGGTTCACAGATACGTTCCTATGTATTCATGCCTTACACTCTCGTAAAGGATACAAGAACAGGCTTTGAAAACGGTAATATTCAGGCTGTTATGGATGGTGATATCGACGGATTCATCAATGCTTACCTCAAATCACTTTCACACGGAACACTTGAAAAATAAAGAAAGATAAAACGGAATTGGAGAAAATTGGGATATGGCATCAAACAAAGATATAACAAAAAGACTCGCTGATAATTTGGGATTACAATTCGATTCAAAGAGAATTGTTGCTTTCGGAACTTATGAGGGTTACACAATCCTCGTAAGAGGTATGTCGGGATCAAACACAAAAAATATTTCGGTATCATGCAGTGCATCTCTCGGAGGCCGTCCTGTGGATATCGCAGCTCTTGAATCATTCAAACACGTTAAATACCACCTATCCGACAATTACACATTTGAAATGACCTTTGCAATTACAGGCGCAGCAGGTAAATTCATTGACAATGTAACCAACATAACAAACAGCATTCTCGGTACGCTGAACACGAACGGATATGAAAACTGTGACATTGAAGGAAGCATCGGAGATACAGACGTTTATCTCTGTTCAGAAAAATATGTTTTCCTCAACAATACATCAGCAAATGAGATTTTCAATCAGTTACAGGCTGAGGAAAGCGAATATGCAATAAAAAGGGAAAACATCCCCTTCGGAGCAATCGGTGCTGTAATCGGCTCAGTAGCAGGACTTATAGCAACACTTCTCCTTGCAAGACTCGGAATAGTATCAATGATTTCGGGTGCTGTAACAGGACTTGCAAGCGTATATCTGTATAAAAAGTTCGCAGGTAAATTCTCGGTATTGGGTGGAATTATCTGTGCTGTAATCGACATTGCAATGACCTATGTCGCATTCAGAACAGATGCAACCATTGACCTCTACAACGCTTTAAAAGAAGATTACCCCGATATATCGTTCTTTGACCTTTTCCGTACAGTAAAGGAATTCTATGAACTTGCAGGCGCAATGGATACATACAATCACAATTTTGTACTTATCATGCTTTTCGGTGTTATCCTCATCATAGGCGTTATCGCAGGTATGCTTTCCCGTGAAAAGCACAGATTTGAACTTATTAAGCTCGGACTTTAAGGCAACACCGCACAAAGCACGTTTTTGAACTTTGTACAAAATCTGACTGCGTATCTTTTGCACAATCTTTGTGCGGTATTGCCTTGAACAGACAGGGAAACAAATTAAAAACCAATATCATGGGCGGTCGGAAGTGACCGCCCATTCTAAATATATTTTTTTATTTTAACTTTAAATTTTTCGTCTTTTTTTGCCTTTAAAATCACTTGTATACAGACAGCAAAAAATAATGCTGTGTATTTAATGTTGTGAGGTGCTTTTTATGAGAAAATATATATCATTCACAATTGCTTTGTCAATGCTTTTATCCATTGTTTCGTGCAGAAGAAGTGAAAAAACAACTCCCGAAACAGATAATTCGGATAGTATTATATCTGAATTTTCAGAAAATGCCGAAACAGACGAAAACGATAAAATCGTAACAACGGTAAAGACATCCGTTAAAGGAAAAGACGAAAAGTCAACAGAAAAATCCGATTCTGATTCCGAATACGAAACAACGCCAAAATATCAAAGACCGAAGAAAGAACCCGTTGAACAGAGACAGATTAACGAATTTGACATCAGTACATACGAAATGGATATTCAGACAGAAGACATGAGCAGTTTTCTCAGCATACGGGAAATTGATGCTTCGGGACTTGAAGAACAATTAAGAGAATATATGTCCGGAACAAGTGTAAATGTAAGCAGCTCTCTTATTAAATCCTATGATATCCTGAATCTGGGTTACTGTGTGCTTAACGATAATTATGTATACTTCTCTTCTAACGAATATATCAATGAAATTATAATTGATGATGAGGGTAATGAATGTCTTTCAGGATATGGCAGCAGGTCTCATGTTTTCTCATACGATATTGAAAATTCTCAACTGAAACTGCTTGATATAATAGAATGGGATGTCCGTAATGATGAATCTGAAAGAGAATATCTGTATGGGCTTTATCTTATATCGGATGAATTATATGCTGTCATAGGCGAAAAATATGGTGAAAGCATATTATATAAGCTCGACAAAAACACAGGAGAAAGAGTAAAGAAATACAGTTTTGATTTAAGCGACGGATTTGTTGAAGCAATTTCAGATTCAGAAATCCGTATTTCAAAATATAATGGTGACAAAGAAATTATTTATGAAATATATGATATCTACACGGGTGAAATGGTTGATACATATACTTCAACAGCCGATATAGGTGACTGGGTTTTCAGCTTCAGAGACGGAAGTCATGGAAGAGCCATAGCAAATAATAAGGAAAGAACCATAAAACTTGAATGTGACGAATACAGCGTTGAACTCAGCGGTATTCCGAATGTAACAGGTGTGTATATGACACAGGAAAGAGCGAATATTATTTCAACTGAAAAAATAAGTTCGTACACAAGTTATGATTACCTTTATTCATACAATTTTGAAACAATGGAATGTGTGAAAATGAATGTTGACGGATACGGTACTCCGTTTATTCAGGACGGAAACAACCTCATAGGTCATCCCTCAGCATACGGTAACGACAGTATACTGCCGACTGCATACTACATTGTCCCCGAAATCGGACGTGCATTCAAAATAGGAAAGTATAATGGAAATTTTTATAGAATGGAAGACGGAAAATATGCCCTTTTCCGTATGCCGAGAATCACATATACACAGGACGGTGTAAATTATCTTGACCATGAATGCAAAATCTGCATTCTTGACAGCAGAAACGGGGATTTTTAATGAAAAAAATTATAGCTTTGATGTTAATTGCGGTTACTGCGCTTTCATCATGTGAAAAGAATGAAAAAACTGAAAAGACAGACTCATATATTTCAGATAGTTTCGGTGATGTATCTGTTAATGAAATTCCCGAAACTTCAGATTATAAAGAACCCGAAACAGCGGCAATGCAGATGTTTACTGATTCTGATTTCAGAGACGTCAATCTGAAAGTCGATATTGAAGAAGCGGAAGGTTTAATAGAAGTGAATGATATAGACCTTTCGGCAGAAAGAACAGCCGAAAGACGTACATCACCATGCAAAGCTGAGGGTGTCTGTGATAAATTCCGTAATTTATCGGATTTTCATTACCCTGTACTTGAATTAACTGATATGTATGAGGATGAAGAAACAGCAAGTGCAAGACTGCATGACGAATTAATGCAGACTCCTCGCCCTGCGAAAATAAAATGTATGAGATTCACAGGTGATAAGGTGTATTATGTATCTGATTTTGATATGTTCTGCAAATCACGTTCCCACGAAATCAGCATTTACAGCTATGATGTTCAGACAGAGGAAATAAAGGAGATATACAATCATTCATCTCTTGACTCGGGAATATATATAAATGACCTTATCATTAAAAGAGACAGGCTTTTTGCATATATTAGTGAAACATTCCTTACAGATGAGGAAATTTATTCGGATAATTATCTCGCTGAAATTGACCTTGAAAACGGTACTCTGAAAAATATATATGAAGGCAGTCTTATAACAAACGATACACCCGATGACAGATTAGTTATTTCATGTCAAAACAAAAATACCACAGCATTAAAGGAATTCGACTTTGAAACAGAAGAACTTAAAGATATTTTTGAATGTACCGATACAGAAGATATTTTTATAAACGACAATATAATTACTGTTGCCGAAAAGAATGATAAGAGAAATCTTATTGTAAAATCGGATAAGTATGAATTGCAGACCGAACTTCGTGGAGACGTTATCGGTGTGGATGAAAACAAAATATACATTATGTGCAAAAATAAAATCGGCGGTTCAACAACAGGCTGTATGTATATTTATGACTTCGACAATATGGAACGCTGTATATGTGATTTTTCTCAATTCGGCGGCGAAATGGTCTATCGTGCAGGAAAGAATTTTATAGTTACACAGGGAGCGTTTTCATATTATTTTATACCCGAAATAGCGAAAGCTGTGTACTTATGGGTGCATTTTTCTGATGCATACACTTACTGCAACGGTTTTGTCAGCACTTCAATTACAGACAGTGGTGATGATTTTACGTATGACTACGACACCGGTTATTATTTTCTGAATGAGTGGGAATTTCCCGCAATAATCAGAATCATTAAAGAACGCTAACTTCCTATCTCCTATTCTCATAGCCGTCCACGACCAGTTTCGTGGGCGGTTTTCATTATATTGCTCCCCCAATTAAATCGTGAATAATTTATGCGAAGGACTGATAGAGAAAGACAAGGAAGAAAGCCGCAGGAATACTGTCGTATTTCAAGGTTTTCTGACGCAGTATTTCGCTGTCAGGACAAGCAGAAAAATTCAA
>JAZLGM010000087.1:0-3054 GCA_045616285.1 Ruminococcus sp.
TGTTTGCAAGTACACCAACCAGATTGTTGATGAGTTTCTGATGATGCTCACAGGCAGTAGGGCAAGTCACAAGCAAACGGCGGACATTAAGCATTAGTACTTCACAATTTTCTTCGACTACAACGCTGATATTTAAAACGGAATCAGGAGTTGCAGCATATGGTTCTCCGAAAAAATCCCCTATGTGACATTTTGAAAGAATATTTCTGTTTCCCCATAAGTCTTCCTGAATAATCAACGCTGAACCCGAAACAATCAGTCCCATCACTTCGGTTTTGCTTCCTGCATGAAAAATGTAGGAAGATTTCTTTTTTGATATGACTGACGCATTAAGGCAGTTGAGTATAGAGAGTATTTCTTTTTCATCAAGACCGATAAAAAAAGGACATTTTTTCAGAACTGATACATATTTTTTCATAAAAACCTCGCTTTTGTTTGAAATCAAACAGACTTTTTGATTCTATTATAGTATAATACCAATAGAAAGTCAAGTTGGACTTTCAGAAAATGGGGGTAATTCAAATGATCAGAAAGATTATAAATATTAATGAGGAAAAATGCAATGGCTGCGGACTTTGTGCAAATGCTTGTCATGAAGGTGCAATTGGAATGGTAGACGGAAAAGCAAAGCTTCTTCGTGATGACTATTGTGATGGTATGGGTGATTGTCTCCCTGCCTGTCCAACAGGAGCTATCACATTTGAGGAAAGAGAAGCAGATGCCTATGATGAAGCTGCTGTTCAGGAGAATAAAAAACGCAAGGAGATAGCAGAAGAAGTTAAGGCAATGGTCGGAGGCTGTCCCGGTTCAAGAGTTCGCATGATGAATCACAACGATGAAAACGCAGAAACAGTCTGTACAACAGTACATTCTCAGCTTAATAACTGGCCTGTACAGATTAAGCTTGCACCGATAAATGCACCATATTTTGACGGAGCAAAGCTTCTGATTGCCGCAGACTGCACAGCATATGCTTATGCAAATTTCCATCAAGAATTCATCAGGGGTAAGGTTACTTTAGTCGGATGCCCGAAGCTTGACAGCGTGGATTATTCAGAAAAACTGACAGCTATTATCAAAAACAACAATATTCAGAGCGTTACTATAGTCCGCATGGAAGTACCTTGCTGCGGTGGTCTGGAAATGGCTGCAAAAAAGGCATTACAGGAAAGCGGAAAGTTTGTTCCATGGCAGGTAGTTACAATTTCGATTGACGGCAAAATCTTGGATTAAAAGGATGGAGAATAATATGGAGAATAAAATGTTTTGTTTTCAGTGTGAGCAGACTGTAGATTGTACTGCATGTACAGGAATGGCAGGTGTCTGCGGGAAAAAATCTGATACAGCAAAATTGCAGGACGAACTCACAGGTGCATTAATCGGACTCGCAAGAGCCACAGAAGGAACGACAGTTCCGACAGAAAGTATATACCGAACAATCATTGAAGGATTGTTTACAACCATCACCAATGTCAGCTTTGATAATGATGCAATTACTGACATGATTCAGAAGGTTTATAAAGAAAAAAATAAACTTGTACCCGATTGTGCTGTCTGTGCTTCTCCCTGCGGCAGAAATAACGACTATGATATGGATTTACTCTGGAATGACAATGAGAATATCCGTTCTCTTAAATCGTTGATATTATTCGGCATCAGAGGAATGGCAGCTTACGCATATCATGCTATGGTACTTGGTTACACGGATAGAGAAGTGAATGATTTCTTATGTGAGGCGTTATTCAAAATCGGATACGAAGAAAGCATGGATACTTTGCTTCCTGTTGTGCTTAAAGTTGGAGAAATCAATCTGAAATGTATGGCACTTCTGGATAAAGCTAATACTGAAACTTACGGAACACCATCTCCTGTGACAGTACCACTTACTGTAGAAAAAGGTCCGTTTATAGTTGTTACAGGTCATGATTTAAGAGATTTACAGCTTCTTCTGGAGCAGACAGAGGGAAAAGGCATCAATATTTATACGCATGGAGAAATGCTTCCTGCCCATGCTTATCCTGAATTAAAGAAGTATTCACACCTGAAAGGCAATTTTGGAACAGCTTGGCAGAATCAGCCGAAGGAATTTGATAATCTCCCTGCACCGATTCTTTTTACAACAAACTGTTTAATGCCGCCAAAAGCAAGTTATTCCGACAGAGTGTTTACCACAGAAGTGGTTGCATTCCCAGATACAATTCATATTGGAGAAGATAAGGATTATTCAGCTATAATTGAAAAGGCACTGGAACTTGGCGGATTTGCTGAGGATAAGAAATATACAGGTATCAACGGTGGAAAAGATGTTACAACGGGATTTGGTCATAATGCGATTCTTTCTCACGCTGAAACAGTAGTGGAAGCAGTAAAAAGCGGAGCAATCAGGCATTTCTTTTTGGTTGCAGGCTGTGACGGAGCAAAACCGGGAAGAAACTATTATACTGAATTTGTAAAACAGACCCCTTCTGATACAATTGTTTTGACTCTTGCCTGTGGTAAATATCGCTTTAACGACCTGAAACTTGGTGAAATAAACGGTCTTCCGAGACTTATGGATATGGGACAGTGCAATGATGCATATGGTGCAATTCAGGTTGCTGCTGCATTGGCAGATGCGTTTGGATGTGGCGTAAATGAGTTACCGCTTTCATTTGTACTTTCATGGTATGAACAGAAAGCCGTATGTATTCTGCTGACACTTCTGCATCTTGGAATTAAAAACATTCGGCTTGGTCCTTCACTCCCGTCATTCATTTCGCCTGATATTATGAAACTTCTTGTGGATAATTATGGTATTGCACCTATTACAATACCTGAAAATGATATGAAGGAACTGATGAAAACTTCAGATTGAATATGAGGTGTGAAATATGAATTTCAAAGAAGAAGTAATACTTAAAATGATAGAATTTGAAAAGGGATGTCCGAAAAGAATCCAGCATTTTCTTAAGGTGTATGAGTTTGCTCATATTATAGCTTCAGCTGAAAATATGAGTGAAAAGGAACGTGAATTGCTTGAAATAGCTGCAATCGTGCATGATATCGGCATAAGAC
>JAZLGM010000088.1:0-52908 GCA_045616285.1 Ruminococcus sp.
TTGATGTTTATACAGACAAGAATCATCAGCCGGGCGATACAACTGTTATAGAACCTGCTGAACCGATTGAACCGGATGCAAATGGACACTACTTCAATTCAACATTTGAAAGCAGCACAGATAACTGGAAAGGCAGAGGCGATGCTTCTGTTAAAACAGTAAGTGATGAAAAGAACAGTGGAAGCAAGTCACTTTTCGTAAGTGGTCGTACAGATAACTGGAACGGTGCGGCTATCGAACTTGATACAGCAGCATTCCAGCCTGGCGAAACATACAGCTTCAGTACAGGTGTATTACAGAAGAGCGGCGAAACTACAGATATGAAGCTCACTCTTCAGTATTCACTTGCAGGTGAAGAAAATTATGATGAAGTTGCAGTTGCATCAGCTGCAAGTGGCTCATGGACAAAGCTTGAGAATACTTCTTACACAATTCCAAGCGGTGCAACAAATCTTGTTCTCTACGTTGAAGCTCCTGACAGCCTCACAGACTTCTACATTGACAACGCAATCGGTGCTGTAAAGGGTACAAAGTCAACAGTGGTTGAATCTTCAGAGCCCACTGTTACAACAACTCAGGCACCTGCTTCAACAACAAAGGCTACAACAACTGCTACATCTGCTCCTGTTATCGAAGATACAAGAGTATGGGGTGATGCAAACTGTGATAATGAAGTTACAATGGCTGATGCTGTTTCAATTCTCCAGTATCTCTCAAATAACTCCAAGTATCCACTTACAGAAGAAGGTTTGAAGAACGGTGACGTTTATCAGACAGGAAGCGGTATCACTGCACTTGATGCCCTTTCAATCCAGAAGTATGATTCACAGTCTATCAAGACTCTCCCAGAGAGTTGGCTTGAAGGCTACGAGCAGACAACAACTAAGGCAACTCAGGCTTCTGCGACACAGGCAACTACTAAAGCTACAACAGTTGCTACAACTCAGGCTCCTGTTGCTGATAAGGTTTACTTCAGCGATTCTATGAATTCAGTTGACAGCAAGTCTCTCCCAAGAGGCAATAGTGTTAAACTTACACTCAACAAGGACAATTATTACTCAGAAGGCGGCTCAATCCTCGTTTCAGGCAGAAGCGATGCATGGCAGGGCTACTCAAGAGAACTCGGCTCTGATTTTGTACCAGGAAAGTCTTACAGCTTCTCTGCAGCTGTTATGCAGGTAAGCGGTTCATCAGTTGATATGATGCTTACTCTCCAGTATCAGGGTTCAGACGGTGAAACACATTATGATAACATTGCAACAGCAACAGTTAAGTCAGGCGAATGGACAAAACTTGAAAATACTTCATTTGAAATTCCTGCAGGTGCATCAGATCTCCTCTTCTATGTTGAGACAGCTGACAGCACAACAAACTACTACGTTGATGATGTAGTTGCAGCAGACGCAGGAAAGAAATCATCAGTTGTTACAGGCGGTGGTGTTGTAACTGCAAAGGTTGAAGAGCCCACACAGAACACAGGGGATGTAGATATTTCATGGATTGATCCAAGCAAGCCTATGGTTGCTATCAGCTTCGATGATGGTGCATCACCTGCAACAGGTACAAGAATCATTGATGCAATTGCAGACGCTGGATTCCACGCTACATTCTTCTATGTTGGAAGCTGGATCAGAGATACAAGTGGTGAAAACGAGGTTAAATACGCTTACAGCAAGGGTATGGAAATCGCTAACCATTCAAATACTCATCCAAATCTTGCTGAGAAGTCTGCTTCAGAAATCCGCAGCGAATTTGATACTTGTCACGAAAAACTCAAGAGAATTATCGGTGCAGAGCCTTCAAAGCTTCTGAGACTTCCATATCTCGGAAACAGCCCTACAGTTCAGCAGACACTTAATGATGTAGGTCTTATAACTTGTGCAATTGATACAGGTGACTGGAATGGTGCTTCATCTCAGCAGATTATCAATAAGATTACATCTGCAATGAATGATGGTTCACTCAACAACGCAATTGTTCTCTGCCACGAAACATACAGCACAACAGCAGAGGCTATGGAGTACCTTGCTCCTTACCTCAAGTCACAGGGCTGGCAGATTGTAACAATATCTGAAATGTTCGCTGTAAGAGGCAAACAGATTCAGGGCGGTCAGGTTTACACAAGATGTAATTAAGCTTGCTCCTCCAATTGGTTTACATAATTACCCGTATGCAGAAGACAGTCGGATTTCGGTTCGGCTGTTTTTTGCATATTTTTTTTATTTTCGGGGATAATAAAAGCAAAAAGATTTTTGATAAAAGGGTGATTCTATGTCAGTTATACTCATACGTTCATTTATCCTTTATATCCTTGTAATTTTTGCTGTCAGACTTATGGGAAAAAGACAACTCGGAGAATTGCAGCCATCTGAGCTTGTTATAACAATTCTCGTATCGAATATTGCAACCCTTCCGCTCGAAGATGTCGGAATACCGCTTATTGTCGGAATTACACCCATTCTCTCACTTGTATGTTTTGAAGTTATTGTCTCATGGATAAATCTTCATTCTCTAAGAGTAAGAAAAATAATATCAGGCTCACCGAAAATAGTCATTCATAACGGTCAGATAGACTCTGCTGTTCTCAACGAACTAAGATTCTCTGTCGATGACCTTATGACTGCATTGAGGGGAAAGGATATATTTGACATATCCGAAGTTCAGTTTGCAATAGTTGAAACAACAGGAAGTATATCTGTAATGAAAAAACAGATTTTTGATACACCCGCAAGAGATGACTTTAACATTCAATGCCGATGCTCAGATCCTCCGAAAGTAATTATATCAGATGGAAAAATAATAAATGCAGCAGCCGATTCATTGTCTCTCAGCGAAAAAGATATTCTGAAAATACTGAACGATTATGGTGCAAAACAGGATAACGTATATATCATGACAGCAGACTCAGAAAATAATTATTTTATAACTCTGAAGGAAGGTAGTATATGACAAGAATAAAAATAAGTGCAGGTATTATTACTGCACTTTCAATCATTGCTGTTGTATCATGTATCTTGGTTAATAGCAGCTGTAACAGTCTGATTAAGAATATCAGCGTTCTTCAGGAATTGTATATCAGCGGTGACGATAAAAAAGCTGATATTAAAGCTGAACAGCTTGAAAAAGAGTGGGCATCATTCAGAAAAAAAGCTTCTGTACTTATAAGAAGTGAACAGCTCAGAGATACAGAAAGACTTTTCTCAGGGATAAAATATCTGAGCAGCGAAGATCTGAATGAGGCTCTTTCTCATACGGATGAGATTATCTGTTCACTTGAGATACTAAAAAACGGAGAAATACCGATATTGACAAATATATTGTAATGTCGGAATAACACAGAAAAAGCGGTCAGAATATCTGACCGCTTTAATCATTAATAATCGGAATTACTCCTCGTCCTCTGTCTCTTCAAAATCCTCAATAGTGAGGTCATCAAAGTCAAATTCAAGAAGTTCATTGCAATTAGGACAATGCATATTGCCCTCATCAATCATTCCCTCATCAAGAAGAATTGTGTCACCGCAAGTAGGGCAGGTTACTTCATAAAGTTCGTCATCATCATCAAAATCAAACTCATCTTCATCGAAGTCAAGATCACTATAGTCTTCTTCTTCATCTTCTTCACAGCATCCCTCACAGTTGCCGCAGCTGTAATTTTCATCCTCATAGAAATCTTCCTCAACCATGCCGAGGTCTTCATCGAGGATGTCACAAAGCTCTGTAAGTTCATCAACCTGTGTCTGAAGGTCATCCACATAGAGAACGATATCCTTCATAAGTTCGTTCATCTTAATGAGAATCTTTCCTTCTTTTGTTGTCTGGTCAATCTCAAGACCATCAACAAGTCCCTGTAAATATGACATTTTCTCGGTAAGCTTCATAAAAAGCACCCCTTTCCTTAATGAATATGCACATCCACTTCTCTACGCATTGAAGAGATGAATGTGCATATCTTAAATTACAATCTTAAATTTCAGGCAGATTATGCTCTTGACATATACTCGCCTGTTCTTGTGTCAACCTGAATCATCTCACCTTCATCAATGAAGAGAGGAACCTTAATCTCTGCACCTGTTTCAAGTGTAGCAGGCTTTGTAGCATTTGTAGCTGTATCACCCTTAAAACCAGGATCTGTCTGCGTAACCTGAAGTGTAACAAAGTTAGGTGGCTCAACACCGAATACATTACCCTTGTATGAGAGAATCTTACACATCATCTCTTCCTTAACGAACTTGAAGTTATCACCAAGAACTGAAGCACTTACAGGCTCCTGCTCGTATGTTTCCATGTCCATGAAGTAATAAAGCTCACCGTCATTGTAGCTGTACTGCATATCCTTTCTCTCAACGAAAGCTGTTGGGAACTTAGCTGTAGGGTTGAAAGAAGTTTCAACAACTGAACCTGTGATAACGTTCTTGTACTTTGTTCTTACGAATGCTGCACCCTTACCTGGCTTAACGTGCTGGAACTCGATAACCTGAACAACCTGTCCGTCAAGCTCAAAAGTAACACCATTTCTGAAATCTCCTGCTGAAATCATTATAAATACCTCCGTATTTTCAATTATTTACATACGTTTATTTTACCACATTTTTTATTTTTTTGCAATACCTAAAACCATATTATTATAAAGATATTAGTTTTTTGGCAGATTTAGTCAGATTTTCGCATCCATTTTCAGTTAATATGACAAAATCTTCAATTCTGACACCGAATTTACCCGAAAGATAAATACCCGGCTCTACTGTTTCAACCGCATATTCATTAAGAACAAGAGTATTGTTAGGAGAAGCATTAGGCTTTTCGTGAATTTCAAGTCCTACACCATGTCCGAGTGAATGCCCAAAATACTCACCGTAACCTGCATCCTCTATTATGCTTCTTGCAATTTCATCGAGTTCCTTTCCTGTCATTCCTGAATGTGCAGAAGCAATTGCAGACATCTGTGCATCAAGGACAATATTATATACACTTCGCATCTCATCAGTCGGCTCACCCACACATACTGTTCGTGTCATGTCGCTGTGATATCCGTTATACACCGCACCGAAATCCATAAGCACAAACTCGCCTTCCTCAACCTTT
Source organism: Ruminococcus sp. (assembly GCA_045616285.1). Classification (GTDB taxonomy): domain Bacteria; phylum Bacillota; class Clostridia; order Oscillospirales; family Ruminococcaceae; genus Ruminococcus. The sequence continues at coordinate 5,086 of JAZLGM010000088.1, forward strand.
TTCTCAGACGGAACACCATGAGGCATAGATGTATTTGCTCCGGCAAGAGCAATTGTTTCAAATGATAAATCCTCTGCTCCGTATTCAAACATAAGGCGGTTGAGTTCAAGTGCAATCTCACGTTCGGTAACACCGACCTTTATGAATTTGAGTATATCATCAAAAGCACGTTCAGCTATACTCTGTGCCTTTCTTATGCACTCAATTTCACATTCTTCCTTCGATGCTCTGAGATTATTTATCGCATTGCTAAGAACGTCAGTGCCTATGACTTCCGTCTCCTTTAAAGCCTTTTTCATGAGATTAAATTCATTTACCGTCATGGTATGTGATTCAATCGCAGTATTCTTTGCACCATGTTCAGAAATGAGTTCCTTAATCTGTTCATATAATCTCTTTTGCTCGATAACTTCAGCAGAACTAACTGTTGCCCTTGCTTTCTCGATATATCTGAAATCAATAATAAGATATGCCTTGTCTCTGAACGCAACCACAGTACCATCAGATGATTTCATTCCTGTGAAATAACGTCTGTTGACATCAGATGTAATCAATGCACAATCCACATCAGAAGGGAGCTGATCAAACAATCCTTCAAACCTGTTCATATTATATCCAACCCGACATTAAAGTTCGCTCATAGCCTGTACAGCGAGATAATAGCTGAGAAGTCCGAAACCACATATACTTCCCTTGCATACAGGAGCGATAACGGAATTTGAGCGGAATTCCTCACGTGCATCAATATTACTGATATGAACCTCTATCACAGGAATTTTAATTGCTGCAATTGCATCTCGGATAGCATAACTGTAATGTGTGTAAGCACCCGCATTAATTATAACACCGTCAAATTCAGTTCTTGCTGCGTGAAGCTTGTCAATTATAGCACCCTCATGATTTGACTGAAAAATCTCGCATTCAAGTCCCTGCTCCTTAGCTCTGTCAATTATATTACTGTTAAGTGTATCAATGTTTGAATTACCATAAACGCCCGGCTCTCTTTCTCCAAGAAGATTGAGATTCGGACCATGTATAACAAGAATTTTTTTAATCATCTTTCTTATTCCTTTCTTATTTTGAATGGGGGAATGCCGCATTTTGTTCAGCTCAGCGTATTCACGCTGAGTGCGGCATATCCCCCAAGCCCCTTTTTTGAATGGGGGAATGCCGCATTTTATCGACATAGAATAAAGCTCCCTCTTTTTAAACTGAAAAAAGTGAGCCGAAGCCCACTTTTATCAAATCATTGTTATAGCTCCGCAAGATTAATACTTACGCTTACGAGCAGCCTCAGACTTCTTCTTACGCTTTACTGAAGGCTTTTCGTAATGTTCTCTCTTACGAACTTCTGCAATAACGCCATCCTTTGCACATGATCTCTTAAATCTCTTAAGAGCAGTGTCTAAAGACTCGTTCTTGCCAACACGAACTTCTGCCATTATCTTTCCCTCCCTTATTCAGAGGTTACATCGGTTAAACCGACTTATATATGTCAATTTCCAAATGGAAACAAACATCTTACACCCCAAAAACACAGCAGATACTGAAATTAAATATTAAAATAGAGAATATATATATTCTATCATGATTTCGTCTGTTTGTCAAGAGTTTTTTTCAAGATTTGGAAATTCGTCATTTCGCAACAATATTAACAAGCTTATTTGGTACATATATCTGTTTTACGATATTCTTTCCATCAACAGATTCCTTTACCTTCTCGTCTTCCATTGCCATTGCAATTACAGAATCCTTATCAGCATCAACAGCGATATTGAGTTTTGCTTTAAGTTTACCGTTTACCTGTACAACTATCTCAATTGTATCATCCTTACAGAGTGCCTCATCATACGAAACCCAGCTCTGCTGACTAAGGATTTTTCCAAATGTCTCGCTGTACATTTCCTCTGCAACGTGAGGAGCAAAAGGATAAACCATAGTACAGAATGCACCAAGTTCAGCCTTGTTGATTGTACCTGCCTCATAAATCTCGTTGATAAGTGACATCATAGCGGCAATAGCTGTGTTGAACTTCATCGCTTCGATATCGTCGCTTACCTTCTTGATTGTCTTATGGAATGACGAACAGAGCTTATCAGAATACTCATCACCGTCTGTAAGCATATCACGGAGTCCCCAGATTCTGTCAAGGAATCTCTTACATCCCTTGATTGATGATTCACTCCATGGTGCTGCCTTCTCATAGTCACCCATGAAAAGAACGTAAAGTCTGAGTACATCTGCTCCGAATTCATTTACAACATCGTTAGGATCAATTACATTTCCTCTTGACTTACTCATCTTCTCACCGTCAGGTCCGAGAATAAGTCCCTGTGCAGTTCTCTTTGCATAAGGTTCTGCTGTAGGAACAAGTCCCATGTCATAGAGGAATTTATGCCAGAAACGTGAATAAATCATGTGGCGTGTAACGTGTTCCATACCACCATTATACCAGTCAACAGGCATCCAGTATTTAAGGGCTTCCTGTGAAGCAAATTCATTGTCATTCTGTGGATCACAGTAACGGAGGAAGTACCACGAAGAACCTGCCCACTGAGGCATTGTATCAGTTTCACGTCTTGCATCCTTGCCGCACTTAGGACATTTGCAGTTTACATAGCTTTCAATCTTTGCAAGAGGACTTTCACCATCTGTTCCGGGTTCAAAATTCTCAACAGGCGGAAGTCTGAGAGGAAGTTCCTCATAAGGTACAGCAACCATTCCGCAGTCTGAACAATGTACAATCGGAATAGGCTCGCCCCAGTATCTCTGACGGTTGAATGCCCAGTCCTTCATCTTGTACTGAACACCCTTTTCGCCTGCGCCCTTTGCCTCAAGAATTTCAAGAGCCTTGTTTATTGCATCCTTTTTGTTGGAAATACCGTTGAGTTCACCCGAATTAACAAGTTCACCCTCGCCTGTGTATGCTTCCTTTGAAATGTCTCCGCCCTTGATAACCTCGATAATATCAATACCGAATTTCTTAGCGAAGTCATAGTCTCTTGTATCATGTGCAGGTACAGCCATGATTGCACCTGTACCGTAACCCATCATTACATAGTCGGAAATATAAATCGGAATCTCTTTTCCTGTTACAGGACTTACTGCTGTAAGTCCTTCAATCTTAACACCTGTCTTATCCTTTACAAGCTGTGTACGCTCAAATTCTGATTTCTTTGCACACTCTGTCTTGTAAGCGTCAAGGTCTGCGATATTTGCAATTGAATCACGATACTTTTCAATAATCGGATGCTCAGGTGCAATTACCATAAATGTTACACCGTAAAGTGTATCAGGTCTTGTTGTGTAGATACGGAGCTTTTCGTCAAATTCCTTGATGTTGAAGTTAACGAAAGCACCTGTTGACTTACCAATCCAGTTCTGCTGCTGGAGTTTTACATTCGGGAGATAGTCAACCTCCTCAAGTCCCTGAAGAAGCTTATCTGCATACTCAGTAATTCTGAGATACCATACTTCCTTTGTTTTCTGAACAATATCACTGTGACATACATCACACTTACCGCCCTGTGAGTCCTCGTTTGAGAGAACAACCTTACAGCTTGGACAGTAGTTTACGCTTGTCTTGTCTCTGAATACAAGACCGTTCTCGAACATCTTGAGGAAAATCCACTGTGTCCACTTGTAGTAGTTTTCATCTGTTGTATCAACAACTCTTGACCAGTCGAAAGAAAAACCTACTGTTCTGAGCTGTCCTGTGAATTTCTCAATATTTCTGTCTGTAACGAGTCTTGGATGAATATTCTCCTTAATAGCTGTATTTTCTGTCGGAAGTCCGTATGCGTCAAATCCGATTGGGAAAAGCACGTTATATCCTTCCATACGTCTCTTACGACTTACAACCTCAAGACCTGAATAAGCCTTAATGTGTCCTACGTGCATTCCATGACCTGATGGATACGGGAATTCAACAAGTGCATAGAATTTCTTTTTGCTGTGGTCATCAGAAGCCTTGAAGCTGTGGTTTTCATCCCAGAACTTCTGCCATTTTGGTTCAACTTCCTTAAAATTATATCTGCTCATATCATTTATCCTTTCTTAAAGCCCTAATAAATAACTATTTATTAATAAGCTCTGATATTTCATTCCACTTATTTGTAAAATGTTCTCTGACTTCATTTTTCACAATCAGAAGTACCAAGCAACCTGCATCAACAACAGCCTCAATTACAAAAATCAGCGTTGAAGGAAGATGCGTCACATTGTATCCGATGTGTCTGAGTACAGTAACTGCAATAACCACGCCGACAGCAATATTAACATACTGAAGCCCTGAATACAATCCGACAGCAAGTACAAGTGATGTCACAGTTCCAGCGAAGTCAAAGCCACCACCGATTATCATATTGAGTACTGTCTTGACAATGAGATACACTCCGACAGCAACAGCTATTCTGCGTCCCTGTTCATTATTTGTTTTCATTGTTTATCACTCCTCAAAAATGCATATATTATATTATAACTCAATAAGGTTAAAAATGTCAAGAGTTATTTTCAACTGCAAAATTGTTTTCTCTTTATCTTTACAAATTCATTTTTATATGTTATAATAATAAGAAATCTTAATCACGAAAGAGGAATAGTATGGCTAACGATAAAATCAGAAATTTCTGCATTATTGCACATATAGACCACGGTAAATCAACACTTGCTGACAGAATCCTTGAAAAAACAGAAACTGTCGCTATAAGAGATATGGAAGACCAGCTCCTCGACAATATGGATATTGAAAGAGAGCGTGGAATCACTATCAAAGCTCGTGCTGTACGTCTGAAATACACAGCACAGGACGGCGAAGACTATATTTTCAATCTCATCGACACACCAGGACACGTTGACTTCAACTATGAGGTTTCACGTTCACTTGCAGCCTGTGAGGGTGCTATCCTTGTTGTTGATGCTTCACAGGGCATAGAGGCTCAGACTCTTGCAAATACTTATCTTGCAATTGAACACGACCTTGAAGTTGTGCCTGTTGTAAATAAAATCGACCTCCCGTCGGCAGATCCTGAAAGAGTATGCAGTGAGGTTGAAAACGTAATCGGAATTCCTGCAATGGATGCTCCGAGAATCTCAGCCAAAATGGGAATAAACATTGAAGAAGTCCTCGAAAAGATTGTTACTGATGTTCCTGCGCCTGTCGGAGATCCTGAAAAGCCTTTGAAGGCTCTTATTTTCGACAGCTACTACGATCCGTATAAGGGCGTTATCATTTATGTTCGTGTAAAGGAAGGTACAGTAAAAGTCGGCGACAATATCAGACTTATGGCAACAGGGGCTGTTTTCAATGTTGTTGAGGCAGGTTTCATGGATGCTTCGTCACTTGTGAACAACGGTTCACTTGAGGCAGGTGAGGTAGGATACATTGCGGCATCAATCAAAAGTATCGGTGATACACAGGTTGGTGATACAGTTACAAATGACGAAAATCCCTGTGACGAACCTCTCCCCGGATACAGAAAAGTCAACCCTATGGTATTCTCAGGTATTTATCCTGCTGACGGTGCAAAATACGGCGATTTGCGTGAGGCTCTTGAAAAATTACAGCTTAATGATGCTTCACTTTCATTTGAGCCTGAAACTTCAATTGCTCTCGGATTCGGTTTCAGATGCGGATTCCTCGGACTTCTCCACATGGAAATCATACAGGAAAGACTTGAACGTGAATATAATCTTGACCTTATCACAACTGCTCCTTCCGTTATATATAAGGTTACTATGACAAATGGCGAAATTCAGTATATTGACAACCCTACAAACTACCCTGACCCTGCACTCATTCAGACAGCAGAAGAACCTATGGTCAAGGCAAATATTCTCTCGCCTTCCGAATATGTCGGTAATATAATGGAGCTTTGTCAGGACAGACGTGGTATTTTCAAGGATATGAAGTACCTTGACGATACAAGAGTTGAAATTCACTATGAGCTTCCTCTTAACGAAATCGTTTATGACTTCTTTGATGTACTCAAGTCAAGAACAAAGGGTTATGCATCATTTGATTATGAAATGATGGGATATACTCCTTCTAAACTTGTAAAACTCGATATTATGCTTAATGGCGACATAGTGGATGCTCTTTCATTCATAATTCACTCAGACAAGGCATACGGACGAGCAAGAAAAATCGCTGAGAAATTAAAGGACAACATACCGAGACAGCTTTTTGAAGTTCCGATTCAGGCTGCTATCGGCGGCAAAATCATTGCCCGTGAAACTGTAAAGGCTATGCGTAAGGATGTTCTTGCTAAATGTTACGGTGGTGATATCACCCGTAAGAAGAAGCTTCTCGAAAAGCAGAAGGAAGGAAAGAAGCGTATGCGTTCACTCGGTACGGTAGAGGTGCCGCAGGAAGCATTCATGAGCGTTCTCAAACTCGATTCGTAACGGAGGGATAATATGCTTAACTGCATTTTACTCAGTTTATCTGTTCTGCTTATGATATTCTGCATTATTTCGGTTATTGCAGAACACCTGAACATAAAAGACAAAGAAGTTTTCAACTTTTTCAGAAACGTGAGAATTACTGTCCGTGACCTTGATTTTACAGCTTTTATGACATCCTCTGTAATTGTCATTCTTCTCGGACTCATATTCCATGATAAGCATAAGGATGTTATGCTGTTTGACATTCTGCTTTTATTTATCAGTTTTCTTGTGATTCATGGTGATAAAATCATAAGGTTTCAGAAAAGCAGAAAACATCTGAAATTTAAAAATCTTGTTCCACATAACAAAGTTCTTTCTTTGTGTTCGGAAAACGAACTTAGCAAAGAAGCAAAAATTCTCGAACCGATTGAGGTTGAGGTTAAGGAAGGAGAATAATTATGAATCTTGAATCATGGGAAATGTATAAAAAAACAATAAGCCCAAAAATGCCTTCTCTTGCTGAAAATCTTTGTGACGGAGCAAGTGATGAAGAAATCAGAACAACTGAAGAAAAAATGAATGTTGTTTTTCCCGAACAGCTTAAATCACTTTATAAAGCAAATAACGGTGAAGATGTAATAATTCTTTCCCTTCCTGAACAGCCCGAAGTTTACTTTACAGACTATCTCAGAAATGAAAATTCAGTTCATTAATCTGTTTAATTGAAAGGATAAAATATGAGTATATACAATTGTCCGCATTGCGGAAAAAAATCATTCAATCCCATTAAAAAGGCTTTTGCAGGTCAGCTTAACTCCCCTGGTAAGGTATGCCTTGAATGTGGGAAACGAGTTGTAAACGGAAAGGCGGCAACTATTTTCAATGCTGTATTTTCTGTATGTGTTTTCGCTCTTATCGTAATTATTTATCTTAACGCACCGAAAACAGCAGATACAGATTATGATTGGATTGACAAGTACGAACTTTTCATAAATATGGGGCTTATTCTCTCGTATTTTATTGTTCCCAAGCTTGTGAATGCCTTTTTCTTCCCTCTTGCACCCGCAATACGAAGTGAACACTGATGAACACACTCGGAATTTACATTCATGTTCCCTTCTGTGCTAAAAAATGCGAATACTGTGATTTTTACTCCGTCAGCTACTCAAAAAAGCTGACGGAGCTTTATACAGATGCTGTAATTCGTAATTTACAGCATTATTCGGATAAAAGCAGAATTACCGACACTTTGTATTTCGGTGGAGGCACACCCTCATTGTTAAGAACAGAACAAATCGTAAAAATCATGAATTCCGTAAGGGATAATTTCATCCTTGACGAAAATGCTGAAATCACCATCGAGGCAAATCCAAACACTCTCACCCCTGAAAAACTGAAAAATCTCAGAGGAGCAGGTATAAACAGGATTTCTCTCGGTGTACAGTCAATGATTGATGATGAACTAAAACTACTCGGAAGAAAACACAGCACAGAACGTGCTGTAAAGGCTGTAAATGATGCTGTAAATATGGGATTTGACAATATTTCATGCGACCTCATGATTGCACTTCCGAATCAGACTATGGAAAGTCTTGAATATTCCATTAAAAAAATGTCGGAACTCCCGATTCAGCATATTTCCGCATATATTCTGAAAATCGAAGAAGGAACTCCTTTTGAAAAGAAGAATATATCATCATTGCTCCCCGATGAGGATTCAACAGCCGATATGTATATGAGAATGTCGGAATTACTTGAAGAAAAGGGATTTTCAAGATACGAGGTTTCAAATTTTGCCAAAAAAGGATTTGAAAGCAGACACAATTCACGCTACTGGAAATGCCTTGACTATATCAGCATCGGTCCTTCTGCACATTCATGCTGTAACGGTAAAAGATTTGCTGTCGGGCGTGATATTGAAGGTTTTATCAGTTCGGATATTCAGCCGATTGAAATAACAGACGAAAATCCCTGTGGTTTTGAGGAATTCTCAATGCTTCGTCTGAGACTTGCGGAGGGACTGAATCTCTCTGATGTTGAATCACACCGAAATGAGATTATAAAAAAAGTACCCGACTTAATTAAAGCGGGGTACATAAATTTTGACGGTGAAAATATTTCCCTCACTTCAAAGGGATTTCTCATGTCGAATTCCGTAATTGAATACCTTGTTTTCTGATTATTCAAGAAGCTCCTTCCTCATTTTTTCAAGGAGCTTTTTCTCTTTTCTTGATATCTGAACCTGTGATGTTCCCATGATTTTTGCTGTTGCTGACTGCGTGAGATTCCTGAAATATCTCAGTTCAATCAGTGTTTTCGACTCTGTATCAAGTCTTGACATTATCTGTCGGAGGGCAAGTAAATCAAGAACAGACTCATCGGGGGATTCTGTCGGAATATCAGTCTGTCCCTCGTCGTCATCGGATGATGTCAATGATATTGTCGGCTGAATCACACATAATCCCTCGGCAACAGCTGATTCGGTTTCACCTGATAATTCAGCAAGTTCTCTGACCGTCGGTTCTCTTCCGTTCTGCTGTCGGAAACTTTCACTTAATGCCTGTAATCTTATGGACAATTCTTTAAGACCTCTGCTTACACGCACACTTCCTCCGTCACGAAAAAGACGCTTGATTTCGCCAAGAATCACAGGTACAGCATACGTGGAAAACTTCACTCCCCTTTTTTCATCAAAGCCTTTTACTGCTTTTAGAAGTCCGACACAGCCTGCGGAATATAACTCCTCATATTCAATACCACGATTCCTGAAGCGGTTTGCACACATATGAACAAGTCCGAGATTTTCTTCAGCTGTCGGCTTTTTATCATCCATGTACACTCAGCTTCTTTCTCATTATGACGGTAGTACCCTTCCCTACTGTGCTTTTTACAGACAGCTTATCCATAAATGAATCCATTACGGAAAATCCGAGACCCGACCGTTCTTCTTCGGGTGCTGTTGTAAATAAAGGTTCCATTGCCTGTTTTATATCGGGAATCCCACAGCCGCAGTCACGAATTTTTATGTAAACCTCTCTGCCTGAAAGCAGTCTCGCTGTAATGTCAATTTTTCCCTTCTGATGTCTGTATCCGTGTACGATTGCATTTGTTACAGCCTCGGAAACCGCTGTTCTTATGTCTGAAAGTTCCTCAACTGTCGGATCTGTCTGTACAAGAAAAGACGATATAACCGCCCTTGCTGTTCCCTCGTTTTGTGAGAGCGAGGGAAGTGTGAATTTGATTTCATTCAGTATTTCCATTATTTTGCCTACCTTATTCCCACGATTTTTTCTATTCCTGATAATTTCAGCACACGCCTGATATAGGGCTGAGGGTTTCTTATTTCAATTCTTCCACCGCATTCCTTAATCAGTTTGCTTCTCCCGAGAATAAGCCCTATTCCCGAACTGTCCATAAAAGTTATTCCTCCCATGTCAATCGCAAGGAGTTCAGGCTGTGCCGATATTATGAATCTGTCAAGTTCTGTACGTACCGACTTTGCCGAATGATGATCAATCTCGCCGCTGAGAACAGCGACCGCAGTATCATTTTCCTTTTTAAATTCTATATCCACAATTTCACTTCCTGTCTTATTTGTTGTTTTCTTAACGCTTCAAATCCTGAATTATTCCTGCCCCGTTTAATGATTCGGTCAATGGAACAATACAAGTATTATATCACTCTGCAACTGCGGAATTTGTCATTTTATGACAGAGGAACATTACATTATACTGTGAATTTTCTTTCACTTCGTCATAATAAACAAAGTAATTTTCTTCATCATCACCAAACAAGCATAAATGTTTCGTCATTTTATACAAATATGCCACACTTAAATTGTAGCAGATGTAATTCATTTGCAAATTTATTTTCATTTTTGCAAAAAATACTTGCAGTTTTTTGTGAAATGTGATAAAATATATTGATGATAAATAATGACTATATTTTCGTAAAGGAGATTCTTATGGCAAAAATCAGAGTTGCTGTTATTTTCGGTGGCATCTCAAACGAGAGAGAACTCTCAATTGCTACTGCCGCTGAGGTAATACGCTGTATACCAAATGATAAATATGAAATAATACCTGTCGGAATTACTAAAAAAGGCAGATGGCTCTACTTCCCCGGAGATGTTGAGGATATTGCAAACGGTAACTGGGAAAAGGATATGGACAGCACTTCGGCTATCCTCTCACCTGATCCGCAGCATGGCGGTCTTATCACAATCGGAAGCGGTGTTGCAACGTTAAGAAAGATTGATGTTGTATTCCCTGTTCTTCAGGGTAAATTCGGTGCGGACGGATCAATTCAGGGACTTCTCGATATGTCGGGGATTCCTTACGTAGGATGCGGACTCCTTGCATCGGCATCGTGTACTGATAAATCACACACCCACATGGTTCTTGATGACTACGGAATCAGAACTGCCGACTGGAAACTCCTTACACATAAAGCACTTGATGATATTGACGGTTCATGCCGCAAAATTACGGAAACCATGGATTTCCCTCTTATTGTAAAACCGGCAAACAGCGGAAGCAATTTCGGAAGTTCTATTGCGAATAATATTGATGAACTGATAAGTGCTGTAAAAGTTGCCTTCTCAAATGACAATAAAACGGTTGTTGAAAAGTACATCAGCGGAAGAAGGCTTGAAGCTGCTGTATTTGGTTACGAAACACCTTTTTCTTCATATATCGGAGAAATCACATCTTCCGATTTTGATTATGATCCCACTAAGGCAGGATCTGGAAAAGATATCGTCGTTCCCGCTGATATTTCAGATGAAATGCATCTCCGTCTGCGTGAAACCGCAGTAAATGCCTATAAAGCCCTCGGCTGCAAAGGTCTTGCAAGAGTTGAATTCATTCTCACAGATGACGGTGAAGTTCTCCTCAACAAGGTTATTACCGCTCCAGGACTTCGTTCAAACAGTGTCTATCCGATTCTTATGAAGCACATGGGAATGGAACTCTCTTACCTTATAGACAAGCTGATTGAACAGGCAATTGAAAATTCGGAAAAGGTTTACTGATTATTCCATAAGTGAAAGGAGAAAGCTTTTGAAAACTAATGCAATGATTTCTCTCACCAGTATCCAATGGCAGGATGGTGAGAAAAATGAAACTGAACTCCTGACACAGGCAAGTGTTACAAAAAAAGACGGATGGAATATAATTTCCTACGAAGATACTGAAGCAACAGGCTTTGAAGGCTCTGTTACCACAATCAAAGTACAGGAAAGCAATGTGAATGCCACAATAATCAGAGAAGGCACAGCAAACTCCGTCCTCTGCCTTGAAGAAGGCAAAAAACACTTCTGTCACTACGGTACGCCATACGGCGATATGCAGATTGGCGTTAATACCTTAAAAATTGAAAATACACTCGATAAAAACGGAAGACTGTATATGAAATATTCACTCGATCTCAATTCGTTTTTTCTCTCGGATAACGAGATAATAATGCAGATAAAGAACTGAAAGGAAGGTTTATCACCAATGGATATGATAAAAAATGCTTCATCACAGCTTTATGAGATAATCAACGATGCTCTCGGCAGACTTGTTGCTAAAGGAAAAGCTCCCGCTGAACCACTCCCTGCATATACAATAGAAATCCCTGCTGACAAATCACATGGAGATTTCGCCGCAAATACAGCAATGGTATGCGCAAGGGCGTTCAGAATGGCTCCTGTAAAAATTGCTCAGATGATAAGCGAAGAAATTGTACTTGAAGGTACGGTATTTGAGCGTTCTGAAATAGCAGGTCCGGGATTCTTAAATTTCTTCCTCAGCAAAAAATGGTTTGCTGATTCAGTACAGAATGTACTTGATGAAGGTGAAAACTACGGAAAAACAGACTACGGCAAGGGTAAAAGAGTTCTCGTTGAATTCGTTTCTGCTAACCCGACAGGTCCTATGCACATAGGAAACGCAAGAGGCGGCGCAATCGGTGACTGTCTCGCAAGTGTTCTCGACTGGGCAGGTTTTAAAGCTGAACGTGAATTCTATGTTAATGATGCCGGTAATCAGATTGAAAAATTCGGTAAATCCCTCTCTCTCAGATATATGCAGCTTTGCAGCGAAAAAGGACAGCAGATGATTAAGGAATCAATTGATGATACTGAAAAGCTTTGTGCTGATATTTATGCACTCAGCGGTGAAGGTCAGGATTTTGAAATGCCTGAGGATGTATATCTCGGAACCGATATCATTGAACATTCTGCAAATTACTATAAGATGCATGGAAATGCACTCGAAGCTGTTTCAGAAGAAGACAGAAAAAAGGCTCTTGTGGATTACGCACTTCCACTCAATGTTGCAGGTCTTGAACGTGACCTCAAAAAATATCGTATCGTTTATGACAACTGGTTCAGAGAAAGCACTGTTCATGAAAAGAACGAGACAAAGAATGTCGTTGACAAGCTTCTTGAATCAGGTCACGCATACGAACAGGATGGTGCTGTATGGTTCAGAGCAACTGAATACGGTCTTGACAAGGATTTTGTTCTGAAAAGAAGTAACGGTCTTTATACATACATTGTTCCTGATATTGCTTATCATTACGATAAACTCGTTACACGTAACTTTGACAAGGCAATCAATGTTCTCGGTGCTGATCATCATGGATATGTTCCGAGACTTAAAGCCGCACTTGAAGCCCTCGGCGTTGACACACTCAAGCTTGATGCAGTTCTCATGCAGATGGTAAGACTTGTACGTAAAGGTGAAGTTGTAAAACTCTCAAAGAGAAGCGGAAAAGCAATCACTCTTGTTACTCTCCTTGACGAAATTCCGATTGATGCGGCAAGATTCTACTTCAATCTCCGTGAGGCAAACTCACAGTTTGAATTTGATCTCGACCTCGCAGTTGAAAAGTCTTCACAGAATCCTGTATACTATGTTCAGTATGCTCACGCAAGAATATGCAGTCTCCTTGCAAATCTTTCTTCCGAAGGTACGGAAATTCCTGAAAATGCAGACCTCACACTTCTTGGTCAGCCTTCAGAAATCGAACTCATCCGCCACCTCGCTTCACTTCCGAGGGAAATCGAACTTTCAGCAAAGAATTACGATCCTTCAAAGCTGACAAAGTATGTTATTGACCTCGCAACACTTTTCCATCGTTTCTATGATGCATGCAGCGTAAAGAATGCAGAGTCGGACGAGCTTAAAAATGCAAGAATTCTTCTCTGTGTTGCTGTAAGACAGACAATCAGAAATGTACTTACAATTCTCAAGATAGAACAGCCTGAGAAAATGTAATTGTTACATTTTAAAGCAACAGATTACTATTTGGTTACAAGCGAAAATGTTTAAAATGTATAATAACAGCAAGATTTGTTATTAAAACATAGCACAAATGCAGATTTTTAAAGGGAAATATTCAGCTTTCACAAAACGTACACATTAAGATGTTACAATTTGTAATAAATAGCGGTCAGGTTTATCTGCCGCTGTAATATTCCCTTTGAAAAAACGCTCAGAATATTATAAATCAATTTTTTAAGAAGGGATGTTAAATTATGTCCAACAGATTATTTCAGGGTTTAGTTCATCAGATGCGTGATTCAATCGATGTCACAATCGGTGTTGTTGATGAAACAGCAACAATCATTGCCTGCAGCGATCTTACTCGTGTAGGCACAACAAATGAGTTCGTTTCACTCGATCTCAGCGATTCACACGACATTTTCATTCGTGACGGTTTTACATACAAGCCTTTCGGTTCAAGAGTAAAACCCGACTATGCTGTATTCGTTGAAGGTGTTGATGATGCCGCTGCAAAGTATGCAAGTATCCTCGCTATTTCACTCTCAAACATCAAGCAGTATTATGATGAAAAGTACGACAGAAACAACTTCATCAAGAATGTTATCCTCGATAACGTTCTTCCGGGTGATATTGTTATCAAAGCAAGAGAACTCCACTTCAATGCTGAAATCAGCAGAGCTGTTTTCCTCATCAGAATCGTATCAGCAAATGATATTTCCGCTTATGATGTTATTCAGAACCTCTTTCCTGATAAGAACAAGGATTTCGTTTTCAATATTACTGAAACTGACATTGTTCTTGTTAAGGAACTCAAAAGCACAGTTGACTCAAAGGATCTTGAAAAACTTGCACGTTCTATTGCTGACACACTCAGCAGCGAATTCTATACACGTGTAAATGTGGGTATCGGTACTGCTGTCGTTGGTGTTAAGGATCTTGCTCGTTCATTCAAGGAAGCTCAGATGGCTCTTGAAGTCGGAAAGGTGTTTGATACAGATAAGGTTATCGTAAGCTACGACAACCTCGGTATCGCAAGACTTATCTATCATCTCCCTACAACTCTTTGTGATACTTTCCTTCACGAAGTATTCAAGGTAGGCAGCATTGATTCGCTTGACCACGAAACACTTTTCACAATCCAGAAGTTCTTTGAGAACAACCTTAACGTATCAGAAACTTCAAGAAAACTCTTCGTACACAGAAATACTCTTGTGTACAGACTTGAGAAAATCAAGAAACTTACCGGTCTTGACCTTCGTGAATTCGATCACGCTATAATCTTCAAGATTGCTCTTATGGTTAAGAAGTATCTTTCTGCAAACCCGGTGAAATTCTAAAGGAGCAACATAAGATCGATAGTTTCCTTATTTCACATGTAAGTTATGAATTTGCCGTCGGAATGCGTAATGCATTCCGACGGAGATTTGTATTCTCTGCAATTATTATTTCAGGCAGAGAGATAAGGATGGTGTAATTATGGTAGAACTTCAGAATGTTTCCGTTACCTATTCAAGCGGCGTTGCGGCTCTGAAAAACGTCAGCCTTACAATCAATGACGGTGATTTCGCTTTCGTTGTCGGCTCATCAGGTGCGGGAAAAAGTACAATGATTAAACTTCTGCTGAAGGAAATTGATGCTACAGAAGGTAAGGTATCTGTAAACGGATATGACCTCAGCAAGATGAAAAAAAGAACAATTCCTGAATTCCGCAGAACACTCGGTTTTGTATTTCAGGATTTCAGACTGATTCAGTCAATGACAGTTTACGAGAACATTGCTTTCGTTCTTCGTGTAACTGATTCATCACCTTCTTTAATAAAGAAGCGTGTTCCATACGTTATAAACCTTGTAGGTCTTGACGGAAAAGCTGATTCATACCCCGATGAGCTTTCGGGCGGCGAAAAACAGCGTGTTGCAATTGCAAGAGCTTTGGTTAACGACCCTCAGCTTATTATTGCTGATGAGCCTACAGGAAATATCGACCCTGAACTTTCATACGAAATCGTTGAACTTCTTAAAAGCATCAATGATCAGGGTACTACAATTCTCATGGTAACTCATGAACATGACCTTGTTCACCACTTCGGCGGTCGTATTCTTCATATTGTTGATGGTGAACTTCAGTTCGATGATGTTCTTCGTGGTGTTACAGACAAACTCATAGAAGAAGAAGCCCTCAAAGCCGAAGAAGCTGTCAGGGAAATGCAGCAGCAGATTGAAGAAGAAAAGGAAATCCCCTTCATTTCAACAGAGGAAGCCCTCATTCAGGATATCATATCAAAACGTGAGGACAGTCAGGGCGATGATGTTATCGCTAAGATTAACGGAACAGAATCAGCAGAGGATCTCATAGCTGAAATTATTGAAAGCAAGGATCAGCCGCCTGTTTCTTTTGACGTGACATCAGACAACGGAAACAAAACTGCTGAAGCTGACGCCCCCGAAATAAAAAATGAAACTTCCAAAGATACAGATTCCGAAGAGAAAACTTCCGAAAAGAAATCTTTTACTGATAATAAAACGGACAAACGCCCGAGAAGAAAAGTATCCGTTAAAAAGAAGAACGGAGGTACAGTATGAAAGTAAGCGGAGCAGATTACCTTATTCGCAAGGGAGTAGAAAATATCGGAAAGAACAAAATGATGGCATTCGCCACATTCTGCGTTCTTCTGATTTCACTTCTTCTTGTAGGTATGGCGGCTTTATTCTACATAAACATGGATTCAATGATCGTCGGTCTCGGCAATCAGAATGAAATAGCTGTCTACCTCAATACAAATACATCTAAAGAACGTGTACAGGGATTCGGTGAAGAACTGAAAGAAATGGATAACGTATATACCGTTGATTATGTTTCAAAAGAACAGGCTCTCGCACGTATGCGCAGTCAGATTACAAAAGGAAACGTGATTTTCGGCTACATTGACGGATATGATTTCATGCCTGACGGTTTTAAGGTAACAGTTATAGATACGGAAAGAATCGAATCCACAGCATCTCAGATTGCACAGCTTGCAGATGTTCAGAGTGCAAGTGCTTCTCCACAGGTTGCACAGTTTCTCAGGGAACTCAGACAGGTTGTTACAGTAATCGCAAGTGCAATTATCATCGCACTTTCTGTTGTTTCACTCATAATGATTTCCAACACAACTAAGGCAAGTGTTTTCGCTCGCCGTGAGGAAATTCAGATTATGAAATACGTTGGTGCAAGTAATACATTCATACGCACACCTTTCTTTATTGAAGGAATGGTTACAGGTTTTATCGCAGGTGTCGGGGCATTCTTTATATCCTATGCCCTTTACGATGCGATTTTCAAAGTTATAAGTGAACAGAATACACTTATGAGGGCTTTTGGAGTAGGAAGTATTATTCCATTTGAAAATGTAAGACTCATACTTCTTTTCTCATACATATTCGCAGGTGCCTTAATGGGTGCTGTAGGAAGTGTAATCAGTACAAGCAGACATCTTAACGTCTGATTAATGAAAGGAGCGAAGGCATAACGCCATACTGAAATGAAGAATTTAACAGCAGTAAAAAAGATTTTGTCTTTTATGACTTGTGCAGCTGTTTCTGTTGGTGCAACAGCATTTTCGCCGTCATTATTCAATAAGAATAACGATGTATCAGCAAAAACCATTACTGAAGTACAGGAACAGAGAAGATTAAACGAAGTAAAAATTGCAGAGCTTGAAACTCAGATTCAGGCTCTTGAAGGAAATAAAAAAAGTGAAAAGGAATATCAGAATTCATTGTATGAACAGATAGTTCTTATTCAGGATAATATTAACCTTCTTAATTCAGAACTTGAATCAATCGCAAATGAAATCGATTCTGCCACACTCAATATTCAGCAGCTTGATATTCTCATTGCCGCACAGCAGGAACAGATTGATGCAAATATTGAGATTTTCAAACAGCGCCTTGCAAAGATGTATATGTCATCAAATGACAATATTGCAACAATTCTCCTCGGCTCGATGAGCTTCTATGATATGATGTCAAGAGTTCAGATGATGAACAGAATGTCTGAATATGATGAGCAGCTTATCAATAACATAGTTGAGGAAATTGAAGAAATTGAAAAGAGCAAATCCGATCTTGAAGCTGAGAGAATCAATCTCCAGCTTAAACTTGAGGATCAGGAAAATAAAATGGCTGAAAAGAATTCGGAAATCGAGGATCTTAATGAAAAGATGGCAAAGACAACCGAAGAAATAAACCGTATTGCTCTTGAACAGAAAAAACTTGAATTAAGTCAGAGTGAGCTTTCAGCTGAAAATATAGCACTTGCCGCTGAGGAAGACAAGATTACGGCAGCTATACTTGAAGCTCAGAAAAAATATGACGAAGAACAGAAGCGTATAGCTGAAGAAGCTCAGAAAAAAGCTGAAGAAGAAGCTGCAATTGCCGCTCAGAAAGAGGCTGCTGCAAAGGCTGCTGCCGCTGCTGCAAAGGCTGCTGAAGAAGCAAGAATAGCGGCAGAAAAAGCAGCTCAGGAAGCCGCTGACAAGGCTGCCAAGGAAGAAGCTGCTAAGAAGGCAAAGGAAGAGGCTGAAAAGGCTGCTGCCGCTGCCGCTGCTGCTCAGGCTGCAAAAGAAAAGGAAGAGGCTGAAAAAGCCGCTGCTGCTGCCGCAGAAGCGGAGAGACTTGCCGCAGAGGCTGCCGCTCAGGCTGCACAGCAACAGGCTCAGCAGGCTCAGATAAATACGGTTCCGTCTGCAACAGGATTTATTTGGCCGGTTCCCGGATTCAGCTATATTTCAAGTTATTATGGTCCGAGAAGTATTGACAATCACAAAGGTATCGACGTTGGTGACGGTAATATCATGGGCGGTGCCATTGTTGCATCAAGATCAGGCTATGTAATAACTGCGGATAATTACTGCACTCACAACTACGGCAAATCAGGAAGCTGTGGATGCGGCGGCGGATATGGTAACTATGTTGTAATCAACCATGACAGTTCATATACAACTCTCTATGGTCACATGACAAACACCGTTGTTACTGTCGGACAGTATGTTGAAAAAGGTCAGATAATCGGATACGTAGGTTCAACAGGCTGGTCAACAGGCGCACACCTCCATTTTGAAGTCAAAGTAAACGGTGTAAATGATGATCCTATGAATTACGTTAGTCCGTAAATAAATCCCAAAGAAAGCGATGACAATATGAATAAAAAAATCAGCCTTGGACTTGCTCTCAGCCTTATTGCAATTTCCATTGCGGTTACATTTATACTTACATCATTCTTCTCATTGCAAAGCTACAATCATCAGGTTGTCGATGTTAATGAAAAGGGTAAAAAGTACAGTTCTCTCCAGCTTCTTGACACACAGGTTAGAGAAAAATACTATGGCGAAATCAACGAGGAAATTCTCAATGAAGGTATTATGAAAGGCTATATATCAGGTCTTGAGGATGGCTATTCAAGATTTCTCAGTTCAGATGACTATGAAATCAGAAAAAGTGAGAATTCAGGAAAAACAGTAGGTCTCGGACTTACCATTGCTCCTGACGAAAGCGGATATCTTCTGATTACAGACATACTTGACGAATCCCCTGCCTCAGAAAACGGACTTCAGATTGGTGATATAATTACTTTCGTTGACAATACCAATGTTAAGGACATAGGCTTTGGTGCCTCCGCCGAAGCAATGAGCGGTACTGAGGGAAGTGATATTTCTCTCGTTGTCAGAAGAGACGGTATTGACAAGAAGTACAGCTTCACAAGACGTGCAATCGAAATCAGTACGGTTACAGGCGATATGCTGAGCGGATATGTGGGATACATTAAAATTACCGATTTCAAACAGAATACGCCCGAACAGTATGTCGAAGTTCTTGAAAGACTTACATCAAACGGCGCAAAATCACTGCTTTTTGATTTGCGTGACAACAACGATGGTCTTGTTGATATCATGGCTGAATGCGTAAATCCGCTTCTTCCCGAAGGAGTTGTTGCAACCGCCGAATACAAAGACGGACACAGCGAGACTCTTGTTTATTCAGATGAATCTGAACTCGATATTCCGATGCTTGTGCTTGTCAATGAGAACACAGCAGGTGCTGCCGAACTCTTTGCACTTGCTTTAAGAGATAATGCAAAAGCTGAACTGGTTGGAACAAAAACTGTCGGAAAAGGCGTTTTACAGCAAATCATGGAACTTAGCAACGGATGTGCAATTGAACTGTCCGTCGCAGAAATAAAAACACCTGTAACAGGTATTTTCAACGGTACGGGAATCACTCCTGATTACCCTGTTGACAATACTGGAACAAATAAAGACGCTCAGTTTAACAAAGCAGTCGAAATATTACAGGCGAAATAAATAATTTATCGGCAATGAGGCTCTGAATTTTCAAACATTCAGAGCCTTTTCTGTATATTGCTCCGAAATATATAGTAAAAACAAAAAAATAAATAAAAATATAGTAAATAGTCTTTTCAAACTGAAATAAATATGATATAATATAATATATTTTCATGGGAGGTTTTTAAAATGAGTGAAAGAGAACTTTATAAACTTTGGCTTAATAATCTCGAAGATGGTTCTGAATTAAAGGATGAACTCGTAAAAATACAGAACGACGATGAAGCTGTAAATGACAGATTTTACAGAGATCTCGAATTTGGTACCGGCGGTCTCAGAGGAGTAATCGGTGCTGGTACAAACAGAATGAATATCTATACAGTAAGACGTGCAACTCAGGGTTTTGCTGATTATCTTAATCAGGAATATGATTCACCAAGCGTTGCTATTTCATATGACAGCAGAAACAAATCAGATATTTTCTCAAAGGAAACTGCTGCTGTTCTCGCTGCTAACGGAATAAAGGTTCATATATACACAGAGCTTATGCCGACTCCATGTCTCTCATTTGCTGTTCGTGCATTAAAATGTCAGGGCGGTGTAATGGTTACTGCAAGTCACAATCCTGCAAAATACAACGGCTACAAGGTTTACGGAGATGACGGTTGTCAGATTACTCTCAGAGGTGCTGAGATTATTCTTGAGAAAATCAATGCTCTTGACATTTTCAATGATGTAAAAGTATCTTCATTTGATGAAGAAGTTGCAAAGGGCAATATCCAGTACATTTCACAGGATGTTATTGAGGACTTCTATAAGCACGTTCTCGCTGAGGGAATTAATACAGACCTCTGTGCATCAAGCGGACTTAAAGTGGTTTACACTCCTCTCAACGGTACAGGAAATAAGCCTGTTCGTGAGATTCTCAAGAGAATCGGAATTTCCGATGTTACTATCGTTAAGGAACAGGAGAACCCGGACGGAAACTTCACAACTTGTCCTTATCCTAACCCTGAGATTCGTGAGGCTCTTGAAGTAGGTCTCAGATACTGCAATGAAGTAAAGCCTGATCTTCTTCTTGCAACAGATCCTGACTGTGACCGAGTTGGTATCGCAGTACCTGACGGAAAAGGCGGTTACGCACTTTTCAGCGGTAATGAAGTAGGTGCTATGCTTCTCGAATACATTGCAGAACAGCGTATCAGAAAAGGTACAATGCCTAAGAATCCTCTTGCTGTAAAGACAATTGTTACTACTGACATTGTTAATTCAATCGGTAAGGAATATGGTATTGAAATTGTTGATGTACTTACAGGATTCAAGTTTATTGGTGAACAGATTAAGATTCTTGAGGATAAGGGTGAAGAGAACCGTTACATTTTCGGTTTCGAGGAGAGTTACGGTTATCTTTCAGGCGGTTATGTAAGAGATAAGGATGCTGTAAACGCTTCAATGCTTATCTGCGAAATGGCTGCATATTACAGAACACAGGGTATAACACTCTTTGAGGCAAGAGAAAATCTTTACAAGAAGTATGGTGTATTCTATCAGACTCTTTACAGCTACACATTTGAGGGTGAAAGCGGTATGAAGAAGATGGACAGCATCATGACTTCACTCAGAGAGAATACTCCTTCTGAAATAGCAGGAATAAAGGTAGTACGTTTTGACGATTACAAAACAAGTATTTCAAAGAATCTTGCTGATGGTACTGAAACAGCTATCACACTTCCTAAATCAAATGTTCTTGCTTTCTTCCTTGAAGGCGGTTCAAAGGTAATTGTTCGACCTTCGGGTACAGAGCCTAAGATTAAGACATATCTTACTGCAAAGGCAGACACACATGAGGCCGCTGACGTTCTTGAAAAGAAACTCAACGGCGAATTCAGCAAGAGCTTTAAGTAAAATACAGATTTTTATTACAATAAAGGGAAAGCTTTAAAATGTTTTCCCTTTGTTTATACGATAAAATAAAAGTTAAAATAAAAAAATATTTATTTATTCCTTGACATTGAATAATTCAAGTGTTATAATTAAGTGTAATGTATAAAACGCACTACTGTCTAAGGTAACTGATGGGCTGCACAGTATACAAATTTAGTATTCTGAAAGAGGTGACAATCGTGAAAGAGGGAATCCATCCAAATTTTGTTAAGACAACAATTACATGCCATTGCGGTAACGTGATTGAGACTATGTCCACAAAGGAAAACATCAAGGTTGAAATCTGCTCAAAGTGCCATCCATTTTATACTGGTAAGCAGAAGCTTGTAGATACAGGCGGACGTGTTGACAGATTTAAGAAGCGTTTCAATATGGGCAAGTAATTCACAGCCGGTCGTACCTGACCGGCTTTTTACGTATAAAGGTAAAATTATGAACTATCTAACAGTTTCAGAGGTTTCCGAAGCCTCATTTATTGAAAAAAAATCAGAATTTATCGGCTATATTTCACCGGTTAAATCCAATGAAGAAGCCGTTGACTTTATAAATTCCATAAAGTCCCGTCATCGCAAGGCACGACATAATGTCTACGCCTATATCCTAAGACAGGACAATATTTCCAGATATTCCGACGACGGAGAACCTCAGGGAACAGGCGGTGTACCTGTACTTGATGTTTTACAGAAACGTGGTCTGACGGATGTCTGCGTCGTTGTAACAAGATATTTCGGAGGAATTCTCCTCGGCGGCGGCGGTCTTGTTCGTGCTTATTCGCACGCTGCTTCCCTCGCCTGTGATGCTGCCCATATAATGAATATGTGCAGCTGTCATAAACTCAGAATCGAAACCGACTATGGTATGTACGGCAAGGTTTCTTACATTCTTCCGAATTATGATACAATTACTGTGAATTCTGAGTTTTCGGATACTGTTGTACTCGAAATTCTCGTTCTCACTGAAAAGCTCAGTGCTCTGAAAGATGAGCTTACTGAAATAACAAACGGTTCAGCTGTTGTTACTGACTGCGGTGAACTGTTTGAAGATTTTTCATCAGTATTATAATATCAGCATTAGGGGGTTTTTATGACAGTTCGTGAACAGATTGAAATTACTGAAAGTGCTGTATGCAGTAATTATGCCTGTATGAGCACAGATGACAAATACATTAAGCGTCTTAAACCCGAGGATAAATGTCCGATGCGCACCGAATTTCAGCGTGATCGTGACAGAATTCTGCATTGTAAATCGTTCCGAAGGCTGAAACGTAAAACACAGGTGTTCTTATCCCCTGTCGGTGATCACTACCGCACACGACTTACACATACTCTTGAAGTTGCACAGATTGCAAGGACGATTTCAAGATGTCTGAAACTCAATGAAGATCTTACAGAGGCAATCGCACTCGGTCATGATCTTGGTCATTCGCCTTTCGGACACTGCGGTGAAGCTGTACTGAACGAAATATGTCCGCATGGATTCAAGCACTATCTTCAGAGCGTGAGAGTTGTTGATTTCCTTGAAAATAACGGTAAGGGGCTGAATCTTACTTACGCTGTAAGAAACGGTATTGAATGTCATACAAATATGACCGCTGCTACCCATGAAGGCTGTGTTGTCCGACTCGCTGATACCATTGCCTATATCAACCATGATATTGAAGATTCAATTCGTGCAGGTATTCTTACCCCCGCATCATTGCCGAGAAGCTGTGTTCTTGCACTCGGCGATACGAAATCCGAAAGAATAACCACCCTTATTGATTCAGTCGTAAAGCATGGTGAATATACAATAGATTTTGAACCTAAGATACGTAAGGCACATGATGAACTCAGAGCCTTTATGTTTGAAAAGGTTTATACAAATCCCGATGCAAAACAAGAGGAAAGCAAAGCTGAACTTCTTGTGAAAAAGCTTTATTCCTATTTCATTGAAAATACAAAAAAACTGCCTGCTGAATATCAGAAGATTGCATCAGAAACTGACGCTGACAGAGCTGTCTGTGACTACATATCGGGAATGAGTGACGAATACGCAGTTGACCTTTACACAGAGCTGTTTGTCCCGAAATTCTGGAAGTGATATTATGGCAAGAAATGACGAATTTCTTAATGCATTAAGAAATGCTAATCCTATTGAGGATGTTGTTGGTTCTTATGTTACTTTAAAAAGACAAGGCAGAAATACTGTCTGCAACTGTCCGTTTCATTCTGAAAAAACTCCGTCATGCACGATTTTCCATGATACTCAGAGTTTCTATTGTTTTGGATGCGGCGCAGGTGGAGATGTTATTACTTTTATAATGAGAATTGAAAATCTTGATTTCGTGGAAGCAATGAAACTTCTCGCACAGCGTGGAGGACTTGAAATTCCGGAATACGATTCACAGAATTCTCAAAAGGCGAAACTGCGAACCCGAATTTATGAAATGAACAGACTTGCCGCTAATTTTTTCTATACAAATCTGCTTAAAGGTCCTGATAAATCAGGTCTTGATTATTTCCGCAAACGACAGCTTACTCCGGCAACCGTTAAAAAATACGGTCTTGGATTTGCCCCTAATTCATGGGATTCACTTGTGAATTATCTGAATAGTAAAGGGTATAACAATGAGGAGATTGCGGCGGCATGGCTTGGCGGAGTTTCTCAGAAAAGCGGAAAAATGTTCGATATGTTCCGAAATCGTGTCGTTTTCCCCATTGTTGACCTGAGAGGAAACGTCATAGCATTCGGCGGAAGAGTTCTTGACGATTCAAAGCCAAAATATCTAAATACTGCATTTACACCTGTATTCGATAAGGGCAATAATCTTTTCTCACTTAATTTCGCAAAGAATTCAAGTGTTAAACAGCTGATTCTTTGTGAGGGATACATGGATGTCGTTGCACTGAATCAGGCAGGATTTGAAAACGCAGTCGCAACTCTCGGAACTGCAATCACTCCCGATCAGGCAAGAATTATGAGCCACTATGCAGAAGAGGTAATTATTGCGTACGATAGTGATGGTGCAGGACAAAGAGCGGCTCAGAAAGCCATCAATCATTTGAGTGATGTCGGGGTTAAGACAAGAATTCTCCGCATGGAGGGTGCAAAAGACCCCGATGAATATATAAAAAAATTCGGAGCATCACGTTTCAGAATGCTTATCGAAGGTTCAAGTGATGCTTTAGTTTATATGCTGAACAGATGTGAGGAAGGCATTGATATTTCCACAGAAGCTGGAAAAGTTGACTATTTCAAACGTGCCTCAAAGATACTTGCGGAGATTAATTCGCAGTATGAGAGACGTATATATATTTCGACTGCGGCTAAAAAAAGCGAACTTCCTGTTGAAATGTTTGAAAGCTATATCAAAGAACTTCTGACATCAAAGGAAAAGTCTGTACGCAAAAATGAGTCACGTGCAATGATTAGCTCTGCAGTTACAATGAGGGATGAAATAAATCCCGATGCTGTACAGTACAAAAGAGAGGCAAAGGCCGAAGAAGCTTTGATATACTATATTCTCAGTCGTCCCGAAGATGCGGAATCTGTTTCGGCAGATGCTCCGCCTGAGATTTTCATTACAGCTTTCAATAAGAAAGTATATTCGGCTTTGCTTGAAAAAATGAAAAATACAGACAGATTTTCACTTTCTCTTCTTGCTGATGAGTTTACTCCCGATGAAATGGGAAGAATAAGCGGAATAGAAGCAAGACACAGGACTCTGAATATTGATTCTGTTTATATTAATGACTGTATTTCACTGCTTAAAAAGCACAGCAGTCAGGAAAAGCATTCGCAGGGCAGTGACATTTCCATAGAGGAAATTAACAGCCTTTTTAAATCAAAGAACAAGCCACAGCGGTAAAGATTAAGGAGGAATTAAAAATGGATTCAAAAAAGAACACCATTGAGGCCCTTTTAGATCAGGGCAAAGCAACAGGCAAGCTCACAACAAAGGAAATTTCCGATGCCCTCGAAGAGCTTGATTTTGATCCAGAGCAGCTCAACAGCTTTTACGACAGCTGTGATAATCTTAATATTGAGATTATCGACGACGGCAGCATGGATATTGATCTCAAAAACAGCCTTGATTTCACACTTACTGACGATCTTGAAATGGCACTCTCAACAGAGGGCATTGCTATCGATGATCCTGTAAAAATTTATCTTAAAGAAATCGGTCGTGTTCCTCTTCTCTCAACTGATGAGGAAATCGTACTCGCTCAGAGAATGGCGGTCGGCGATGTTGCGGCTAAAAAGAGACTTTCTGAAGCCAACCTCCGACTTGTAGTAAGTATCGCAAAGAAGTATGTCGGCAGAGGAATGCAGTTCCTTGACCTTATTCAGGAGGGTAATCTCGGTCTTATCAAAGCTGTAGAGAAATTCGATTACACTAAGGGATTCAAGTTCTCCACTTATGCAACATGGTGGATTCGTCAGGCTATTACAAGAGCAATCGCAGATCAGGCGAGAACAATCAGAATTCCTGTTCACATGGTTGAGACAATTACAAAGGTTAAAAAGATTTCAAGCCAGCTTCTCCATGAAAACGGACATGATCCAAGCCCTGAAGAAATTGCAGAAAAGCTCAATATGCCTGTTGATAAGGTA
Organism: Ruminococcus sp.; assembly: GCA_045616285.1. GTDB lineage: Bacteria > Bacillota > Clostridia > Oscillospirales > Ruminococcaceae > Ruminococcus. The sequence goes on from JAZLGM010000088.1 coordinate 31,604, forward strand.
CGTGAGATTATGCGAGTGGCTCAGGATCCTGTTTCTCTTGAAACACCAATCGGTGAAGAGGAAGACAGCCATCTCGGTGACTTCATTCCTGATGATGATGCTCCTGCACCGGCTGAAGCTGCATCACACACTCTCCTCAAGGAACAGCTTAACGAGGTTCTCAATACTCTCACAGATCGTGAAGCAAAGGTTCTCAAGCTTCGTTTTGGTCTTGAAGACGGAAAGTCACGCACTCTTGAAGAAGTAGGACAGAGATTCGATGTAACAAGAGAAAGAATCAGACAGATTGAGGCTAAGGCTCTCAGAAAACTTCGTCATCCAAGCAGAAGTAAAAAAGTCAAGGACTTCCTCGATTGATTTGTCCTGACTATACATAAACAAAAATCCCATGTGATTAATCTCGCATGGGATTTTTTTAATTTACTGTATATTAATGGAAAACAGGACAATAATCAATATATCGCCTCAATAGTTTTTGAAGCAATAATAATCATCAAAGGAGAATGTCCATGATTAAAGGTGTAACAAAGAACATCATAGAAGTAAAAAATCCCGACAGTATGTATTTTGAACGTGCTGTTTTCTACCTCAAACCCGATATTTCTGAACTTCCTGCCGAATTTTCGGAACAGGAAACCGAAAGATATATCTCTGAACTGAAAAGACGCTATCGAAACCGCAGAAAACATCACCCTTTAGTCAGACTGTTTCTGTACGCAGGACTTTTAATTTCGGTTGGAATGATAATATTTGCAGTCTCATATTAAGGAAATACCGCAAATTAATGTGTGAATATTACGAAAGCTGTTTTACCTTAAAGCAATATTTTAACTTTTAAGCAATATTTTTCAAAAAGATGTTGAAATAATCACCTTTTTATGATACAATGATTGTATACTGAAAGGGGGAATCTTTTTGCAAAAACATGAACATTCAATAAACAGAAGAAAAATATCAGACAGCATCATAAATACTCCGAGTACAGCGGCAAAAAATACTTTTTTCTATATTCAGGAAGCAGGAAAGACATTAGCTAAAGAAAACTATGTAAATTCACGTCAGAATCTTGATTCATATTTAATAACTGCAATAGTAAGCGGAAAAGGCGAACTTACAACAGGAAATGACACATTTACGGTAAATTCGGGGGATTGTTTTTTTATCGACTGCAATAATCCGAGTATGTTCAAATGCACAGAACCCTGTGAACTTCTTTTCACGAATTTTAACGGTGCAACATCAAAGCAATACTATGAATTCTTCCTTACACAGTCAAAAAATGTTTTTCATCCTCAGTTTTTTGAAAAAGTCGTATCTGTAATTGACGAAATAATTTCAGTAAATGAAGAAAAGGGTGTTCATTTTGAAGCTGTTACATCAAAACTTCTGATGGAACTTCTTACAATTGCAGTTACTGTCAGCAATACCCCTGAACAATATGATTCTGCATTGAAACAGAAACTTGCCTCCGTATACAGCTACATTGAAGAACATTTCAGCGAGGATTTATCCCTTGAAAAGCTGTCTTCGGAGTTTTACATAAGTAAATTCTATCTCACAAGAGAGTATAAAAAAATCTATGGACAGACTATTTTTCAGCATATAATAAATTCAAGAATAAACTATGGAAAAAAACTCCTAAGATTCTCAAACAAATCAATTGAAGAAATTTCTCATCTCTGCGGATTCAATGACCAGAGTTATTTTGCAAGACAATTTAAAAAATCCGAAAATCTCACTTGTTTTGCTTATCGTAAAAAATGGAGGACTTAATGAAAAATATAATATTCTTTGATATTGACGGAACTCTTATTACTGAAGATAACCGCAGATTTATCCCGCCAAGCACAGCAAAGGCAATTATTGAAACAAGAAAAAAAGGAAATATTACATTCATCAATACAGGAAGAACCACTTTCAATGTCAACAATGAAGTTCTGTCACTTGGATTTGACGGTATGATTTGCGGATGTGGTACATATATCGAGTATAACGGAAAACAGCTTTTTTATTCTGCTCTTAAACAGGATTTCTGCCGAAAAATTGCACAGATTAACAGGGAATGTCATGTTGTTCCCGTTTATGAACATAAAGACGGATATTTCTTTGACTGTAAGGCTGAAACAAGTGAAGAACTCGAAGATTTTAAAATTAATTTCGTTGAAGAAGGAATATCAACCGACGGACAGGCTGACGACGATGATTTCATCTTCGATAAATTCATAATCTGGGAAACCGAAAATTCTGATATGGAACGTTTCAAAGCTGAAATCGGAAAATATTTCGATATAATAGACCGTGGCAACGGATTCTTTGAAAACGTACCTCTTGGATATTCAAAGGCAACTGCAATTGACAAAGTGCTGAAACTGCTCGATATCCCGCTTGAAAACGCATACGCAATAGGCGACAGCATGAATGATCTTCCCATGCTGAAAGCAGTTCCGAACAGTATAGCTATGGGAGGAGCAGAAAGAATCTATCCTTACGTTTCCTATATCACGACACCTATTGAGGAAGACGGAATATATAACGCCCTTAAACATTTTAATTTGCTGTAAGATAATCAATTATCTCAGCAAGTTGTTTTTGAGTAAGCGTTTCCATATAAAGAAGTTCCAAAGGATTCTGAAAACCACCCATTTCTTCCCTCAGCTTAATAAGTTCATCGGCTGTTTCTTCATCAAAATACGGCAAAAGCATAAGAACATTCTTTTCGGCTGTATTAATATTTATAGGTATAAAGTCCTCCAATACGAGGACTTTTTCTTCTTCGGAAATATCTTCTTCATAATACTCATACACTTCCTCATCTTCAGGATAATAAGGATTTTCAACAAATATATAATCTTTTATCTTCTCAAAAATACCTGCTCCGATACCGCTGACATTCATGATTTCCTCGATATTCCGAAAAAAACCGTTTTCATTTCGGTAGTATATTATTTCTGATGCGAGATGCTCCCCTATTCCGTCAAGTCTGCATAAATCTTCGTGTTCCGCAGTATTTATATTTATATACAGCGGTTCTTCATCAACATGATATTCAGTTGTTTCAGCCCTTTTTGTGGTTGTTGTTTTTACTGTTGTTGATTTAGGATGTTCGTTTATTTTGGTTGTACGGGTGCTTTTATTTTTCTCTGCTGAAACAGATGTATCAGGTTCCGATTCCGTTTCTGTTTTGGAAACGCTGTTAAGTATGATTGTTGTTGTATTTCTCCGTGATTCCGAATATGCATATACCATCATTGCAATTCCGAGAAAAACACACGAAATAAGAAGTATTATCTTGTAAGGTTCTCTCTTCATATTATCACCATCAATAACATGGGGACAGCATCACGCTGTCCCCGTTTTTTCAAAAATCAAAATCCTCATAGTCCTCTTTTATGAATCTGTGATATGTCACGTGACAGCCCTCGTCTGTTAGACAATAGTAATAATCATCCGGATTTCCGTCTGCGAAAAATACGAGATAATCGAATTCTTCTGAATTGCTCTTTTCTATAACAACATTATCTGAGTATTTCCCGAATACAGATATTACATCTTTGATTCCCTTACCATGCTGACGCACAGTTTCTATAAGTTCAGCAAGAAATCCCGTTTTTCCATAATTCTCGCTGACATATTTCGTTCCCTCTGTCGATATAGTTATACAGTAGCCGTTTTTTATTGGTCTTGCTGTAATTTTTCCGATTTTTTCAGAATCAAACTCAGCAAGATACTCCCCCATCCTGTCTGAATCACAAACACACCCTGTAAGGTGACAAAGTGAAGAAAGAGTATAATTAAGGCTCATAGGTCTGTTGTCATACCCGATTTTAAGCTGTGCCTCGGTTATATTGTCAATTATGTTCTTTTCAAGTCTTGTAAAATCCATTATATCACCTTATTTTGAAAGAAGTCTGTCAATCATAACCTTACGGCACTCATGTTCAAGTTTATCGTTGAGTTTCATGAGTTCTGTTCTGCTGTCTGATTTTCTGTTAACACAATACGCAATTATATAATCAGAAATTTCCGGATTTTTTGAAAGCATCGGTCCATGAAGATACGTTGCTATTACATTCTTTTCAAAATATCCCTCATGCTGACTTTTCGCACAATTTCCGTTTCCGAATTTCACTTCGCCAAGCGGAGTTTTAACACCCTGTGTCTGACCTCCGTGATTTTCAAATCCTACAATATCAACAGGGGTACCCGTAATTTTGGTCTGAATCACAATATTACCTATACATCTCATTCTTCTGCTGTTTGGAGCAACTGTGTAGTAATCAAATAATCCGAGTCCCGGTATCTCATTTCCGTCAGCATCACGATAATACTTTCCCATAAGCTGATAACCACCGCATATCAGAAAAAGAAAAGTTCCGTTTTCATAGGCTTTTTTAATTCCGTCTTTACATCTGAGGAGGTCAGCCGAAATATGCTGCTGTTCAAGATCTGCTCCTCCGCCAATGTATACAAGGTCGTATAAAGAAAAATCGGGCATTTCAGAATCAACGGAATACGTGTCAATTTCGCACTCTATTCCCCTCATGCGACAACGATATTTTATTATTTCCATATTTCCGCTGTCACCATAAAGATCAAGCATATCTGCATACATATGGAGAACTTTAATTTTACTCATCGCACTTTCCTCCGTTTTTCTGAATATAACGCTTCAATGCGCTTCTTGTCGGCTGTACCGCTGTATAATTTGCAATAACAAATTTTCTTCCCTCTGTTGATGCAAGTTCTTTTACTGCATCATCAAGGGCGGGACGGACAACTATATTGCTTTCGTCATATCCTGCACATTTGATTCTTACAGCAATATCATAAGCTCTTGTACCCGATGTAACAACCCTTGTAACTCTTTCAAAAATGCTGAAGTTAATATCCCATATCCATGAAACATCAAGTCCGTCTGCAACATTGTCATTGAGTACGAAAAGAAGTTCCTTTTCTCCCTGCATCTCATTCATTACACGAAGTGTCATATTTGCTCCGACAGGATTCTTTGCAAGGTTAAGCGTGGTTTTTCTGTCCCCGAGCATGAATGTTTCCATACGTCCGTTTTTAACGGTATATCCCGAAATAACTTTGTCAGTAACCTCCTGTTTTATACCGTACAATTTTGATATTCCTGCGACAGCCGTCATATTATAGATGTTGTAAATGCTGTTGAGCTTCGGAGTATACTTATTTCCGTCAGCAGTAAATGTATGTTTCTCAAGGTCAATATCTCTTGCTGTGATATAAGGCTCGATGTTTCCGAATCCACATTTTCTGCATATAAACTTACCAATGTGTGAATACTGATAATAGTCGTATTCAAGAGGCTCTCCGCAGAACGGACAGAATCTGCCTTCTGACGCCTCGAATATTGAATCAGTTGCAAACTTGTAAGGTTCTGCATGAAAATATCTGACATTTTTATTATTCGGATTTGCTCTTCCAAGTCGTGCAGTATTAGGATCGTCTCCGTTTAGTATGAGATTACCCTCAAATGTCTCACAGAATCCGTTTATTTTACGAATGAGTGTTTCCATCTCGCCGTTTCTGTCAAGCTGGTCACGAAAGAAATTCAGAACAACAAGAGTATCGAGCTTCTGCTGTGAATACACAACAGGAACATGACTTTCATCTGTTTCAAGAATGAGATAATCCGCATCCACCTTTCCTGAACTGTCACAGTATCTGAGAAGAAGTGAGCATATACCTGTATCAAGATTGTTTCCCTCTTTGTTTATTATTATTTTCTTTCCGCTCTGCTGAAAAAGCTGGGCAATACAGTTTGTTACAGAAGTTTTTCCGTTAGTTCCTGTCACAGCAATTATCGGACAGTCGATTTTAAACATTTTACAGCATTTTCCCCTTGTAAGATACCAGAGTATAATTCCGGGCAGATTGCCTGCATTTCTTCCAAGAAGACGAAGCACCTTAACAATTAGTTTTCCTATAAGAATCAGAAGTCTGTTCATTTTATCATTCCTTTAAAGCAATACCGCATGATTGGTATGCGGATATTACGAAGTTAAATTTTAGGTCAATACAGCTACATTATATAATAGCACATTCCCGAACTAATATCAATATTATTTGATGAAGGTTTTTTATTTTTTTACCAAAATTGAAAAATTATTTCAAAACTATTGACAATAATTTCCATATATGCTATAATAATCATGTTCATATAAGTATTCAATGGGGAGCTGTCTGTAGGGGATGGCTCCTTTTTGTTTTCTTATTGAAATATATTCATTACCCAAAGGAGGTTAATAATGGCATCAGAAACCGTAAAAAAGATACTCGAAGCTGAATCAGAATCGGGAAAAAAGATTGCCGATGCAAAAAGACGAAGTGACGATATCATCAGCGATGCAGAAAGATATGCTTCTGTTGCAATACAGAAAAAACTTTCTGAGGCAAATATCGACATTGATAAAATCAAGACGAGAAATGCCGTAAAAATCGCAGACTACACCAAAATTGCCGAAGGAAACTGCTCTGCTGCACTTTCTGAAATAAAACAGAAAGCCGATGAGAATTCTGATAAGGCTGTTGATGCAGTCATCAAAGAATTTTTTTCGTAAAGGAGGAGAGTGATGTAACAAATGGCAAAACTCAGAATGAAAAAAATCGAACTTGCTGCACTTCTCACTGACAGTAAAAAAATTATTGAACTTATTCAGCGGCGAGGCGTTGTTGAACTTTGCAGAAATACTGAAGAAGAACTTGTAAGTACAAACGTATCATCCGTAACAGGTGAATTCGACAAATTCAGAAACACCGTAAATCAGGCTCTTGATGTGCTTGAAAAATATGCCCCGCAAAAAAATGATATTACAGATATGTTCGGGGGCAGAACTGAAGTTGAAAAACACGATTTCGGCAAAGGTGCAATGCAGCTTGAAAAAACTATGAATACTGCAGCAGAAATTATCCGATGCAGCAGAAATATATCTGATATGCAGTCGGATTCAGCTCAGCTTGAGCTGAAACTTGATACTCTGAAGCCTTGGAAAAACCTTGATTTGCCAATGAATTTCAGAGGCACTGCACAAACATCTGCTTTCATCGGTTCATTCCCCTTTCAGACAGACTCTGACAGCATTGAAGAAATGCTGCCCGACGGATGCTGTGCGGAAATTGTGGATTCTTCAAAAGGACAGACAAACGCTGTTATTCTGTGCATGAAGGATTCCGCTTATGAAACTGAGGAGATACTGCGTAAAAATGCATTTCTTCCTGTTTCTGATACGGACGGAAAAACTCCGTCTGATACAATGGATGCAATCGTCGAACAACAGAATAATAATCAGCAGAAAATTAATGACAGCATTCAAAGGATTAAGGAACTCTCTGCAGAAAGAAAGCAGTTACAGTTTGTCTGTGACTATCTCACAATGCGAAAGGACAAATATGAAGCTCTGAGTTCACTCGGATTCACTGTAAATACATTTGTTCTTACGGGTTATATCCCTGAAAAATACTGTGATAAACTCAAAAAAGAAATAGAGGAGAAATTTACAGCGTCCGTTATTTATTCAGATCCTTCTGATGAAGATGATGTACCTGTGCTTCTCGAAAATGGAAGTTTCTCTTCTCCTGTTGAAGGAATTACAAAAATGTACGCAATGCCTTCAAAATCCGACGTCGATCCGACTCCTGTGATGTCGTTCTTCTATTATCTTTTCTTCGGAATGATGCTTTCGGATGCAGGTTACGGACTCATGATGGTAATAGGAACCTGCTTTGCCCTCAGAAAATTCAAACTTGAGGAAAGTATGAAGAAAACACTTGTAATGTTCAGAAACTGCGGTATTTCTACTGTAATATGGGGAGCATTGTTCGGAAGCTGGTTCGGTGATATTGTTCAGATAGTATCACGTGAATTCTTCGGAAAGGAAATCGGAAGCATAGCACTTTGGTTTGAACCTCTCGATGATCCGATTAAACTTCTCCTTTTCTCATTCGGACTTGGAATTCTCCATCTCTTCGTAGGTGTCGGAGTTGCTTTCAAAATGTCATGGGATGAAGGAAAGAAACTTGATGCCTTTATGGATGCTGTACCGATTTATCTTATGATTATCGGTGTTGCACCTATCGGAGCAAATATGTTCACAGAAGTTTCTGATTCACTTAAATCAGTTGGTTCATATCTTCTCATTGCAGGTGTTGTACTGCTTGTGCTAACTGCCGGAAGATCATCAAAAAACATCTTTGCAAGACTTTTCGGAGGAATCTATGCACTCTACAATACCGCAACAGGCTGGCTTAGTGATATTCTCTCATATTCGAGACTTCTCGCTCTCGGACTTGCAACAGGAAGTATCGCAGGTGTTATAAACCTTATCGGCACAATGCCGGAAAACAAAATAGTAAAACTGATTCTGCTCGTTGTTGTCTTTGTTGTCGGACACACAGCGAATCTCGCAATCAATCTTCTCGGTGCCTACGTTCATACGGACAGATTACAGTTCATTGAATTATTCTCAAAATTCTATACGGGCGGCGGAAGAGAATTCACACCATTAACAGTAAATACAAAGTATATTAAATTCAAGGAGGAAAATTCAAATGAATAGTATAGGACTTACTTTAGCAATCACAGGAGCTGTATGTGCAGCACTTTTTGCCGGTATCGGCTCAGCAAGAGCAGTAGGTCTCGTTGGTGAGGCTGCTGCAGGTGTAGTATCTGTTGATCCTTCAAAATTCAGCAAGGTACTCATTCTCCAGCTTCTTCCGGGTACACAGGGACTTTACGGACTTCTTATCGCAATCCTTCTCCTCAACAGAGTAGGCGTACTCAGCGGCTCACCTGCTGACCTTACAGTTGCACAGGGACTTATGTTCTTTGCTGCCGCTCTTCCTATGGCTGTTGTAGGATATTTCTCAGCAATTGCACAGGGACGTGCAGCTGTTGCAGGTGTAGGCATCACAGCTAAGAAACCTGAACAGAATACAAAGGGTATCATCATGGCAGCGATGGTTGAAACTTATGCTATCCTTGCTCTTCTCGTGTCTGTCATCGTTATCGTAAAAATCAATATCTGACGGAGGTAACAAAATGGCAGGAATTGATGAAATTCTCGGCATAATAGACGCTCGTCAGAAGGAAACCGAATCAGTTCTGATTTCATCCGCTGAAAAGAAATCTGCGGCAATCAGAAAAGAAGGTGACGAAAAAGCCCTTAAAGCATACGAAGAACAGCTTGAAAAAGGAAGAGCTCAGCTTGAACGTGATCTGAATAATGCTTATAAATCTGCTGACGCATCAATGAAACGCCGCATACTTGCCTGTAAGGTCGAGTGTATAGATGCAGTTATTGACAAAACCGTAGAAAAGCTGAAAAATCTTCCGGATAAAGAGTATTTTGAGCTTATAAGAAAACTTGCTCAGCGTCTTGTACGCAGCGGTGACGGTATTGTTTCACTTAGCAGCAGAGATCTCAGCAGAATGCCTGAGAATCTTGAAAATGAACTGAATGAAATCGCAAAGAAAACAGGCGGTACTATAAAAATTGACAGAAGTCCTGCCGATATTGAAGACGGTTTCATTCTTTCTTACGGGCTTATCTCAGAGAATTGCAGTTTCAGAGCTGTTATTGAGGCTGAAAAAGATAGTGTCAGAGATACAGCCGCAAGAGTATTATTCGGGTAGGTGAAAATATGAGCGGAACAAAATACGCATCAGCGGTTGCCGCAGTAAAGGCTATGGAGAATACGCTTCTCACTCATACCGATATTGACCAGCTCATCAATGCGTCAGGGAAAAATGAAATAAAAAACCTTATCGCATCAAAAAAAGGTACGGATTCCGAAAATGCATCATTACAGGAAGTCTGGAATATGCTTCATGACTATGCACCTGATTGTGAAGAGCTTAAAATCATTCTCTACAAAAATGATTTTCACAATCTGAAAGCTGCATTAAAATCCATGATTGCAGACATTGAGCCTGACCGATGTTATATCAAACCCACAAATCTTGACACAGGCAGTCTGAAAAAGATTCTCTCATCAAAAGAATATGACAGCCTCCCCGCCTACATCAGAGATACAGCCGAAAAAGCCTATGAGCTTCTCACAAGAACTCTTGACGGACAGCTTGCTGATATGCTTATCGACAGGGCGGCTCTTGAAAAAATGATTAGTGCGGCTGATAAATGTGATAATGATTTTATCAAAAAGTACGCTGAACTTACAGCTGTATGTGCAGATATAAAAACAGCTTACAGATGCTGTCTTATGAAAAAGCAGTATCCCTTTATCGAGTCAGGTCTCTGCGGTACAAAGGAACTCGACAGGGAAACTCTCGCAAAAGCATCAGCAGGAGGAATGGAATCCCTCATGACTCTGCTTGAAAGTTCTTCATACGCTGAAGGGGCAAAGCTTCTTGAAAAATCAACCGCAAAATTTGAAAAATGGTGCGACGATATTATTTCTGAACTTGCAGAAAGTGTTCACATGAATGCTTTTGGAAGTGAACCTCTGCTTGCATATTACATTGCGACAGAAACAGAAATAAAAAATCTTCGTATTCTTAGCATCTGCAAGGAATTCGGTGCTGACAGGGATACAATTACAGAAAGGATGAGAAAGCTGTATGTCTGAACTTTATAAAGTCGCTGCAATAGGCGACACAGCAAGTGTTTCAGGATTTGCGGCACTCGGACTTTCGGTGTTCTGTGAAACTGAGGCAGATAAAATTTCAAAATTAATCAGCAGACTCGCCGCAAATGATTTTGCAGTAATCTATATTACTGAACCTGCGGCGGCTCTCGTTGAAGATACAATAAAAAAATACAGAAGTGCAAAACTCCCGTCAATTGTGCTTATCCCTGCAATTGATGGTAATACTGGAAACGGTATGAAAGCACTTCACGAAACTGTTGAAAAAGCAGTTGGTTCCGATATATTAAGTTAAAAGGAGCAGTTAATTTGAGCAGTACAGGAAATATTGTAAAAATCTCAGGTCCTCTTGTAGTTGCTGAGGGGATGAGAGACGCTAATATGTTCGACGTTGTTCGTGTAAGTAGTAAGCGTCTTATCGGTGAGATTATCGAAATGCACGGTGATCGTGCATCTATACAGGTTTATGAAGAAACAGCAGGACTCGGCACAGGTGAAAGTGTTGAATCTACAGGCGAACCTATGAGTGCTGAACTTGGTCCGGGACTTATAGGAAGCATTTACGACGGTATTCAGCGTCCTCTTGACGATATCCGAAAAGTATGCGGAAACAATCTTGCAAGAGGTGTTGAAGTTCCGTCGCTTAAAAGAGACAAAAAATGGAAATTTACTCCGACAGTTAAAGTCGGTGATGAACTTGTCGGCGGTGACATAATCGGTACAGTTCCCGAAACTGATATCGTTCTCCACAAAGTAATGGTTCCTAACGGAATCAGCGGCAAGGTTAAGTCGGTTAAAGAAGGCGAATTCGCAGTAGATGAGACAGTTTGTGTCATCGAAACCGAAAAGGGCGAAAAAAATCTTACTATGGCTCAGAAATGGCCTGTAAGACGTGGAAGACCTTATGCAAAGAAGCTTTCTCCTGAAATGCCCCTTGTTACAGGTCAGCGTGTTGTTGACTGTCTTTTCCCTATCGCAAAGGGTGGTGTTGCCGCAATTCCGGGACCTTTCGGAAGCGGTAAGACTGTTACACAGCATCAGCTTGCAAAATGGGCTGAGGCTGATATTATCGTTTACATCGGATGCGGTGAACGTGGAAACGAAATGACGGACGTTCTTAATGAATTCCCTGAACTTATCGATCCTAAAACGGGTAAATCCCTCATGGAAAGAACCGTTCTTATTGCAAATACCTCCGATATGCCTGTTGCAGCACGTGAGGCATCTGTTTACACAGGTATCACTATTGCTGAGTATTACAGAGATATGGGCTATTCGGTTGCGCTCATGGCTGATTCTACATCAAGATGGGCCGAGGCTCTCCGTGAAATGTCTGGACGACTTGAAGAAATGCCCGGTGATGAAGGTTACCCTGCATACCTCGGAAGCCGACTTGCACAGTTCTACGAAAGAGCGGGACGTGTAATTTCAAAGGGTAATAGCGGACGTGAGGGCGCATTGTCAGTAATCGGTGCTGTATCACCTCCGGGTGGTGATATTTCTGAGCCTGTTTCACAGGCTACTCTCCGTATCGTCAAGGTATTCTGGGGACTTGATGCAAACCTCGCTTATCAGCGTCACTTCCCTGCTATAAACTGGCTTACAAGCTATTCACTCTATGCTGATTCTCTCACTGACTGGTACGACAACAATGTATCAAAGGAATGGATGACTTCAAGAGCAAGATTCATGAGCATTCTCCATGAGGAATCAGAATTAAAGGAAATCGTTAAGCTTATTGGTATGGATGCTCTTTCTGCTGACGACCGTCTGAAAATGGAAACTGCACGTTCTATTCGTGAGGACTTCCTCCACCAGCTTGCATTCCATGAAGTTGACACTTACACAAGCCTGAAAAAACAGCTTTATATGATGAAGCTGATTCTCGGTTTCAATGATGAGGCATCAGCCGCAATTGCAAAGGGTGCAGATGTTGAAGAAGTTTCAGGACTTGCAGTTCGTGAAAAAATCGGACGTTTCAAGTATATCGAAGAAAAGAATACAGATGCAGAGTATGACAAACTCACTCTCGAAATTTCAGAGGAGCTTGATAATCTGCTTAAAAAGGAGGCAGAGTAATGCCAAGAGAATACAGAACAATTGAAGAAGCCGCAGGTCCTCTCCTCCTTGTTAAGGATGTTGAAAATGTAACCTATGGCGAACTCGCTGAAATCAGACTTTCAAACGGAGAAAGAAGAAGATGCAGAGTTCTTGAAATTGACGGTACAAACGCAATGGTACAGCTTTTTGAGAATGCCGCAGGTATCAACTTAAAGGACAGTGCTGTTGTTTTCTCAGGTCATCAGATGGAACTCGGTGTTTCTGAGGATATGCTCGGACGTGTATTTGACGGTCTCGGTCGTCCTATTGATGACGGTCCTGAGATTATTCCTGATATGCGTATGGATGTAAACGGACTTCCGATGAATCCTGTTGCAAGAAAATACCCGCAGGAGTTCATTCAGACAGGTGTATCTGCAATTGACGGACTTAATACACTTGTAAGAGGTCAGAAGCTCCCTATTTTCTCTGCAAGTGGTCTTCCACACGCACAGCTTGCCGCACAGATTGCAAGACAGGCAAGAGTTCTCGGTGATAATGAGCAGTTTGCCGTTGTATTTGCCGCTATGGGTATCACATTTGAAGAATCAGAATACTTCGTTCAGAGTTTCCGTTCAACAGGTGCGCTGGACAGAACTGTTCTTTTCATCAACCTTGCGAACGACTCGGCTATTGAAAGACTTGCAACTCCTAAAATGGCACTTACAGCCGCTGAATATCTCGCATTCCAGAAGGGTATGCACGTTCTTGTAATCCTTACTGATATTACAAACTACGCTGATGCCCTGCGTGAAGTTTCAGCCGCAAGAAAAGAAGTTCCCGGAAGACGTGGCTATCCGGGTTATATGTATACCGACCTTGCCTCACTTTATGAACGTGCAGGAAGACTTGACGGATGTAACGGAAGTATCACAATGATTCCTATTCTCACAATGCCCGAAGATGACAAAACACATCCTATCCCCGACCTTACAGGATACATCACAGAGGGACAGATTATCCTCTCACGTGAACTTTACAGAAAGGGTATAAATCCGCCTGTTGACGTTCTTCCTTCTCTTTCAAGACTTAAAGACAAGGGTATAGGAAAGGGTAAAACCCGTGCTGACCATTCAGACACCATGAATCAGCTTTTCTCTGCTTATGCAAGAGGAAAGGATGCAAAGGAACTCATGGTCGTTCTCGGTGAGGCGGCTCTTACTCCTACGGACCTTATTTATGCTAAATTCTCAGATGAATTTGAGAAAAAATATGTTTCTCAGGGCTTCGATAACAACAGAAGCATTGAAGAAACTCTTTCTGTCGGCTGGGAACTCCTTAAGCTTCTGCCGAGAAGTGAGCTGAGAAGAATCAGAGAGGAGTACCTCGTTAAATACTACGACGGACAGGATTGAGGTGAGTTTTATTGGCAAGACTTAACGTAAATCCAACCCGTATGGAACTCAGCAAGCTGAAAAAGAAACTCTCCTCTGCAAGACGTGGACACAAGCTTCTCAAAGACAAGCGTGACGAGCTTATGAGACAGTTCATGCTTATGATAAAGGAAAACCGTCAGCTCAGAGCAGAGGTTGAAGCCGCAATTTCTGAAGCTGACAGATATATGGCTGTTGCAGGTTCTGTAATGCAGAGTGAGGTTCTTGAAACTGCGCTTATGCTTCCTAAACAGGAGGTTGAACTTGAAGTCGGAGAAAAGAACGTAATGAGCGTTTATATCCCTGTATTCAGCCCGAAATACCGTACTGAGGACACAAATGACATTTACTCATACGGTACAGCCTTCACTTCGATAGACCTTGACGGTGCTGTTAATTCACTGAGCGAGGTTTTCCCGAAAATGATTCGGCTTGCTGAAATTGAAAAAGCCTGTCAGCTTCTTGCTGATGAAATTGAAAAAACCCGCAGACGAGTAAATGCGCTTGAACACATCATGATACCCGACTACGAGGAAACTATCAAATATATAACAATGAAGCTTTCAGAAAATGAAAGAAGCACCACAACTTCACTTATGAAGGTTAAAGACATGGTTCTCAAACAGAACCATAATTATCACTAAAGCAAATACAGGTATCACATTTCTGTGATACCTGTATTCTTATTTAAGGAGAGTGAAGTTTTTATGAATCAGTATGCATATTCGTATTCAACCACAGGTGACGGAGAATAATAATTATCGTTATTTTCGTCCCTATTAATCACTGTCTTTTTCAGTTTTTCTGCAAGAACACGTGTTTCGGGTGTATCGGGGATGAAAAATACATCTCCATTTCTGTTTTTCACTACTGCAATCGGTGAGATGTCAATTCCTACTCTTGTTGTATGATTCAAAAATTCAGCAAGTGTTTTGTAATCATCACATTCAATTACCTCATAGTTGGTGCTGTAACTTCTTAAATAACCTGTTAATGTTGTGATTTTTGAAAGTACACTATATTTAAGTTCTGAATCATAGTACGAATAAATATCACGGTAATATTTATCATTTACGCCCTTATCTGTAAACAAATACGCTTCATCCGCATAGAAAACAGGATCAAACAGTATTGCACTTATTTCGCCGGATTCAACTGCATATTCTGCTTCATCTTCTGTAATCATTCTGATTTTTTCCTCGCCTAAAAAAGCAAGCGTTTCAGTATATGTATCGAAAATCTCTATATCATTCATTGTAAGAACTACTGTATGATTTTTCAAATCTTCTTCTGTTCTGTTCATAAGGTCATGTTTAATTGCATCTGCAAGTGCATGAATTTCAGCCTTTTCATAATAAAGCGAATATGTCTCATTTAAAACATTTCTATGGAATATTACCTTTGCTTTTGAACCGCTTTTTTCAGCATCATTTACACTGCTGTAATATCTGTCTATTTCGAATGCAACACTGTTATACGAATCTAAAATGAAATCGTTTGTTATATCACTCGCATATTCCTCAGATACAGCAATCCTTTTCACCAAATCTGAAAGCATATATGAAGGACAGTTATAGCGTCTTATCATTTTTGAACCCGAAACGAGATTATAGCATATATTTACTGTTACTGAATCATAGAAATATTCAGGATATTCATAAGAATCAAAATATCCCTTTGAATCATCAAATTCAATGAGTGCATACTCATACTTTTCGGGATGCTTGTATTTGTCAACAGCTTCCTTCTGAAAATCAATTACAGAATTAATAATATCTCTTTCATCCGTTTTAATTTCAGACTGAAGTATAGGATAACCGTATATTTCAACACTTGATACTGAGATACTCGAAGGAATTTTCGTTGCAACGTTAAAACCGTTTGTTGCGATACAGATACCCTCAACTGCAAATACACCGCCTACTGCAAGTGCGAAGCTGATACCCGCTGTCCAGAAACGCTTGAATCCACGTCTTTCAATGAGTTCCATAATGAACCACATAATAGCACAAATCAGTACGCCCGGAACAGGATTTACGTCATTTGCTATAAAGAGTGAAATTATACAGAATACAGCCATTGTCATAACAGCGTAATAATATATCTTTGTGATATACGGCTTTGAAACGTCCTCGGCTTTTCTGTTTTTATAAATAAGGAATGCTGAAACAAGATATATTCCGATGAAAATAAGCACAATTAACATCCAGCGAAGATATGTGGCAAATATATTTTCATCTTCATTCACTGCAGAATCCATCCAAAGAATGGCACTTATTCCTGCACCGACAGGGCTTGTTGCAGTAAATATCGGATTATAAAGAATTGACTCTCCATTCATTCCGAATGGTGCTGTCTGCATTATTCCATACCATACACAGGCAACTGTTGCAGGTATCATGGAATTGATTGCAAAGCATCCGAATCCTGCTTCAAATTTGCTTCCGCAAAGTGTGATTGAGAAAACATTTATTGTATAGAAGTATGTCAGAACAATGATTCCCATAATCACAAGCATGATTATTTTTCCGAATATTTCCCAGAATTCCGACAAATCCATGAATCCCGATGCAACTCCGACAATTCCTATGCTGAGAATTATCTCTGAAATAATCGGAGCAAGAAAAACTGTGAGTCCCGACAGATAATCAGCAAAAAATCTCTGTTTACCATTGAGTGGGAATGAATAGTGCATATCGACTATTGATTTCGTGTAAAGATATCTGAAATGGAAAAGTGCCGCCGATAAGCCAATACATCCCGAAACTATCAATGCGAAAACACCTACAAATGCAAACATTGAAAGCGTATCACCATTATAATTGTAACGCTGTACAATTTCCTCATAGTAATATACTATAAGTCCGATAACCGTCAATAACGGCAAACCTATAACAGCCATTATCCAGTTTAATATAAACATTCTTTTGTTCTCAGCTATTTCATCTTTATATCTCTTTTTGAAAAAGCTGTTAGTCGTTGCTGATGTCACTGCTGTCATAGCCAAGCACCTCCAGTTCATAAATAAATATCTCTTCAAGTGAAAGTGGGATTATCTCCACAAGCAAAGGATTATACGGAGCAAAGAAAGCTCTCAATGTATCTTCATCACCCTTTGCTATGATATAGCAGATACTTCCTGTCTTTTCAAAGTGCATTATTTCAAGCCCCTTGTCTGCAAATGTTTTCTTATCATAGCTGACAATTTCGCCTGATTCCGTTTTAGGAAATGCAACCTGAACCTTGTGGATACTGCTCTTTACGCTGTCGATTTCTCTTGAGAAGACTATTTTTCCCTCATGAAGAAGTGCGGCTGTATCGCAGAGTT
The DNA here is from genome assembly GCA_045616285.1 of Ruminococcus sp. Classification (GTDB taxonomy): domain Bacteria; phylum Bacillota; class Clostridia; order Oscillospirales; family Ruminococcaceae; genus Ruminococcus. The sequence continues at coordinate 49,031 of JAZLGM010000088.1, forward strand.
CATTGATTTCCTTGAGGTTGTGTGATGAAATAATTGTTGTAAGCTGTCTGTCAAGCATAGCATCAACGAGCATTTTCTTTACTATAATACGCATTGTCGGATCAAGTCCGTCAAATGCCTCATCAAGAAGAAGATACTCAGTACAGCACGAAAGACCGATTATAACAATTGCCTGTCTTTTCATACCCTTTGAAAAAGTATTGATTTTTCTGTCTGTTGTAAGTTTAACCTTTTTCAGCAGATTTTCAAATATTTCCTCGGAAAAATTCGGGTAGTAGCCCTTGTAAAGATCTTTCAGCTTTTTGAGAGTGTATGAACCGAACTGCACAGTTTCATCGTTAATGAAAAACACCTTCTGTTTCATTTTTACATTGTCATATACACTTTCTCCGTCAATAAGAACCTCTCCCTCCTCAGGTTTATAAATACCCGAAAGCAGACGGAGTATTGTTGATTTTCCTGCACCGTTTGAACCAAGAAGTCCGAATGCAGTTCCTTTTTCAATTATCATGTCAACACCGTCAAGTGCTGTATAGCTGTCGAATCTCTTGACAGCACCCTTCAATTCAATCATGAATCATTCCCCTTTCTATAATCACTTTCAATTATGTCAATGCGTTCTTTAAGTTCCGAAGAACTGACCCCTTTACTGAACGCCCCCTTAACAGCAGAATCAAACTCCTTGATTGCTGAACGTCTGTAAACCTCGCTGTCCTGTTTTGCAATGAAACTTCCTCTGCCCGGAACAGAGTAAATAATTCCCTGCCTTTCAAGTTCCTGATACGCCTTTGAAACCGTATTAGGATTCACTCCTGTGTCCTTTGCCAGACTTCTTACACTCGGAAGCTGGTCATTTTCATGCAGAGTTCCCTGTACAATAAGCTCAATAATCTTTTCACGAATCTGCTCATAAATCGGAATTCTGCTTGTTAAGTCGATTGAAAACATAGCCGCTCCTTTCCGTAACGTGTGTACTATATTGTTTAGTACAGTTACTACACCTATATAATAGCATACTGACATATATTTGTCAAGTATTTTTTGCAATTTTTTTTTAAAACCTCTTTTAAAATCAAAAAAAGTATGATATAATAGAGATACAGAATAAAAAAAGTCGTAAAAAAGGAGCTGCTATGAAAAAAATTTTTACTTTACTTGCATCTGTTGTGATGCTTTTGCCCCTTATGAGACCTGCTGATACAAAGGCTCTCAATTTCTCTATGAAAACAACTACTGAAAGTGAATCCGCTATTCTTGTACATATGAATACTGGGACGGTTCTGCATGAAAAAAATCCCGATACCAAACAGATGCCCGGACAGCTTGTAAATCTTATGGCGGCGGTTGTTGCTATTGAAAACAGCACTGATCTGAGCGAAGAAATCACCATTACCGAGGAAATCTACTCTGACCTCTATGAAACAGAGTATCCCGATGATCTCCGTTTTTCAGATGTCGTTGAAGGTGATGTCCTCTCAGTAGGTGACCTCATTGCTTCTATGATGCTGACCTCATCAGTTGAGGCTTCACAGACTCTTGCTTATCGTTTCGGTAACGGAAATATTGATAACTTTGTTGACATGATGAATGACAAAGCGGCTGAACTCGGTCTTGTGAACACACATTTCACTAATGCAACAGGTCTTTATGATGAAAAACAATACTCTTCAGCCCGTGATATGGCAAATCTTACATTATATGCAATGAAAATTCCGCATTTCGAGGAACTTGCCTGTGCTGCTGAGTATAATCCGACTGTTCCAAATCTTGAACACCATGAAAATCATGCAAGCTGGATATGGCACAATTCAAATGAAATGACAAATCCTGAAAGTTCATACTACTATCCCGGAGTAAAAGGAGTTAAGACAGGAAGTCTTGATATTGTCGGACGAAATCTCATTTCTATCGCATCTCAGGATGGCGAAAGTTATCTTGTTGTTCTCATGAGAGCTCCTTTCAATGATGCCGACGGAAATCTCATGTACTACAATTTCACTGATGCAACAAACATTTTCAACTGGGCTTTCAAACATTTCTCATATCAGGTTGTTCTTTCAAGTACAGCAGAATTAGGTGAAATTCCTGTTGAACTTGCCGACGGTAAAGAATATGTCCTCGCAAGACCGAAAAATGAATTTTCAATTCTTTGGTCGGATGAGGTTGATATTTCCACAATCAACAGAAAGAATATCACATGGTATTATGAAACTCTTAATGCTCCTGTAAAACGTGGAGATGTTCTTGGTGAAGTAACTCTCAAATATTCGGGCGAGGATCTCGGTACAGTTGAGCTTGTTGCAGTTTCAGATGTTGAGCGCTCATTCTTTAAATATAACGCTTATGCAATTACTCAGTTTCCTAAGTCAAAATGGATGAAGAAGGCATTTACGGCTGCATTCCTTCTCAGTTTCCTTTACATTCTCATCTGCGTTTACTCATACGCTGTATTTAAGAATAAAAAGAAAGAAACCAAACCTAAATACGCAGTTCCGAATCCTGATAAAGCTACAAGAAAAAAATGAATTTTATCCCCTTTCACAGCGAAAGGGGATTTTTTCACACTTTTGTTTTTCTGTCATACAATAAAGTAATTACGGTAATACCGCACAAAGATTGTGCAAGTAGATTTTGTACAAAGTTCAAAACGTGCTTTGTGCGGCATTGCCTTGTATATGAAAGGAAAAACATTATGCCTGAAATTTTTTTAAGTCCTTCCACACAGGAATGGAACAGCTATGCGACTGAGGGCAATGAAGAATTTTATATGAATCTTCTTGCCGACAGAACAGAACCGTACCTTCGTTCATGCGGTATAAAATATGTACGAAACGATCCCGACAGAAATGTTGACGGTGCGATTAAGGATTCAAATTCGGGTTCCTATGACGTACATCTTGCACTCCATACAAATGCTGCACCCGAAAGACTTTCGGGAAAGCTGAGAGGAATTATTATATACTTTGCACCAGCAAGCAAACAAAGTGAAAGACTTGCAAACATAATTGCAAATAACCTGAAAAGCATATATCCTCTCCCTGACAAAGTCAGTGCTTCGCCAACATCCACACTATCCGAGGTTCTCAGGACAAAGGCTGTTGCTGTTCTTTGCGAGATAGGTTATCATGACAACTATGCTGATGAAACATGGATAAAGAATAATCTCGAAAATATCGCATCCAATATAGTCCGTTCTCTCTGTGATTATTTCGGATTACCGTTTATTAATCCGGGACCTGTTCGTTGGGGTACAGTAATTACTGACGGTTCCGGGCTTAATATCCGCAGTTATCCGTCACTTTCCGGAAGAATTATCGGTTCTGTTCCGAACGGAAAAACCGTTATGATTGATGGAATGACAGACGGATGGTATGTTATAAGTTACGAAAATATAGTGGGGTATTCTTCATCTGATTTCATTGTGATATAAAAAATGTCCGTAAACTCAATGTTTACGGACAATTTTTAATACAATATCATACAAAGATTGTGCAAAAGATACTTTGTACGGTGTCGCTTTAATTAGTCACCAAATGAAACTCCAATATCACGTGCTGCAATAACGAGATGATTATCAGTATCAACGAACTTTGTCTTTCCTGCAATATCATCAAGTTTGTTTGAAGTTATCTTGTTGCCGATTTTTGCTACTGTTCTTCCATATTTTTCCTGTGCGATAAGATAAGCGGCATGAACACCGAACTGAGTTGAAAGAACTCTGTCATAAGCACTCGGAGCGCCTCCACGAAGCATATGTCCAGGTACACAAACACGAGCCTCCATGCCTGTGTTAGCCTGAATCTGAGCGGCAATTCTGCTCGTTGCTGTAAGGATTCCTGCTTCCGCACGCTTCTTTGCACGTTCCTTCTTCTTCATCT